>NZ_FCOJ02000053.1 GCF_001545035.1 Caballeronia glebae
TCGGCGTAGAGATTGAGCGAGATGTGCATCGCATCGACCCACGCTTTCGACGGCGCGACGCCATGCAGCAAATGCAGGAAGTGCCCGCCGATGGAATCGTCATCGGTTTCGACTTCGATACGGCGGCCATTGTGCGAATAGTGATACCAGTACAGCAGCATCGAGCCGAACGAGGCCATCAATTTGTCGGCGATATCTTTCGCGCCCGGCACGTTGTGGTCTTCCTTCTCCGGCAGGATCGTGCCGAGCACGGAGACGCCGGTGCGCATCACGTCCATCGGATGCGCGGAGGCCGGAATCCATTCGAGCGCGGCCTTCAGGTTCGCGGGCAGTCCGCGCAACGCCTTCAGCTTCGTCTTGTACGCTTTGAGTTCGGCGGCATTCGGCAGCTTGCCATGCACGAGCAAGTGCGCGATTTCTTCGAACTCGGAAGTCGTGGCGACATCGAGAATGTCGTAGCCGCGATAGTGCAAATCGTTGCCCGTCTTGCCGACCGTGCACAGCGCGGTATTGCCAGCCGTCACGCCCGACAGCGCGACGGATTTCTTCGGCTTGAATGCGCCGGTTGCGGTGTTGTTGTCTGCTTCGCTCATCGATTCGTCTCCTTCAAAAGTTATTTCTTTGCCGCAAAAAGCTGATCGAGTTTGTCCTCGTAGGCGTGATAGCCGAGGTATTTGTACAGATCGGCGCGCGTCTGCATCGTTTCGACGGCGGCCTTTTGCGTGCCGTCGCGCTTCACGGTTTCGTAGAAGTTGAGCGCGGCCGCGTTCATCGCACGATACGCGCCGCAGCAGTACAGCGCGATATCGACGTTCGCGTCCTTCAGCTCATCGACGGTGAACAAGGGCGTCGAGCCGAACTCGGTCAGATTCGCGAGGATCGGCACGCGCACGGCGGCCTTGAAGCGGCGATAGTCGTCGAGCGACTTCATCGCTTCGGGGAAGATCATGTCGGCGCCCGCTTCGACATACGCGATGGCGCGCTCGATCGCCGCGTCGATGCCTTCGGCGGCGGCCGCGTCGGTGCGCGCCATGATGACGAACGAGTCGTCGGTGCGCGCGTCGACGGCGGCCTTCACGCGATCGACCATCTCGCCCTTCGGCACGACTTCCTTGCCCGGCCGATGTCCGCAGCGCTTCTGCCCGACCTGATCCTCGATATGCACGGCGGCGACGCCCGCCTTGATGAACGAGCGGACCGTGCGCGCGATGTTGAAGGCGCCGCCCCAGCCGGTGTCGATATCGACCATCAGCGGCAGCGAGGACGCGTCGGTGATGCGGCGCGCGTCGATCAGCACGTCTTCCATCGTGCTGATGCCGAGGTCGGGCATGCCGAGCGAATTCGCGGCCACGCCGCCGCCGGACAGATAGAGCGCCTTGAAACCGACGGCTTCGGCCATCTTCGCGGCATACGCGGTGATCGCGCCGACGACCTGCAGCGGGGATTCCTCCCGGACGGCCTGGCGGAACCGCGCGCCGGCGGTCTGTGCGGAGTGGATTTCGGAACTCACGGTTGTCTCCTGAAAAAGTCCGCCTTTAAAAGCAACTACCTTGCCAGCGTCCGCGATTTTCATAAGCGATTGATTTTTAGAGATTTTTCCAACCGCCTCGATGACGACGCTTTTCACGAGTGAAATTTCCCGTTTCGAAGCTGAAATCCGTGCTGCATACTGGATTTCTCTCCGCCATGTCCTTGCGCATCGACCATCATGCAAACCGAAACAGCGTCCCGTCCGCGCATCTGGGCGGTCGGCATCAGCCGGCTCAGAGATTTGTTCATCGACCTCGCCGACGCGTACGCCGGGCGCGCCGAACTCGACGTCGTGTCGCTCGGCTTCGAGGACGCCGCGAACAGCATCGAATCCGCGCGCGACGGCCGGCCCGATGTCGTCGTGGCGGGCGGCTCCAATGGCGCTTATCTGAAGAGCCGCGTGTCGGTGCCAGTCGTCGTCATCAGCCCGACGGGTTTCGACGTGATGCACGCGCTCACGAAGGCGCGGCGCGAGGGCGCAAGCGTCGCGCTCGTCACGCACGGCGACACGCCCGCGGAGATACGCCGGTTCCTCGCGGCATACGGCATCGACGTGATCTGCGAGTCGTATCGCTCGGCGCAGGACGCCGAAAACCTCGTGCTGGATCTGCGCGATCGCGGCGTCGATGTCGTGGTCGGTCCCGGCCTCGTCGCCGATCTCGCGGCCGAAGCGGGCATGAGCGCGGTGTTTCTGTATTCGCGCGCGTCGGTCGTCGCCGCGTTCGAGACCGCGCTCGAAGTCGCCCAGGCGATGCGCCGGGAAGTCGCGCGGCGCAATCGTCTCGACAATCTTCTGCAGCATCTTCGCGATGGCGTCGTCGCCGTCGATGCGCTCGGCCGCATCGAAGCGATCAATCGCCGGCTGGCCGCCGCGCTCGGCATCGCGGACGCATCGCGCGCGGTCGGCCAGGCGCTGCTCGATGTCGCTCCCGAACTCGATGGCGTCCTGCCCGCCGCCGACGGCGACGTGTTCGGCGCGCTGCGCGGCGTGAGCTACGCGATCCATCGCGGACCGCTCGCGAGCGACGGCGCATCGGGCGGCACGATCTTCACGTTTCAGGAATCGCGTGCGGTCGAGCGGCTCGACCGGACCTTGCGCTCGCGCAAGGGCGCGCAGGAATTCGTCGCGCGCTATCGGCTGGAGGATGTCGTCGGCGAGTCGGAATCGATCGAGCGCGTGCGCTCGCTCGTGCGCCGTTACGCGAAATCCGACGCGACGGTGTTGATCCTCGGCGAAAGCGGCACGGGCAAGGAAATGGTCGCGCAAAGCATGCATCGCCTGAGCCGCCGCAAGGACTTTCCGTTCGTCGCGATGAACTGCGGCGCCTTTCCCGAAGCGCTGCTGGAAAGCGAACTCTTCGGCTACGAGGAAGGCGCGTTCACCGGCGCGCGCAAGGGCGGCAAGGCCGGGTTGATCGAGGCGGCGCATCGCGGAACGCTGTTTCTCGATGAAATCGGCGAGATGCCGCCGTCGCTGCAAAGCCGCCTGTTGCGCGTGCTGCAGGAGCGGGAAGTGATACGCCTCGGATCGACGGAGCCGACGCGCGTCGATATTCGCGTGATCGCGGCGACGCATCGCACGCTCGCGGAGGGTGTCGACGACGGCTCGTTTCGCGCCGATCTTTTTTATCGCATCAATATTTTGAGCGTCGCGTTGCCGCCGTTGCGCGCGCGAGAGAGCGATGTCCTGCCGCTCGCGACGGCGCTGCTCATGCAGGCCACGAGACGCGACAAGGCGCTGGCTTCGCGCGTGGCCGACCGAGAGGCGGCGGCGCGCGTGCTCGCGCCGCTGGAACCGGCGCTGCGCCGGTATCCGTGGCCCGGCAATGTTCGCGAGTTGCAGAACATCGTCGAGCGCATCGGCGTGGAGCTATCCGATAAAGATGCGCCCGTCGCGCTGACGCTGGACGAACTCGAAGCGATCGCGCCCGAACTGTTCGACGTCGAGCCGGAAGCCAGCGCGGATCTGTCTCTTCGCGACCTGAGCCGTTCGGTGGAAGCCGATCAGGTTCGTGCGTCGCTCGCCGCGTTCGGCGGGGATAGGGATGCCGTCTGCAAGGCGCTTGGCATCAGCAAGACGACGCTGTGGCGAAGACTCAACGCGAAGCGATGACGCTTCAGCGTACTTCGCGTGAAGGTCTCCGTAAGCTCGCGCTGTTAGCATCCGATCTCTCCATTTTTAAGATAACGAATCCTCCTATGAAAAAGGCTGTTATTGCCGTGTTTGCCGCTGGTATGGCATTTTTTTCCGTCGCTCCGGCTTTCGCTAACTCGCATCATCACGCACCGGTCTGCCACAAGGTCCACGTGCATCATCACTGGGAACGTCACTGCAAGTAAGTGCGTTTCGTAGTCGAAGCCGATGAGCCCCGTTGGTATTTTCGACGGGGCTTTTTTGTTTTCGAAGCCGATGTGATCTGGCGCTGAAAGCGCCTTGTTAACGTCCGGCGTCGCCTATACTTTTGCAGGCAGTCAACCCGAAAATGCGTGGCACTTGCAAAGCGCCCGACGCGGCGCGCAACGCGAATCCGGGCGATATTCATCCGCGGCCTGTTCAAGCGCAAGCGCTCGTTTCCATGCGCGATTGCCGCCTTGTCGTCCTTCCTCTCTGCCTCTTTATGCACGCATAGAAAACGCGGCGCGCGCCGTGAACGCGTCGTTCGTCCAACGCGGACGGCGGCGCGGCATGCATGCGTGCGGCCGCTTCACTTTCACTTGATGAGGACACCATGGCTACCTACATCATGCTGCTCAACTGGACCGATCAGGGCGTGCGCACCGCGAAGGACACGGTCAATCGTGCACGCGCATTCCGCGAGACCAGCAAGGCGATGGGCGCGACCATCGGCACGATGCACTGGACACTCGGCACCTACGATCTGGTCGTCTCGTTCGATTCGCCCGACGATGAAACCGCGACCCGCCTCGGCCTCGCGCTCGGCGGCCTCGGCAACGTCCGCTCGACGACGATGCGCGCGTTCGGCGAAGACGAGATGCAACGTATCGTCGGGGGCTTGAAATAGACGCGCTCGAATCGGCGATAATTTCGCGGACTCCATAATCGAGCGTCCAAAGCGAATGACCTTGTTTACAAGCGATAGCGCCGCCGCACCCGCCTGGATGCCGGCGGCAATCGCCGAACGCGGCATCAGACGTTTTCCGGTCGGCGAGACGAATCCACGCATCGTGGAATACAACGACGAGACCGATCTCGTCGGCTATGACGACAAGATTTCGTGGTGCTCCTCGTTCATCAACTGGTGCCTCGCGAGCGTCGGAGTTCGCGGCACGGGATCGGCATTGGCGCGGTCGTGGCTCGACTGGGGCATCGCGCTCGAAAGTCCGGCCTACGGCTGCGTCGCCGTTCTGACTCGCGACGATCCCGCGAGCTGGAAAGGGCATGTCGGGTTCTATCTTCGCCACGACGCCGAGTCGGTTTATCTCTTCGGCGGGAACCAGCTGGACGAGGTTCGCGAGTTGGCCTATCCCGTCGATTCGGTGCTCGGCTATAGATGGCCGAAGTCGTCTTGATGTCGCGGAGATTGAATCGCATACCTTATCAATGCGCGAATCGTATGGCGTTCGAAAGCGCTGTGAAACGCGGTCGGAATTTCACGCGTCTGGACGCGGCACGGTCATTGCGCCTCTCATGATCGGGCAGACGAAAACGTCTGTGTCCTAATTTCAGTCCGATCAAGGAGGGACAGATCATGAATAAGGCAATCGGCACATTAATCGCGGCTGTCGCCGCTGTGGCATTGTCGGGCGGCGCTTACGCGCAGGCGGCCGGAGGCGCGAACGGCGGCGGTTCCACCGGCAGCACCGCCAGTCCAGCGAATCAGGTAAACGGTGCGACGGGCGGCTACGGCACGCCGGGCACCACGAACTCGCAAAGCGGCATGGCCAAGCCGAATTCGGGCTTGCCTAGCAGCAATGCCACGAAGTCCGACACCCCCGCGCCGCCGAGCAACAACACGCTGGCGACGCCGAGCGTAGTGTCGCCGGCGGCTGGCCAATAACGTTTGCTGAAGACGACGGCCCGTGCATGAGTGTCTGCGTGGGCCTTTAGACGTTGTGCGCTGCAACGATCGATTTCGCTTCGATTACTGATCGTTGCAAGCGCGACGCGCGCATGTCGCAAGTTGCGACACCGTCATAGGACAGGACTCGGCAGGGTGTCCGATTTTGCGACAGACCTTCCCGCCGAGTGCGTCCATCGGCGCAAAGCCGTTCCCGCACCATCACACCGACTCACGCGCTGTCTCGCGCGGCTCTCGATTGGCGTAGTCCTTGCTCTTATCCCGGCGCATCGCGCGCCAGGCGACGTAATTCATCGCCTCGACGATAACGACCAAGGAGACATAACGTGAAGGCTGCCGTGCTGCATGAGTACGACGAAACGTTGTCCCGCGACGAGTTCGTCCGCTATCAAGACGTCCTGACACCCGAGATCTCGCGCCCCGACGATGTGATCGTCCGCATTGGCGGCGCGGGCGTGTGCCGGACCGATCTGCATATCGTCGAGGGGATCTGGCGCAGCAAGGTGGATATCGCGCTGCCCTACATCATGGGTCACGAGAACGCCGGCTGGGTCGAGGCCGTCGGACGCGGCGTCGAAAGCGTCAAGGTGGGCGATCCGGTGATCTGTCATCCGCTCGTCACGAGCGGCCACTGCCTCGCGTGCCGTCGCGGCGACGACATGCACGCCACCGAGAGCCGCTTTCCCGGCATCAACGCGAACGGCGGCTATGCGGAATATCTCGCGACCGGCGAACGCTCGCTGATCCGGCTGCCGTCCACGCTCGCGCCCAAGGACGTCGCGCCTTACACCGACGCGGGCCTCACCGCGTATCGCGCCGCGAAGAAGGCGTCGCGCCATCTATTGCCGGGGCAGTTCGCCGTCGTGATCGGCGCGGGCGGTCTCGGCCATATCGGCATTCAGGTACTGAACGCGTTGTGCGCGGCGGAGGTCATCGTCGTCGATCGATCGGAGACCGCGCTTGCGCTCGCGAAGGAATGCGGCGCGCATCACACGGTGCAGGGCGGCGACGACGCCGTCGAGCGTGTGCTCGAACTCACGCACGGCAACGGCGCCGAAGCCGTGATCGATTTCGTCGGCGAGGGCAATGCAATCGCGCAGGGTCTCGCGATGACGCGCAACGCGGGCTTCTATTACATCGTCGGCTATGGCGGGAAGATCGAGATTCCGACCATCGACATGATCACGAGCGAAAAGACCATCGTCGGCAATCTGGTCGGCACGTATCCCGAACTGGTCGAACTGATGGCGCTGGCCGATCGCGGACTCGTGCATCTGGCGACGCGCGAGTATCGCCTGAGCGATGCGAATCAGGCGCTCCGCGATCTGCATCACGGCAAGATAAAGGGACGCGCGGTCCTCATTCCGTAACGACCGGCCGGCCTCGCGACACACGAGGCCGGCCACGGCAGTCTTTCAGCGGAGAACGCCATGACCGCGCAGGGCCACCCCACGCCCATCTCGGAGCGCGTCCGGCTCGTGATCGAACTCACGCGGATCAATTCGGAGCATCTGCGGGGCAAGAGCCGCTTCGCGGGCGTCGAGATCGAACTCGAAAGCGCGCTGGCCGCGAGCCGGCCCGAGGCGCGCACGTCGCAGCAGTTGTTGCGCATCGAGATGCTGCGCGATCGGCTTTGGGAAGCGGACCGGTGCTTGAGCGCGCTGGAGGAAGAGCGCGCGCGGCTGGAGGCGGCGCTGGCGAACGTGGAGGCGGCGACGCGCACGGCGCGCGACCGCGATCCGCGATGACGCGCATTCCCGTGACGGTGCTGACGGGCTTTCTCGGCGCGGGCAAGACCACGCTGCTCAATCGCGTTCTGCGCGAGCGGCACGGGCTGCGCTATGCGGTCATCGTCAACGAGTACGGCGAACTGGGCATCGACGGCGCGCTCGTCGTCGGCGCGGAGGACGAAGTCGTCGAGCTGAACAACGGCTGCATCTGCTGCAAGGTTCGCGGCGACCTGATTCGCGTGGTCTCCGGACTCATGCGGCGCAAGGACGGTTTCGACGGCATTCTGATCGAGATGTCCGGTCTCGCCGATCCGGCGCCCGTCGTTCAGACCTTCATCGTCGACGATGCGATTCGTCAGCGCACCGAGATCGACAGCGTGATCTGCGTGGCCGATGCGCGCCATCTCTCGACGAGCCTCGCCGCGAGCCGCGAGGCCGCCGCGCAGATCGCGCAGGCGGACGCGATTCTCCTCAACAAGACCGATCTCGCCGACCAAGCGTGCATCGCGCGCGTCGAAGCGGCGATTCGCGCGATCAATCCGCTCGCCGAGCTGACGCGCACCGAGCGCTGCGACGTGCCCATCGCGACGCTGTTCGGGCGCGGCGCGTTCGATGCGAAGCGCCTCACACTGCCCGCACCGCGCGAGGATCAAGGCACATCGGGACCGACGTATCGGCGTGTGCACGCTTCGCCGCATGAACTCGTGAGCGCGGCTCAGCACACTCACGGCATCCAGTGCGTGTCGGTGCAGGTTCGACGGCCGCTGGAGCGCACGCGCTTTCTGTCGTGGCTCGCGCAACTCGTCGCCGAACAGGGACAGGATCTGCTGCGCATGAAGGGCATCGTCGATATCGCGGGCTCGGAGCGTAGGCTCGTTTTTCATGGCGTCCACATGAGCATCGACACAGCTTTCGATCGTCCGTGGGAACGCGACGAGACGCGCGATAGCCGGCTCGTGTTCATCGGCAGAAGCCTCGACGGGCACGCGCTTCGCGCAAGCGTCAGACATTGCGAGGCCGACGCGTGAACGCGCCCACGCCGCTCGTCGAGTTGCTCGGCGCGAGCTGGACGGCCGAGGCGTGCGTGACGGCCGCGACGTGGAATGCCGATGGCAGCCACGCGGGACTGACGCTCGGCGACGGCACGCTGGTGCTCGCGCCCGGCAAATGGGAAGGCGGTCCGCGACTCAAGCCGCACGAGACACGCGGCGTCGAACTGATCAAGGCCACCGCGCCGCCGCCGCCGCTGGCGCGCTTTCCCGTGCACGACGGCGTGAGCCTCGGCCTCGCCGCCGATCCCGATGGCGGCTTCCTGAGCGCGGGCGACGACGGCCGGCTCGTGCAGGTGGACATCGAAGGCAACGCGCGCGTGCTCGCCACCGCGCCCGGACGATGGATCGATCACGTCGCCACGTCGCGCGCGGGCCTGCGCGCCTATGCGAGCGGCCGGCTCGTGCGTCTGATCGGCGCGATGGAAAACGAACTGACGCTGCCGGCTTCATCGACCGCGCTGATGTTCTCGCCGTCCGGCCAGCAACTCGCTATCGCCCATGCCGGCGGCGTCACGCTGTGGGACACGCGCGCCGCCACGTCGCGGTTGCTCGCGTGCCCCGGCTTGCCGCGCGCGCTCGCCTGGAGTCCCGATGGCCGATACCTCGTGAGCGGCATGGAAGGCAACGCGCTGCACGGCTGGCGCTTGCCCGACGGCGACGACATCGAACTCGGCGGCTATCCGCTGCAGCCCGGCTCGCTGTCGTTCGCAGCGGACGGCCGCGTGCTCGTCACGAACGGCGGACCGCGCGCGGTGTGCTGGCGCTTCGATCCGCCCGGCGCGCAAGACCGTCCGCGCGAATGCGGCGTCGCGGGCAGCGCGCCGGTGAGCCTCGTCGCGTGTCATCCGTCGTTGTCGCTGATCGCGCTCGGCTATCACAGCGGCGCGGTGCTGCTGTGTCAGCCCGGCGGCGCCGACGTGCTGTTCGTCAGGGCCAACGGCGGCGCGCCGGTATCCGCGCTCGCGTGGGCGCCCGACGGCGGACGCCTCGCCTACGGCACCGAAGCCGGCGAGATCGCGCTCGTGTATTTGCCGCACGCGTTGTTCCGCATCGCAGGTTCGCAATAGCCCGCATTCAAATCCGCCAAGGGAGATGGAGATGACGACCGATGCACCCTCGAAGGAACAGTTTTTCGAACGGCTCGGCGCGCTGTCCGACGACATGATCGCCGCGCATGGCCGCGACTTCGCGATGGGCGCGCTGATACTCGCCGCGCGCTTCATCGCGCAGGGTCAGCCGGTGGCGGACGCCGCGACGGCGAGCGCGGGCAAGATCATCGTCGAGCATTGAGCGATGTCGCAATTCGGGACACCGGAAGAAGCGCGGGCGTCGCGTTCCACGACAGAAGCGCGCCGCGCCTTGATGAAACACGGCCCGCTCGCGGATGGCACGCTTGTCGCTCTTAACGGGGCCGTGCCGATGCAAACGGCGCAATCGATGGTGATCCAGGACCCGCGGCCCGAGCCGCCGGTTCCCCTGTAACCGGACAAGGAGAGCTCGATGTCAGAAGCATTAACGCTCAACAAGATCACGTCCCAGCGAGGCATCAGTATCGGCGAGGCGGCAAAACGCGTCGCCGATCTCGGCTGGACACCCAGTTACGTTCAGGAAGCGATGACCTTCCCGACCGATTACAAGATCAGCAAGGCGCCGCGCGATCCGATGAAGCAGGTGCTGCGCTCGTATTTCCCGATGCAGGAGGAGAAGGACAACCGCGTCTACGGCGCGCTCGACGCGGCGCTGCGTGGCGACATGTTCCGCAATGTCGAGCCGCGCTGGGTCGAGTGGATGAAGCTGTTCCTCGCGATCATTCCGTTCCCGGAAATCTCGGCCGCGCGCTCGATGGCGATGCTCGGCCGTCTCGCGCCCGGAGAAGAACTGCGCACCGGCTTCACGATGCAGATGGTCGACGAGTTCCGTCACTCGACGATCCAGATGAATCTGAAGAAGTGGTACATGGAGAACTACATCGATCCGGCGGGCTTCGATATTACCGAGGCCGCGTTCGGCAAGTGCTATGCAACGACCATCGGCCGTCAGTTCGCGGAAGGCTTCCTGACCGGCGACGCCGTGACGGCCGCCAACGTGTTCCTGCAAGTGGTCGCGGAAACGGCCTTCACCAACACGCTGTTCGTCGCGATGCCCTCGGAGGCCGCGCGCAACGGCGACTATGCGTTGCCGACCGTGTTTCTCTCCGTGCAGTCGGACGAAAGCCGTCACATCGGCAACGGCCACTCGCTGATGATGTCGGTCATCAACGATCCCGACAATCATCTGCTGCTCGAACGCGATCTGCGTTACGCGTTCTGGCAGAACCACGCGATTGTCGATGCGGCTATCGGCACGTTCATCGAATATGGCACGACGGACCGCGACAAGAAGAAAGAGTCGTATGCGGAGTTGTGGCACAGGTGGATCTACGAGGACTATTACCGCACCTACATGCTGCCGCTCGAAAAGTACGGCATCAAGATTCATCACGACGATGTGGCCGCCGCGTGGGATCGCCTCGTCAAGAAGAACTATGTGCATAAGGTCGCGCAGTTCTTCTCGGTCGGCTGGCCGGTGAACTTCTGGCGCATCGAGGCGCAGACGGAGAAGGACTTCGAGTGGTTCGAGCACAAGTATCCGGGCTGGTATGCGGAATTCGGCGACTACTGGAAGTGGTACGCGAAGAAGAGCACACCTGGACAGACCAACATGCTGTTCGATCAGGAGAACGGCTACGTCTATCCGCATCGTTGCTGGAGTTGCCTCGTGCCGTGCCTGATTCGCGAGGACTTCTGCGTCGATGAAGTCGAAGGCAAGCTCTATACGTATTGCTCGGAACTGTGCCGCTGGACGCACAAGGTGGCGTTCGCATCGGAATACGAAGGCCGCCCGACGCCCGCGATGGGCCGCTTCAGCGGACGTCGCGAATGGGAAGAGGTCTATCACGGCTGGGATCTCGCCGATTGCATCAAGGATCTCGGCTTCGTGCGCAGCGACGGCAAGACGCTCGTGCCTCAGCCACATCTGCGCTTCGACAACCGCGACATGTGGACGCTCGACGACGTGCGCGGCCACACGATCCAGAGTCCGATCGTGCTGATACGCGAGATGACGCCGGAGCAGCGCGAGAAGCACATCGCGGAGTATCGCGCGGGCTTCAAGATCAATCCGGTGAACTGAAGCGGGCCAGCGATCCGGCGCGTTTGAACGCGCCGGGGCGCGACACGATGGAGGAGCGTATGAGCGTTTCGCAGAAAGCCGGCGATGAGCCCGCGATGCACACGGTCCGCTTCGAGCCGGTCGGCGTCGAGATGTCCGTCGCGGAAGGCGAAACCGTGCTGGAGGCGGCGTTCCGGCAAGGTATCGCCGTCATGCACGGATGCAAGGAAGGGCAGTGCAGCAGTTGCAAGTCGCTGCTCGTCGAAGGCGATGTCGAGATGAAGAAGTACTCGACCTTCGCGCTGCCCGACTACGAGAAAGAGTCGGGTCACGTGTTGCTGTGCAGGACGCTGGCTTATAGCGATCTCATCGTCGAGTTGCTCAACTACGACGAAGACCTGATGCGCCGCTCGATACCCGTCGCCGAATACGACGCGACCGTCACGAGCATCACCGCGCTCACGCACGACATCCGTCTGCTCGAAGTGCACTTAAGCCGGCCGTTGCGTTTCTGGGCGGGCCAGTATGTCGATCTGACGATTCCGTCCGCCGGCATCACGCGCTCTTTCTCGATGGCCAATCCGCCCGATGGCGAACGGCGCTTGAGCTTCATCATCAAGAAGTATCCGAACGGCGCGTTCTCATCGAGGCTCGACGAAGGCCTCAAGCCCGGCGACCGGATGATCGCGAAAGGTCCATACGGCACGTGTTTTAGACGCGAGGATCAGCCCGGCCCGATGGTGCTGGTGGGCGGCGGCTCGGGCATGTCGCCGCTGTGGTCGATTCTGCAGGATCACGTCGCAAGCGGCGAAGCGCGGCCCGTGCGTTTCTTCTACGGCGCGCGCACCCGCCGCGATCTGTTCTATCTCGACGAGTTCGCGGACCTCGCGGACAAGCTGCCGGACTTCCGCTTCATTCCGGCGCTCTCGAATGCCGAACCCGGCGACGACTGGACGGGCGAGGCGGGCTTCATCCACGAAGTCGTGGGCCGCGTGTTGCGCGACGATGCGCTCTCGGGCGATATCGACGCCTACACGTGCGGTCCCACGGCGATGATCGACGCCGTGATTCCGGTGCTGCAAATGGCCGGCGTGGAACCGGAACGGCTGTATTTCGACAAGTTCACGCAGGCGGTCCGATGATGGCCCGTCGCCCTGATATCCCCAAATCGGAGCATCAAGCGTAGCCAAGGAGACATGACATGAGTACGTCGACGGAGCAGTCATCGCCGCTTAAGTCGGGCGCTGCGGGCGCGGCGCAGTTCGCGGGCTGGGACAGCCGCAAGTACAACTATTTCGAACCGAAAGGACGCAAGGCAAGCCATTACGAGGACATGACCGTCGACGTGCAGCCGGACCCGAAGCGCTATCTGATTCAGGACTGGATTCTGCAATTCGCCGACGGCACGCCGACCTATTCCGAAACGTGGACCGCCGCGAAATGCTCGGACTGGCACAAGTTCCGCGCGGTCGATGAAGAGTGGGAGCGCACGCACTATCAGCGGCAATCGACTATCGTCGGGATGATTACGAATGCGATCGGCAATGCGCGGCGCTCGGGCGCGGTCAAGCGTTTCGACAAGACCTGGGTGAAGGTGCTCGAACAACATCTCGGCGCATACAAGCACGCCGAGTTCGGCCTCGGCACCGCGACCATGCACGCGCAGCGCTACGGCTACACGCAGATGATCAACAGCGCGATCCTGACCAACGCCTCGTACAAGCTGCGCTTCGCTCAGGACCTCACGCTGTATCTCGGCGAGATTGCTTTGGATCTGCCGGGCTTCGACCTCGACTCGGGCAAGCAGCACTGGTTGAACGATCCGCTCTGGCAGGGCACGCGCCTCGCGATCGAAACCATCGGCGGCGCGACCGATTACCTCGAAAAGTATTTCGCGGTGAACGCGGTGTTCGAACCGCTCGTGGGCGACCTGTTCCGCAGCGGCTTCATCATGCAGGTCGCCGCCGCGCAGAACGACTTCGTGACGCCCACCGTGGTGTCCGCCGCCGAAGGCGACTACGAGCGCAACCTCGCCAACGCGGTCGAGTTGTTTCACATGCTCGCGAACGATCCCGCGCATGGCGACGCGAACCGCGCGCTCTTCAGCGCATGGCTCGACAAGCATGGCGCGCTCGCGGCCGACGCGGCGAAGCATCTCCAGCCGATCTGGTCCATTCCGCACGCGAAGGCGGCGCAGTTCAACGAGGCGCTGAGCAGTTCGGTCGAACGTGCGCAACTGATCGCGAAGGAAATCGGCATTCCGTTTTCGCTCGCGATCGAGGCCTGAATCCCGATGACCGTCTGAATCCACCGCGAACAGGAGCAGCTCATGTCAGTGCATACCGACAACATCTTCAAGTCGATAAAGGATCTTCGCTTCGACCAGACCATCTCGCATCAGTGCGGCGTCACGATGAACGACAGCGTCGAGGCGCGCGCGATCGCCGAGCTCATGGCGACCAAGCCGGGCATCACGGTGACTTATCTGCCCGCGATGATCCGCATCGACGGACAGGGAAAGATCGAGTTCAAGATGGGCGAAATCAGCGACGTGCTGGGCCGCGAGATGACGCCTCATCTGTTTGAAATATCGACCTCGACTCATTACGGCCGCATGGTGATGATCGACGACGATACCGTCGTGCTGTTCGGCAACATGGAAGACGCAATGGCCTACGAATGAAAACACTCGCGGGTGCGCCCGCGAGCGACAACCCCACGGAGACACCAACATGTTCAGAACCCAGGACGGCGAGGATATTTTCATCATCGACGGGCACGTTCATCTATGGGACGGCAGCAAGGCGAACGTGAAGAACGTGCACGGTCAGCAGTTCATCGACTGCTTCTATGCGTATCACAAGAACCTGAGCCCGCAGGAATACCTGTGGCCGAAGGAGAAGTTCGACCAGTACGGCGAAGAGGTCATGTACGAAGATCTCTTCGTCAAAGGCTATGACGACATGGCGATCTGCCAGCCGACCTACCTGACCGACTTCTATAAGAACGGCTTCAACACCACTGAAGCGAATTACGTGGTGAAGAAGAAGTATCCGAACCGCTTTATCGTGAATGGCGCGTTCGATCCGCGTGATGGCGAGGCCGGACTCGAACGTCTCGACGAGCTATCGCAGCTATACAAGATTCAGGGCGTGAAGCTATACACGGCCGAATGGCGCGGCGACAGCAAAGGCTACAAGCTGTCCGATCCGGGCGCGTACCGGTTCCTCGAACGCTGCGAGAAACTGGGCATCAAGAACATTCACGTCCACAAGGGGCCGACGATTCTGCCGCTCAATCGCGATGCCTTCGATGTCGCCGATATCGACGACGTGGCGACGAGCTTTCAGAACCTGAACTTCATCGTCGAGCATTGCGGCTTGCCTCGTCTGGACGATTTCTGCTGGATCGCCACGCAGGAGACGAACGTCTATGGCGGCCTCGCCGTCGTGCTGCCGTTCATCCACACGCGGCCGGAATATTTCGCGCATGTGATTTCGGAGCTGCTGTTCTGGATCGGCGAAGACCGCATTCTCTACGGCAGCGACTACGCGATCTGGTCGCCCAAGTGGCTCATCGAAAAGTTCATGGCCTTCGAACTGCCGGAATCGGTCAGCAAGGAAACGGGCGTGAAACTGTCGCTGGAGACGAAGAAGAAAATTCTCGGGCTGAATGCGGCGCGTCTCTATGGCATCGATATCGAGGCGCAGAAGAAGCTGCTCGAAGAAACGCCGGCTGCCGCGGTGGCGCACGCATGAGCGCCGCGAGCGCACGCGCGGCGCAAGTATGGGAGCGGCTCGCATCCGTCATCGATCCGGAACTCGACGAGTCGGTGACGGAGCTTAACTTCGTCACGTCCGTCGAGGTCGATGCCGACGGCGGCGTGACAGTCGCCTTTCGACTTCCGACGTACTGGTGCGCCGCCAACTTCGCGTATCTGATGGCGGCGGACATGCGCGCGGCGATCGCGGGTTTGCCGTGGGTCACGCGCATCGGCGTCACGCTCGGCGAGCACATGTACGCGAACGAGATCAATCGCGGCATGGCGGAGAACCTGTCGTTCCGGCAGGCATTCGGCGATGCGGCGAACGACGATCTCGACGCCGTGCGTCAGACGTTTCTCGTCAAGGCGTTCCAGCGCAGACAGGAGGCGCTGCTCGCGCATCTGCTCGCGAGCGGGCACGAGGCGGATGCGCTCGTCCGGCTGACGATCGGTGAGCTTGCGTCACTTGCCTCGCTTGCCGGCGAGCCCGAACGTGCGCGTCTGGTCGCGCGTTACATGGAGCGTCGTCATGTATGCGGGAGCGCAGTGGACGAAATGCAACCCGCATTCGTCGACACACGCGGCGTGGCGCTCGATCCCGCGACGCTCGGCGCATATCTGCGCGAGTCGCGGCGCGTGGGCGTCAATGCCGAATTCAACAGCGCGTTGTGCCGCGGCCTGCTCGCGGCGCGCTATGACGAAGGCGCGCACGCGCTCGAAGAGAAACCGGTGCGCTTCTACCCGCGCATGCGCGATGCATCGACGGTGCAGTGCAAACAGGCGTGAACGAACATAAACCGGAGACAGGAGCACACGATGCCGAACATCATGTTGCATGACGAAGAAGCGCGCGCGGCGCTTGGCCGGGGCGTGGGCAAGCTCGCGCGGGCGGTGCGCGGAACGCTCGGGCCGAAGGGCATGAACGCGATCATCGACCGGCCGATCGGCTCGCCTATCATCTCGCGCGACGGCGTGAGCATCGCGAGCGAGATCGAGCTGGAAGACCCGTTCGAGAATATCGGCGCGCAGGTCGTGCGGGAAGTGTCGAAGCAGACCAACGACGTGGCCGGAGACGGCACGACCACGGCCACTGTTCTCGCCGATGCGCTCGTGCAGCAAGGGCTCGAATGTCTCGCGGACGGCGCGAATCCGGTGGAACTCGTGCAGGGCCTCGAAGCCGCGGTGAACGAAGTGATCGATGTGCTCAGGCGTTCGGCCACGCCGCTTTCGGGACCGGAGGAAGTGCGCTCGGTCGCCGTGGTCGCGGCCAACGACGAATTCACGGGCGGTCTGGTCGCGCAGGCGCTGGAACGCGTGGGCGCGGACGGCATCGTCGATGTCGAGTACGGCTCGACCGTCGAGACGCGTCTAGAAGTGGTGGAGGGCATGGCCTTCGACCGCGGCTATCTTTCGCATCACATGGTGACGGACATCGAACGCATGCAGGTCGTGCTGGAGAATCCGCTCATCCTGATGACGGACCAGCGCCTGCAAAGCCAGGACGACGTGACGACGATTCTCGCGCTCGCGAACGAACACAAGCGCGCGTTGCTCATCATCGCGGAAGAGGTCGCGCCCGCGTGCGTCGTCACGCTGCTCGCGAACCGCGACAATGGCGGCTTCGGCGTCGCGGCGATTCATCCGCCCGAATACGGCCACTGGCGGCGCGCGATGCTCGAAGACATCGCCATCGTTACCGGCGGGCGGGTCATCGCGCGCGATCTCGGCGGCCGGCTCGACGCCGTCGAAATGCGCGACCTCGGCAGCGCGCGGCAGGTGCGCATATCGTCCAACCAGACGATCATCACGGCCGGGGGAGGCGATCCCGCCGCCGTATCCGCGCGACGCCAGCAGGTCGCGCGGCAGTACGAAATGGCGCCGGAAAACGTCGAGCGCGACAAGTTCGAAGTGCGTCTCGCGAAGCTGTCGGGCGGCACCGCGATGATTCTCGCGGGCGGCGCGACGCCCGTGGAGCAGAAGCGCCGGCTTCATCTGATCGAGGATTCGATCAACGCGGCGCGCGCGGCGATCGCCGAGGGCGTGGTGCCGGGCGGCGGCACGGCGCTGTTGCGCGCATCGGCGGAACTCGACGGGTTGATCGGACGCAGCCGGGGCGCGGCGCAACTCGGCGCTGTTCTGCTCAAGCGGGCGCTGGAAAAGCCGCTGTTCACAATCGCGTCGAACTGCGGACTGGACGGCGCGTCGATCGTCGCGCAGGTGGCGAAGGCGGATCGCGCGGTCGGGCTCGACGCGCGCACCGGCGAAATCGCGGATCTGGTCGCGCGCGGCATCATCGATCCCGTGAAGGTGAGCTACAGCGCCGTGCGCAATGCGGCCTCCGTCGCCGCGCTGATCCTCACGACGCAAACGCTGATCGCCAAGAAGCCCGACATGACCGATCCCACTGCCGGCCCGGCGCTCGGAGCGGGCGCGGAATTGCTGGGACGCAAGTAACCGGAAAGCTCCGTTGCCGTCACGGCGCTGCTGCGTTGCGACAAGGGAGCGGCCCGTAAACGGGGGCGTTTTCCCCGAGAGGATGAGAGACGCGCTAGGTCTATACTCGGCAGACTGTGCTGCGCAATCGCCGGGCCGAACGGATTGAACCGGGCCGAACGGCGAATCCCCATGCAGCACGTCCTCGTGAGTCGCGCCGAGGTCCGCCGAAGAGCGGGCTGCGCTCCCACCTCGCACGGAGGAGACACATGACGAGGCGCCTCATCGGTATGCCGGCTGGTGGCGGTCGCGCGGGCGACCCCTATGTCGCCGGGTGGACGCGGCCCGACGCGGGCGCCGCCGATCACTCCGACAGCAGCACCATGCTCGCCTGGGAGCGTTTTCTCGCAGGCGAGATCAGCACGGCCGCGCCGACCGAACTGATCGCATCATGGAAGCGAAGTCTGCAATCGGGCGTTAATCCGACCTCGGGCGCGGCGCCATTCGCCGTGCATGGCGACGCGATCAACACGCTGCGCTGGCGGCACCGGGAACTGCTCGCGGCGTCGGACCGGCTCTTCACGGCCACCGCCGACCTCTTCGCCGATTCCTACTCGATCCTCCTGCTCACCAACGCGGACGGCGTGATCCTCAAGGCCGCCGGCGATCTGCGCACGCTCGATGCCGGAGAAAAAATCCACCTGATGACGGGCGGCGACTGGCGCGAGGCGTCCGCCGGGACCAACGGAATCGGCACGGCGCTCGCCACGGGTCAGCCGACTTACGTGCACGGCTCCGAGCACTTCTGCGAGGGCATCAAGGCTTGGAGTTGCGCCGCCGCGCCGATCTGCGAGCCGGGAACCGGCGCGGTGCTCGGCGTGCTCGACATTTCGGGGCCGCCCTCGACCTATCAGATCAACAATCTCACGCTGGCCGTCACCGCCGCGCGCCAGATCGAAATGGTGCTTGCGGAGCAGGTGGCCCGCGAGCACATGCGGCTCCTCGCGTTCTGCCTGCAAAGGTTGTCATCGACGGATGCGGCGGGGCTGATCGCCATCGATCGTCATGGCAGGCTCGTGCACACGACGGCGCGCATCGCGTTGCCGGTCAGTCCGGGCGAGCGCTTTCCCGGCATGAGCGAGCATTTTCCGGTGGAGGACTGGGCCAATCATCTTCCGCAGGGTTTGCGGCCGGAGTGGTTCAACCCGGTCGTCGCGGACGGCGAGGCGATCGGCGCGATGCTGATCGTGCCTCAGCCTTCGGGCCTGTCCAATGCCTCGCGTCTCGCGGGCGGCGCGCGCCGCGTCGGACCGCAAGTGCAGCCGCGCGGCGAGGCGGACCCGCAACGCAACCGCTTCGGGCAAATCATCTGCCAGAGCGCGGCGATGCAGCGCGCCATCGAGCGCGGACGGCAGCTTGCCCGCCGGCGCGTGCCGGTGCTGATCGAAGGCGAGACGGGCGTCGGCAAGGAACTGTTCGCGCGCGCGATTCACGGCGAGGAATCCGACGAAGGTCCGTTCGTCGCCTACAACTGCGGGGCGGCGTCGAAGGAGCTGATCGGCGCGGAACTCTTCGGCCACGTGCGCGGCGCTTATACGGGCGCGACGGCGGAAGGCCGGCCGGGGCGATTCGAGCTGGCGCACGGCGGAACGCTGTGTCTCGACGAGATCGGCGAATTGCCGCTGGAGCTTCAGCCGGTGTTGCTGCGCGTGCTTGAAGAAGGCGTGATCTATCGGCTTGGCGATACGCAGGCGCGGCGCGTGGACGTGCGCCTGCTGGCGATGACGAACCGCAACTTGCGCGAAGAAGTCGAGTGCGGACGTTTTCGCGCGGACCTTTACTATCGCGTCGGCGTCACGCGGATTCGCATTCCCGGCGTGCGCGAGCGCGACGGCGACGTCGATCTGCTGATCGATCATTTCAACCGCTCGCTCGCGCTGCGCCACGGCGTGCCCGTGCGGCAGTTTCCGGACATCGTGATGGAGGTGCTGCGCGCCTATTCGTGGCCCGGCAATGTCCGCGAGTTGCGCAACGTGGTGGAGAACCTGCTGCTGACTTCCAACGAGGAGCGCGTTGCACTGGTCGAGTTGCCGGCGGAAGTGCTCGACGAGTCCCCGACCTTGCGCGACAAGGTGATGTCGGGCACGACGCCGGGCGCGGGCAGTCTGGAGGAAACCGAGCGCTTCGCCATCGCGCGGGCGCTGCGGCATGCGCAGGGCAACATGGCGCAGGCCGCGCGCGCGCTCGGCGTGTCGCGCAGCACGCTGTATCGCAAGATGGAGCAGTATCGGCTCGCGGTCGATGAAAAGCGGCTGTAGCGCCGGGCGTTGTCAGACGTCGCTTGCGCGTCGCAGCGCTTCGACCTGCGCGCGCACATAGCCGATGTGTTCGCGCAACGCGTAGAAGGAATCGCTGTACGCGAGTGGCATTCGCAGCTTGTTGAGATCTCTTTCGATGCCGTCGAGCTTCGTCGCGAACCTGACGAAATTGAGTTCGGAAGGATCGTCGAATACGCCGCGTTCGAGCGCGATCAGTTCGCCATAGCGCCGATAGAAACGCGATTTGACGCGCCACGCGTACAGCGGCGGCACGAATCGCAGCGCCGGTATGAGGATCACGACAATCGGCACGACCAGCACGATGAGGCGATCCGCCAAACTCGCGAGCCAGAACGGCATCGTCCTGTACACGAAGCTCTTGCCGGACTTGTAGTAACGCGCGGCATCCGGGCTCAGCGGGAAATCGTGCGCGACCGGCCGGGGATATTCGCCGGCTTCCTGCAGCAGACTCGCGCCGCCGTGAACCTCGCCGGCCGCCTCGATGATCAGATCCGACAGCGCCGGATGCAGCGTATCGCGCGCGACCAGTTCGATGGTCGTCTCGATGGTGGCCGTCGGTTCGGGAGGCAGGTTGTCGGCCAGATCGAACGCGCCCATCGGCACTTCGAACTGGCTCAGGAAAGGAAAGGTGCGCGTGTAGGCCTTCGCTTGCGTGAAGTCGAAGAGGCGGATGTCGGCACTGCGGATCATTTTCTGCATGAGCGCGGGACGCGCGGAATCCGCCCGCAGGAAAGCCGCGTCGATCGTGCCCGCCAGCAACGCGTTCACGGCGTCCTCGCCTTCGATCGGCAGCATGCGCGCGTTGTCGTCGGATTCGACGCCGTTCGCCCTCAACAGCAAGAGCACGATCTGCCGCGTGCCGCTTCCTTCGCGGCCGATGGCGAGCCGCTTGCCCGCGAATTGCGAGAGCCGCGTGAGCGTCGGCCCGCGATAGAACACGAAGAGCGGCCAATTGCTGACGGTGCCGAGCGACATCAGACCGGCATGGACCGTGTTGGGCGCGAGGACGTCGGAGACGCGCGTGAGGCCGCTCTGCACGAATCCGAGATCGACGTGACTGGCGGGATCGGCGAGTCGCGTGAGGTTGTCGAGCGTGCCGGAGGACGCGAGTACGCGCAGCGTCACGCCGTTGCGCGCGAGAATCGTTTTGTACTGTTGCGCCGCGACCCAGAAGCGGCTGTGTTCCGGGCCGGCGGAGATCGTCAGCGTGCTCGGCGGCGCGGGCCGGATGATGCGTACCGTCACCCAGACGACCGACGTGACCACGATCGCCATCAACCCGATGGCGACGGCCAAATCGAGCCAAGAGACGCCGTAATCCGCGGCGCGGCGGGAACCGGGCCGATCCGGAGAACGTCTCGCAGGATCGCGTTTATCCATTTTCAACGCAGACAAATTGACTTCGGGAACCGTCGTTGGCCGGTGACGTTGCCTCGGGCATATTCTCGCGCCGAACGCTCGGAGATGAAGTCTCGTTGCACGCTTTTTAGCGTGTAAGTGATGACGTAACGCGAGCGCCCGCGAGGCTGCGCTTACCAGAGCCAATAAAAAGTAACGTCCGGTAAGGCTTGCGGCGAAGTGCGCATTGATCGGGGATTCGATGCATCGGGCCATGCCATATCGTTCGATACGGCGATTCAACTCGCCAAGAGGAACGACAGTTCGGCGCGGCCACGAGAGCACGCGGGCGAAGTGTCGAATGAACGAGACCATCTATCCGGGAATCAAGCCAAACATGAATACACGAAGGAAGCTGCACGGCCCATCCATCGATCCGTGGCGCTGCGCGCGTCTTGCGGCGTGCGCGATGTTGACATCGCTCGGCGCGCTGTCGGCCGCGCATGCCGCGAGCTTTCAATGTCCGCATAACGCGTCCGCTTCGGAGCGGCTCGTTTGTTCGGACCCGGCGCTTTCATCGCTCGACGACAAACTGGCTGCCGTTTTTCGCGAGGCGCATGACGCGACGCCCGACGCGGCCGCGCTCGATGCCGACCGCGTGACGCAATGGCAATGGCGTCAACACAACTGCAAGGACCGGGCGTGTGTGGCGGACTGGTACACGCGCCGGATCTCCGAACTGCAAGCGGACGTCGCGCACGGAAGGAAGCAGACTGCGGATCGCGTCAAGGTCGGCATTGCTGAGCAGCGGCTTGCGCCATCGGCGGAGGCGGCCGTGCTTCGGCTAAAAGGGCTTGCCGCCGGGAAGGATGAACAGGCCGGGGCCGGTTCGAAGGTATCCGCCGATATCGGACAGGCGAACGTCGAGCGAGTCCGCACCGTGGCCGCCGCGCTGCCGTTGCCGAATGCGACCGTCGCGCCGAATCCATGCAAGAGCGATTGCGCGCGACGGCAAGTTCGTATTGCTTTCTAGCTTCAGCCTACTGAGAAAGAGGCGACGCGGCTGATCGCGTCGCCCGACTTTGATCTGCATCGAGCGATCGTCAACAGCCCAACGCACAGTAAAGTCCGCCGATCGCGCCCGCCGCGCCGAGACCGATCCCCAGGCCAATGTTTCCGATGGTGGTGGCACATCCGCCAAGCATGCAAACGAGCAGAAACGCGACGATGGAAACAATGAATTTGCGCATGAGGAACCGATTCGTTTTGCTGTAGGCGGGAACAACGTCTTCAACGTTCGGCGCACGAGGCCGGAGCCGATCGTAGCAATGGCCAACCGCATCCATTTATCGGAAAAGACAGGGAAGGAGCCCGGCGCTTACCAACTATTTCGTGAGCGTCAACGTTCGACGCGTTCGACGCGTTCGACGCGTTCGACCCACTGCCGCAGCGTTGGCGGATATGAACCGGCCGCATCTGTCATCATGGAGCCGCTTGAGTGAACCCAGGGGCGTCATGTCACATCTCGAACACGAGAACGCGAACGTCGGCGCGAATCAGCTCGCGCGCGACGGCGATATCCGCGGAAATGAGATACATGGAAGCGACACAGGCGAGGAGCACGACGCGTCGGCGGTCGGCCGCACCGGACCGCTGAACGAAGCGGCGCTTCTCGGGCGCAAGACGCCGCCGTGGCCGGATTCGGCAGCCGCCAACCCGGGCCACCACGCGCGCGCCGACGCATCGGGCACGGTGCGCGCGCTGGCCGGCCTTCTCTTCGGCCTGGCGCTGCTCGTCGCGGGAAACGGCCTGTTTCAGACGCTGATCCCTTTGCGCATTCTTCAATCGGGCTACTCGACGTTCGTCACCGGTCTGATCCAGTCGAGTTATTACGCAGGCTTCATATTGGGCGCTGTGGTCAATCGGCGTCTGATCGACCGCATCGGTCAGCATCGAACGTTCGTCGCGTTCTCGGCGGCGGCGGCGATCCTCGCGCTCGCTTTCGGCGCGGCGCAGTCGCCGTGGGTACTGGGCGGCGTGCGCCTTCTCACGGGCGTCGCTTTCATGGGGTTGTACACGTCCGTGGAAAGCTGGCTCAACGGCACGGTGGAGAACGAGAAGCGCGGCCAGGTGTTCGGCTTGTACGCGGCCATCAACTATCTCGCGATGGGCAGTGGCCAGTTCCTGCTGAACGTGGGAGCGGGGACCGGCGCGCAGCAATTCTCGATGAGCGCGGCGCTCTTTGCCGCGGCGGTGCTGCCGGTCACGTTGATGGAAGGCTGGCCGGCGAAAGTGAACGACGCGAATCTCGACCGCGTACCCGCGCGGACCTGGAAAGAAAGCCTTCGCGAAATGATGGTCGTGGCGCCGCTCGGGATACCGGGCTGCGTGCTGACCGGCTTCATCTACAGCAACTTCTATGCGCTGATGCCCGTCTATCTTCAACGCTCGGGCTTCAGCACGGAGGAACTCGCGACCTTCATGGGCGTCGCGCTGATCGGCGCATTGCTGCCGCAATTTCCGATGGGGCGGCTCTCGGACCGCATCGATCGGCGGCGTCTGGTTTTATGGACCGCGTTGATCTCGGCGGTGTTGAGCCTCGTGCTGTTCTGCCTGAACTTTCGCATCGTCACATGGTGCGCGACGATGGCTTACGTCGCTGTGACCTTCACGCAGTACGGGCTTGTCGTGTCGCACGTACAGGACCGCACGGAGTCGCATCTGCGGGTTGCTGTTTCGGCGATGTTGCTGGTGCTCTTTTCGCTTGGCGGCATGACCGGACCGACGTTGGCTTCCGCACTTATGACGCTCATCGGGCCGAGCGGACTGTTTCTGTTCAACGCGTTGTCGTGCGTATTGCTGGCGCTCAGCGCAAGGCACGCGCTCCGGTTATCGGCGCGGACGCCGGCGGATCTTCATCACGGACAGACGCCATGACATACGAGAAAGTGCAGGTTTCGACTCGCGACGGAGTTTGCCCGGTTCACGTTTTTACGCCCGCGAGCGGAACGATTTGGCCGGCCATCGTCTTCTATATGGATGCGGGCGGCGTCAGACCCGCCGAATTGCAGATGGCCCGGCGTCTCGCCGAAGCCGGCTATGTCGTGTTGCTGCCCGACCTCTTTTACCGGTACGGGGCTTACGGCCCGTTCGATCCCGTGGAAGTATTCAAGGGTGACGTGCGCGCGATTCTCGGCCCGCTCATGGCGACCACGGACAACGAAAAGGCAGCCGAAGACACACGCGCGCTTCTGACCTACCTCGATACGCGCACCGATGTGGCGGGCAAGCGCATAGGCGCGGTCGGCTTTTGCATGGGTGGCGGCATGGCCATCGCCGCGGCCGGCACATTTCCCGAGCGCTTTGCCGCCGTCGCCAGCTTTCACGGTGGCAACCTCGCGACGGACGCGCCCGCGAGCCCGCATCGATATGCTTCGCGATTGAAGGCCGAGGTCTATGTCGCGGCGGCGGAAGGCGACGCGAGCTATCCGCCGGATATGGCGCAGCGCCTTGAGCGCGCTTTCGACGAAGCCGGCGTGCGATATCGCGCGCAGACGTATGCCGGCGCCGCGCACGGCTGGATGAAGCCCGACTTCCCGGTCTACGATCCGGTGGCCGCCGAAGAAGGGTGGTCGAACTTGATCGCGTTCTTCGACCGGATACTCAAAAGCTGAACGCGGCCGCATGACTGTGAAACGAGTTGGAGAACCCGCCGCCGCCTGAACTCATCCGCGATAAGAGCGCTTGATCCGCGCACTTATCGAACGCCGCGAGCTGCGAATCGGCCCGGTTGCCGAGCGAAAAAATCCTATTTCCGGCCGAACGTTGATTCGCTTCGCCAGAAACGATACCCTTGATTCGTTCGTGGTCGTCGAGTGCTGGTCAACCCGGAGATAACCGTTTCGTGAAGCGAGTCTGGTTTTTCTCCCTCGTCGTCGTCTTGAGCGCGATCGCCGGCGGTTGCGGCAAGGACGGATCGCGAAACGCAACTCAGGAAACGGGTGCATCCGCGAGTCAGGCGGTTCAGCCCGGGTCGGCCGCGAGCGAAGCAATGGCTGCATCGGGCGCGCAACCGCACGGCGCGCCGGCCGCCATCAGCCGAGCGCAGTTGCCGGGGGAAGCCGCCGAAACCCTCCGTCTGATCAAGGCGGGCGGCCCGTTCCCCTTCGGCGAGGACGGCGTTCTGTTCCGCAACAGCGCGACCTTGCTGCCGGAACATCCGCGCGGCTATTACCACGCATACACGGTTCGCACGCCGGGGTCAGCGGATCGCGGGCAGCGCCGTATCGTCTGCGGCGGACCGCGCAAGCAAACCCGCGACTGCTACTACACCGACGATTACTACGTCAGTTTCAAACGCATCGCGGAATAGATTCGGCGGTCTTGCGCACGCGAGCGTCGGCGCCATATCGCGCACCTTCGCCGTCCATCACAGCAGACCCAGCCGTTCGAACTCGACTTCGAGCGCGTTGGCGTCTTCGAACTTGTAGCCGATCAGTCCGGCATCGAGCGCGCCGCGCACATTGGCGTCGGTGTCGTCGATGAAAAGCGTTTCTTCCGGCCGTGCGCCGATTTTATCTACGCAGCGAAGGTATGTCTGCGCCGCCGGTTTCGTCGCGCCGAACGACGCGGACGAATACACCGCGTTGCCGAACAGGCGATCGACGGCGGGATTCAGATAACCGAGATGGTCCGTGACCAGATGGCAATTGTTGGTGAGGATCGCTATTGCGCGGGACGTCCGGAGCTGCGCGGCGAGCGCCAGCGTGCGCTCGTTCGGCGTGATCGATACGCAACGCGACGCGAGCCATTCGTCCTTGCTGAGCGGATAGTCGAGCATCGCGCCGAGCGTGGCGAGATATTCCATCTCGTCGATGATGCCCGCATCGGCGCGCGCTTCGAGACCCGAACCCCAGATTGCATGACGCACCGTATCAGGCGCGCAATGTGCCGTCGCCGCGAGATGCGCGACGCGGGCATCGCGGTCGTAATGCGTCAGCACGCCTTCCATGTCGAAGAGGACGAGCGAGATCCTGGCGATGGTCATGTCCGTAATCGAGGAAGTGGCTGCCCGACGATACTAACAAGACAAAAACGCCACGGCGCATCGAGCCGCACACGCGGCCCGATGCGTCCCGCAGATCAAGGCGAACGCTTAGTCGATACGTGCGAGGTCTTTGCAACTTCTCCGTTGACATCGAGAACGACGCCACTCGTTTCGCGCGTGGCATCGTTCGTGGCGTCGGCCAGATTCGTAATGAGTGCGCCCGACGATTGCGTCGCCGTCTGCACGTCATCGGCGGCGGCGTTCGCCAGGTCGCCGAACTTGATGCCGTTGCGTTCGTACTGATTGCGCACTTCGCCGAGGATATCGTCCTGAGTCGAAGTGATGATCGACATCACATGCTGACCATACGAAGCGGCCTTCTGCGGAAATTGCGCCAGCATGACCGACTGCCACCCGAGCACATCGCCGGCGCCGGCTTGATCGCCCGCGCTCAGAAGCGCGTTGCTTTCCTCGACGACCGTGCGAACCGTCTGCACGTTCAGTTCACCGAGCGCCTGCAGGCCGCTCGCGAAGCGCCCTGTCATGTTGAGGAATGCCTGCAAATTCGCGCGTGCAAGCGACGGAACCTGATATGCGAACTGACCGGGATACTGGAACATTGACCGCTCCTTTTCAAAGTGGAATGTAAATCGGTAAAAGGAAAATGCGGCAGTCAGACGCGACGTGGCGTGTTCTTCCACGCGCGACGCCGATAGCTTTTCGCGTTGCGACCGACCGGCTGATCACGATATGACAGTTACGTGCATGCCCGATGAAATTCGGCGGGCGACGCCGATGATCCGAGGCCGCATTTCCCGTCTGAGACGTGAGCCGACGCGCGGCGGTTCCCGCTCGTCGCCGCGACTGCTCTGCACGCACGACGCGTGCCGCAACCGATGCGCCGATGGAAAAATAGGCTTAGCTGTTCGCGACCCGAATGTGATCCGGCGGAAAGCCGAGTTCGTTGGCGGCGTCTTCGAGGTCGCTCAGCGCCTGGCCGAACAGATCGCCGATTTCTTCCGTCCCGACGAATAGCTTGCCCGACCATTCGAGTCCTTTCGATGGCGGTACAGCCAATAGCGTGATCTTGTCGTTGTCGTATTCGTCGTGCATCGCTGTCTCCGCGCGTCAGCCCGCCGGGAGGCGGCAATCTTGCGACGGCGCGGACCCATTATCGATCGGCCACCTTGCAGGAAACTTAGCGATCGTTCGTTCATAACCCGCCCTTATCGAACTTCGAGCGATACATCGAGGCGCCGGAATGCCAGTTGCTAGACAGGGCGTGAAGCAGGCGCCGTATGACTTCATTCTCGCGAGGCAGGCATGAACGACTCTCAGACCATCTTTATCGGCAGCGAGGACCCCGGCTCGCTCGACGCACGCGTTCTGTGCGATGAACGCTCCGCCTATCTCGCGGCGCTGACGGGCGAGAGCGGGCAACGTGGCATGGCCGACGACGATCTGCGGAGCATCCGCGCACGCTTCGTCGTGGCGAGAAACGCGATGGGCGAAGCAATGGGATGCGGCGCGATTCGACGGCAAAGCTATCGCGTCGCCGAACTGCTGCGGCTGTATGTCCGCCCGCAGTATCGCGGGCTGGAAACGGTCCTGCTGGCGTATCTCGAAGAGGAAGCGCGCCTGCTTGGCTACCAGATGGTCTGCCTCGTCGCGACGCCGGCCGAGCGGAGCGCGTCGCTGATTTGCGAAGCGAGCGGGTATCGCCGCATGTTGATCGACGATTGCCGTTTCCAGCCGGGCGATACCGTGTGCTTCGAAAAATCGCTGCTCGATCCGGCGTGAGATTCGAGGACGAGCGCGCGGCATGAGGGTTGCTGTGCCGGTGAGCGCGCATGCGCACCGCTATCGCGAGCGGCGTTAAATCGCGCAACTGGGAGGGAATCGTGGACGATCAGAAAGAGCAGGACCGTATCCGTCGTCGCGCATACGAGATATGGGAACGCGAGGGCAGTCCCGAAGGGCGCGCCGAGGAGTTCTGGCAGCAGGCGTTGGCATCGATCGAAGCGGAGGACTCGCCGGGTTCCGCCGGCGGTCAGACAGTGAATGGGGACGCCGACGTTCCGCGAAATCAGTCCGGGCGCGAAGCCGAGTCGCCAAGCGGCGCGACGGCGAAGTAGCATCGCGCTTGCTGCACCGCTGCGGCCTGCAGGCGTGCCGTAGCGGTGCGGTCTGAATCTCCCGTTTTGCCGCCATCGACCCGCGATGAAGGCGGCCGCATAGAGCATCGGCGCGGCGATTTCATCGGGCTTGCCGATGCACGCTCGCCGCAAACGCGGCCTTTCTTCCCTCCGTGCCGATATCGGTCGATCCCGCGCGACGGCATTGGCGCGAACGCCCGTCGGCGCGGCTTCGAGCGCGGCCGATTTCATGATGTCTTCGACGGCATGCTCGCTGCCCGCATAAGTCAAAGCGAATGCCGCGCCTTCGTGCCTGTCGCCGCCGATTGAGCGGCGCGAACGCGCTTATTTCAGCAACGTCATCTGCAGCACCTTGAAGATCACGAGCCCTACCGCGATCACCAGATAGCCGCGCAGCACGCCCATCCAGATTCGCGTCGCGAGCGTCATTTTTTGCGGGGCGAGCGTGTCGAGCGGCGGCATGCGCCATGTATCGCGTTGCGCACGCTCGACGCTCGCTTGCGCCGTTTGAACCGTCCACGAGATGCCGCTCGCGCGACGCAGCAGCACGCTGGCCGCGAAGCCCGCGATTGCGAGAACGGTGCCGCCGGCCAGCACATCGACGATCGTCTCGCCGCTGATGTCCGGATACATCACGGCCGCGGTCAGGATGATCGATAGCATCACGAGCACCCATATGACCGAGCCGGTGAACAGGTTCAGTTTCTTCGAGTTGACCCACGGACCGAGCACGGCGCGGTCGTTGCAGAGCAGCAGCAGGAACACGGTCGCGCTGGGCAGCAGCACGCCGGCAAGCGTCTGCACCGCTTCGGTCAAGAGGCCGAGCGGACTGCCCGGAACCAGCACGATCATCGCCGCAAGCGCGACGATGCCGAAGTAGACCAGGTAAAAGCCCTTCGCGTCCGTCACGCCGCGATGCAGCGAGTGCCGGATCTTGAACACGTCGCCGATCGCATACGCGGTCGAGAGCGACACGGCCGCCGCGCCGATGATGCTCGCGTCGAGCAATGCGACCGCGAACAGCGTGGCGCTGGTGCGGCCCGCGTACCTTTCGAGGCCGGCGATCACGCCGCCCGCATCGGTGAAGTTGCCGAACTCGGGACGGCCCGAGAACAACGCGGCGGTGAAGCCCATCATCGCGACCGCGCCGATCAGCACGAACACGATGCCGATCCACAAATCCGCCTTCTCGTACTTCATGAAGCGCGGCGTGATGCGCTTGTCGATCACGTAGCTTTGCTGGAAGAAGAGTTGCCACGGCGCGACCGTGGTGCCCACGATGCCGATCACGAGCAGCATCACATCCGAAAGCTTCGCGTGGGCGGGCCAGTTCGGCACGAGGAAATCCCGCGTCATCTGCGAGACCGGCGGATGAATCGCGACGAGCACCGGCACGAGCACGAGGCTCAACACGCAGAGCACCACCGCGAAGCGCTCGAAGCGCCGGAAGTCGCCGGTGCTCACCGCGGCCATCGTCAACGCGGCCGCGACGCAGACGCCCGCAACCTTGGGCAGCCCGAAGAAGTCGAGCACGAACGTGATGCCGATGAATTCGGTGACGATGGTAAGCGCGTTGAGCACGAAGAGATCGATCACGCTGAACGCGCCCCAGAACTTGCCGAAGCGCTGGAAGATCAGCCGCGCGTGGCCGACGCCCGTCACCGCGCCGAGACGCAGCACCATCTCCTGATTGACATAGAGCACGGGCACGAGCAGCAACATGGTCCAGAGCAGGGTCGTGCCGTAGTTCTGGCCCGCCTGCGTATAGGTGCCGAACGCGCCCGCGTCGTTGTCGCCGACCATCACGATGAGGCCGGGCCCGAGTATGGCGAGGAGCGTGCGGAAACGCGCCCACCACGTGTTGCGCGGCGCGGTGTCGTGATGCGCAATCGAACCGAGCGCACCGCGAATATCGCCGATGTGCGCGTCGTCGAGCACGGCGGCGCGCTGCGGGGTGGCGGGCGGAGAGACGTTCGATGGTGTGGACATGGTGCACCCCGTAGTAAATATTGTTTATCTGACTTGACCGCCATCCGCCCCGCCGACAGGCGCGCGCGAACGCGCGCCGTCTGCGAGGCGGCGGTATTCCCAGACGGCGGACGCACGGCGGCGTCACGCCATCTGGGGCGGATCGAGGTGCACGTTTGAGTTACGACGAAGTACTACGCGCGCACCGCTTGCCTTTGCGACAAACGGCGGCGTTGAAGAGGCGCGGACGTGAGTCGCTCAGGCGGAAATCTGGTTCGAAGGTCGACTACTGCAAGTGTCCAAGGCATTAGCCCAATCGTTGAAGACTGTGGATTTTATGGACCGCTTTGAAACGCCGTCAAGCGTTGAATCTCCATAGCCTGAAAATAAGTTCGGCTTGGATGACGCTGAAATATTTGCCCCCGGAATTACGCGGTTGAACCTTTCAACGCGGGAAGTTATCGCGCTTATGCGACGCACGCATGCGCATTGGCGCGCCTAAGGCTTTCTTAAGCATCGGTGATGCAGTCTTTGTGTCCCAGGCGCGCTAACGTTCGGACGCATATGGCTCAGCTACATGTTGCCCACCTGTTCTTCGCCTTCGCTGCCGTGTTATCCGCGCTGTGCTCCGGCGTGGGCATCGTGTACACCGTGTCGGCCAGCTTCCTCATGCGACGCTTCTTTTCGCGTCCGACAAATGCGCCCGTCGGCTTTCCGGCGGTCTCCATCATCACGCCGCTGCATGGCGACGAGTGGCAGCTATCGGAGAACCTGACGAGCTTCGTGGAGCAGGACTATCCGGGACCGGTTCAATATATTTTCGGCGTCCATGACAGAGCGGATTCGGCGCTCGTTGCCGTCGATGTCGTGCGCGCGCGTTTTCCTGACAAGAACATAACGGTCGTCGTGGATGGCACGCTTTACGGACCCAACCGAAAGATCGCCAACCTGACGAACATGCTGGATCGCGCGCAGCACGATGTACTCTGTTTCGCCGACAGCGACGTTCGTGTAAGCCCTGGCTTTCTGCGCGACATCGTAGGCGCGCTTCAGCAACCCGGCGTCGGGTTGGTAACGAGCGCCTATCGTGGAATGTGCGCGTCGCGCTTCTGGCCTCGCGTCAGTCGCGCGATGACGAACTATCATTTCCTGCCGGGCGTAGTGACCGGACTGGCCATTGGACGAGCGCGACCCTGCTTCGGCCAGATCATCGTCATCACAAGGGCGACGCTGCTGCGCATCGGCGGACTGGCGCAGTTTGCGCATCATCTCGCGGAGGACTACGCGATCGGCGAAGCGGTGCGCCGCAGCGGTTTGACGGTCGCCGTGCCGCCGTTCACCGTGCGTCACGCCTGCGTCGAGACCACGTTTTCCCGGCTGATCGCACACGAGTTGCGTTGGAGCCGCACGATTCGCGCGGCCGATCCGAGCGGTCATCGCGGTGCTGTTCTGATGCATCCGTTTCCGCTCGCCTTGCTATCGCTGATGTTTTCATCTGGCAATCTGCTGGCCTTCGGATTGATAGCGCTGACGCTGATGGCCCGCGCGATACTCGTCTGGCAAACGGATCGCGCGACGGGCGAGCGTTACGGTGGCTTTCCATGGTTGCCGCTTTGGGATGTCCTTCAGTTCGCGATCTATCTGGCGAGCTTCTTTTCGTCCCGCGTGTCATGGCGTGGACGACGCTTCGATGTGGACGGCGACGGTTTGCTGTCGCCGTGTGTCCAACGTGACGCGAGCCTGAAATGATCGCCGATTTCACAACGATCCTTCTTCACGCAAAGGCGGCGCCCGGATGAAATATCTCGGGTCCGTTGCCGCTCTGCTCGGCCTTTTGATCGCGGGATGGCTCATCTGGCGCGATGACCCCGCCGTGATCCTGCGTCTGCTGGAATCCGCGGGCGCGGGCTTGCTGCTGGCCGCGCTCGTACACATCTTTTCGATGCTGCCGAACGCGCGAAACTGGCGCATGCTGATTCGCGATGCGGAGCGGCCAACGTTTGCAACCATGCTCAGACTCGTCTGGATTCGCGAGTCGATCAACGGTCTGCTGCCCGTGGCGCGCATCGGCGGAGAGATCGTTTCATTTCGCTTGCTCGGACGTGCCGGCGTGCGTCCGGAAACGGCCGTGGCGAGTCTCGTGGTGGACATGCAGCTCACGTTGATCAGCCAGGTCGTCTTCGCACTCTTCGCCGTCGGATACTTGCTGGAGCAAACCTCGTCGGATTCCACGCGACTCGTGGGAAGGCTGGCGTGGGGTCTTGCGGGCGTGTTGCCGGTGCTCTTGCTGTTCGCGCTCGTGCAGCATGCGCGGCCGTTCGAACGCGCCGCAAGAACGCTCAACCGCATCACGAGCGGAAAGGTGTACGCGCTCGTCGGCAAGTCGGCGCGCATCGATCAGTCCATCAAGCTGATCTGGCGGCAGACCGGTATCGTGATTCGCTATTTGTTCATCTGGCAAACGCTGCAGTGTCTTGGTCTCGCACTGGAGATCTGGGTCGCGTTGCGCGTGCTCGGCTCGAACGCAAGCTTCGGGACAGCGTTCGTGATCGAAGCGCTGATTCAGTTCGTGAGCAGCATGGCCTTCGTCGTGCCGGGCAGTATCGGCGTGCAGGAAGGCGGCTTCATGCTGATCGGCGGCATGCTGGGTATCGATGCGCCAACCTGCCTCGCGCTGGCGGGTGCGCGTCGCGTGCGGGATTTGCTGTTCTTCGTGCCGGGGCTGATTTACTGGCAAGCGGCGGAGCGTTCGTTCGGCGCGCGGCGACCGGCGAACGCGAAGTGATTCCGTCACTCGCGGATATCTTTGAGGGCATCCATGAAAACACTGTTTCTACAGGCACCTTCGTTCGACGGCTTCGATGGCGGAGCGGGCTCACGCTTTCAGACGAGGCGCGAGATTCGATCGTTCTGGTATCCGACGTGGCTCGTCCAGCCTGCCGCGCTGGTGGAGGATAGCCGTGTCGTCGACGCTCCCGCCGATGGCCTCTCGCTGGATGCGACGCTGAACATTGCGCAGGAATACGAACTTGTCATCATTCATACGAGCTCGCCGTCGTTCGCGAGCGATGCCCAGTTCGCGGAACATTTGAAGCGACGAAAACCGGGCATCCTCGTCGGGATGATCGGGGCGAAAGTCGCCGTCGATCCTCACGGCTCGCTTGCCGCGAGCGATTCGATCGACTTCGTATGCCGTGAAGAATTCGACTTCACGTGTCGCGATATCGCGCAGGGACTTCCGTTCGAATCGATTGCCGGTCTGAGCTATCGTCTGCCCGACGGCGGCATCACGCACAACGAAGCGCGGCCGATTCTCGAAGACATGGATCAACTGCCGTTCGTCGCGCCCATCTATAAGCGCGACCTCAAGACTCAAAACTACTTCAGCGGCTATCTCAAACATCCGTACGTTTCGCTCTACACAGGCCGGGGCTGCAAGTCGCGGTGCACGTTTTGCCTCTGGCCGCATACGGTCGGAGGTCATCGCTATCGCACGCGCTCGGTGGAGCATGTCCTCGAAGAAGTGAAATGGATCAGGGACAACATGCCCGAAGTGAAGGAGATCATGTTCGACGACGATACCTTCACCGACCTCAGGCCGAGAGCCGAAGAGATCGCTCGCGGCCTCGGAAAGCTAGGGGTCACGTGGTCGTGCAACGCGAAAGCGAACGTCCCGTATTCGACGCTCAAGGTGATGAAGGAGAACGGTTTGCGGCTCTTGCTCGTCGGCTATGAATCCGGCGACGACCAGATTCTCGTCAATGTCAAAAAAGGGCTGCGAACCGACGTGGCGCGCCGCTTCAGCGACGATTGCCGCAAGCTCGGCATCAAGATTCACGGCACCTTTATTCTCGGGCTTCCGGGCGAAACGCACGAAACCATTCAGAAGACGATCCAGTACGCGAAAGAGATCAATCCGCATACGATTCAGGTATCGCTCGCCGCGCCCTATCCGGGGACGGTCCTTCATAAGCAGGCAGTCGAGAATGGCTGGCTGGAAGAAAGCAAGGTGATTACGCTCGTCAGTTCCGTGGGCACTCAGCAATCGACCATCGGCTATGCGCATCTCACGCGCGAAGAGATTTTTCTCGGCGTCGAGGAGTTCTACAAACGCTTCTATTTCAGACCGACGAAGATCTGGGAAATCGTTCGCGAGATGCTGGTCAGTTGGGAGATGCTCAAACGCCGCCTGCAGGAAGGCGTGGAGTTCTTCAGGTTCCTCCGCGACCACAAGGTGTGACGCGCGCAGTCGCGGCGAGTTCAAAAACCTCCGGCGCTGTTCGTCTAACCAGTGGATCGCACGCGCGAGATGCGCCGCGAACGCCAGTCACGACGGAGGTTCACATGGCTGCATCCGACTGCTATCCGAAGGTCGAAGTTATCGACGGTAAGTCGAAGCACGAGGGCGCGCGGCCCTCTGCCGTGAAGTCCGGCTGCTGACCGACACGCCGGTGCGTCGATGGCCAGCAACGATGCCGTAGCGCAAAAGCCGCTCGCGAGCGTCGATACGCCGCTCGGCGACGACCTGCGCTTTCTGGGCCTGCGCGCGAGCGCGGAACTCGGGCGCATGCCGCGCATCGAGTTGACGCTCGTCTCGAAGCGCGCGGATCTCGACTTCAGCCGCATTCTGGGCAAGCGCGTGAGTGTGTCGCTCGACGTGCCCAAGGCGAAGCCGCGCGTGTTCGGCGGTTATGTCGTGGGCTTCCGGCAAACCGGCATGCGCGGGCGTCTGCACGTCTACGAGGCGGCCGTGCGGCCGTGGCTGTGGCTGCTCGCGCGACGCAGCAATTGCCGCATCTTTCAGAACAAGACGGTCGAGGAAATCGTGAAGGCCGTATTCGCCGATCCCGTCTACAAGGGCCTCGAATTCGGCGAGATCAAATGGAAGGCGGGCACGCGCGCGCATCCGCCGCGCGAATACTGCGTGCAGTATCGCGAATCCGACTTCAACTTCGTGAGCCGGTTACTCGAAGACGAAGGCATCTACTACTGGTTTCAGGACAAGGACGGCAAGGAGTCGCTGATCCTGACCGATACCCTCGCCGCGCACGAGAGCGTCGCGGGCTGCGAATCGTTGCCCTATGGCGCGGTGCAGGCCGCCGCGCCCGATGCGGAATACATCAGCGAGTGGCGCACGCATCACGCGATCGAAACGCACAACTGGCTGCTGACCGATTACGACTTCAGGCATCCGTCGCGGCCTTTGCAGAAGCAGGCCGTGAAGCACATGCAGGGCTTCGATGCGTTTTCCGGGCTCGAACACTTCGATTATCCGGGCGGCTATGTCGAAGCGGATCACGGCGAGAGCCGCGCGAAGTCGCGCGCGGACGAATGGCGCATCGAAGGCAGCGTGCCCGACGATCCCGATATCAACTGGCATCGGATCGAGGCGCGCACCAACAGCCGGAGCGTGCGCGCGGGCGCGTTGCTCAAGCTGACGCGGCATCCGCGCGCGGATCAGAACGCGCAGTATCTCGTCACGCGCACGCGTTACGAGATCGAGCTCGCGGACTACGAAGCCTTCGACGGCGCGCAGGCGAATCGCTGCGAATGCTGGTTTTCCGCGATCGACGCGAAGCAGGCTTTCGCGCCGGCACGCACCGCGCGCAAGCCGTTCGTGCAGGGACCGCAGACCGCCGTCGTGGTCGGGCCGGGCGGCGATGAGATCTACACCGATCAATACGGCCGCGTGAAGGTGCAGTTCTTCTGGGATCGTCAAGGCAAGCGCGACGAGAACAGTTCGTGCTGGATTCGCGTGTCGCAGCCTTGGGCGGGAAAGGGTTGGGGGGCGATCGCGATTCCGCGCATGGGCCAGGAAGTGATCGTCGATTTTCTCGAAGGCGATCCGGACCGGCCGATTATCACCGGCCGCGTCTACAACGCCGAGCAGATGCCGCCCTACGACCTGCCCGCGAACATGACGCAGTCGGGCATCAAGAGCCGGTCGAGCAAGGGCGGCAGTGGCGCGAACTGCAACGAATTGCGCTTCGAGGACAAGAAGGGCGCGGAGCAGGTGCTCATTCACGCCGAGAAGAATCAGGATATCGAAGTCGAGAACGACGAGACGCACTGGGTCGGACATGACCGCAAGAAGAACATCGATCACGACGAGACCACGGTCGTCAAGCACGACCGCACCGAAACGGTGGGCAACGACGAAAAGATAGATATCCTGATGAATCGCACGGAGACCGTCGGCGTGAACGAGAGCATCACGATCGGCGCGAATCGCAGCAAGACCGTGAAGGCGAGCGAGACGGCGACGGTGTTTCTGCAACGCACGCATAGCGTGGGCATCAACGAGACGATCACCGTTGGCGCGGCGCAGGAGGTGACGGTCGGCGCGTTTCAGGCGGTGACTGTCGGTGCGTATCAGGCCGTGACGATCGGCGCGTATCACACGGAGACCGTGGGCGCGAGTCAGACGATCAGCGTCGGCTCCGGTCAGACCGTGACGGTGGGTTCCGCGCAGACCGTAAGCGTCGGCGGCAAACAGTCGACGAGCGTCGGCGGCGATCAGTCGCTCAGCGTCGGCGGCGCTCAGACGGTGTCGGTCGCGAACGACGCGAGCGAGTCGATCAACGGCGCTCAGTCGAGCACGGTGGCGAAAGGGCGCACGAGCTCCGTGGGCGAGGATGACGCGCTCAAGGTGGGAAAGAACTTCACGATCAACGCGGACGAGTCGATCAGCCTCGTCACGGGCGACGCCAGCATCACCATGAAGAAGGACGGCACGATCGAGATCAAAGGCAAGGACATCACCGTTCAGGGCAGCGGCAAGATCAACCTGACGGCAGATGGCGACATCGTGATGACGGCGAGCAACATCCATCAGAACTAGCGGGCGGCGCAGCGAATCGGATTCCTTTGAAAATCGCCGCCGCTCGTTCGTTTGTCCTTTAAGCGCGGGAGAGGCGGCGGCGCGCACGCCGCACTCGCGTTCAGATCAACAGGACAGGGAGCGCTCATGTCAGCCACGCAGCCCGCGATCGACTCGCCTTGCACGGATGCTTCGCCCGTCACGGCGTCGGCAAACGCCACGGTGATCATGGGTTGTCTGATCGGCTTTCGCGAAGGGCATCCGCTCGTGAGCTGGAAGCATGGCGCGCTCGGCGCGGATGCCGTGGAAGCATCGACCATCGTCGATCTCCACGACGCGCATGTCGGCCGGCAAGTCGCGTTGTCGTTCGAACTCGGGCTCGCGGGCCGTCCGGTCATTTTGGGCTGCGTGCGCGACGAAGCATTCGACGATGCCCAAGCGCGCGCGGCGAGACGCGGTTTCGAGGCGATCTGCGACGGCGAGCGTCTGATCATTTCGGCGCGCAGCCGGATCACGCTGCGATGCGGCGCGGCGAGCATCACGCTCACGGCCGCGGGCAAGGTGCTGCTTCAGGGCGAGTATGTTTCGTCTAGCTCGACGGGAGTCAATCGACTGACGGGCGGCTCGGTCGAAATCAACTGACGCACGACGATGGCCGTCACCGTCTACGCCGAAGGCATGGGCCTGTTTCATCGCGGCAGCGGCGGCAAGGGCGTCGCGCCCGGCGATGTCTGCCTCACGCCGCCGCCGCCGCCGGGCGGTCCGCTGCCGGTTCCGTACGTCAATCTCGCGTCGGCGTCGGACCTGCAGAAGGGCAGCGAAACCGTCAAGGCGGACGGCGAGCCAACGGCGCTGGAAGATCACTCGGAAGTATCGACGAGCACGGGCAACGAAGCCGGCACGCAGGGCGGCAATGTCGTGACGCACAAGACGTCCGGCAAGGCCTATTTCGAATTGTGGTCGATGACGGTCAAGTTCGAGGGCAAGGGCGTGTGCCGTCATGGCGACATGATGGGCCAGAACGCCGGATCGAAACCCGTCGGCGCGCTGGATAAAGCCGCGCTCGTGAAGTTCAAGAAGAAATTCAGGAAGCGCTCGAAATGCGCGCGCCGCTATCGGCGCAAAGGTTATGGGCCGACGGACAAGCAGACCGCGCATGTCAAGAGCAAGCGATGCTGGGTCAGGATCGGCAGAAAGCGCTGCAATAACTTTGGCGTCACGGCGGATCATCAGCCGCCGCTCATCATCGCGTGGTATCAGGGCGGCTGCAACGATCCGCAGAAGTTCAAGAAATGGGCGCGATCCAACGGCGCGGTGAGGCCGCAATGTCACATGCATTCAAGGCGAAAGAATCCGCAGAAAGGATTCGGCCGCAGGTTCAAAGCGGGGAGCATCACGGCGGTCATGAAAAAGATCGTCCTCTTCGTCAAGTGATCCGTGTTCGCGGGATGAGCCGATGAACAAGTTAGATATCCTATTCAATCGATACACCGCCGAATTGCGCGGTGCGCTCGCCGCCGCGCGCGCGTGGTGGGAGGCGCTGGAGGCGCGCGAGCGTGAAAACGCGGCTACGCAGGAAAGCGACTTCGATCTCGAACATCGATGGCCCTTCGGCTATTACACGCACCCGTATGTGCTCGGCGTCTGTCACAAGTATCACTTGCTGCTCGAAGCGATGAACGAGGCGAGCGAAGCGTCGGCCGCCGAAGCGCAAGTGGAAGCGCCCGCCGCGCAAGACACGGACTGGGGCGAGGACGACGTCGAACCCGACACGACCGGCGACGACGAGGAAACCGCATTCACCGACATGGATGTGGTCGAACCGTCCGTGCTGCTCATCGACGCCCTGCATGGCGATCAGGAAGATCTCGCGGACGCGGTGACCTGGATCGTCTACTGGCCCGTCGGTGTCGACGAGCACGACCGGCTCATCTGAGGAGCGCGTCATGGCACTTCGCATTCTTTCGCAGGAACGCTTCGAACAGACCACGCGGCGCTTGCTCGAAGCGCCCGACGATCTGATCGCGGTTGGCCGCGCGCGTCTGGCGGGATCGTCGGCGAGGCAATCGGGCGTCGCGCTGCATCGCGATCTTTTCGAACGCTATCTGACGGCGCTCAAGCCGGTCGTGTCGATCACTTGGCAGGAATGGTCCGAGGCGATGAAAGAGGAAACGCACCGGCTCGGCAGCAAGGACAAGGCGCGCGAAGCGCTGCTCTTCGAAGATGCCGCCGGGCCCGCCGCCGACATGCGTTTCATCGGCGTGATCCGCCAGTTCTGGCTCGCGTGCGACGCGATCAACCGGACGCTCGACAAGGCGGACTGGCTCGATCCGCCCGTGCTTTTGCTGGCGTGGCTGATCGAGCGCCGGGAAACGCTGTGCGCGGAGGTCGTCGCGAGTCAGCCGTACTGGCCGATGGGACTTTCGAAAGACGGGCAGTGGATCTGAGCGCATTCGACCATGTCCTGCGCGGCCATCGTTCATAATCCGACGCCGTTCGTCGCCGATAAATTCGTGCTCGCCGATCTCGCCGGCAACGACGTCGTACTGACCGTCGTGAGTGCGACATTCGAGGCGTCTTCGGGAACGTCGCTGAAGGTCGCGGAGGTGCAGCAGCCCATCGCGCTAGCCGATGCATACTTCGGCGATCCGCGTCACTCAAGCGTGCAAGTCGAATCGCAACTCGGGCTGATGAAGCCTTGCGTCGATGTGATCGTCCGGGGCAACGTGCATGCGCCGCGTGGCGCGGCGGCATCGACGGTGCATTTCGGCATCGCCGTCGGCCGCATGCGCAAGCACCTGATCGCGTGCGGCGACCGCACGTGGACCATCGGCGCGGGAGGAAGGACGCCGTCCGCGCCGCAGCCGTTCATAGCCATGCCGGTCGTCTTCGAACGCGCCTTCGGCGGCGCGGATCAAAGTTCGTGCTGTCCGGAGAATCCGGTCGGCGTGGGTTATCGCACGTGCCGTTCCGCCGATCCGGCCATCCGCACGGAACTGCCGAACATCGAATATGCCGACAGCCGCATGACGCGCCCTTCGGACACCGTGCGCGTGGCGGGAACAGGCTCAATCGCGCGCGGCTGGCAGCCGCGTCTCGCCTACGCCGGAACGTTCGATGCCGCGTGGCTCGATCGCAAATGGCCGCTGCTGCCGGACGACTTCGATGCACGTCACTATCAGGCCGCGCCTCACGATCAGCAGTTTCCCGACTTGCCCGGCGGCGAAAGAATCGCGCTCGTCAACATGACCGAGGACGGCGCGTGGCATTTCGATCTGCCGGACGTGCGCCTCTCCACGCGATACCGCTTCGATGCCGGTCACGACGCACAACCGCTGCGCCTCGATACCGTCCTCATCGAACCGGAGCACAGGCGGGTCGTCATGATCTGGAAGAACCTTCAGAAGATGAGCCGCAAACGCGGCCTGCTTCACGACATCATCGTGTTCCGGACTCGCACGGCTTGAGGCGCGAACCCATGAACGAATCGCAAGCGCTCGCCATCATCGGTATCGCGGCCGTGACGCCCGTCGGACTGAGCGCCGCGCAGACCTGTGCTTCGATCCGCGCGGGTCTTTCCGGCATGGCGAAGGTCGTGCCGCGTCAGGCGCCGCTGACCGCGCTGCATGGCGCTCGCGTGCCCGCGCGGGCGAGTCTGCGAGGCTCGGAGTTCGAATGGCTCGTCAATCTCGCGGATCGCGCGATCCGCGAAAGTCTTTCCGGGTTGCACGCGAGGCCGCGCACGACCGCGCTGCTTCTGTGCGTGCCCGAGCCGCATCGGGAGCATCCCGCGTTTCAGGCGTCCAGTCCGTCAGACCTGCTCTTGAGCGTGCAGTCGCGGCTCGGACATCGCTTCGGGATGACGCGGTTATTTCATCAGGGACACGCCGCCGCGTTCGACGCATTGAGCGCCGCCGCCGCGATGCTCGCCGAGGGCATGGAGACGTGTCTGGTATGCGGCGTCGACTCGCTGCTCAATGACGGCGACATCGAACGCCTGGACCGTCAGGGCCGCTTGCACGACGACGACAATCCGCAGGGCCTGGTTCCCGGCGAAGGCAGCGCCTGCATCGCGCTGGCCCGCGCGGCGGACGCCCGGCCCGCCGTCGCGCATCTCATCGGCTGGGGATGCGTCGAAGAAGCGAACACCGTTCTGGGCGACGACGAATCGTCCGGCGACGGTCTGCGTGCGTCGCTGCAACGCGCGGTCGCGGCCGCGGGCGTGCCCGAATCGTGCGTCGTCGCGCGCGTGTCCGACATGAATGGCGAACGGTATCGCGCGTGGGAGTCGTGTCTCGCGGCGACGCGCTTCTATCGCACGCGACGCGAACGGCTGCCCGTTCTGTTGCCCGCCGCATACGTGGGCGATGCGGGCTGCGCGGCCGGGCCGCTCTCTCTCGTGGTCGCCGCGAACGCCATGGCGAAGGGATACGCGGAAGGTCCCGTCTACTGTTGCGAAGGATCGTCCGAGGCGGGCTTGCGGGGCGCGGCCTTGATCCGCAACGCGCCATCGGCGCGGGTTCCGCCGTTTCGCTCGCGATCCGTGCCGGAGACGGTCGCGCCGTCGAGTCGCGTCATCCGGACGATTGTCGAACGGCACGTCGATGACGTCGGCTCGTTGCGACGCACGCGCGCGTGGAACGTCGGCGGATATCGGATCGGGCTCGATGGATTGTCGCGCATCGACGAGCGCATCGACGCGCATCTGGACGCGCTCGCGATCGCCGGGCCGGCGGGATGGAACGCCGCGCAACAGCGATTCGGCGCGTGGGATCGCGAAGGCGAGTTCGCCGCTTATGTTCTCGCCATCGAATCGGGCGACGACGAACGGTTGCGCCGATGTTTCGCCTTCGCTGAAGCAACGCCCGACGGCATCGCGGCTCTGGCCCGCGCGTTCGGCTGGGTGTCGCCGCTGCATCTCAAGGGTCTGGTTCGCGATCTTCTCGCGCATGACTCCGCGCCGCGCCGCGAGTTGGCGCTTTCGATCTGCGCGCGACATCAGGTCGATCCCGGGCGGGCGTTGACCGATTCGCTTCAGCGCGAGGGCAATAGCGTCGCATTTCGCGTCGCCGGCGAGCTGGGCCGGGTGGACGTGCTGAGCCGTTGCCTGAGCGAACTGGCTACGTCCGGAGAACGCGAACGCGCGTGGCCTGCATGGTGTGCCGTGATGCTCGGCGATCGCGGCAAGGCGCTCGACGCGCTCGTCGGCATGGCCGCTTCGCCGGGACTTTTGCAGGAAGACATGTTCGAAGTCGCGCTGCGGGCCTCGTCGATGGAGGCCAATCGCGCGCAGCTTCGACGTATCGCCGGAAGCGGGCGCGAGGCGACATCCGTTCTGGTGCATGCGGCTGGCGTGTCCGGCGATATCCGCTACATCGAATGGCTGCTGGAACTGATGAAGACGCCTCGGTTCGCACAGGCAAGCGGCGAATCGTTGCGCCTTATCACGGGGGCCGATCTGTTCACGCAAGGTCTCGTGGCGGAGGGATCGCGTCCGCGCCAGGCGTCGCCGAATGACGATCCCGACGACCCGCGTGTAAGCAGCCTTGTCGATAACGATCTGCCGTGGCCCGATCCGGCCAAATGTGCGCTCTGGTGGACGAACAATCGCCACGCCTTTCACGAGGATGAGCGCTATTTCCTCGGCCGGCGTCTTTCGCGTGAATGGTGCGTAGAGGTATTGAAGAACGGTCTGCAAAAGCATCGGCTCGCAGCGGCTCAATATCTCACGCTGATGAATCCCGGCACCCCTTTGTTCGACACCCACGCGCCGGCGTGGCGGCAGTTGCGAAGGCTGTGCCGCGCCGGATGAACCTGCCGGACCTAGCACTGCCGCCCCCGCGCAATCGCGTGACTCTTATATAAGACATAAGACATAAGACGTTTGACGCATCGCAGCGTCGCAATTAGAATAGCGGGCAACGCAGTGCCCAGAACATACCCGGCTTGTTTGCAAAGCCTTCCCCTGTAACGCAAAGGCAACGGTCCCCTATGCTCGAAAACTTTCGTGCTCACGTAGCCGCGCGCGCCGCGCTCGGCATTCCTCCCCTGCCACTCACGGCTCAGCAGACCGCCGAACTGGTCGAACTGCTGACGAACCCGCCCGCAGGCGAAGAGCAGGCTCTGCTCGATCTGATCACCCATCGCGTGCCGGCCGGCGTGGACGAAGCCGCTCGCGTCAAGGCGGGCTTCCTCGCCGCCGTGGCCAAGGGCGAGACCGCCTGCGCGCTGATCTCGCGCGCCCACGCCACCGAGTTGCTCGGCACGATGCTGGGCGGCTACAACATCCATCCGCTGATCGAGTTGCTGTCCGACGCCGAAGTGGGCACCGTGGCCGCGAACGCGCTGAAGAAAACCCTGCTGATGTTCGACCAGTTCCATGACGTCAAGGAACTCGCCGACAAGGGCAACGCCAACGCACGCGCCGTGATCCAGAGCTGGGCCGACGCCGAATGGTTCACGAGCCGTCCGGAAGTGCCGCAAAGCCTGACCGTCACCGTCTTCAAGGTGACGGGCGAAACCAATACCGACGACCTCTCGCCCGCTCCCGACGCCACCACGCGCCCGGACATCCCGCTGCACGCGCTGGCGATGCTGAAGAACGCGCGTCCCGGCATCACGCCGGAAGAAGACGGCAAGCGCGGTCCGGTCAAGTTCATCGAATCGCTGAAGGAAAAGGGCCATCTGGTCGCCTACGTGGGCGACGTGGTCGGCACCGGCTCCTCGCGCAAGTCCGCCACCAACTCGGTGCTGTGGTTCACGGGCGAAGACATTCCCTTCATCCCGAACAAGCGCTTCGGCGGCGTGTGTCTGGGCGGCAAGATCGCCCCGATCTTCTACAACACGATGGAAGACGCCGGCGCGCTGCCGATCGAACTCGACGTGTCGCAGATGGAAATGGGCGACGTGGTCGAACTGCGCCCTTACGAAGGCCGTGCGCTGAAGAACGGCGAAGTGATCGCCGAGTTCCAGGTCAAGTCCGACGTGCTGTTCGACGAAGTGCGCGCCGGCGGCCGCATTCCGCTGATCATCGGCCGCGGGCTGACCAGCAAGGCGCGTGAAGCGTTGGGCCTGGCTCCGTCGACGCTGTTCCGCCTGCCGACGCAACCGGCCGACAGCGGCAAGGGTTTCTCGCTCGCGCAGAAAATGGTCGGCCGTGCATGCGGTCTGCCGGAAGTGAATGGCAAACAGCAGGGCGTGCGCCCCGGCACGTACTGCGAACCGAAGATGACTTCGGTCGGCTCGCAAGACACCACCGGCCCGATGACCCGCGACGAACTGAAAGACCTGGCGTGCCTCGGCTTCTCGGCCGATCTCGTCATGCAGTCGTTCTGCCACACGGCGGCTTATCCGAAGCCCGTGGACGTAAAGACGCACCAAACGTTGCCGAACTTCATCAGCAACCGTGGCGGCATCGCGCTGCGCCCGGGCGACGGCGTGATCCACTCGTGGCTGAACCGCATGCTGCTGCCCGACACCGTCGGCACCGGCGGCGACTCGCACACGCGCTTCCCGATCGGCATCAGTTTCCCGGCAGGTTCGGGTCTGGTCGCGTTCGCGGCCGCCACCGGCACGATGCCGCTTGACATGCCGGAATCGGTGCTCGTGCGCTTCAAGGGCAAGATGCAGCCGGGCGTCACGCTGCGCGATCTCGTCAACGCTATCCCGCTGTACGCCATCAAGGCAGGCACGCTGACGGTCGCCAAGCAAGGCAAGAAGAACATCTTCTCCGGCCGCATTCTCGAAATCGAAGGCCTGCCCGATCTGAAGGTCGAGCAAGCGTTCGAATTGTCGGATGCGTCCGCCGAGCGTTCGGCCGCCGGTTGCACGGTCCACCTGAACAAGGAACCGATCATCGAATACCTCAACAGCAACGTCACGCTGCTGAAGTGGATGATCGCTCAGGGCTATCAAGACCCGCGCAGCCTGCAGCGCCGCATCAAGGCGATGGAAGCCTGGCTCGCCGACCCGCAACTGCTGCAACCGGACGCCGACGCCGAGTACGCGGCCGTCATCGAAATCGATCTGGCCGACATTCACGAGCCGATCGTGGCCTGCCCGAACGATCCGGACGACGTGAAGACGCTGTCGGACGTGGCCGGCGCGAAGATCGACGAAGTGTTCATCGGCTCGTGCATGACCAACATCGGTCACTTCCGCGCCGCGTCGAAACTGCTGGAAGGCAAGCGCGACATCCCCGTCAAGCTGTGGGTCGCGCCGCCGACCAAGATGGACCAGAAGCAACTGACCGAGGAAGGCCACTACGGCGTCTTCGGCACGGCCGGCGCACGTACCGAAATGCCGGGCTGCTCGTTATGCATGGGCAATCAGGCGCAGGTGCGCGAAGGCGCGACGGTCATGTCGACGTCGACCCGCAACTTCCCGAACCGTCTGGGCAAGAACACGAACGTGTACCTCGGCTCGGCGGAACTGGCGGCGATCTGCTCGCGTCTGGGCAAGATCCCGACCAAGGAAGAGTACATGGCCGACATGGGCGTGCTCAGCGCCGACGGCGACAAGATCTATCAGTACATGAACTTCGATCAGATCGAAGACTTCAAGGAAGTGGCCGACACCGTGCAGATGTAAGCGTGCTGTCGGGCTACGGCGGGCTGTTTCGTCGTAGCGTCACGCAATGGCGCCCCAGGCTGAATGTCTGCGGCGCCATTTTTTTAGTGACGACGGAGTAGCGCGGGTTCAATGCGCGAGGAAGCGGATATCTCCGTACCAGGCGCGAGTCGTGGTCGCGGTATTGTCGGTATCGGTCAGCAGGCCATAGCCGGTAATCCGCCCCGGCGCTTCGTGAAAGACCTTCTCATAGTCCTGCACGATGTTGCGGCGCAGACTTTGCCACTGACCGGCATCGCCCGGCTGACCCGAGACGACGATCATCTGTACACGTTCCGTGTGCGGGTTGGGGATGACGCTGCCCGGCGCGGCCGAGGTGGACCAGATGTACATCAGCGTCGCATAGGGCAGGTCCTGGCCACCCACGCTCTTCGCGACTGCCATGCTGGTCCGGTCGAGGAGCGACAGCTTGCTTTTGTCGCCGTCGAAGACGAACACGAGTCGTGCGGGCGCATCTTCCTTCGAGCTGGCGCGATTGTCGGCGCCTTCGATCGGGCCTTCCGCTTTCCAGCGCCAGGTCACGACTGGCGTTTGATTCAGATCGATATCGCCGTCGTGCATCAGTGCGGAAGCGGAGCGGTTCGCGTCGGCCTGGAGCACGGTGGTGTGGCCGTCCTGAACCAGCGTGTAGCGCGTGATCGCCTTGCCCTTCACGACCGGCAGATTCTTCCATCCCGCCGGCAGCGACGCACCGGCTTCCAAGGTCGAAAAGCCGACACCCGGATTGTCGTTCTGGGCAAGAACGGAGAGCGGCGACAACGAGAGCACGGCGGACAAGGCAGCCTGAAGAAGTCCGGCCGTTCGTTTCCGCGCTTTCGGGGTGAAGGGACGATGCATGGCTAGCCTCATTCAGCCGTTCGCTGACGTCGATTGTAGCTGTGAAGATGCGCAAATCGACGCTGCGCCGATATCATCGTCAGTCTGAAAGTCGAGCCTCTGGCGAATACATGGAAAAAGCTTTTAACGAGGCGGATCGAGAAGCCGTCTATCGCGCCATTCACGAGCGTCGCGACATGCGCCACTTCCTGGGCGATCCGGTTTCGCCGCATGTCATGCAGCGCCTCATCGACGCCGCGCTTCACGCGCCGAGCGTCGGCTTCATGCAGCCGTGGCGCATCGTGCGCATTACGTGTGCGCATCTTCGCGCGCGCTTGCGGGATGCGGTCGAGCGCGAGCGTTTGCTGACCGCCGATGCCCTCGGCGAGCGACGCGATTCGTTCATGCGGCTCAAGGTGGAGGGTTTGCGTGAGTGCGCCGAGGCGCTGGTGATGGCGTTGATGGACGGCCGCGAGCACCATGTCTTTGGACGCCGCACGCTTCCCGAGATGGACCTCGCTTCGGTGGCCTGCGCGATACAGAACATGTGGCTCGCGGCGCGTGCCGAGGGACTGGGCATGGGTTGGGTCTCGCTGTTCGATCCCGTGGAGGTTGCCGCGCTTCTCGACATGCCCTCCGGCGCACGCCCGGTCGCGATTCTTTGCATAGGGCACGTGGAACGCTATTACGATGCCCCGATGCTCGAAACCGAGCGTTGGGCTGCGCGCCGTTCCAGTGAGGAATGTGTCTTCGAGAATACGTGGCCGTCGCGAAAGGGCGGGTAGGATCGACTCGCACGCCGCCGATGTCGCGGGCGGTCGGATACTGAGTGCTTTTCGGAGGGCGCGCCATGAATGAACAGCAGATACGTGAATCACTGGACGCTCACTGGCGCGCATCGGCGAGCGGAGACCTCGATGCCGAGCACGACATCTACGATGACGATGTTATCTGCGACTATCCCCAATCGAACGAGCGAATCCGCGGACGATTCAACTTGCAGACATTGCGCAGCCGCCATCCGGGCAAGCCATCCGGGTTCGAAGTCCGGCGAATGCAAGGAGAGGGCAATCTCTGGATCACGGAATACACGATCACGTATGAGGGACGCGCCGCTTATACGGTGAGCATCATGGAGTTTCGTGACGGAAAGGTCGTTCACGAGACTCAGTACTTTTCCGAAGCATTCGAAGCCCCCGCCTGGCGCAGTCAATGGGTCGAGCGGATGCCCTGAGGCATGCCGCAACCTCAGAAATGCGCGCGCAGCCAGTTCCACGCGAGCGGCCCGCAGATCACGGCCCAGGTCAGCGCGCCGATGACGATAGCCACCGTGACTGCCGCGCTGCCGCAATCTTTCGCGCGTCCGGAGAGCTCGTGGCGTTCGAGCGAGATGCGGTCGATCGCCGCTTCGATGCTCGAATTGATCAACTCGACGAGCAGCACGAGCAGCACCGAGGCCGCGAGCAGCACGTGCTCGGCGGCGCTCGCGGGCACGACGAACGCGAGCGGCAGCAGCACAACCGCGACGCAAACCTCCTGACGAAACGCGCTCTCCTCGCGCCACGTGGCGGCAATGCCATCGCGCGAATGACGCAGCGCGAACAGACCGCGTAGCGGTCCGCTGCGCTTGCCGTTTGCGGGCTTCGAATTCTGATCGGGCTTGGCGGGTTCCCCGGGCCGCGCATCGGCGGACGAGGACGAAGATGAAGCGGAGGAGGAGTCGGATCGAACCATGTTGCGATGTAGCTTTATTTCGATGATAGATGGCAGGCGCAATAAAAGATTGTCGCAAATTACGCTACCCGTTGCGTCCGTCGCTGCGGGGCAATGCCGTTGATGCAACTAACGGTCTATCCGCGAGGCCGCTAAATTACAACGCGACGCTCGTGGCATTCCGGGCGAAGGAGTTGGAGCGGCAGGTGAGCTTCGGTCATCTGTCGAGCGATCCGAAAGAGCAGTTCGACGTGATCGCGCGAAACCGCTACTTCGCCGCCGCGTCGGGTTCCCCCGGCTCGTCCGCTCGCTTATAGACACGCGCGAAGACTTCCGGGTCCACGACGCCGTACTCACCCTCGTCATACTGGATCAGCCAGTCGCCCGGCTGACCTTCGAGCACATCGCGCTGAGCGCCGACACGCACGCTTACCGGCGACTTCAGGCGAAGGGCATAAGCCACGACCGGCCGCTTGCGGTAGATGCCTTCGGTCACGCGCTCATAGGTCTCGTCGAAACGGTCCCGGGCGACCGGCCACTGTTCGTTCAAGGTGCCGGTAACGATCGCATCGCCCGCGCGAAAGCGCACCGGCCCTTCGAGCGTCTCGCAGGTTCCGTCGCTGTCCGCGAATCGCACGGCCACAGGCACGGGGCGCTTCATCACCCGGCATGCGTCCGGATTGCGAGCGAGGTCCGGCATCGAAAGCTCGTCGCTCATGGAAGCTCCGTCCTTTGATATTTGATCAGATCCCGCCACTGTACGTTTTCATCGGCGAGCAGCTTGGCGATGTCCTTGGCGTCGTCGCGCAGATCGGTGATCGGCTGCCAACCGGTCGCTTCCGGTTTCGTCATGGCGAAACGGACCACACTGAGCAGCGTTTCGAGTTGCGCATGCACCTTGTTCGATTGCTCCGCGATGCGCCCGAACTCCAGCTTGGTCATCACGCCGTGCAATGCCGCGCCCAGCGCGGGAAACGATGCGCTGAACAGGGGCAACCAGAGTACGCCTTCCGCCAGCAGGAGCTGCAAACGATTGTCGGAGGCGGAGATCGAATCGGCCCAGTGTTCGGCAAAGATATGAAGGGCCGTGGAAACGCCGGCGAGAAAGAACAGGACAATGGAAAGATTGTCCATGCGCTTATGCATTGCATGGGCATGCTTATGCTTCTTTTCGTGAAAACCAAACTGTTCTTCGACAGCTTCTTTGAGCTTGCTGCCCAGCTCCGGCACGGTTTGCGACGCAAGCCGGTAGTCGCCGTATAGCGGCGGGAGTCCACCTGCGCTCAGCGACCGTTGCAAGAGCCACAGTTCCGCGCTGCGCAACCGGTATCGACCTTGCTGGTACGCGAAGAGCGGTTCCGTGAACGGCGCGGGAACGGCGAGGAACGATTCGAGCAGCCGCAGATACCGGATCTGCTCGGCCACGAAACGATGCCCAAGCCAGAGGCGGTGCCAATGCTGCATGCCCGCGCGCACGACCGAGTAGACGATAAGGATGATGAGCGCGAGCTCGACCCACGGCCAGCGCGCCGGCCAGTGCCCGGCGGACTTGTTAAGCCAGAAGTGCCAGCTCAGGTCGAACTGGATCAGTCCGGCGGCCGATGCGAACACCGCCGCGGATGACAGCATATACAGCAGCCAGGTACCGCTGCCATGTTTGCGGCCCGCGATGTTCGCCCGGGCGTCGCTCCATTCGAACCGCGCTTTAAGCAGTCCCGGAACCGGAGCTTCGTGTGTCTCGTACCGCGACTTGCATATACGCTTGCCCGCCAGGAGCTTCGATACGCTATTCAGGAAGTCGCAGGGTCGCGCGCGAAATACCGCTGTCATGAACTGCTCGAACCAGCCCACACGACGTTCGATCCACGGCGAAGCGCGCTTTTCCGCGGCGTACGAGCCCAGGATGTCACTTTGCAGGCTGGCCGAGACGAAGCGATCGCCGAGGGGATTCAGCCGCCGCCGCAGCGAATCGATCAGCACGCCGGTCTCGATGTTGTGCGTCTCGAACAGGCCTTCGAGCAGGCCGTGCTCCAGTGTCGGCCGCTTCAACCGATGCAGCCATAGCTCGGTGACGCGATGATCGGCTATCTTGTGGACGGCTCCATCCAGATCGATCCACAACACGGGCAAGCCCATCGCCACGGCGCGCTGAATCAGCCACACCACGCCGCCCGGTGCGCCGAGAGGCGTGTTGCCGTCCCAGACCGCGACCAGAATATCGGCGTAGCTGAGCGCGAATTCGTCGCGCGTGGCGAACGGCGCGTTGTCTTTTTCCAGCACCGATTGCGGGCATCCGAATGCGACCGAATGCTTCGGCTCGCGCGCGCACGTCGCCTGCACCTCGCCCGGCACGATCAGATCGAAAGGCAAGCGATGTTTGCCAGCCCTCCGGATCGCGTACCGGTCGACGTGATCGGCCTGTCCCGTCACGACGCGTATCGTCACCGGATCGTCAGAGTACAGCGCGCGTGGAAAAATCTCGTCGGCCTGCGCCGCCTCCTCAGGAATCCGCGCGAATTTCTCCAGCACCTTGTCCAGCGTGCGGAACGCGAGACGCAGTTCGAAGCCGCAGAAGGGCACGGACCTGCGCTTATTCCGATGGCCGGAAACTAGCACCGAAATCGAACGCGGCACGCGCGGAAAACTTAACTGCGTATCGGTGGTCATGGATGTCGTGGACCGAACGCGCCGAGGCGCTTCAACGAGCGAACGCTTTCTTAGGTATCGCATGGACCGGGCGGGTCCGCTGCCACGCTAGTCGGCGCACTGAACGAATGCCGATATGTCCCGCAACGTCTGTCGCGGGCCTTCGCTGGGCGAGCGGTCCGCCGAACTTCGCGACGTCGCGGCTCGCGCGCCGAGAAAACGCGCCAGCTCGCTCGCGCGGACCGCGACGCTCAGATCGGGCCTGTTCACGTAGCGGCCCACGACCATGCCGAGCAGAAGCCCGCGTTCATCGAGGACCGGGCCGCCGCTGTTGCCTTCGTAAAGCATCGCCTGCATGACCAGAAGCGAACGCGCCGTCGCGTCGGTCGTTCCGTTCACGCGGCCGCGTGTGACGACCGGCTGCAACGGCGTCGACGTCGTGAGACCGTAGCCGATGGTGAACACCGGGTCGTGTCGCGCAATCGGTCCAAGCCTCAGAACGGCAATCCTGCTCACGCGCCGATGCGTCGCGAGCAGCGCGACATCCAGGCGCGCGTCGATCGCCTCCAGCGACGCGGTAAGCCGCGAATTTTCGTCAGGCCAAACTTCGACGCGCTGGCAGCCGCGCACGGTATGGCCGCTCGTGAGCAGTTCGCCCGCCTGCGTGACGAAGAACCCCGTGCCGCTTCGAAGCAGACGCGCCGAACGCTCGACATCGGTTCCGTCGCGCGCGCCCGCAGCGGTCTCTCCCGCGAGCATGCCCGCCGCGACGATCGTGCAGAGGAGCGACGAGCGCCGCACATGCCCACCCGGACGCATTGCAAGCGGATCATTTATCCGCCAACTGCCACTCGCCTTTGGAATTGCGGCATGCATGCGCGGTCTGCTCATAGGTCTGTCCTTCCTTGACATAGGACTCGGTGAAATCCCTGCATGTCTGCGCATTCGCCGATGTCGTGTAGCCGTTCAGCGGTTTGATGGTGCCCGAGTTGCCGGTCTTGGCGTTGTGCCAACGTTTCGGCTGGCTGTTCTTCGAGCTTTGCAACGCCTCCTGGAGCGCCCGGTCGCGCGCCTCTCGATCCCGCTCATCCATTTGATGGCCGATGACACCGCCGAGCAGACCGCCAGCCAGTCCGCCTGCGACGATCGCGCCAGCGCTTCCATGACCGAAAAGGCCTCCGAGCGCGGCGCCCGCGCCGGCGCCGAGCAGCGCGCCCGACGTCGTCTTGTTCATGCCGCTCGAACCCGATCCCGATCCGTTGTCGGCGCATCCGGTCGCGATCAGCGTCGCCACGCTCGCGCAAGCCGCTGCGCACAGATACCTGTTCATCGCATGTCTCCTGCTTACAACCCGTGATGGCCGATGGCGGCTATTTGCTCCAGACGCCGACGCGCGCGCGCCGCGCCTCGTCTTCGGCGGCGGCGTATTGCGGCGGTGCGCCTTGCCGCGTGCGCGCCCAGCCGAGGCGAACCGCGTGCACGGCGATGTCGTGTCCGTTGGCGAAGCATTGATAGGCCTCGTCGTGCGCGAAGCACCGGACCATGTTTCCTTCGCTCTGCAAATAACGTTGCATCGCGCGGGCGGGGCGGCCGTCTTCTCCCCGGATCGCGTAGAGATTGACGATCTTTCCGGACACGATGAAGCCCGCCGAATCGAGGATCTGATCGACGCTGCCTTCGAGGTCCGGCGCCTTCGTTTGCGCTGTCGCGCTGTTGCTTGCGGCGG
>NZ_FCOJ02000086.1 GCF_001545035.1 Caballeronia glebae
GTACTGGACGCTGATCGCCGCGCCCGCCATCACCGAGCCGTAGCCCAGATCCGTATGCACGAAGCCCGGCAGCACCGCGAGCGGGATGCCGATCGTCAGGTAGCAAAGGAACGTGTACAGCACGACAGGCAGAATCCGCAGCGTGACTGCGAACTCGCCCTGCCGCTCGGTGCGGGACTCGGTGGACATAGGGAAATTGCGGGGTTGAATTCGGCGCGAAGGCGTGATTGTCCCATATGTTGCGGCGCAACGTCGCACTCGTTTTGTAACCAGCTAGGACAAAACACCTGTCCGAACGATCGGACGGCTGCGCCGGAAGCCTTGTCGGATAAGGCTTCGCGCACATATCAAACGAAGAGTATGTCGTTCATGCAATGCGGCCTATGGGTTATGGATTTTGGTGGTGATAGCTTTCCAACCATCGAAGCGATGGGATTAATCTAAAAAAAGCCCGAAATCGCGAATGCCACCGGCTGCGCATCCCGCGCAACCAGCGAAAAAGCATCGAAGAGCCCCGAGACATCCCATGACAGAGCCGATCCGCTTCTATCACCGCAACGCGATCCAAGAAGTGAGCGGCGCGTCGACGACGCGCACCGTCCTGCAATACCTGCGCGAAGACGCGCGCTGCACCGGCACCAAGGAAGGCTGCGCGGAAGGCGACTGCGGCGCGTGCACGGTCGTCATCGGCGAGCCGGACGGGGCGGGCGGCGTGGCGTTCAAGGCCGTGAACTCATGCGTGCAATTCCTGCCGACGCTCGATGGCCGCGCGCTCTTCACCGTCGAAGACCTGCGCCAGCCGGACGGCACGCTGCATCCGGTGCAGCAGGCGCTCGTCGATTGCCACGGCTCGCAGTGCGGCTTCTGCACGCCGGGTTTCGCGATGTCGATGTTCGCGCTCTACGAAAAGCACGGTCACGCGACGATCGGCTGCCCCGGATCGTGCGAGAAGACGAAGCCTTCGCGCCAGGAAATCAGCGATGCGCTCACGGGCAATCTGTGCCGCTGCACGGGTTATCGGCCGATCATCGACGCCGCCGAGCAGATGTTCGATCACGCGCCGCTCGCGCCCGTCAACGTGCCGGCGCTCGCGCGCACGCTCGAAAGCCTGAAGCGCGACGACACCTTCCACTACGAGTACGCTGGCCGCCAGTTCGACGCGCCGCGCACCGCCGAGGGGCTTGCCGCGATCAAGGACAAGAATTCCAAGGTGCGCATTCTGGCGGGCAGCACGGACATCGGCCTGTGGGTGACGAAGCAACTGCGCGATCTCGGCGATATCGTGTATGTAGGGCAGATCGAATCGTTCAAGCATGTCGAGACGACGGACGAATGGATCGAAATCGGCGCGGGCGTGTCGGTCGAGCGCGCGTATGACGAACTCGTGAAGATCTATCCGGAACTCGAAGAAACGCGTCTGCGCTTCGCCTCGGTGCCGATCCGCAATGCCGGAACGCTCGGCGGCAATGTCGCGAACGGTTCGCCGATCGGCGATTCGATGCCCGGTCTCATCGCGTTGAGTGCGCGCGTCGTGCTGCAAAGCGTCGATGGCACGCGCGAGATGCTGCTCGAAGACCTGTACATCGCGTATCAGAAGAAGGACATGCGCGAGAACGAATTCGTCGCCGCGATCCGCGTGCCGACGCGCACGGGCAAGCGCGCCAATCTGCGGTTCCGCGCGTACAAGCTGTCGAAGCGTTTCGACTCCGATATTTCCGCCGTGTACGCCGCGTTCAGCTTCATCGCCGATGGCGACATGATTCGCGAACCGCGTCTCGCTTACGGCGGCATGGCTGCGACGCCGAAGCGCGCCGCGCACGCCGAAGCCATTCTCAACGACGCGCACTGGCACGAAGCCACCGCGCAGGCCGCGATGATCGCGCTCTCCAGGGATTACCAGCCGCTCACCGACATGCGCGCGAGCAGCGACTATCGCCTCGATACCGCGAAGAGCCTTCTGTATCGCTTCTGGCTGGAAACGCGTGCGCACGATCCGCTGGATAAATCGAAGCTGGATGTGCGCGCAATCGAACTCGTCGAAGCGAAGTAAGGAGCCAGGAACATGAATCAGCAAGCAGAAGCATTCATCGCCGACGCTCAGTCGCTCGCGAACGAAATCGACGCTTTCAAGCAGGTCCACGTGTCGCGTCCGCATGAATCGGCGCATCTGCACGTGAGCGGGCGCGCGAGCTATACCGACGACATTCCGGTGGTCGCGGGCACGCTGCACGCCGCGCTCGGCACGAGCCCGAAGGCGCACGCGAAGATCGTGTCGATGAACTTCGACGCCGTGCGCGCGACGCCGGGCGTGGTCGCCGTCTTCACCGCCGACGATATTCCCGGCGTGAACGACTGCGGTCCGATCATCCACGACGATCCGGTGCTCGCGCAGGGCATCGTGCAGTTCGTCGGTCAGCCGATGTTCATCGTCGTCGCGACGTCGCACGATACGGCGCGTCTCGCGGCGCGTCGCGCGACCATCGAGTTCGAGGATCTCGTGCCGATCCTGACGCCGGAGGACGCGCGCAAGGCGGAATCCTACGTGCTCAATCCGCTGAAGCTTTCGCGCGGCGATGCCGAAAGCCGCATGGCGAAGGCCGCGCATCACGAGCGCGGCGCGATGAAGCTGGGCGGCCAGGAGCAGTTTTATCTCGAAGGCCAGATCGCCTACGCCGTGCCGAAAGAAGACGACGGCATGCACGTCTACTGCTCGACGCAGCATCCGACGGAAATGCAGCATCTCGTCGCGCACGTGCTGAAGGTGCATTCGCATAACGTCTTGGTCGAATGCCGGCGGATGGGCGGCGGATTCGGCGGCAAGGAATCGCAGTCGGGCATTTTCGCGTGCTGCGCGGCGCTCGCCGCATGGAAGCTCTTGTGCCCGGTGAAACTGCGTCCGGACCGCGACGACGACATGATGATTACCGGCAAGCGCCACGACTTCGTGTACGACTTCGAAGTCGGCTACGACGACGACGGCAAGATCGAAGGCGTGTCCGTCGACATGACGTCGCGCTGCGGCTTCTCCGCGGATTTGTCGGGCCCGGTGATGACGCGCGCCGTCTGCCACTTCGACAACGCGTACTGGCTCTCGGACGTGAAGATCGAAGGTTATTGCGGCAAGACCAACACGCAGTCGAACACCGCGTTTCGCGGTTTCGGCGGACCGCAGGGCGCGTTCGCGATCGAATACATCCTGGATAACGTGGCGCGCTCGGTCGGCCGCGATTCGCTCGACGTGCGCCGCGCGAATTTCTATGGCAAGACGGAGAACAACAAGACGCCTTACGGTCAGACGGTCGAGGACAACGTCATCCATGAACTGATCGCCGAACTGGAAGAGACGAGCGAATATCGCCGGCGTCGCGCGGCCATCGACGAATTCAACGCGAACAACGAAATCCTGAAGAAGGGTCTCGCGCTGACGCCGGTGAAGTTCGGCATCGCGTTCAACGTGACGCACTTCAACCAGGCGGGCGCGCTGGTTCACATCTACACCGACGGCTCGATGCTCGTGAATCACGGCGGCACCGAGATGGGCCAGGGCCTGAACACGAAGGTCGCGCAAGTGGTCGCGCATGAGCTTGGCGTGAACTTCGAGCGCGTGCGCGTGACGGCGACCGATACGAGCAAGGTGGCGAATACATCGGCGACGGCGGCATCGACCGGCACCGACCTGAACGGCAAGGCCGCGCAGGACGCGGCGCGCCAGTTGCGCGAGCGGCTCGCGAAGTTCGCGGCGGAGAAGTTCGGCGGCGGCACGGTCACGCCGGCGGAAGTGCGCTTTGCGAACGACCGCGTGATCGTCGGCGGCGACGCCATTCCGTTCGGCGAAGTCGTGCAGAAGGCTTATCTCGCGCGCGTGCAGTTGTGGTCCGACGGCTTCTACGCGACGCCCAAGCTCTACTGGGATCAGGCGACGATGCAGGGCCGCCCGTTCTACTACTACTCGTATGGCGCGGCGGTGTCGGAAGTGGTGATCGACACGCTGACCGGCGAAATGCGCGTGCTGCGCGCGGATGCGCTGCACGACGTGGGCGCGTCGCTGAACCCGGCGCTCGACAAAGGCCAGGTCGAAGGCGCGTTCGTGCAGGGCATGGGCTGGCTCACGACGGAAGAACTGTGGTGGGACGACAAGGGCAAGCTGATGACGCACGCGCCGTCCACCTACAAGATTCCGACGACCAACGACACGCCCGCCGATTTCCGCGTCGATCTCTTCAAGAACCGCAACGTGGAGGACAGCATCCATCGCTCGAAGGCGGTCGGCGAGCCGCCGTTGCTGCTGCCGTTCTCGGTGTTCTTCGCGATCCGCGACGCGGTCTCGGCGGTCGGCGATCACAAGGTTAATCCGCCGCTGAACGCGCCCGCGACGGCCGAAGAAATTCTGAAGGCGGTGAACGCGGTGAGGAGCGCACGGTCATGATGCACGTCGTCCTGTTCGGCGCGGGTCACGTCGGCCATGCGCTCGTGAAGGTGCTTGGCACGCTGCCGTGCGTCGTGCAATGGGTCGATGCGCGCGACGAACTGTTCCCCGACGAAGTACCGGCGAACGTGCAAATCGAAGCGACCGATCTACCCGATGCGATCGTCGACGAAGCTCCGGCGGGCGCGTATTTCATCGTGATGACGCACGATCATTCGCTCGACTTCTCGCTCACGCAACGCATCATGCGGCGCGACGACTTTGCCTACTTCGGGCTGATCGGCTCGAAGACCAAGCGCGTGAAGTTCGAGCGGCGGCTGGTGGAGCGGGGCGTGGCGGCGGATCGGCTGCCGGAGATCACGTGTCCGATCGGCGTGGAAGGGATCGTCGACAAGGCGCCGTGGTCGATCGGGCTGGCGGTGGCTGCGCAGTTGTTGCGCGTGCGCGAGATGACGGCGCGCTTCGGCATGCCAGAGTTGAAGTCCATTCGCGCGACCGCCGCGTGATCGCGCCCGGCTGTACAGCCGGGCGCCCATACATCGCGCGTCAGTCCGCTTTGGTGTTCAGGAACGGAATCGGTGCGTTGCCACCCATGTACGTGGGCAGAGTGCCGTTCCATTTATTGATCGCCTGCAGGCGCAAGTATTGTTCGCCGCCGCTGGTCTTCAATCGGGATGGAAGTCATTCCGGTTTGCGCGGAACGAAGGGCGTGAATTGTCCTGTGTCTTGCGTTTGAAAGGCGTGGAAGTTTGTTGAAAGGTGGCCTGCGTGCAGCGAACGTCAGGTCAAGCTATTTGCCTGGCGAAATTTCCCCGGCGCCACGCCGTAAAGCTCCTTGAACCGCTTCGAGAAAGCCGCTTCGGATTGATAGCCGACATCCGCCGCGACATCCGCGATGCTCTTCTTCGTATGCCTGAGCATCGTGCTCGCAAGTTGCATCCGCACGTGACTGAGCAACACGAGCGGCGAGCTGTCCGAATGCGCGGAAAACGCGCGCATGAACGTGGCGCGCGACATCGCCGCTTCCTTCGCGAGCATCTCCAGCGTCCACGGTTCGGCGGGCCGTTCCAGCATCGCGATGATCGATGCGCCCAGCCTCCGGTTCGCCAGCAAAGCAAGCACGCCCGCCAATGACGGCTGCCCGTCGAGCCAGGCGCGCAGGACCATCGTGAAGAGCGCGGTGGACAGCGCCGTGACGATCGACGGCGCGCCTAGCTGCGCATCTTCCGCCTCACGGCGCATCGTCTGGACGAGCGGCGCGAGATAGGGCGCCGACGCGTTCGAGAACGACACGTGCACGACATCCGGCAGCACGTCGATCAGAAGCGCGCGCGGCGCGTAGAGAAAGCGCCCGCATAGCAAATCCACGCCCGGCCGTTGCCCGCCGCAATTGCTCTCTACCGTGACCGCGCCGTTGTGATGCGTTTGCATCTCCGCCTTGGCCGCGCCCGCTTCGCGCGCCTCGATGCTGAGCACATGCGCGTCCCCGCGCGGCAGGAAGAAAATGTCTCCCGCGGTCAATTCGAGCGGCGCGTGGCCGTGGCGCACGATGGTGCACGCGCCGTCGAGCACCACGTGATACACCGCTTCGCCGACGGGTGCGTTCGCGTGATCGAGTTCCAGCGGGCCGCTCAACAGGCAGCGCAGATCGAGCGCGCCGGAAAGGTTCGCAAGCTGAATCAGTTTGTCGAGGGCATCCATGTGAGCGGGCGCGGGCAGAGAGTGTCGTTCGGATAGTACCGAAGTCCCGCCGCGCGTGCGTTACTTCGCGGCTTCGCCCACCTCGGCGGTTTCGTCGCTCGTGGCCGCCGCGACGTGCTTCTTGCCCGTGAGCGAGCCGGACACGGTCGACATCAGCGTGCGCAGCCAGGCGATATCCGTCGGCTGATCGGGCTGCGGCACCGATAGCTGATAGCACTTGATGCGCGGAAACGGCACCGGCGAGTCGAGCACCGCGAGCGGCAGCATCGCCGCATAGTGCTGCGCGAAACGGCGCGGCGCGGTGAAGATCAGGTCCGACTGCAAGAGCACCTGCGGCACGAGCCCGAAGTACGGAATCGTCGTGACGATGCGCCGCTCGATGCCCGCGCGCGCGAGCCCAATGTCGATCGGATGACGGCGGCCGCCGCTGTACGGCGTCGGCGCGAGGTGCGCGGCGAGGGCGTAGCGTTCCGCCGTCAGCGGCTCGCGCGCGAGCGGATGATTCGCGCGCATCAGGCAGACGAATACGTCGCTGAACAGATCCTGGCGCTCGAAGCGCGGCTCGGGCTTCGTCCAGTTCGCGACCATCAGGTCGATCTCGCCTTCGTCGAGCATGCGCTCGTGATCGCGCATCGGGGTGAGCGACTCGATCTCCAGGCGCGCGTTGGGCGCGGCGTCGCGAAAAGCGGCGACGAGCGTCGGCATGAAAAAATCGTTGAGGTAATCGGGCGCGGCCACGCGGAACGTGCGGCGCGAGCTTTCCGGATCGAAATCGCCATGCGGCGTCGCGACGAATTCGACTTCACGCAAGGCGCGTTGCGCGGGCGCAAGCAGCGATTCGCCGTATTCGGTCGGCACCATGCCCTGTTTGCCGCGCACGAGAATCGGGTCGTTCAGGATTTCTCGCAGGCGGCGCAGCGCGGTGCTGATCGCCGGCTGCGTCTGGTTCAGCCGTTGCGCGGTCTGCGTCACGCTGCGCTCCAGCAACAGGGTGCGCAGCACGCGGATGAGCCAGATGTCGAGTGAGTCGGCGGGATCGTTCATGGCCAGCAAAGCGGTTGAATTCAGGACGCGCGGGCGCGAACTCGCGAACCCTCAGCCGAAGTTAAACGCTTATCCATTTTTGACGCCATAGCAGGCGCGCTATGCACGGCATAGGCGCGCTCTGCCCAAGCGTTGCGTCGTCAGCTGAATTCGGCGTCCCGAGGGGCGATCGGCAGTGCGCTGATGCGCTTCACTTCGGCGCCTTCGAGCCAGTTCGGCGAGCGCGCGACGTAGAGCACCATCGGCAGCGTGTCCTCGCCCCAGAAGATCTGATCGTTGACGAGGAAGGTCGGCACGCCGAACACGCCCATCGATACGGCGCGGTCGTTGTTGTCGCGCAGCTTCGCTTTGACGTCGTCGTCCTCGATGCGCGTAACGCCCTCCGGCATGCCGATACGCTCGCACAACGCGGCGAAGCCTTCCGGCGTCGCCGGATCGCGCCCCTCGCGCCAGATGTAGCGGAAGATTTCACGCACGCGGGCGATCTCGCCGTTCGCCAGCACGGCGAGACGCAGCGCCTTGCTCGGATCGAACGGATGTGCGGGAGGCATCTTAAACGGAATGCCAAGCTGCTCCGCGCGAAACAGCGCGTGCCGGTACGTGAAGACGCGCTTGGACGGGATCGTCGCCGCGTGCGGCTGGCCCCAGCGTTCGAGCAGCTTCATCAACTGGACGGGGACGAGTTCGAACGGCATGTCCGGCCATTTTTCATGTTGCTCCAGCAGCAAGTACGAAAACGGCGAAATGAAGTCGAAGAAAAAATACGGATGACCGGTGCTGGTCGAATGCGGGGCACTCATGTTCCCTTCTCCCTGAGATTCCGTGGCTTTACGCGCGGCGGCGCGCCGTGAGCCTCATCTGTTCGTTTTTGTCGTGTCCTGCATGACGGATGCGGCGCGCGCGGCGTCGCATTTTTTTTACCGTTTCTCCAATAGATATTACGTGCTGCCTTGTTCCGTGTCTGCCCGCATAGCGTCGACGGCCGCAAGCTGTTGCGCGGCGTCGCGCGCACGGGCTTCGTCGGCCTGCCCAACGGGCGCGATGGGCGCGTGCGCGAGACGCTCCCGCACGAAACCGATGTGCTCGCGCAACACATAGAACTGATCCGCGAACGAGAGCGGCATCTTCATGCGATTCACGGCCGTTTCAATGGCGTCGATGCGTTCGAGCAGGGCGTCGCGCTGGGCCCTGTCCGGGCCGCTGATCGCTTCCCGCTCTATTGCAATCAGCGCGCCATACCAGCGATAGATGCGCGATTTCACGCGCCATCGATACAGCCCCGGTACGAGCCGCAAGCCCGGGATCAGCACCACGATCAGCGGGACGAGCACGACGAGGAGGCGATCCGCGAGGCTCGCGACCCAGAACGGCAGCGCGCGGTACAGAAAGCTCTTGCCCGATTTGTAATAGCGGTCGGCGTTGTCGCTGATGCGGAATTCATGCACCAGCGGCGCGGGAAATTCGTTCGCCCGCTGCAGCAGATTCGCGCGTCCGTGCACCTCGCGCGCGGCTTCGATCAGCAGATCGGAGAGCGCCGGATGCAGGCTGTCGCGCGCGACCAGTTCGGCCGTCGGCGCAATCATGTGGACCGCGCGCGGCGGCAGGTTGCGGGCGAAGTCGAACGCGCCCATCGGCAACTCGATTTCCGTCAGGTACGGAAAGCGGCGCGCGTAGGCATCGGCCTGGGCGAAATCCATGAAGCGGATGCCGGAGGTGCGCAAAAGCTTCGCCATCGTCGGCGGCTGCGCGGAGTCGCCGGTCAGAAAGACGGCGTCGATCTGGCCGTCTTCGAGCGCTTTCGCGGCTTCGTCTCCGGCGAGCGGCAACAGCTCGGTGTCGCCGCCCGGTTCGATGCCGTTCGCCTTCAACAGATTCAGCGCGAGCACGCGCGTGCCGCTGCCCTCCGCGCCGATCGCGAGCCGCTTGCCCTTCAGCTCCGACAAACGGCTGACGACCGTCGCGCCGCGATAGAAAACCGCGAGCGGCACGTAGGACACGCTGCCGAGCGATTCCAGATTGTCGTGCGTCGCGCCGGGCTTCGTCAGCCCGCCCTGCACGAAACCGGCGTCGACTTTCGAATTCGGATCTTCGAGGCGCGTCAGGTTGTCGAGCGAACCTTGCGTCTCCAGGACGTTGAGTGTGACGCCGTTGCGCGCGAGGATCGTCTTGTATTTCTGCGCGCTGGTCCAGAAGGAGCTGCCTTTCGGCCCGGCGGCGATGGTCAGCGTGCTCGGCGGCGCGGGCTGGATCAGGCGCACGGCGGCATACAGCGCGACCGCGCATACGAGCAGAATCGGGCCGAAGGTGAGCGCGAGATCGCGCCAGGAGATTGCGACAAAGCGCGCGACGATTTTCGGCTGCGGCTTGCGTTTGGGCGGGACGTCCGGATCGTGGCCGGGATTGCTTCCTGAAGGGTCGGTCATCTCGTCGGTAGTTGTAAAACTTCGTGCGTGCGAGCTTACCCGATCGCGATGCGCGGACGTCGCCACGGACGTGTTCGGCGAGACGCGCGAGTGGCGCGCCCGAGGCGGCCGGCATGGCGTCGATGGTACATGAGATCGATTGCCGCCCGGACGGCGGCGAGCCCCGCGCCTCGTGTGACAGGTGTGTGTAGTCATCGGCGGCGTTGTTGTTTGTGCGCGGCTTCGCGGATGGCCGCGTCGTTAAATGCTTTGCGCTAATGGCCGCGCTGGGCTAAATTGACGTTCGCCGCCGCACGACAAGGCCCTCGCGCGCCGCAGCCCGGAATATGGGTTCGCGGACCGCGCCAAGCAGGTGCCTTGCGGCAGGTCATATTCGAGCCAACGGGTGTCATCGCCCGACCAACCGGCCGTGTTTTGTTTCGTCCGCCAGTCTCTCGCAGCACCGTGAGCCGCATCCGCCGGCTTGCCGCCGCCATTCCCGCGCCCATTTCGGGCACCGGAAGCGCGTGGCCACGGTCAGCCGCTCGGATGTCGTCGTCCAGCCGCTGGGATGCGGCCCGGGTTTGAAGTGCAAAACGAGCGAAGTAGCAACTGTGCGAAGTCAACAAGCGAAACAAAAGGAGAAATCATGAAAGCAGTCGATCTGTTGAAGGCGCTGGGCGTGGTGGTGTGCGTGGCCGTGGCTTCGAGCGCCTATGCTCAATCGAGCGACGCGGCGGCCACGAGCACGGACTCGGCAGCAGCGGCCAAGGCCCAGAAATCCACGACCAAGAAGACCGACCGTAAGCTCGGCTACGACGTGCGCCGCGCGCTGTCGAAGGTGCCGGGCTTCGACGTGTCGAACGTGTACGTGCGCGCGCGCAGTGGCGCGGTGACGCTGACCGGCACGGTGCCGGAAGGCGGCCAGATCGCCCAGGCGGAAGAAGCGGCGAAGGGCGTGGCTGGCGTGAAATCGGTCAGCAACAAGATCACGCTCGGCGTCCAGGGCGGCGGGCAATAACACGCAGTTCAGGCAGTAGGCGGCATCTCGCGATGCCGCTGGCTTTGCTCGTCTGGCGGGCGTTTGAACGGGCTCCGGCGTCGCCGGGGCCCGTTGTCGTTTGGCGCTTTCGCAGCCGGCGCGTACGAGCATGAATTCGGCTGTGACGGTCGTTCGATAAGCGCGATACTTGCATGGTCGATCGCGCGTCTCGCGGGTGTGGCGCGCGGAAAATCGCATCACTCAATCGGAACGGATGGCGGAGACTCAAATGAAAAGACTCGCGCGTTTCCCGGGGTTGCAGACTTGGCAGAAGGTGCCGCGAACGGCCGCGCTCGGCGCGCTGGCCGTGCTCGCGGCAGCGACGCTCGCCGCATGCCATGGCGGCGATGACGACAACAACAACGGCGGCGGCCAGCCGACCAATACCTTGCCGACCTTCATCTCCGGCTCGGTCAATACCCAGACTTACGACGGCGTCTCGGACGACCTGCTGACCGCCGGTCTCGGCAAGACGGGCCTCGCGTCGGCGACCGCGCCCACGATCTCCAAGCCCGCCGCGCCGACGGCAGCCGAATTGCGCCGCCTCGCGATCTATTCGAACTACCGCGCGCTCGTCGACATGTCGGCGACCGGCGGCTACGGGCGCTTCTGGGGGCCGAATATCGACCTGAACGGCAACGACTCGCTCGGCGAAGGCAAGATCGCGGGCAAGGAATACATCGCCTATGCCGACGACGGCAGCGGCACGCAGAACGTCAGCCTGCTCGTGCAGATCCCGGCGAGCTTCAATCCGGATCAGCCGTGCATCGTCACGGCCACGTCATCGGGATCGCGCGGCGTCTACGGCGCGATCTCGGCGGCGGGCGAGTGGGGCCTGAAACGCGGCTGCGCGGTCGCCTACACGGACAAAGGCGGCGGCAACGGCGCCCAGGAGATTTCGACCACGCTCGTCACGCTCATCGACGGCACGCTCGCGAGCACGAGCCTCGCCGGAACGAAGGCGATCTTCAAGGCGAACGTGAGCGCGTCGGCGCTCTCGTCGTTCAACGCGGCGTTCCCGAATCGCTACGCGTACAAGCACGCGCATTCGCAACAAAACCCGGAAAAGGACTGGGGCAAGAACACCTTGCAGGCGATCCAGTTTGCATACTGGGCGCTCAACGACATGTTCGGCACGGTCAGTGGATCGACGCATCAGGTGCGCTACAGCAAGGGCGATATCACGACGATCGCGGCATCGGTGAGCAATGGCGGCGGCGCATCGCTGGCGGCGGCCGAGCAGGACACCGATGGCTGGATCACGGCGGTCGTCGTCGGCGAGCCGCAGATTAATCTGAACTTGCCGTCGCAGGTTTCGGTGCGGCAGGGCGGCGTGCCGGTCGGCTCGTTCGGCAGGCCGCTCGCGGACTACATGACGCTCGCCAACTTGCTCCAGCCGTGCGCGGCGCTCGCACCCGCGGCGGCGGGCGCGCCGTATCTGGCGACGCTTTTGCCCGCCACGACCAATGCCATCCGCACGGCGCGCTGCGCGACGCTCGCCGCGAATGGCCTCGTCTCGGGCGGCGCCACGGTCGCGCAGGCCACGGACGCGCTGAGCCAGTTGCATCAGGCGGGTTACGAGACCGACTCCGATACGCTGCAGGCGCCGATGTGGGACTCGCAGGCGGTTCCGGCCGTCGCCGTCACTTACGCCGACGCCTATATGAAGGCGAGCGTGCTCGACAATCTCTGCGACTTCAGCTTCGGCACGACCAACGCCGCGACGGGCGCGGCCGGCGTGACGCCGCTCTTCTCGCCGATGTCGACGATGTTCGGCAACGGCAACGGCGTGCCGCCGACCAACGGCATCAATCTGGTCTACAACGCGGGAACGGCGGGCGCGGCGGATCATCGGTTCGCGACGCCCGATGCCAGCTACGCGGGCGCCGCTTGCCTGCGCGCGTTATGGACGAACGGCAACCCGACGATGGTGGACAGCGTGAATGCGATCCGCGTGAACGCGAATCTGCGCGGTAAGCCCGCGATCATCGTGCAGGGCCGCGCGGATGCGCTCGTGCCGATCAATCACGCGTCGCGACCGTATCTCGGCGCGAATCGGGTGGCGGAGGGCAGCAAGAGCCAGCTTTCGCTCTACGAGATCACGAACGGTCAACACTTCGACGCGTTCCTGAGCGTGGCCGGCTTCGACACGCGCTTCATTCCGGTCCACTACTACAACATTCAGGCGCTCAACCTGATGTGGGATCACCTGAAGAACAACGCGCCGCTGCCGCCTTCCCAGGTGGTTCGAACGGTCGCGCGCGGCGGCACGGCGGGATCGGCGCCCCCGCTTGCGACGTCGAACCTGCCGCCGATCGCGACCGATCCCGGCGCGAACGCGATCTCGGTGACGGCCGGCGTCGTCAACGTGCCGAACTGACGACGCGCGTGACTTAGTGGGTCGCGGTGGCCGCCGAAGCCGATGGCGCCGCGGCCGCATCCGGCGCCCGGATCGCCGTGGCGGCGGCGGGCGTTTGCACGACGATCGGCGTCGGCGTCAACTCGGGCGAGCTCACGATGATCGAGGGCGCGAGCGGCTTGCTCTTCACTTCGTCGGCCGCGACGGGCGCGCTGCGCGGCACCGTGCTCAGATAGTGTCCCATCAGGCCGAAGAAGCGGTCGTAGAACTTGCCCGCGGGCACGGTCTCGCTCGAAATCTTGACCATCGCGTCGCTGTTCGAGCGGATCGGCAGCGACAGCGAGCCGAGCACGCTCAAGCCGACACTCGCCGACGTGTCGCTCTTCTTGAGCGCATAGCCGTCCTGCACGGCGTTCACATACGCGATGCTCTGATTCGTCGCGTTTTCGCCGGGCGTGCACACGACATGGAAGGACACGACGACGTGCGTCTCGGCGCTCGGCTGGAAGTTCTTCGTGGCGTCGACGGTGTCGGGCTGGCCCATCGTCGTGAGAAAGCCTTGCGACAACAGCGCCCGGCGCGCAGCTTCGCAGGTCTCGTTGACCGTGGCGTCGAAGTTGTGCGCGAACGGGCTCGCGCCGGTGCTGAACAGCTCCTGCTGATAGCTCGGCGCGACTGAGCTGGAGCCTGCGCAGGCGGTGAGCGCGATCAGCAGGAGGGAAGCGAAAACGAGGCGCGGCGACGGCATGGGCATGAGACGGCGGATCCAGAATTTGTGTCAACGGCAGACGCAAATTGTAGTGCGGCTGGAGTGATCGATGAAAAAGGGCGAGTTGGAAGGGATCGTTGGATTCGCGGTTTCCACTGTAGTGAGCGGGCGCAAGAGGTGTTCCGAAGGCCGCCGGGCTGCGGCTGGAGACAGGTGAAGTCGCGCGGATTCGGGAACGCGGCGCGCCGCGATGTGTCTCTTCGGTGCTTTTTCGCGAAAGGTAAGGCAGAGGCGCATCGATCAAATCCCGAGGGTGATTGATCGCATCAATCGACTATACACAAGCGATTGAGGCGACCGCTTTTCTTCGAATCTTCTGTCCTACGGGATTTTCCTGCCCCGTCTCGCCGCATCCCTCCTTGAAATTGTCAAATTCGGTCCATATAATTAGCACTCACTGCACGAGAGTGCTAACAAGATTGCCGTCCGGCGAGATTGTTCTCAACGGACGGGTTTTCCCGCGTTTTCAGTCTCAATCAAGAGAGGAGTGTGTATGAACCTTCGTCCTTTGCACGATCGCGTCATCGTCAAGCGTCTGGATCAGGAAACCAAGACCGCATCGGGTATCGTTATCCCGGAAGCTGCCGCAGAAAAGCCGGATCAAGGCGAAGTCCTGGCCATCGGCCCGGGCAAGCGCGATGACAAGGGCGTGCAGAACGCCCTCGACGTGAAGGTGGGCGACCGCGTGCTGTTCGGCAAGTACGCCGGCCAGACCGTCAAGGTCGATGGGCAGGAGCTGCTCGTCATGCGCGAAGAAGACATCATGGCCGTTCTGGTCAAGTAAGCATCCTTCCTGTACGTCTGACTTCGCTCGCCTGAGCCGCTTTCCCAAGCGCCGCGGCGAAGCCGGAAAACTGAATCGAATCAAGGAGTTTGGATATGGCAGCTAAAGAAGTCACTTTTGGCGATTCCGCACGCGCAAAGATGGTCGAAGGCGTGAACATCCTGGCCAACGCGGTCAAGGTCACGCTGGGTCCGAAGGGCCGCAACGTCGTGCTCGAGCGCTCGTTCGGCGGCCCGACGGTCACCAAGGACGGTGTCTCGGTCGCGAAGGAAATCGAACTGAAGGACAAGCTCCAGAACATGGGCGCGCAAATGGTCAAGGAAGTCGCTTCCAAGACCAGCGACAACGCAGGTGACGGCACCACGACCGCTACCGTGCTCGCGCAATCCATCGTTCGCGAAGGCATGAAGTACGTCGCATCGGGCATGAACCCGATGGACCTGAAGCGCGGCATCGACAAGGCCGTCGCGGCAGCAATCGAAGAACTGCGCAAGATCAGCAAGCCCTGCACGACGAACAAGGAAATCGCGCAAGTCGGCTCGATCTCGGCGAACAGCGACACGTCCATCGGCGATCGTATCGCCGAAGCCATGGACAAGGTCGGCAAGGAAGGCGTCATCACCGTCGAAGACGGCAAGTCGCTGGAAGACGAGCTGGACGTCGTCGAAGGCATGCAATTCGACCGCGGCTACCTGTCGCCGTACTTCATCAACAACCCGGACAAGCAAGTCGCCGTGCTCGAAAACCCGTTCGTGCTGCTGCACGACAAGAAGGTTTCGAACATCCGTGATCTGCTGCCGATCCTGGAACAAGTCGCGAAGGCTGGCCGTCCGCTGCTGATCATCGCTGAAGACGTCGAAGGCGAAGCCCTGGCTACGCTGGTCGTCAACAACATCCGCGGCATCCTGAAGACCGTTGCCGTGAAGGCTCCGGGCTTCGGCGATCGTCGCAAGGCAATGCTGGAAGACATCGCGATCCTGACCGGCGGTCAAGTGGTCGCGGAAGAAACCGGCCTCACGCTCGAAAAGGCGACGCTGGCTGAACTGGGCCAGGCGAAGCGCATCGAAGTGGGCAAGGAAAACACGACGATCATCGACGGCGCTGGCGAAGCCGCGAACATCGAAGCTCGCGTGAAGCAAGTGCGCAAGCAGATCGAAGAAGCGACGTCGGACTACGACCGTGAAAAGCTGCAAGAGCGCGTAGCCAAGCTGGCTGGCGGTGTTGCCGTGATCAAGGTCGGCGCTGCGACCGAAGTCGAAATGAAGGAAAAGAAGGCACGCGTCGAAGACGCACTGCACGCGACGCGCGCAGCTGTGGAAGAAGGCATCGTGGCTGGCGGCGGCGTTGCGCTGATCCGCGCTCGTCGTGCGATCGACGGCCTGAAGGGTGCGAACCCGGACCAGGACGCAGGTATCAAGATCGTTCTGCGTGCAATGGAAGAGCCGCTGCGCCAGATCGTCGCGAACGGCGGCGAAGAAGCTTCCGTCGTGGTGGCGGCTGTTGCTCAAGGTACGGGCAACTACGGCTACAACGCGGCGACCGGCGAGTACGGCGACCTGGTGGAAGCCGGCGTCGTGGACCCGACGAAGGTTACGCGCACTGCGCTGCAAAACGCGGCATCGGTGGCAGGCCTGCTGCTGACGACTGACGCAGCCGTTGCAGAACTGCCGAAGGACGACGCTCCCATGGGCGGCGGCATGCCCGGCGGCATGGGCGGCATGGGCATGGACATGTAAGAAAGGCTTCGGCCCGATTACATCGGCGTGAGCTTCGCAAGAGGCTCGCGTCATGCCAAGAATAAATCCCGCAGTGATGCGGGATTTTTTTCGTCCATACCAGTCGTCGAGCGCTCTACTTGTTCATCTCATCGCGCAACTTCTGCGCGGCGGCCTTGTAGTCGTAGGTCGGATAAAACTCCGTCCGATACCCGCCCCATGCAGTGGTCTCGATCGCGTGGTTCACTTCGCGTAACCGGTCGTCGGGCACGCGCAGCCTCACGACCTGTGCGATGCGCATCATCACGTACCGAGACACGATTTCGACGCCCGGCGGGGAGACGCCTTGAAAGGCAGCCAGCAATCCTCCCCGTTCACGGGAGGAAGGATATGTGGCGAACCGAAGCTTCGCTTTCTAGTCCGATGCGAAGCGAACTGGCTTGACACTTACATGTATGAATGTACAGTACCAATATGTCTTCCATACTCCAATCCGGCGTTCGATTCAGGGCCTATCCTGATACGGGATTGGCGTCGATACTCGCGCGATGGATTGGCTGTCAGCGTTTCATTTACAACAGTAAAGTAAGCGAAGATCGGCTGTTCGCGGCACAACGCCGGCTTGAGTTGGTCTGGGGTAATTCGGAAGTCAAAGCCCCGCTCGACCAGGCTTATGCGCAGTTCAAGGACCGGGAACTCACACCCTGGCTGTACGAGGTGCCAAGTCAGATCCTGCGCAACGGCGCGGTACGCTGGATGAACGCCAAGCGACGTCAGCTGAAAAAGCTCGGGAACGCACCGCGACGCCGCACTCGAAGAGACTTCAACAGCGTCCGCGTGACGGGGGAACTGTTCCGCTTTGTCCAGACTGCTGCGGGGCCGGTCATCCAACTGGGCACGAAGGCCGAACCCGTAGGCAGGTTGCCATTCAAGGCGCATCGTCCGTTTGGCCTGCCAAAGAGCATCGTCCTCCGCGAGGTTGCGGGTCAATGGTTTGTGAGTTTCTGCTACGAGCACGAAAGCAATGTCATCGCGCGTAAGCCGCACGAATTGGCGTACGAGTTGAATGCGCTCGACGACGCGACGCTGGCGAGGGTCACGCTCGGACTTGACCGCAACGTGGCCGACAACTGTGTCGCCACGAGCGCCGGTGAACAGTTGCGCTTCGATCCTCTGACCGTGAAACGAATGCAGCGCAAGGAGATCGGTGCCAAGCGGTATCAGCGGCGCATGGCGCGATCGCAGAACGGCTCGGCGAACCGCCGCAAACTGGTCAGACGGCTTGCCCGACGGCTGGATTACGCTACACGCGTGCGCAACGACTTCGCTCACCGGCTCACGTACCGGCTCGTCAACAGCGAAGCGCGCTTTTTTGTGCTCGAGGATCTCAAGGTCGGGAACATGAGCCGTCGTCCGAAGGCGGTGAAAGACGAGCGCACGGGAAAGTGGCTCAGAAACCGAGCGAAGGCGAAGGCTGGTCTAAACCGGAAGATCCTCGCCTCGTGCTGGGGCAGAATCGACGCGTTTCTGCGCTACAAGGCCGGGAAAAAAAACAAACTCGTCGGCAAGGTGCCGGCCCAAAATTCATCAAGAGGATGTTCCCGGTGCGGGCACATCCACGCGGACAACCGGGATGCCCGTCGCTTTGTCTGTGTACGCTGTGGTTTGACGCTGCATGCTGACCATAACGCGGGGATCAACATTAAGACCCTCGGTATCGGGGCATTGCGCGACGGAGCTTTCTTTGTAGAGAAGCCAAAAAAGCGCATTGCGTTCCGACGTACGGACAGCATTCCGACCGGTGGGACGCCGGAAGTTGCCTGTGGAGCGAATATAAGTCCTGATCCACGCCCTGCGTGGGTCAGGCAGTGCGCCACGAAGCAGGAATCATGCGTCGCGAGGCGCAGAAGCATCGGGCTTTAGGCCGGGAGAGTTCACGTAGCCTTGCTCCTTCAACTGCTGCTGGTGATGGACCTACGGTAGGGCCTTCGGTTCGTCGTGCTTCAGGATGATCGTAAGCAGGAAGATTCCATCGCTAGCGGGCGTAGTGCCGTGTGGTGACGAGGCGGCTTGTGCGACTGCCGGTGCGGCGAGGATCAGCATCGAGGCGAACATCAGGCTTTGAGTCAGGCGTGCGACTCGTCTTGCCGGCTTGCGCACCACGACTGGTCCTCGGGTAGTCGGGTGAGAAAGACGCTTACTTGTGATGAATCCGCAGCCGCTCCATCAGATGCAGCGCGTTGGGCTGCGCGTGGCCCTCGGCGGTGTTATCGAAGATGCACCAGACTTCGGCCGTCTTTTTCGCGCGGTTGTGAAGCGTGCGCGCGACTTCGTCGAGATAGGTGTAGTCGTAGGAAGACTTGTAGAGCTCGGGTGTGCCGTGCAGCCGCACGTACACGAGCGACGTGTCCGGGCGATGCTTGATCTCGCACTCGTCGGGGATCGGGTCGGCATCGACGTATGCGATGTGGTGCGCCTTCAAAAGCGCGGCCGCGTGGCTCGTGAACCAGCTATGTTCGCGCGCTTCGCACGCGACCGGCAGCTTCGTGCGTTCGCGCAGCGCCTTGAAAAATGCCTCGGCGATGTCGTGATCGAACGGCAGGCTCGGCGGCAGTTGCACGAGCCAGCAACCGAGCTTGTCGCCGAGTTGTCCGGCCGCGCGGAGAAATTCGTCGAGCAGTGACTCGGTATCGACGAGACGCGCGTCGTGCGTGATTGCCTTCGGCACCTTGACCGAAAAGCGGAACGACTCGGGTACGCTTTCGCGCCAGTTCGCGTAGGTTTGCTCGCGATGCGGCTTGTAGAAACTGGAGTTGATCTCGACGCACGTCAGCACGTGCGAGTAGCGTTCGAGATGCGTGCCTTCGTGCGGAAAGCTCGTGGAGACGGCGCTCGACAGGCCCCAGCCCGCGCAGCCGATGCGGATCGCGCCTTGCGGGCCGGGCTTGTGCAGATGGGGCAGTCGGTATGGCATGCGCTCGCGTCGCCTCCCTTCTTGTTGTGTGTCAGTGCCGAGCTTCTCCGGGCAGTCCCGTTGGGTCATCCGGCAGCGAGGACGCTTCGCCTTCTTCGTCGGCATCGTTCGAGCGCGCCCAGAAAAAGCGATCCGGCAGATACGCGCCCATGCCCGGCCGGAACGCGGCGCGCGCGGCCTGGAACACGTATTCTTGCGCCTCGCGGGCGGCTTCGGCGGGCTCCTGACCGTTCGCGAGCAGAGCGGCGACCGCCGAGCCGAGCGTGTCGGTCAGGCCCATGATGCGTTGCACGCTGCGTTCCCACGTATCCTGCCGCACGAGTCCTTCTTCGCTGTAGAGCGTGTTGACGTGGCGATGCGTGCCGGTTTCCATCGCGAGCACGTACTCGCAGCCCTGCGCCAGGATGTGGGAAATCGCGGAATCGAGCGTCGGCGATTCGGCGTCGCTGTCGGGCTGCGCGAGTTGCAGTAACGTGGCGTGATCGGCAATCAGCATGGTGGTCTGCGGCACGAGCAGATCGGCAAGCGATTCGCGGAGTTCGTCGGCGGACAGCACGTGTTCGTCGTCGAGCGTGAAATCGGGCGCGAGGATCAGCGGCACGTCGTCGTAGTCGGAGACGACTTCGGCGATGGCGGACACGAGTTCCGCGCGCGTCGCCGCGCCGATCTTGAACGCGGCGACTGGCATGTCTTCAAGCAACATGCGCGCCTGGGTCGAAACAGTTTCCGGATCGAGGCCGGTCACTTCGTCGCAGGTCGCGGAATCGCGCACGGCGTAGCCGGTGAGCACGGTCGCGCCGTGACAGCCCATGCTCGCGAGCGTCAGCAGGTCGGCCTGCAGGCCCGAGCCGCCCGTGGGATCGAACAGGCCGAAGGTGAGTACGATCGGTGGGGAATCGCCGGTCATGGCAAAAGCGGACATTTTGGTATTGGATTGCTTGGATGGACGATCGGCGCTAAGCGAACTCGTCCGCGCCCTGAGCGCGTGAGCGAATGCCCGCTCGGTCATGTCTGATTATGCGGCCTAACGCTGCCCGGAAGGTTTCTTTGCGCACTTTTTTCCGGTGCGCTAGCCTTGGGCACCGGACTTCGACGCGACGGCCGTTTCGACCGATGTCACGATGCGCGCACCGCAGGCGGCCCGCTTGCTAGGCATCGACACGGCAACACGGTACCATCATGTCCTATTTTCAACCGACCATTCGACTCGGCATAAGTATGGAATACAGAAGCTGGATGTGCCTGATCTGCGGCTGGATCTACGACGAGGAAGCGGGATTGCCCGAGGAAGGCATCGCGCCGGGCACGCGCTGGGAGGACGTTCCGATCAACTGGACCTGTCCCGAATGCGGAGCCCGCAAGGAAGATTTCGAGATGGTCCAGATCTGATCTTGTCGTTCTGCCGCGCCGCATGACTCGCGTCATGCGGCGCGCGTTTTTTGCGGACCGCGTTCGGCATGACGACGCGTTTCGCGCGTGGGCAGCCATCGGCGGCTCGCCGATTTTTCGGGTTGTGCAACGCAAGGTGAATTCGTTGCGGCGCTTCCGGCGTCGCGCGATGTACGCGAATAAAACGTGCAAGAAGCCTTTGCGGATTCGGTTCCCGCGCTGGCTCGTTAAGGCATACGCTTGAAGCAGGTGCGACGAGGCTCGTGCGCGCCTGTCGATGACGCAACTCAACCGCGTGCGACGGCGACGTTCGATCGCCGTGCCGCGAACCGGCTTGTGAGCGCCCGATATGACATCTCGTCCCGATCTGCCCGTTCCGTTCGAAGCCTTGCCCAATCCGCGCGGCGGATCGGTGCGACTCGCAGAAATGGCGCTGACCGACGCGTTGCACGCGTTCCAGCGCCAGGGCGAAACCGGGGCCGCGCTGAAACGTGCGATCGCCGCGTTGCATTCGGCGGGCTGGCTCCCCGCGCAGCGCTTCGCCGAGGCGCTGACGCTCGTCGCGCCGCTCGGCGAGGAATCGGAAGGTAGCCACCACGCTCGCATCGCCGATGCCATCGCGGTTTTTCGCGGCGCGGTCGAGCGCCGCAATCTGCGCGAACTTGCGTGCTCGACGGCGCTTTTCGATCACTATCGCGGCCTGCATGCGTTGCTCGCATTGCATACGCGCGTCGCGCCGGTTTCCTACGATGATCTCGCTCTCGCGGGCCGCGCGATCGCGCCGGCGACGCTGCGCGGCATCGCACCCGAGCGGCTC
>NZ_FCOJ02000002.1 GCF_001545035.1 Caballeronia glebae
CGCCTCAAGGGTTCGCTGCGCCGGGCTCCCGCCCGCCCTTGACCCGCACAAACACCCACTCTGAATTCAAAAGAGGCAAAAAAGCGTAGTCAATCATGCCGCCTCGGATTAATCCGTCGCGCGTTGTTGCTCCCCCAAGCGAATCGCCAAGACCAACAATAACCGGGGGGCCTGTTGAAGCTTCGAATAGTATTGGCTGACGATCATCCTTTCGTTCTCCTAGGGATGAGAGCCATTTTTTCCGCCGCCGATGGACTGGAAGTCGTCGGTGAGGCGAATAGCGCGAGCACTTTGCTGGCGGAACTTGCGATCAAGCGGTGCGATGTGCTCGTCACGGACTTCGCCATGCCCGAGCCGGGCATGGACGCGAATGACGGCCTTCGTCTCATTCGCCGGGTGCGGCAGGATTTCGCGAACATCTGCATTGTGGTGCTCACCAGCGTAAGCAACGTCGCGATCTTGCGTTCCATCTTGAATGCCGGCGCGATGAGCCTCGTCAACAAGGCCGAGCCGATCGAACTCGTGGCGACCGCCGTGAGACATGCGAGCGTCGGACGTCGCTTCGTGAGCGCCTCGTTCGTCGCCGCGCTTGCGGAGGCGGGCACGGAAACGGAGTTCGCTTCCGAGGGGCCAAATCTCTCGCTGCGAGAGATCGAAGTCGTCCGTCTGTTTGCCAAAGGTCATTCGATTTCGGAAATCGCGCAAGAACTCGATCGCGATGTCCGCACCATCAGCCGGCAGAAACGCGAGGCGATGAATAAGCTCGGAGTAAGAAACGATCCGGGGCTATTCGCGTTCGTTCGCGCGCGCGGTTTAGGATAATTATCAGGGTTTGAGAAATTAGTTTCAGATGCATCTTATGTATCTAAATCATTCGATGCCCGATGCTTGAGTGTCTATTTTTTAATGTGAATTCGAGTCCGCAGGACGGGAAGGGGTCTGAGCCAATGAAGTTCAGGAACGAGAGCCAGGTGTTCTCGCACGCTAAACGGATGAGGCTGGCGATAGCGGATGACCATCCACTCGTCATCCTGGCAATCGAGCGGCTTGCCGGGAATTTTCCTAATGTAGAGGTGGTGAGTCGTCACGCGAATTCGACACAGCTCGAAGAGTCGCTCGCTCGCGGCGAGTGCGATGTCGTCATCCTCGACTACTTCATGCCGGGCGGCCGCTACGGTGACGGCATCGAACTGATCGAGCATGTCGCGAATCTGTATCCCAAGGTTCGCATCATCGTCATGTCGCGCAGCGACGACGCCGCGCTCGTCAAACGGGCGCTTGAAGCGGGAGCCCATGCATTCCTGAGCAAGGAGGACCGGCTTGAGCTGATTTACGTCGCCATTGTTTCGGTCATCGCCAATGAGACTTACCTTGGGCCGGCTATACGCCGCACGCTGGCGCTCGCGGATTCCGAAGGGCACGCGCGGTTTCTTCGCCAGAGGCTCACGACCCGCGAACTGGAAGTAATCGAGCGCTATGCGCGAGGCGCGAACGTCACCGAGATTGCAAAGGAACTCGACCGTAGCGTGAAGACCATCAGCGCACAAAAATGCGCGGCCATGCGAAAGCTCGATCTATCCACAGACGCCGACTTGTATCGATTTATCGCGGACAGAGGCTTGATCTAGACACATCGACCAGCGTGCACGCCGCGCAATCTCCAGAGGCCGGCATGGAGACAACGCGCAGTCCATTCGACGACTGTTGCGTGCCGGACGATCTCCACAGAGCGCACAAAAGAATGAAAACAAAAATGCCGAAACGAGCCATCGTTGCGGACGACCATCCAGTCGTCGTCAAGGGTATTCAAAGCTTCCTGGAACGAGACGGCGCGATACGCGTGGTCGCCACCGCCCGAGACACGCTGGAGCTTGCCGAAGCGATCGATACCACGCCGTGTGACCTTGTGTTCTCGGACATTGGCATGCGCGGCATCGACGGGGAAAGCAGTTCGATCGCTTTTCTCAAGCGTTTGTCCTGGCAGGAAAACCGGCCGAAGGTAATCGTGCTCACGATGATCTCTCAGACGCGAATGCTGGCCGGCCTCGTTCAGCTCGGCATGGACGGCGTGGTCGACAAGCGCGACGGCATCGAATGCTTGCGCGACGCGATAGCCGTGGCGGAAGCGGGCGGCTGCTTCCTTTCGCCATGCGTGGAGGAGGCGGTGAGCCGTTTGCCGGCTACGTCGGCGGCGCGCGCGGGCGTGTTGAGCCGACGCGAATGGGAGGTGTTCCAACTCTACGCGCGCGGCTTGCTCGTTCACGAGATCGCGGAGCGCTTCGGGCGAAGCCGCAAGACGATCGCCACACAGAAGCGTGCCGGCATGCGCAAGCTGGGACTCGATAGCGAAGAGGAGTTGGTCGCCTACCTTCAGCAGGTCGGCCTGGTCTGAAGCGGCGTGGCGGTCGTCGATCTTCAACCTTCGGAGCAAATTGGGACGGTTCTGATTCGATCCCGATGCGTAGCGCGTCAGACTTAAGACCTTTGCGCTCGATAGGCAAGTACGAAGCGCGGGGACACTCCGCCGTATAAAGCTGTGGATTGGCGTCCTCATGGTCTTGCTCAGTCGGCGAAACGGTCGTTGCACGCGCCGGCTCGCATCCGAGGGGTTCGATTTGAGATTTTTGCTCGCGCTTTGTTCGCTTTCGCTTCTTTTCAACCTGATTGCGCCAGCGTCCAGTCATGCGGCCGAACCGCGTGTCCAAGCTACCAGCGCCCTCCAAACCGCCTTCAGGCTCGATGAGCCCGAGCGCGGTTATTTGCGCGCGTTGAAGCCGGTCGTCGTCAGTGTGATCGAAGCGGCGGGAGACGCCTCGGATCAGTCGCTTCAAACGACGGACGTCGCGCTTGCAAAGATCGGGAAGTCGCTCGGCGTCACCTTCGAACCGAAGCGATTCAACGACGGGCCTGAGGCTACATCGGCGTTTCAACATCGCGAAATCGAAAAGGTCGTCGCGCCGAGCGCGCCCGGAACCTCTCAATATGCGATGCATTCCGAGCCGCAGCCGCTCGATCTGTTGGTCCGTCGGGCGTTCGAGCGAGCCGAGGCGCAGGCATCGACGACCTGGAACATACCGGCGTTGCGTCTGCTGCCCGCGCTCATCGGCGTTGTGGCCGTGTTGTTCGTGACGCTGCGCGCGTTTGTCCGATTGCAGCAGGAGATGGCCCGGCGCATGGAGACCGAGCAGCGTCTCGCTACGCAACTCAGCTTCCAGCAAACCATGATGGAGGTGGTGCCGTATCCGCTTGTCGCGAAAGACATGCAAAACCGCTACGTCGCGGTGAATCGCGCCTTCGAGGAAGCGCTCGACGTGAGGCGCGAAGACGTTCTCGGGCGCACGAGTCTCGATGCGACGGCGTGGGGCGACACGCATAGCCGCCTGCTTCACGAGTTGACTCACAAGACGCTTATTACCGGTCAACGTCAGGAAGTCGAAGCGGAGTTTGCCGGCGACCGCGGTCACCCGCGCTACGGCCTTTTCTGGACGGGCGCGTTCAACGCGTCGAACGGGGAGCGGGCGGGCGTCGTCGGCACGATGATCGACATCACGGATATTCGCGACGCCGAAATGCACGCGCGGCAGACCGAGCGGCGTCTTCACGACGTGACGCGATCGCTGCCCGCGGTCGTGTTCCAGTTGCGCCGTGCGAGCGACGGCGCGTACAGCCTTCCCTACATCGGCGGCGATACCCGGCAGTTGCTGGGTCTGGACGTCGTCGCCCTGACCGGCGATCCGATTCACGCGCTGACACACGTCCACGACGAAGACAGCGCTCGTCTGCTTGCGGAAATCGAAGCCTCGGCCAGAACGCTCGAACCGCTGCATACCGAGTTTCGCTCGACGGTGGAAGGCGTTCACCGCTGGATTCGCGCGGATCTCGTCGCTCACACTGAAGACGACGGCGCCGTGGTCTGGAGCGGCTATTGGGCCGACGCGAGCGTGGAGCATGCCCGCTCCGACGAGCTGGCGCGCGCGCGCGATGCCGCCGAAGCCGCATCGCGCACGAAGGACGACTTCCTGGCGATGATGAGTCACGAAATCCGCACGCCGATGAACGGCGTGCTCGGTCTTGTCGAAGTACTCGAAAATACGCCGCTCAATCCCGACCAGTCGCAGATGCTCGGCATGATCCAGGATTCCGCGAGCGCGCTCTTGCAAATCCTGGACGACCTTCTCGACTATTCGAAGATCGAGGCCGGCCGGCTGACAATCGAGTCGACGCCGATCGATTTGCGCGAGCTCGTTGACGGCGCGGTCGGCCTGCTCGCCGCAAGGGCGCATGAAAAGGGCCTGCGCGTGCGTGTCGACGTGGCGCCGGAAGTGGCCGCGACAGTCAAAGGCGACAGCGTGCGGCTCAGGCAGGTTCTTTTCAATCTGATGAGCAACGCGATCAAGTTCACGATCAAGGGCGATGTCACGCTCAACGTGCGCGCAGTCGAGCAAACCGAGTCGGCGCAAGTGATCGAACTGTGCGTGAAAGACACCGGCATCGGAATTGCGCCGGAGGCTCAACGGAGCCTCTTCGAGCCGTTCATGCAGGCGGAGACTTCCACGACGCGGCGCTTCGGCGGCACCGGACTCGGGCTGACGATCTGCAATCGTCTCGTCGAGTTGATGGGCGGCGCGATGAGTCTGGAAAGCGCGATTGGCGTCGGCACGGCGATGACCGTTCGTCTCACGATGCCCATCGAGACCTTGAACTATCAGATCGATGGATTGCGCGGCAAGCGAGGCGTCGTGGCGATCGAGGACGACCGCGTGGCGGCGGCGCTCATGCACTATGGCGAGGCGCTCGGTCTGCGATTGCAACGCTGCACGGCCGACGAACTCGCGCAATCGGAACACGAATCGCTCGAAGACATCGAGATCGTCTTTCTGAGCGATACGCACACGCGTGCTTCGCCGCTGAGTTCGCGTGTGATTCACGTAACCGAGAAGCCGAAGCCGACCGGATACCGCATTCTCGAAGACGATATCCGCGTGAGCGTCAATCCGATTTCATGGCGCGGCCTCGGCGCGGCCTGCGTCGCCGCATTAACGGGCATGCCGCAAGTCGCATCGGGCGCTACGCTTTCCCGCGAAAAGAAGATGGCGGCGCCCGAGCGGGAAGCCGCCCTGCGCAGCGGCAAGCTCGTGCTCGTCGCCGAGGATCATCCGGTGAACCAGGAACTGATCCGAAATCAGCTTTCGCTGCTGGGCTTCGCCTGCGACGTCGTGCACGATGGCGCCGAAGCGTTCGCGGCGCTGGCCCACACGCGCTATGGCTTCCTGATTACCGACTGCCACATGCCGAACATGACCGGCTACGAACTGGCGCGCCGCATCCGGTCGAATGAAACCGGCACGGCGCGCCGCCTGCCGATTCTCGGCATCACGGCAAGCACGGCGCCCGAGGAGTTGAGCAAGTGCCGCGAGGCGGGCATGGATGACTGTCTCGTGAAACCCACCCGGCTCGCCACCTTGCGTGAGCATCTGAACCGCTGGTGGGTGAGCAATCACCCCGCATCCGAGTCCGCTGCGCAGTCGGCGCAAGAGACCATCGTGCCGCCTCGCGACGATGACGAACTCGATCTGGACGCAATGGCGAAACTGTGGGGCAGCGAAGCCACCGTGAAGGCGTTGCTGGACGCGTTCGTGTCGTCGTTCCGCGACGATCTCGTGGCGCTTCGGCGATTGCTCGATCGCGGTACGGTCGATGATCTGCGCGATTGGCATCATCGTGTCACCGGGGCGGCCAGCGTGTTGCAGTATCGGCCGCTGCTTGGCGCACTGGAGGATTTTCGTCGCGATCTGCACGTGAAATCGCGCGACGTGCGCCATCGCGATGGACTTGCTCTGCTCGCGCGATGCGAACAACTCGTCGAGCGTATTCACGCGCAAGGCGCCGCCATTCATTAATCGCGCGATGCGTTCGCGTTCGTTCTTATTCCGCAAGCGCCGCGGGATTCGCATCGGCGAGTTCGCGATCGCGGAAATAGGCGAGCGCGAAATCCACGAAACAGCGCGTCTTGGCCGACACATGCCGGCGTCCGGGATAGACGATCGATACTTCCTTATTCGCATCCTTGAGCGTATAGCCCGGCAACAGACGCACAAGCAAACCTGCCTCGACATCTTGCGCCACGTAGCTCTCGGGCAGCACTGCGATTCCCATTCCGCAAAGCGCCGCTTGCCTCAACATGTGCGAACTGTTCACGATGTAGGTCGGATCGAGCTCGACGGTTTCCGTCTCGCCCGACGGTCCGATGAAAGACCAGGTCGACCCATGTATGTCCGCGGACGGCGCGAGAAACTCGTGCGATGTCAGCGACGTGGGCCGGGCGGGCGCGTGACGCCGCGCAAGGTAGGCCGGCGCTGCGACGAGCGTCGCCGCAACGCTGACCAGCGGGCGGTTGATCAGCGTGCCGCTGTTGACGAGATGCGGCACGACGATGCCGACGTCGAAGCCTTCCGCGACGAGATCGACCGGGCGATGCAGTAGCGTCAGGCGCAGCTTCACTTTCGGGTATAGCTCACGAAATCCGACCAGCATTGGCGTGAGTCTAAGCATTGAAAACGACGCCGCGGCCACGAGCTTGAGCGAACCCGAAGGATCGACCGAACTGTTCCCCACCGATGCTTCGATTACCTCGATCTGCTCAAGCACCGCACGGCAGCCATCTGCGTAGGCGCGCCCGGCCTCGGTTAGCGAGACGCTGCGCGTCGTCCGGTTCAGCAGGCGCGTGTTGAGATGCGCTTCGAGCAACGAGACGTAGCGTGTTATTACGGCGTTGGAGAGATCCAGCGCGGTGGCGGCGCGGCCGAACGATTCGGTTTCCGCCACCTTCAGAAAGACGCGCATCGCTTGAAGTTGATTCATTGAAAGCTCAGGTGAGAAGCGCTTTTGAACGCTTTGATATGCGAATTGATGAAAGCGGTTGGAAAGCCGCCTCGCGTGCGCGATCTTAGTGTGCGATGAGATGCCGGGGAATCGGAGCGTTCTGATCTGAGACAGGTGTCGCGGTGTGACCACTGTGGCATGAATGCAACTGAAGCCTGTGGGCACGAGCGGGAAGCGCGAATCAAACGGCACGTAAGTCTATGCCACGTAAGCATTAATTCATCCTGAAATTAAACCTTTCGAATTATTCGAAAAGGCTTTTGTGCTTCCTTTGTCGGCTTCTCAAAAAGACCGGGCAATAAACTTTGTCCTGCCGAATATCGGTGCTGGACAAGACGAGCGAGTACGCGAGTCGGAACTCAACGGACGTTCGGCCTGAAGCAACCCATCGAGCCTTACGGCTCAGCAAAGGAACACGTATGAAAAAGAATCTAATCGTCACGGCCATCGCAGCTTTGGCCGCATCGTTCGCAGGCGCTGCCAACGCGCAAAGCAGTGTCACGCTGTATGGTTTGCTCGATACGGGTTTCACGTTCGTGAACAACGTCGCCAATCCTTTGAACGACCCCGTCAGGAAGTCGAATCTGCACGCTCTGACCAGCGGTAACGAGCAGGAAAGCCGTTGGGGCCTGCGTGGTGCCGAGGACCTGGGTGGCGGTTTGAAGGCTATCTTCACTTTGGAAAGCGGTTTCGACCTCAATAACGGCCGCGAGTCGAACGGTATGTTCGGCCGCCAGGCATTCGTGGGTCTGTCGTCGCAATACGGCACGGTGACCCTGGGTCGTCAGTACGATGGCGTCGTTGACTACCTCGCTCCGTTGAGCGCCGCAGGCACTTGGGGCGGCACGTACTTCGGCCACTTCGCCGGCAACGATAACTTGAACAGCGACTTCAGCATCGCTAACGCTGTCAAGTACAGGAGCGCGGACTACGCCGGCTTCTCGTTCAGCGGCATGTACGGCTTCTCGAACCAGGCTGGCGGCTTCAGCAACAATCGCGCGTACTCGTTTGGCGCAGGCTATGCGAATGGCCCGCTCAAGGTCGGTGCTGCATATATGCAAGCAAACGGCGTGAACTCGATCACCAACGGTAACGGCTCGGTGACGAACGACCAGTTCGCAAACGAGTTCCGCCCGATCGGTTCACAAGGCGTCCCGGTGTCGATTGCTTCGCAGCGTCAGCGCACGTTCGGCGCGGGCGCCAGCTACTCGTATGACGCGATGACCTTCGGCGCATTGTGGACGCAATCGCGCATGGACAACGATTCGGGTGACGCCCTGATCCACAACCAGTCGGCGCACATCAACAACGTTGAAGTCAACGGCCGTTATGCGCTGACCCCGGCTCTGGCACTGGGCGCTGCATACACGTACTCGTTCGGTAAGGCTACCACCCAGTTCGATCAGCCGACCGAGTCGGTCCACTTCCACCAGTTCGGTCTGCAGGCCGAGTACGCGTTGTCCAAGCGTACGGACTTCCACGTCGAAGCCGTGGCTCAGATCGCCGGCGGCGGAGCAGATGGCGCCCCGATGTATGCTTCCATTGCCAACAACAACGGTGCATTCGGTCCGTCGTCGAGCAACCGTCAAGTGTTGGTCAACACCGGTATCCGTCACCGCTTCTAAAGTGGTGTAGGCAGTACCGAGCTTTAGCTAGTTAGAGAAGGGCGCCGCAAGGCGCCCTTTTCGCATTGGCGTCCACTTCAGCGAGGCGAAATGCACCCCGCATTCGGATGCTCTACCATGGCGAGGCGGCCATCGTCCCAAAAGACGCCCTGTCCGCCAAACAGGAGAGCAAAAATGATCTCGACATGCAGACCACATGTCCGCTGGATAGCCGTTCTGATCCTCACGACGCTCGCCGCGAGCATGGCGCATGCCGATACAGTCGCGCTGAAAGCAAACCTCCAGCCTTCGAGCGAAGTCCCGCCGCGCGTGAGCAAAGGACATGGCATCCTCGACGCCACCTTCGACACCGACACCAAAGTGCTCACCTGGACCGCGACTTACGCGGAGTTGTCCGGGCCGGTGACGATGGCGCATTTCCACGGTCCCGCGCCGGTCGGACAGAACGCCAAGGTTCAAGTGCCCGTCGACAAGAAAGCGCTCGCGAGCCCGATGAAAGGACAAGCCACGCTGACCGACCCGCAAGTAACCGATCTCATGGCAGGTCAGTGGTATTTCAACATTCACACGCAGGAGAACCCGACCGGCGAGCTACGCGGTCAGGTGGTGCCTGCCGATTGACGTCGGCCGCCGATGAGTTGGCAAAGTGCCTTCGCGTGCTGGGTCGTCAGCAGACGCATGCGCCCGCACAGCGCGAAGCCCACGCTCGATGTCGAACTCGCGCGCCGCTATGCTTCGCGCCGGCTCTGGACGCCGCGCGTGCCAAAAGGCTGGCGGCTCGACATCCGCGAGACGAGCGGCGACGCCCCGTTGCGCGGCGAATGGCTCACGCCACCGACGCCGCCACGCGTAACGGTTCTCTACCTTCATGGCGGCGGTTTTTACTTTTGTTCTCCACGCAGTCATCGAGCGATTACGTTCGGATTGGCGACCCGCGCGAACGCCAGCGTTTTCTCGCTGGACTACCGGCTTGCGCCCGAGCATCGCTTTCCTGCGGCGCTCGACGATAGCGTCGCGGCATACCGTCGGCTGCTTGAAAACGATGTGCCCGGACAGTCGATCGTCATCGCGGGCGATTCGGCCGGCGGCGGCCTCGCGCTCGCGACGCTTCTCGCTCTGCGCGATGCCGGCGATCCGCTTCCGGCCGCGGCCGTACTCTTCTCGCCGTGGACGGATCTGACCTGCACGGGCGAGTCGATGCGCACCAACGACGGCCGCGATCCGATGTATCGCGCGTCCGTGTTTCCGAAAGTGGCCGCGCAGTATCTCGGCACGGCGGACGCGCGCAATCCCTACGCGTCGCCCGTGTTCGGCGACTTCGAAGGTTTGCCGCCCTTGTTCATTCAGGTCGGTGACACGGAACTGCTGCTCGACGACGCCGCTCGCGTGGCGACCAAAGCGCGCGCGGCCGGCGTGCGCGTCGAGCTGGAAATCTGGCGCAATGTTCCGCACATCTTTCAGATCTGGACGCCGTTCATGCCCGAGGCGCGCGACGCGCTCGCGCGCGCCGCCGTGTTCATCGAGGCGGCGACATCGGCGTCGCAGACTCATCGCCCGCCGAGGACCTCGATCGTCTGATAAGCGCGCTCGACGGCCGACGCGCCGTATCGCCGCTCCAGCCTGCGCACGGTGAAGTGCCCATGCGCCATCTGCTGAAAATGGTCGATGAACACGGTGTTGACCATCGCGCCGAGCACCGCGCCGATCGCCGGAATCGATTTGGCCGCGACCTGCTCGCTGACCTGCACCGAAAACCGCGAAGCGATCGTCTGCAGGAACTTGAGCAGCGCCGTCGAGCCATGACTGCTCAATCCCTTGGCGGCGATCTCGTTCGTCGCGCGCGACACCGACTGCGCGAGCGCGCCGCGCACGATGAAATAGCCGAGATCGGCGTTGTCGTCGCTGGCCTTGGCGCCGCCCATGCCGAGCACCATCATGCATTGCAATTGCGCTTCCACGCGATGCACGTCCTCGCCTTCACTGCGCGCGATGTCGCAGATCGAGCGGAACATCAGCGTGGTCGTGACCGGCAACTCGACCGGCAGCGCGAACAATCCGAATGCGCCGCCCGCCGCGCCGGTCGTCGCGACGGCGAGTTTGTGCATCAGGTTGTGCGGCTTGTCGGGAGGCGGCGCGAGTAGCGAGTTGGACGGCGCGCTTTTGCCGAGCGTGCGCAACGCGACCTGAAGACTTTTCTTCAGCGCGAGCTGCGTCGCGTCGTCGACTTTTACCTGCGCGGCGGCCGGCAGGCGGCCCATCAGCTTCTCGATGGGCGCGCCGACGACGCTCGCCAGCTTCATCGTGAGCGACGGGCTTTCCAGCAATTCCTTCGCGTGCGCCAAGGCCGCGAAATCTTCGGTCGTGAGCGGCGAGGTGATGATCGGCGTCGGTTCCATGCGTTGGTTCTATCCGGGGAAAGGTGAGTGAACACGCAGAATTAGAGTGTGCGCCCGTGCTATGATTCTATTTCCGTTGACTAGTCAATCATTGCGCCTACAAAAGATGGCCGTTCACACAGCCGAGCATCATTCCAGCGGACAGGTTCTGCCGTTCCGCGAATCGCTCATGGCGATGCTGGGCATTTCGTTCGTCGCGATGCTCGTCGCGCTCGATCAGACCGTCGTCGGCACCGCGCTTCCGACGATCGTCGCCGAACTCAAGGGCTTCGATCTCTACGCGTGGGTCGCCACGTCGTATCTTCTGACTTCCGTCGTCACCGTGCCGATTTTTGGTCGGCTCGGCGATTACTACGGCCGCAAGCCGTTCGTGATCGCGTCGATCGTCGTGTTCACCGTCGCCTCCGTGCTGTGTGGGCGCGCCAACAGCATGATGTTCCTCGTGCTCGCGCGCGGGCTGCAGGGCATCGGCGGCGGGATGCTCGTCGGCACGGCGTTCGCGTGCATCGCCGATCTCTTTCCCGACAACGTCGTGCGCCTGCGCTGGCAAGTGCTGATGAGCTCCGCGTTCGGCATCGCGAATGCGGTCGGGCCGTCGCTCGGCGGCATTCTCACGCAATATTACGGCTGGCGCTCGGTGTTCTACGTCAATTTGCCGGTCGGTATCGTGTCGCTCTATTTCGTGTGGCGTTTCCTGCCGCATCTGCGGCACGTCGAGCACGAAGGCAAGATGCGTCTCGACTGGCCCGGAGCCGTGCTGATCGCGGTGGCGCTCGGCGCGCTGCAATTGTTCGTCGAAATGCTGCCGAAGCACGGCTTCGGCGCAGAAACCGTCGCGGTGCTCGCGATGAGCGTCGCCGCCGGGTTTGCGCTGTGGAAGTGGGAAATGCGCTGCGAATACGCGATCCTGCCCGTCGATATGTTTCGCAACAAGGCGCTCGCCGCGCTCTTCACGCTTGCGATTCTCGGCGGCTTCACCATGTTCTCGCTGCTCTTCTACGCGCCGCTGCTGTTCCAGGGCGGCTTCGGGATGTCGCCGAAAGACGCGGGCATGATGATCACGCCGCTCGTCGTGTTCATCACGATCGGGAGCATCGTGAACGGGCGCATCGTCACGCGCCTGAAAAACGCCAATCTGATGCTCTACGGCGGTTTCGCGTTGCTCGCCGTGTCGTGTCTGGGCATCGTCGTCGCGACGCACAACATGCCGCGCTCGCTGCTGCTCGTGATCATGCTGCTTGGCGGACTCGGCCTCGGTTTCGTGATGCCGAATCTCACCGTGTTCGCGCAGCAGACCGCGGGCCGCGCGCATCTCGGTATCGCGACCGCGCTGCTGCAATCGCTGCGCATGATCGGCGGGATGATCGGCACGGCGCTCACCGGCACGCTCATCGCCCATCTCTATGCGAGCGGCGTGAATCTCGCGCTCGAAAAAGATCACGCGATGCGTTGGGCCGGCGATCTCTCCGATCCGCAAATCCTCATCAATCGCGAAGGTCAAGAGGCGCTGCTTTCGCAACTGGGCGCGGCGGGCCATGACGGCGCGATGCTGCTCGAAGCCGCGCGCGAGGCGCTCGTGGCCGCGATTCACATCGGGCTCGCGCTGGCGGCGGTGGTCGCGGTGGTGTCGTTGTGGCAGTCGCGACGCGTGCCGCCGGTGCGCCTGAAAGGGCCGCAAGAGCCGGTCATCCTCGCCGAATGATCAGGGAAATCGAAGCATGAATGAACAGGACCGTATCGCCGTGGTGCAGCAATTCGGGCGCACATATCGCGCGTTCATGTCGGCCTTCGAGGTCGCCGTCGGTCAGCCGATGCCGCGTTGGCGCATCCTGCTCGCGTTGCATGAGCACGCGGGCGTGTTGTCGCAAAAGCGGCTCGTCGAGCGTTTGAAGGTGGACCCGGGCGCGCTGACGCGTCAACTGAAGACGCTGGAAGGACTGGGCTGGATCGTGCGCAGCGTCGACGCGCGCGACAATCGCGTATCGAACGTCGCGCTGACGGCGCAAGGGCGCAGCATCGCCGAAGAAGGTTTGCCGCGACGCAATGCGTTCCTGCGCGACACGTTGGCTTCGTTGCCCGACGAGGCCATCGAGGCCTTGTCGAGCGCGCTGCACATGTTCGAGGGACGCATCCAGCAAGTGGCGGCCGCGAATGCCGCTTTGGCCGCCGTCGAGGTGAAGGCTTAAAAGAACGTTTCGATCACTTCGGTGACGCGATACTTCGGATCGACGACGAGAATCTGACGCCACTTGTCGAAGGTCAGACACGGGTGCGAGATATCGAACGCGATCATGTCGCCGACTTTCACGTCGTCGCCCGGCTTGATACGCAGATACGCGTGCTGATCCATCAGGCCGAAGATTTCCCAGCCTTCGTCGGGCGACACATCGCGCGGCGCTTCGTTGCCCGGACGATAGTGCTTCGCCGGCTCCGGCATGCCGGCATCGAAGGCGGAATCCCGCTTGCCGAGCCCGATGATCGCGCGATCCGGTTCCGGAATCGACTGCACGTAAGCCCACAATTGCAGCGCGGGCTTCAGACCTTGCCCCATCTTTTTCGCGATCGGATTGCGCGCGAAAATCTCGTTCTGCGCTTTCTTGTAGATGCCGACGTCGTGCGTCAGATAGCAGCCCGGGCGCAGCACGACCTCGATCGCATCGCTGTTCGCCTTCGCGAACTCATCGGCGACGACGTCGTACCAGGCCGATCCCGCGCCCGAGAGAATCGCCGGCTTGCGCGCGATCTTGCCTTCGCCGATCAGCTTGCGCGTGACATCGACTGCGCTTTTCAGGAAGTCGCGCACCTTCGTTTCGTCCTGCAGCACGCCTTCGTACAACTCGATGCCCGCGAGTTCGATCGTGCCCTGCCAGCGCGCGATCGCGGCGAGGACCGCATCGCGCTGCGCGTCGTCACGCACGCCGGTGCGTCCGCCCGGCACGCCGAGCTCGATCAGCACGTTCAGCTTCTTGCGCACCGAGCTGAAGAATTCGCCAAGCTGATCGACGCCATCGGCTGAATCGACCAGACAGAAAAACTCGAAACTCGCGTCCGTCAGCAGCTCGGCGATCATGCCCATGTTGCGTTTGCCGACGAGCTGATTCGCCATCAGGATGCGATGCACGCCGCCGCGGTACGCCGCGCGCACCTGATGCGCGGTCGCGAGCGTGATGCCCCACGCGCCGGCGTCGAGCTGGCGGCGAAAGAGTTGCGGCGCCATCGTCGTCTTGCCGTGCGGCGCGAGCTTCACGCCGTACTCGCCGACGAACGCCTGCATCCACTTCAGATTGTGTTCGATGCGATCGGAATAGAGCACGGCGGCGGGCAGGCTCACGTCCTCTTCGAGCAGACTCCATTGCAGGCGCGACGCGTCGTTCAACTGGATGCTCGTGCCCGGCACCATGCCGAGACCCTTGCCGAACGGGTCGATCGTCGCGTTCTGATAGTTTGTAACTTTCATGTGCTGCCACTCCATCGTCCGTTTAAATAAACCCTGTGCGCGATCCGAGGTGCGTCAAGGTTGACGGTGTTATGTTAATCAAAGTAGCATCCGGGAAGGAAATGTTATTTAGTAACATAGGCTTCTCGTAAACCCTCGCAACCATCATGAACGGCCACGCCGACACGCTCAGTTTCGATATCGTCGCACGCATCGCGGAGCGCGCGCCCGAGTTGCGCGGGGCCGAGCGCAAGGTCGCCGCGCTGATTCTCGACGACATCGTGAGCGCGTCGCGCGCGAGCATCGGCGCGCTGGCGGACAAAGCCGAAGTCAGCGTCGCGACCGTCACGCGTTTCGCGAAAGCGGTCGGCTGCGAGGACGTGCGCGAACTGAAGCTGCGGCTCGCGCAGGCGGCGGGCGTCGGGCAGCGCTTTTTCAGGCGCGATCCGGATGCCGTGCCCGATTCGCTCGCCGCGCGCATTTTCGAAGAAGTGCAGGCGACGCTCGCGCAGAATCAGGGCGCGCTCGCCGCCGCGCCCATCGCGCAGGCGGCCGATGCGCTCGCGCAGGCTTCGATGATCTACGCGTTCGGCATGGGCGGCGGCTCGACCGCACTTGCGGACGAAATGCGTTTTCGCCTCGTGCGGCTCGGGCGGCCGGTCGCGTCGTATCAGGACGGGCTGCTGCAGCGCATGGTGGCGTCGACGTTGTCGAAGGAGCATGTCGTGGTCGCGCTTTCGGTGACGGGGCAGACGCCCGAAATCGTCGAAAGCTGCCGGCTCGCGAAACAGTACGGCGCTCGCGTGATCGCGCTGACCGCGCCTGCGTCGCCGCTCGGCGCGCTCGCGGACTGGTTGATTCCGGTCATCGCGATCGAAACGGACTTCATCTACAAGCCGTCGTCGTCGCGCTACGCGATGATGATGGCGCTCGATTTGCTCGTCACCGAACTGGCCGTCAAGCAGGCCGACCACAGCCGCGAACTGTTGCGCCGCATGAAGCACGCGCTCGATTCGCATCGCGGCGGCGGCGAGCGTCAACCCCTGGGAGACTGATCATGGAATCGTTGAAGGCCGACACGCTGATCGTCGGCGCGCGCGTGATCGACGGCACGGGCGCGCCCGCCGTGGAACGCGATGTCGCCGTGCGCGACGGGCGCATCGTCGCGATCGAGGCGCCGGGCGGTTTGGCGGGCTGGAGCGCCGACCAAACGTTCGACGCGCAAGGCCGCGTGCTCGCGCCCGGTTTCATCGACGTTCATACGCACGACGACACGCACGTGATTCGTTCGCCGCAGATGATGCCGAAGATCACGCAGGGTGTAACGACAGTGATTGTCGGCAATTGCGGGATCAGCGCGTCGCCGGTGACGCTCAAGGGCGATCCGCCCGATCCGATGAACCTGCTCGGCGACGCCGCCGCGTTCAAATATCCGACCTTCGCGGCGTATGTCGACGCGGTGAACGAGGCGCGTCCGACGGTGAATGTCGGCGCGCTGATCGGCCATACGGCGCTGCGCAACAATCATATGGACCGGCTGGATCGTGGCGCCAGTCCGGATGAAATCGCCGGAATGCGCGCGCAACTCGAAGAGGCGCTGAACAACGGCGCACTCGGATTGTCGAGCGGGCTTGCGTATGGATCGGCGTTCAACGCGCCGCCCGAGGAATTGCAGGCGCTCGCGGAACCGCTCGCGAAAGCGGGCGCGCTCTACACGACTCACATGCGCACCGAGTTCGACGCGATTCTCGACGCGATGGACGAGGCGTATCGCGTCGGGCGTCATGCGCGCGTGCCGGTGGTGATTTCGCATCTGAAGTGCGCGGGGCCGTCGAACTGGGGGCGCAGCACGGAAGTGCTGAAGTCGATCGAAGCGACGCGCGACGGTCAGCCGGTCGGCTGCGACTGTTATCCGTATAACCGCAGTTCGTCGACGCTGGATCTGAAGCAGGTGACGGGCGACATCGACATCACGATCACGTGGTCGACGCCGCATCCGGAGATGGCGGGCAAGCTGATCCGCGAAGTCGCCGATGAATGGAAGGTGACGCAACAGGAAGCGGGTAAGCGTCTGCAACCGGCGGGCGCGGTGTATCACAACATGTCGGAAGACGACGTGCGGCGCATCCTCTCGCATCCCGCGACGATGGTGGGTTCGGACGGCTTGCCGAACGATCCGCTGCCGCATCCGCGCTTGTGGGGCGCGTTTCCGCGCGTGCTCGGCCACTATGCGCGCGACACGGCGCTGATCCCACTCGAAGAAGCGGTGCGCAAGATGACGAGTTTGTCGGCGCGACGGTTCGGCTTGACGGAGCGTGGCGAAGTGAAGGTCGGTTATTACGCGGATCTGGTCGTGTTCGATCCGGAGCGCGTGCGCGATGCCGCGACGTTCGCCGAGCCGCAGCAGGCGGCGGACGGCATCGACGCGGTGTGGGTGAATGGCGTTTTGACGTATCGCGAGCAAGCCGTGACCGGCGCGCGCGCGGGACGTTTTGTGGCGCGCGGTTCGGCATCGAAACTGGATGCGCAGGGCGCGTTTTGAGAACGGGTTTGAGTCAGGAAAAGGAGTTGGAAAGATGAAGCGTTATGGTGTGGAAGGTGGCAAGGGACAAGGCGGCGCGCATATGCCGTTCGCGCGCGCGGTCGAGGCCGATGGCTGGCTGTTCGTATCGGGTCAGACGCCGATGGAAAACGGCGAGGTGATCAACGGCGGTATCGTCGAACAAACGCACAAGGCGATTCAGAACGTGATCGCGATTCTGAAGGAAGCGGGCTACGGCACCGAGCACGTCGTGCGCTGCGGCGTGTGGCTGGACGATCCGCGCGATTTCGCGTCGTTCAACAAGGTGTTCAAGGAGTACTTCGGCGCGAATCCGCCGGCGCGCGCGTGTGTCGTGTCGTCGATGGTGATCGACTGCAAGGTCGAAGTGGACTGCGTGGCTTATAAGAAGGCGTAAATGCGATTGCGGCTCTGATTCGTGGGAAGCGGAGCCGCGTCATTCACTGCCGCGCCAATCTCGCATTATCCGGCATCGGCAAATTGAAGTTCGTTCTAAACGGGTTGATATCCAGCCCGCCGCGCCGCGTATAGCGCGCATACACCGCGAGCCGTTCCGGTTTGCATTCCCGCATGATGTCCATGAACATGCGCTCGACGCATTGTTCATGAAAGCCCGTATGTTCGCGGAAAGAAACGATATACCGCAGCAACCCCGCGTGATCGATCTGCCCGCCGTAATAGCGGATTTGCACGCTGCCCCAATCCGGCTGTCCCGTCACGGGGCAATTCGATTTCAACAGATTCGAAAACAGCGTCTCATCGACCGGCGCCTCGTCGTGCGTGGCTTTCAAGAGCGAAGGATCGGGCGAGAACACGTCGCAATCGAGATCGAGCCGGTCGAGCGACAAACCATCGAACTCTTCCATCGCGAGCTTGCCGAAATCGGCGGGCGCCGCGAGCTGCACCGAAACCGTCGCGCCGCACACGGCGGACACATCGCGCTTGATGGCGGCGCGCACGTCATCGATCGAATCGAACTGCGTCTGCGCGAACGAGCCGAGGTAGAGCTTGAACGACTTCGACTCCACGATATTCGGCGAATCTGCCGGCACGAAGAACGTCGCGACCGCGATCTGCGGCTTGCCGCGTTTGTTCAGCCACGAAAGCTCGTATGCGTTCCAGATATCCGTGCCGAAGAACGGCAGGCGTTCGGGCACGGCGATCGCGTCGCGCGCGCGCTTGCGGTCGATCGGAAACAGCAACGACGCATCGTACTGTTCGGTGTAGTGGACGGGCTTGCCGAGCGGAGATTGATCGGGTGTCATGATGCGTTCGATATGCCGCTGAGAACATGCCCCGTCGCCGTGACGACGCGAGCGGATTCGCAGTGGCGAATTTGATCGTCGAAGAAAAAGTCGGGCTCGAATTCGCGCAGGAATTCGCCCTTGTCGAGTCCGCCGAGGAACATCGCTTCGTCGATCTCGATGTCCCAGGCCATCAGCGTGCGGATCGCGCGTTCGTGCGCGGGCGCGGAGCGCGCGGTGACGAGCGCCGTGCGGATATGCATCGACGATTTGCTCGCGCTGTCGTCGGCGATGCGTTGAAGCTTGTTCAAAGCCGCGAGCAGCGGTTTGAGCGGACCACCGGGAAGCGGCGACTGGCGTTTATCCGTCTCGTGCCCAACGAACGCGCGCAAACCCTCGCTCTGAAACACGCGCTCGGCTTCGTCGGAAAAGAGCACGGCGTCGCCATCGAACGCGATGCGAATCTCGTCCGCGTTACGGCTCGCGGCGCGCGGCGTTTCCGGCAAAACGCGCGCGGCGGGAAAGCCGGCGGCGAGCGCGTCGCGCACATCGTCCGGATTCGCCGACAAAAACAGCGACGCGCGCAACGGCTTCAAATACGCGAACGGCGAGCGGCCGCGCGTGAACACGCCGCGCTCGATCGCGAGGCCATGTTCGCGGCACGAATGAAACGCGCGCAAGCCGCTGATCGGATCGCTGCGCGACAGGATCACGACTTCGACGCGCTGTTCATCCGCATTCAACGCGAGCAGCTTGCGGATCAGCCCGAACGCGACGCCCGGTTTCGCGGATTCGTCCAGCCGGGAGCGTTGCAACGCTTCGTATTGCGCGAGATCGCCGGTTTCGAAGACGCGATTCTCTTCCTCGAAATCGAACAGCGCGCGCGACGAAATCGCGACGACGAGCTTGTCTTCGAGCGTGAACTTCGGCATTGCTTCCTACGCCAGAAAAAGCTTGTAGACGGGATTCGCGCCTTCGTCCCACCACGGATAGCCGAGCGTCGCGAGAAAGCGCTCGAACTCAGCGTTGTCCGACTGCGGCACCTGAATGCCGACGAGAATCGAGCTGTAGTCCGCGCCCTGATTCCGATAGTGGAACAGGCTGATGTTCCAGTCCGGCGCCATCGACGAAAGGAACTTCATCAGCGCGCCCGGGCGTTCCGGGAATTCGAAGCGCAGCAGACGCTCGTCGCGCGCGAGCGGCGAATGTCCGCCGACCATATAGCGGATGTGCTGCTTCGAGAGTTCATCGTGCGACAAATCCACCGTCGCGAAACCGTGCTCGATGAACGCCGACATCATCTGCGCCGTTTCCTTGCGCGCCTTGATCTGCACGCCGACGAAGATATGCGCGGCTTTTTCATCGGCGATGCGGTAGTTGAACTCCGTCACGCTGCGTGTGCCGACCAGCTCGCAAAAGCGCCGGAAGCTGCCGCGTTCCTCGGGAATCGTCACGGCGAACACGGCCTCGCGCGCTTCGCCGACTTCCGCGCGCTCCGCGACGAAGCGCATGCGGTCGAAGTTCATGTTCGCGCCGGAAGTTACCGCGATGAGCGTCTTGCCTTCGATGCCTTCGCGCTCCGCATACAGCTTCGCGCCCGCGACGGCGAGCGAGCCGGCCGGTTCGAGCACGGAACGCGTGTCCTGAAACACGTCCTTGATCGCCGCGCAGAGCGCATCGGTATCGACGGTGATGACTTCATCGAGCAACTCGTTGCAGAGGCGGAACGTTTCCTCGCCGACGAGCTTCACCGCGGTGCCGTCCGAGAACAGGCCGACTTCGCTCAACGTGACGCGCTCGCCCGCCGCGATGGACTTCGCCATCGCGCAGGAATCCTCGGTCTGCACGCCGATCACCTTGATCTCGGGGCGCACCGCCTTGATGTACGCCGCGACGCCCGCAGCCAGTCCGCCGCCGCCGATCGGGCAGAAGACCGCGTGGATCGGGCCCTGATGCTGGCGCAAAATTTCCATCGCCACCGTGCCTTGTCCGGCGATCACGTCCGGATCGTCGAACGGATGCACGAAGGTCAGGCCGCGCTCTTCCTGAAGCTGCACGGCGCGCGCGTAGGCGTCGCTGTACGACTCGCCGGCGAGCACCACTTCGACCGTCGGGCCGCCGTGCGTGCGAATCGCGTCGATCTTCACTTGCGGCGTCGTCGTTGGCACGGCGATGACCGCGCGGCAGCCGAGGCGCGCCGCCGACAACGCGACGCCCTGCGCGTGATTGCCCGCCGACGCCGTGATCACGCCGCGCGCGAGCACATCGGCGGGCAGGTTCGCCATCTTGTTGTAGGCGCCGCGAATCTTGAACGAGAAAACCGGCTGATTGTCCTCGCGCTTGAGGAACACCGGGTTGTGCAGGCGCGCGGACAGGTTGCGCGCGGGTTCGAGCTCGCTTTCGCGCGCGACGTCGTACACACGCGCGGTCAGCACTTTTTTCAGGTAGTCGGGATGTGTCATGCGAGGAATCGTCACGCGGCAGCGGTGCGCGCGGGTTTTTGAGGGCGAAAGCGTCAATGATAGCGCCAACTGCGCGTTTTCCGGGCGCGCAGTGCGTTTCGACCGTCCGGACGGTCGTGCAAAAAAGCGTCGAAAATGACATTAACGCGTCGCGAATTCGCTCGCAAAAGCCCCTTCTCGCTGCTAGCGCCCGCGAACGCGCGCCTCTGCGATGGGTTAGAATTTCTTTTTACGAATCAGCAATCAGGATCGGCAGATGCACCGGCAGCTTCGGATCGATTTTCTGGCGCATGTTTCCCGCGAGTCGCATCCCGCGGCAGAAAGGCATGCGCGTCACGCGCGATCGTGGCGTTGATCCAGGGCACACCGAAGGCGCCGTGACGAGCCCGGCGGCCTTCGCCAAGACAAGTTTCATTCGAAAATTTGCGCCCCCACGCGCATCGTCGGCCTTTCCGCTTTTCATAGCGCGAGCGCCGGCATACCGAACCGTCGAACATGAACGCACCCCAAGCCTTCGATCCGAATGGCGCCCATGCCGCCTTGGCGCTCGATAACGAGCCGCGTCTGCGCGAAATTCCCTATAACTACACGTCTTTCTCCGATCGTGAAATCGTGATGCGGCTCCTGGGCGACGAAGCCTGGGCCGTGCTCGACGAACTGCGCAACGAGCGCCGCACCGGACGTTCGGCGCGCATGCTGTACGAAGTGCTCGGTGATATCTGGGTCGTGAGGCGCAATCCGTATTTGCAGGACGACCTGCTCGACAACCCGAAGCGCCGCGCGCTGCTGGTCGAGGCGCTGAATCACCGTCTCTCGGAAATCGAAAAGCGCCGCAGCGCCGACCTCACCGCGCACAGCGACGAAGCCGGCAGCCGCGAGCGCGCCGGGCGCGTGCAATTGCTGATCGCCGCCGCGCGTCGCGCCGTCGACGACTTCGCCGCCGAGTTCGGCGGCATGGCCGAGTTGCGCCGACGTGCATCGCGCGTCTTGGGCAAGGAAACGCAGAAGGACAACATCAAGTTCGACGGCCTGTCGCGCGTCTCGCACGTCACCGACGCGACCGACTGGCGCGTGGAATATCCGTTCGTCGTGCTGACGCCGGATACCGAAGCCGAGATCGCCGGACTGATCAAGGCGTGCTTCGAACTCGGACTCACCGTGATTCCGCGCGGCGGCGGCACCGGCTATACGGGCGGCGCGATTCCGCTTACGCCGTTCTCGGCCGTCATCAACACGGAAAAGCTGGAGCAGCTCGGTCCCGTCGAAATGACGGATCTGCCGGGCGTCGATCACAAGGTCGCGACGATCTTCTCCGGCGCGGGCGTGGTCACACGGCGCGTCACAGAAGCGGCGGAACAGGCGGGCTTCGTGTTCGCCGTCGATCCGACTTCGCTCGATGCATCGTGCGTCGGCGGCAATGTCGCGATGAACGCGGGCGGCAAAAAGGCGGTGTTGTGGGGCACGGCGCTCGACAATCTCGCGTGGTGGCGCATGGTCGATCCGGAAGGCAACTGGCTCGAAGTCACGCGTCTTGATCACAACTGCGGCAAGATTCACGACATCGAAGTGGCGCGTTTCCGTCTCGACTGGTTCGACGGCAATCGTCCGCCGGGCGAGAAGCTGCTGCGCACGGAGAATCTGGATATCGCCGGGCGCACGTTCCGCAAGGAAGGGCTCGGCAAGGACGTCACGGATAAATTCCTCGCGGGTCTGCCTGGCGTGCAGAAGGAAGGCTGCGACGGCCTTATCACGTCGGCGCGCTGGATTCTGCACAAGATGCCCGCGCACACGCGCACCGTCTGCCTCGAATTCTTCGGCCAGGCGCGCGATGCGATTCCGAGCATCGTCGAAATCAAGGACTATCTGTTCGAAACGTCGAAGCAGGGCGGCGCGATCCTCGCCGGCCTGGAGCATCTGGACGAACGCTATCTGCGCGCGGTCGGCTACGCGACCAAGAGCAAGCGCAACGCGTTCCCGAAGATGGTGCTCATCGGCGATATCGTCGGTAATGACGCCGATGCCGTCGCCGCCGCGACCTCCGAAGTCGTGCGCATGGCGAACGGCAAGAGCGGCGAAGGCTTCGTCGCGGTGAATGCCGAGGCGCGCAAGCGCTTTTGGCTCGACCGCTCGCGCACGGCCGCGATCGCCAAGCACACGAACGCGTTCAAGATCAACGAAGACGTCGTGATTCCGCTCAATCGCATGGGCGAGTACACGGACGGGATCGAGCGCATCAACATCGAGTTGTCGCTGAAGAACAAGCTGCAACTCGTCGATGCGCTCGAAGCGTTCTTCCGCACCGGCAAGCTGCCGCTCGGCAAGACCGACGACGCGAACGAAATCCCCAGCGCCGAGCTGCTCGAAGATCGCGTGCAACAGGCGCTCGATCTCTTGAAGCGCGTGCGCGCGCGCTGGACGTTCGTCGGCGACAAGCTCGACATGCCCTTGCGCGAGGCGCAGCACTATCTCGTCAATCTCGGCTACGAAGCGCTCGCGGAGAAGTTCGCGGATCGCGTCGACATGCAGCCGGCCGTCAACGTGTTCCACGTCGCGCAAGACCGCACGGTGCGCATCTCGTGGAAGCAGGAGATTCGCGCGGAACTGCGCCAGATCTTCAACGGCGGCGAATTCAAGCCGATCCTCGACGAAGCGCAGGCCATCCACAAGCAGGTGTTGCGTGGCCGCGTGTTCGTGGCGCTGCACATGCACGCGGGCGATGGCAATGTGCACACGAACATTCCCGTCAACTCCGACAACTACGAGATGCTGCAGGACGCGCATCATGCGGTCGCGCGCATCATGAAACTCGCGCGATCGCTCGATGGCGTGATCTCGGGCGAGCACGGCATCGGCATCACGAAGCTGGAATTCCTGACCGAAGACGAAATCAGCGAGTTCCGCGCCTACAAGCAGCGCGTCGATCCGCACGGCCGCTTCAACAAGGGCAAGCTGTTCGACGGCGCGGACCTGCGCAACGCGTACACGCCGTCGTTCGGACTGATGGGCTACGAGTCGCTCATCATGCAGCAGTCGGATATTGGCGCGATCTCCGAGTCCATCAAGGACTGTTTGCGCTGCGGCAAGTGCAAGCCGGTCTGCGCGACGCACGTGCCGCGCGCGAACCTGCTCTACAGCCCGCGCAACAAGATTCTCGCGACATCGCTGCTGGTCGAAGCGTTCCTGTACGAAGAGCAGACGCGCCGCGGCGTGTCGATCAAGCATTGGGACGAATTCAACGACGTCGCCGATCACTGCACGGTTTGCCACAAGTGCGTGACGCCGTGCCCGGTGAAGATCGATTTCGGCGATGTCACGATGAACATGCGCAACCTCTTGCGCAAGATGGGCAAGAAGAAGTTCAACGCGGGCAACGCGGCCGGCATGTTCTTCCTGAACGCGACCAATCCGCAGACGATCAACCTCGCGCGCACCGCAATGATGGGCGTCGGCTACAAGGCACAGCGCCTCGGCAACGACATCCTGAAGAAATTCGCGAAGAAGCAGACGGCGAAACCGCCCGCGACGGTCGGCAAGCCGCCTGTGGTCACGCAGGTGATCCACTTCATGAACAAGAAGATGCCGGGCAATCTGCCGAAGAAGACGGCGCGCGCGCTGCTGGATATCGAGGACAACAAGATCGTTCCGATCATCCGCAATCCGAAAACGACCACCGTCGATTCGGAAGCGGTGTTCTATTTCCCCGGCTGCGGCTCGGAGCGTTTGTTCTCGCAAGTCGGACTCGCCACGCAAGCCATGTTGTGGGAAGCGGGCGTGCAGACCGTGCTGCCGCCGGGCTATCTGTGCTGCGGCTATCCGCAGCGCGGCTCCGGTCAGTACGACAAGGCCGAGAAGATCGTCACGGATAATCGCGTGCTGTTCCACCGCGTCGCGAATACGCTGAACTATCTCGATATCAAGACCGTCGTCGTGTCGTGCGGAACGTGCTATGACCAGCTCGCGGGCTATGAATTCGAGAAGATCTTCCCTGGCTGCCGGATCATCGACATTCACGAGTTCCTGCTCGAAAAGAACATCAAGCTCGACGGCGTGACCGGCACGCGCTACATGTATCACGATCCGTGTCACTCGCCGATCAAGACGATGGACCCGGTCAAGCTAGTGAACGAACTGATGGGTTCGGAACACGACGGCTACAAGATCGAGAAGAACGATCGATGCTGCGGCGAATCGGGCACGCTCGCGGTCACGCGCCCGGACATTTCGACGCAAGTGCGCTTTCGCAAGGAAGAAGAGATTCGCAAGGGCGCGGCCAAGCTGCGCGGCATTCCGCTCGTCGCGGAAGCGGGCGCGAACGCTATCAACATGGGGAACGCGGCGGCCGGCGCGGCGGGTGCGCAACCGGGTTCCGTGCTCAAGGCGGGCGACGGTCCTCAGCCGAACGGTCAGGACGTGAAAATCCTGACGAGCTGCCCGTCCTGCCTGCAAGGTTTGTCGCGCTACAACGAGGACGCCAACGTCGAGGCGGACTATATCGTCGTGGAAATGGCGCGCAAGGTGCTCGGCGAGAACTGGATGGAACAGTACGTCGAACACGCGAACAATGGCGGTATCGAGCGCGTGCTGGTGTAATAGCGAAATCGTGGCTTGATTCGCTAGAGGTATGAGATGGACTGTGTGTTTTGCCGTGAAGACGGCGGCGAAGTGCTGTGGTCGGACGACGCGTTGCGCGTCGTCCTCGCCGATGAGCCCGACTGGCCCGGCCTGTGCCGCGTGGTTTGGGGCGCGCATGTCGCCGAAATGTCCGATTTGCCGGACGGCGATCGCGCGCGCGTGATGACCGCCGTCAACGGCGTCGAGCGCGCGATGCGACGCGTGCTCGTGCCCGAAAAGATCAATCTGGCGAGCCTCGGCAATCAGGTGCCGCACGTCCACTGGCACGTCATTCCACGTTTCTCCAACGATTCCCGCTTCCCTTTGCCGATCTGGGCGCCGCGCCAGCGCACGGTTTCCGAGTCGCAGCTATCGAAGCGCCGCGCCCAGGCGACGCTCTTGCGCGAGCAGGTGCGCAACGAACTGAACCAGGCGTTCGGTCATCAATAAGACGAGATCATGAGCGGACTCACTTCCACGACGCCGATTCCCTCCGGCGTCGTCGTGCATTCGAAATCCCGCGTGCTGGAACTGCAGTACGGCGACGTGTCGTATCGCGTGCCGTTCGAGCTTCTGCGCGTCTATTCGCCTTCCGCCGAAGTGCAGGGCCACGGCCCAGGACAGGAAACGCTGCAGACCGGCAAACGCGAGGTGACGATCATCGGCATCGATCCGGTCGGGCACTACGCGCTGCAACTCAATTTTTCGGACGGGCACAATACCGGCATCTATTCTTGGGACATCCTGCACCATCTGGCGACGCGTCAGGACGAATTGTGGCGCGAGTATCTGACGAAACTCGAAGCCGCCGGCATGGACCGCGACACACCGATGGCCGCGAAACCATCCGGCGGCCACTGTCACTGAGCAAAAAGGCCGCGGCATAAAGCCGCACGGCCGGCGCGACTATTGCGCACACAAAGAACGAACAACAGGCGAGGAAAAAGCGCGATGAGCAAGACCCACTTCGGATACGAAACGGTCGACGAGCAGGACAAGGCGAAGAAAGTGGCGGGCGTGTTTCACTCCGTCGCGAGCAACTACGACTTGATGAACGACCTGATGTCCGGCGGACTGCATCGGATCTGGAAGCACTTCACGATCGGGCAGGCAAAGGTGCGGCCAGGCTACAAGGTGCTGGACATCGCGGGCGGCACGGGCGACCTGGCGATGGCCTTTGCCAGGCAGGCAGGCGAGACGGGCGAAGTCTGGCACACGGACATCAACGAGTCGATGCTGCGCGTCGGCCGCGACCGGTTGATCGACAAGGGCGTGCTCACGCCCGCGCTGCTCTGTGACGCCGAGAAGATTCCGTTCCCGGACAATTATTTCAATGTGGTTACGGTTGCATTCGGCCTACGTAATATGACGCACAAGGACCTGGCGCTGGCCGAAATGACGCGCGTGCTGAAACCGGGCGGCAAGTTGCTCGTGCTGGAGTTCTCGAAAGTGTGGGAACCGCTGAAGAAGCCGTACGATGTCTACAGTTTCAAGATTTTGCCGTGGATTGGCGAAAAAGTGGCGAAAGATGCGGAGAGCTATCGGTACTTGGCCGAATCCATCCGCATGCACCCGGACCAGGAAACTTTGAAAACAATGATGGAACAAGCGGGCCTGGATCGAGTCGAATATTACAATTTGTCAGGTGGCGTGGTAGCGTTACACGTCGGGACAAAATTTTGATGTTCCACTCTCAAAAGGATTCGATATGTTCGATTCGCGCAAACCCCACTCCCGGGGTTTCCTGAACCTCTTCTTCAGGAAGGCCGGAATCTTGGCGCTGGCTGGCGTTATTGCGGCTGGCGCAATCTTCGCTGAATCGGCTGAAGCCCGGCGCATGGGCGGCGGCCGCAGCATGGGCCGTCAGTCGGCCACGGCGACGCAGCAGCATCAAACGACGCCGCCGTCGCAATCCATGCAGCAGGGACAGGCAGGTCAGGCCGCGCAAGCCCAGCGCGCGCAGCCCGCACCGGCTACACCGGCCGCGGCGCAACCCGCGCGCAACCGCTGGCTGGGACCGATCGCCGGTCTGGCGGCCGGTCTGGGTATCGCGGCGCTGCTGTCGCACTTCGGGCTCGGCGAAGCGTTCGCCGGCGCGATGGCCAACATGATCATGATCGCCTTGATCGTGCTCGCGGCCGTCATGCTGTTCCGCTTTATCATGCGCAAGCGCCAGGGCAACAGCAATACGCCGGCCTACGCGGGCGCCGGGTCGGCTTCGGGTTCGCCTTACGGTGCCACCGCGCGCCAAAGCCTGAACCAGGACCCGCCGCAAGTGCCGCAGCAGCCGACCGGCTTCGGCGCGAACTACATCGATTCTCCGGCGCCGCAAGCGGCCGTGAATCCGAATGTGCCGGCGGGCTTCGATACCGAAGCATTCGTGCGTAACGCGAAGGTCTACTTCGTGCGTCTGCAGGACGCGTGGGATCGTGGCAACGTCAACGACATCCGCGAGTTCACGACGCCCGAAATGTTCGCCGAAGTGAAACTCGACGTCGACGCGCGCGGCAGCGCGCCGAACCGTACGGACGTGGTGCAGCTCAACGCCGATTTGCTCGGCGTCGAGGATCGCCCGGCCGAGTATCTCGCGAGCGTGCGCTTCCACGGCCTGATCCGCGAGTCGGAAGGTGCGGCGGCGGAGCCGTTCGTCGAGGTCTGGAACCTGTCGAAGCAGAAGTCGGGCGAGGAAGGATGGCTGCTGGCAGGGATTCAGCAGGTCAGTTGAGCCCGAACGTGCCCTTGGCCGAATGGCCAAGGCGCTGGCAACCGTCAGTGTGATCAGCGGTTGCGAAGGTAGAATAGAAACCCGCGCGAGAAGTGTCCCGCGCGGGTTTTTTCATCTCAGACCCGATGACGAACGCAGACGAATCCGCCCGTCCCGCAGCAAATCCCGCCTTGAAGACCGCATCCAGTGGGTTCGCGGCCGCCGTGAATCATCTGCTCGCGCGCGAGCCGTGGGCGATCGAGCGCCTGAAACCATACGCAGGCAAGCGCGTGAAGCTGTCGTGCGCGCCGGTTTCGATAGCGCTCGTCGTGCAACCCGACGGTCTTTTCGCGGCGACCACCGAGGCGCAAGCCGGCGCATTCGACGTGACCATCGCCGTGCCGCTCGACGCGCTGCCCGCGTTCCTGCAAGGCGGCCAGGCGGCGGTGATGAAACACGTTCGCATCGAGGGCGACGCCGAATTGGCGACGACCCTTGCCAAGCTCGCGGAACATCTGCGCTGGGATCCGGAAGAGGACCTCGCGCGCGTGATCGGCGACGCGCCCGCGCACCGCGCAGGCCTTATCGCGCGCGCGGTGCAGGAGCAAGCACTGCGCACCGGACGAAATCTGCTGGACACATTCACTGAATATTTCCTCGACGAGCGCCCGCAACTCGTGCGCAAGAGCGCGCTCGACGTGTTCAACGCCGAGCTTTCGAAGGCGCGCGATGCTCTCGCGCGCGTCGAGAAGCGCATCGAGAGAATCGAGCGCCAATCCGAGCAGTCCCGGCCGGCGAGCGGCGCCTCAGCGCGATCCGGCGGCGAGTCTGTGCGCGACTCGCACGAATAACGAGCTGAAGCGAATTCGAACCATGCGTTTTCTGCGTTTTCTCAAGATTTTTTTCACGATCGTCCGCTTCGGGCTCGATGAGCTGGTGATGAGCGGCATCGACGATCGTCGCGTGCGCTATCTCATGCGCATCACGACATTCGGCCGCAGGTTCGACATCGAGCGCGGGATCCGCCTGCGGCTCGCGCTGGAAAGCCTCGGGCCTATTTTCGTGAAGTTCGGGCAAGTGCTGTCGACGCGGCGCGATCTGCTGCCCGTCGATGTCGCCGACGAACTGGCGAAGCTTCAGGACCAGGTCCCGCCGTTCGATTCGGCAGTGGCCGTGTCGATCATCGAGAAATCGCTCGGCGCGCCCATCGACGAATTGTTTGACGATTTCGAGCGCGTGCCGGTCGCAAGCGCCTCGATCGCGCAGGTGCATTTCGCGAAGATCAAGAATGGCGATCACGCGGGCAAGTCCGTCGCGGTGAAGGTGTTGCGCCCGGGCATGCTGCCCGTGATCGACTCCGACCTCGCGCTGCTGCGCGACATCGCGACGTGGGCCGAACGGCTGTGGGCGGACGGCCGGCGTCTGAAACCGCGCGAAGTGGTCGCGGAATTCGACAAATATCTGCACGACGAACTCGATCTGATGCGCGAGGCCGCGAACGGCAGCCAGTTGCGGCGCAATTTTCAGGGGCTCGATCTGCTGCTCGTGCCGGAGATGTACTGGGACTTGTCCGCGCCGACGGTGCTCGTAATGGAGCGCATGGTGGGCGTGCCGATCAGCCAGGTCGCTACCCTGCGCGCGGCGGGCGTCGACATTCCGAAGCTCGCGCGCGAAGGCGTCGAAATTTTCTTCACGCAAGTGTTTCGCGACGGCTTCTTCCACGCCGACATGCACCCCGGCAACATTCAGGTGAGCCTCGATCCGGCGACCTTCGGGCGCTATATCGCGCTGGATTTCGGCATCGTCGGCGCGCTGTCGGACTTCGACAAGAACTATCTCGCGCAGAACTTCCTCGCGTTCTTCAAGCGCGACTATCACCGCGTCGCAACGCTGCACCTCGAATCCGGCTGGGTGCCGCCTAGCACGCGCGTCGAGGAACTGGAAAGCTCGATTCGCGCGGTGTGCGAGCCGTATTTCGACCGCGCGCTGAAAGACATCTCGCTCGGGCAGGTGCTGATGCGCCTTTTCTCGACGTCGCGCCGCTTCAACGTCGAGATCCAGCCGCAACTCGTGCTGCTGCAAAAGACCATGCTCAATGTCGAAGGGCTCGGGCGCTCGCTCGACCCGGAACTCGATCTGTGGAAAACGGCCAAGCCGTATCTCGAACGCTGGATGAACGAGCAGATTGGCTGGCGTGGCTGGTACGAGCGCCTGCAGATGGAAGCGCCGCAGTGGAGCAAGACGATTCCGCAACTGCCGCGGCTGATTCACCATATTCTGGCGGAACACCACGACTCGCCGAAAAGCGGCAGCGACGACCTGATGCGAATGCTCCTCGCCGAGCAGAAGCGCACGAACCGCCTGCTCGCGACCGTGATTGTCGGCGGAATCGTCGCGATGGCGGGCGCGGGCTTCGTGATCGCGCAGTTCTGGCTCCATCACTGAAGGCGCACGACATGAGCGATCCGACGAACTCAGACGTTCCCGATTTCGAGAACCGCGATCCGAATTCGCCGGGTTTCTGGGACGAGCGTTTCGGCCAGCATTTCACGCCGTGGGATCAGGCGGGCGTACCGGAGATGTTCGAGACCTTCGTCGCGTCGCGCACTGTGCAAAACGTGCTGATTCCCGGGTGCGGCAGCGCGTACGAAGCGCTTTATCTTGCCGAACGCGGCTGGCCGGTGCGCGCGATCGACTTCTCCGCCGGCGCCGTCGAAGCTGCGCGCGCGCAACTCGGTGCTCATGCGGGCGTCGTCGAAGAAGCGGATTTCTTCGCGTACACGCCGCCGTTTTCCGCTGACTGGGTCTATGAGCGCGCTTTTCTCTGCGCGCTGCCGAAAAACCGCTGGCAAGACTACGCCGACCGGATGGCGGCGTTGCTTACGCCCGGCGCGCTGCTGGCGGGCTTTTTTTTCTTCGGATCGACGCCGAAAGGACCGCCCTTCGGAATCGAACGCAGCGAACTGGATGCGCTGTTGGCGCCGCACTTCGAACTGATCGAAGAGCGCGAGGTGAGCAATTCGATTCCTGTCTTCGCCGGCCGCGAGCGCTGGCTGACCTGGCGGCGAATCTGAGCCGGCCGGCTTGAAATCCGCCGCCGACGCCCCGAAATATTGCGTGATCGATCTTGTATCCGCGAACCCGAAAATCGCGGGTCATTATTGGTTTGCGGCTATAATTCAAGGCTTTGCAAGCGTCGACAGATCATTGTAGGAAGAGTCCCATGCCGATTTACGCGTACCGTTGCGCCGACTGCGGCCACGAAAAAGACGTGCTTCAGAAACTGAGCGATGCGCCGCTCACGCAGTGTCCCGCCTGCGGGAAGAGCGCTTTCTCGAAGCAAGTGACCGCCGCCGGATTCCAGCTGAAGGGCTCGGGCTGGTATGTCACCGATTTCCGTGGCGGGAATAGCAAGAGCGGCAAGAGCGCCAACAGCGACGATAGCGGCAGCACCGCCGCGTCGAACGCGTCGGACGTATCGGCGGCGAAATCGGACGATGCCAGTTCCGCCAGCTCGAATTCGAGCGAGAGCGCGAAGCCGGCCAGCACGTCTTCGTCGGATGCCGCCAAGCCCGCCGCGGGCGGGTCCGCATCATCGTCATCGAGCGCCGCCTGAGCGCAAGACGGCCGGCGCGTGCGGCCACATGCCTCGCCCATGACCTCGTAGACCGCGCTCAGCCGGGCGCGGCCCGCCTGCCAAGCCGAATCTCCCAAGCAGTCGAGAGCCGGCGCAGCCTTCTCCCCGTGTAAATGACGACGAAAAAGACTACGCTGAAAACCGTGTTCCTCACCGGCCTGCTCGTGCTGGTGCCGCTCGCCATCACCCTGTGGGTGCTTGGGCTCGTCATCGGAACGATGGACCAGACGCTGCTCCTGTTGCCGCAATCGTGGCAGCCCGAGCGGGTCGTCGGCTTCCATCTGCCGGGCGTGGGCGCGGTGCTCACGCTCGCGTTCATCTTCATCGTCGGGCTGTTGACGCAGAACTTCGTCGGCCAGAAGCTCGTGAAATGGTGGGACGCCATCCTGCGTCACATTCCGGTGGTCGGTCCGCTGTACACGAGCGTGAAACAAGTGTCGGACACGTTGCTCTCGTCGAGCGGCAACGCGTTTCGCAAAGCGCTCCTGATCGAGTATCCGCGTAAAGGCTCGTACACCATCGGTTTTCTGACGGGCATTCCGGGCGGCGACGTGCTGAATCACCTCGACGGGGAGCACGTGAGCGTCTACGTGCCGACTACGCCGAACCCGACGTCCGGCTTCTTCCTGATGATGCCGAAAAGCGAAGTCGTCGAATTGGACATGACCGTCGACGCCGCACTGAAGTACATCGTCTCGATGGGCGTGGTGGCCCCTTCGCCGAGCGCGTCGGCGCCGGTCGCGCCAGCACGCCGCCCCACCGAGCCGCCGATGTAATGCCGGCGCGCGCGCAGCGAGAGTCAGCCGCGAGAGAGCTTGACCCGGGCGCGCGAGCCGTTGATCAACGAACAACGAAAGACACAACATCATGTCGATGCGATCTGAATACTGCGGTCTGGTGACCGAAGCCCGACTGGGCGAAACCGTCTCGCTGTGCGGCTGGGTGCATCGCCGCCGCGATCATGGCGGCGTTATCTTCATCGACTTGCGCGATCGCGAAGGCCTCGTTCAGGTCGTCTGCGACCCGGACCGCGCCGAGATGTTCAAGGTGGCCGAAGGCGTGCGCAACGAGTTCTGCGTGCAGGTCAAAGGCGTCGTGCGCAACCGTCCCGAAGGCACGGTCAACGCGAACCTCACAAGCGGCAAGATCGAAGTGCTGTGCCACGAACTCGTGGTGCTGAACGCCTCGGTGACGCCTCCGTTCCAGCTCGACGACGACAACCTGTCCGAAACCACGCGCCTCACGCATCGCGTGCTCGACCTGCGCCGTCCGCAAATGCAGAAGAATCTGCGCCTGCGCTATCGCGTCGCGATGGAAGTGCGCAAGTATCTCGACGCGCAAGGCTTCATCGACATCGAAACGCCGATGCTGACCAAGAGCACGCCGGAAGGCGCGCGCGATTACCTCGTGCCGTCGCGCGTGAACGCGGGCCAGTTCTTCGCGCTGCCGCAGTCGCCGCAACTGTTCAAGCAGCTGCTGATGGTCGCGAACTTCGACCGTTACTACCAGATCACCAAGTGTTTCCGTGACGAAGACCTGCGCGCCGACCGTCAGCCGGAATTCACGCAGATCGACTGCGAAACCTCGTTCCTCACCGAACAGGAAATCCGCGATCTGTTCGAAGCGATGATCCGTCACGTCTTCAAGGAGACGATGGACGTCGCGCTGCCAGAGAAATTCCCGGTCATGCTGTACTCGGAAGCGATGCGTCGCTTCGGCTCGGACAAGCCCGACCTGCGCGTGAAGCTCGAATTCGCCGACCTCACCGATGCCGTGAAGGACGTCGACTTCAAGGTGTTCAGCATGCCGGCGAACTCGAAAGACGGCCGTGTCGCGGCGCTGCGCGTGCCGAAGGGCGGCGAGCTGTCGCGCGGCGACATCGACGGTTACACGGAATTCGTGCGCATCTACGGCGCGAAGGGTCTCGCGTGGATCAAGATCAACGACAAGACCAAAGGTCGCGACGGCCTGCAAAGCCCGATCGTGAAGAACCTGCACGACGCGGCGATCGCGGCGATCCTGGAGCGCACGGCGGCGCAAGACGGCGACATCATCTTCTTCGCGGCGGATCGCGCGAAGGTCGTGAACGACAGTCTCGGCGCGCTGCGTCTGAAGATCGGTCATTCGGAATTCGGCAAGTCGACCGGTCTGCTCGAAACCGGCTGGAAGCCGCTGTGGGTTATCGACTTCCCGATGTTCGAGTTCGACGAGGAAGAGAACCGCTACGTGGCCGCGCATCATCCGTTCACGAGCCCGAAGGACGAGCACCTCGAATATCTGGAAACGGACCCGGGCCGCTGCCTCGCGAAGGCGTATGACATGGTGCTGAACGGCTGGGAAATCGGCGGCGGCTCGGTGCGTATCTTCCAGGAAGACGTGCAGAGCAAGGTGTTCCGCGCGCTCAAGATCAGCGCCGAAGAAGCTCGTCTGAAGTTCGGCTTCCTGCTCGATGCGCTGCAGTACGGCGCGCCGCCGCACGGTGGTATCGCGTTCGGTCTGGACCGCGTCGTCACGCTGATGTCCGGCGCCGATTCGATTCGCGACACCATCGCGTTCCCGAAGACGCAGCGCGCGCAGGATCTGCTTACGCAGGCGCCGAGCGAAGTGGACGAGCGCCAGTTGCGCGAGTTGCACATTCGTCTGCGTCAGCCGGAACAGAAGCCGCACTAAGCAGCTTTCGTGGTCGATGTGATGAAAAAGGCGCCGAGTGCGCCTTTTTCATTTTTTGCGTTACAGTCTTTGGGCATAAACAGATAAAGAAACGCCCGTTCAAAGCTCATGCAGAAGCCGCCCAAAATTCCCGAATCCGTGCTTGTCGTCATTCATACGCCCGAACTCGACGTGCTCATCATCGAACGGGCGGATCACAAAGGGTTCTGGCAATCGGTGACGGGCTCGAAGGATCACATCGACGAGCCGCTCTCCGAGACCGCCGCGCGCGAGGTGCGCGAAGAGACTGGCATCGTGATCGGCAGCGCGCTCGTGCCCGGGAACGCGCTGCTCGACTGGCATCACAGCATTCAGTACGAGATCTACCCGCAATGGCGGCACCGCTATGCCGAAGGCATCACGCGCAACACGGAGCATCAGTTCAGCCTGCTCGTGCCGCATTACCTCGAAGTGACGCTCGCGCCGCGCGAGCACACCGCGAATCTGTGGCTGCCGTTTCGCGAGGCCGCCGACCGCTGCTTCTCGTGGTCGAACCGGGAAGCGATCCTGCAATTGCCCGAACGCCTCGCGGCGCATAGCCGATGATCGGACTGCGGCCGCAGCGCAGTTTCAAACGGCTGCGCCAGGCGCTGTCCTCGGGCCGCCGGCCGCCGCGCTTCTGCTTCACGACCGACAATCGCGTGCGGCTCTTCAAGGGCGGCGTGCAGTTCTTCCCGGCATTGATCGAGCGTATCGACAAGGCGCGTAAATCGGTGTCGCTCGAAACGTATATCTTCGCCAACGACGACATCGGCCGCGCCGTCTCCGATGCGCTCGTGCGCGCGGCCGAACGCGGCGTCGCGGTGCGCGTGATCACAGATGGCATCGGCACGGAAAGCAATCTGCCGATGTTCAAGCTCTGGCAGGAACGCGGCGTCGAGCATCGCATCTATAACCCGCATCTGCTGTTCGGGCCGCAAGGCTGGTCGCGCACGCATCGCAAGCTCGCGCTGATCGACGAGACCTTTGCGTTTTGTGGCGGCATCAATATCGTCGACGACTACGAGCAAAATGGCGCGCGCCTCGAACGGCCGCGCTGGGATTATGCGATGGAGGCGCAAGGCCCCGTCGTCAAGGACGTGCGTGAAGCGTTCGACCTGCAATGGCAACGCATCCGGCTCGGTGTGAAGCCGCGTCAGCCGTCGCAGCCGGGCTGTGAAGCGCAAGACCGCGAACGCGCGCCCAGCCGATGGAACGCGCGACGCGCGATGCTGGCGCGGCGGCGCGCGCGTCTCGGCGAGATTCACGCGGTCGAGCGCCCGTGCGTTGCATTCGTCGCGCGCGATAACCTGCTCAATCGCCGCGCGATCGAAAAGGCGTATCTACGGGCAATCGCCCACGCCGAGAGCGAAGTGTTGCTCGCCAATCCTTATTTCATGCCGGGGCGCAAGTTGAGGCGCGCGCTCGTCAACGCGGCCGAGCGCGGCGTGCGCGTGTCGCTCCTGATAGGTCGTAAGGAATTCGTAGCATTGGACTACGCCACGCCGTTCCTCTACGGCAACCTGCTGAAGCACGGCGTGAGAATCGCCGAATACGAGAAGACGATGCTTCACGGCAAGGTTGCGGTGGTGGATGCGGACTGGGCCACCATCGGCTCATCCAATCTCGATGCGCTCTCGCTCGTGCTCAACAACGAGGCCAATATGGTGCTCGTCAATCATCCCGAAATCGCCGGACTGCACGACGCCATTCTTCAGGCGTTTGACGAAGGCCGCCCGATCGATGAAAAACACTATGCGTCGCGGCCTATAACGGAGCGAATGCTTAATTGGCTGGCTTATAACACGTACCGAGTGATGATGAAGGTGATCACCATCGGGCAATACGATTAACCTGCCATTTAGCAGCGATTGCGCAAGAATACAGGTCGGCAACCATCGCCGGACAAGGCTCCCCACGATCCGGTAACTCGGGCAGTCACTTACAGGCAGTCCGTACATAAAACGCGACAATGGGCCCGGACATTGTTGAGATTTATCCTATATACATGTCTTGGCGTTTTAGAAACGCGTATCTAAAAATTTGCTTGTATCACTAGCGTTCGGCCACAATAATAGAACGGCCGTTCGATTTTACGGGTCACATAAGAACGGTAGGGACATCATGCGAAAAGGCGAACAGACGCGGGCCGCGATTCTCGACGCAGCGCTGGAGTTGGCAAGTCGAGACGGGCTGGAAGGGCTGACGATCGGCCTGCTGGCCGAGCGGATGCAAATGAGCAAGAGCGGTGTGTTTGCGCATTTCGGTTCACGCGAGGACTTGCAGGTCGAGGTGGTGCGCGAGTACCACAGGCGCTTCGAAGATGAGGTGTTCTTTCCGAGCTTGCGCGAAGGGCGCGGTCTGCCGCGATTGCGAGCAATGATGAATCGCTGGATGGAGAAACGCATCCAGGAAGTGACCACGGGTTGTATCTATATCAGCGGGGCGGTGGAGTACGACGACCGCGCCGCGAGCGCCGTGCGCGAGCAGCTCGTGCATAGCGTGAGCATGTGGCGCGAGGCGTTGTTGCGCGCGATCCGCCAGTCGAAGGACGAAGGGCATCTGAAGGCGGAGACCGATCCGCATCTGATGCTTTTCGAGTTGTACAGCTTTACGCTCGGCCTGCATCACGACGCGCGCTTTCTGCATCTGCCGGAAGCCGTGCAACTGACGCGGGACGCGCTGGAAAAGACGATTCAGTCGTATCAGACGTCGAATGCGGGCGCGAATGGAAATGCCTCGCAACCGACTCCGGCCGCGACCACGAATCTGACATCGCAACAAACCGACAGCCGTTAGCGGCGCCGTTCGAATCGAAAAAAAGGGTTCGGCGGCGCGCAACCAGAAGCTTGAAGAAACTGGAGAGACTCATGGGACAGTACGCCGCCCCCCTTCGCGACATGCAATTCGTGCTGCACGAAGTGCTGAACGTCGAAGCCGAATTGAAGAGCATGCCGAAGCATGCCGATCTCGACGCCGACACCATCAATCAAGTGCTCGAAGAAGCGGGCAAATTCTGCTCCGAAGTCGTGTTTCCGCTCAATCAGAGCGGCGACCGCGAAGGCTGCACTTACGAGGGCGATGGCGTCGTGAAGACGCCCGCCGGCTTCAAAGAGGCTTACCGCCAGTACATCGATGCGGGATGGCCGGCGCTCGGATGCGATCCCGAGTACGGCGGACAGGGCTTGCCAGCGTTCGTGAACAACGCGCTTTACGAAATGCTCAACTCGGCGAATCAGGCCTGGACGATGTATCCGGGCTTGTCGCACGGCGCGTACGAATGCCTGCACGCGCACGGCACGCCGGAACAGAAGTCGACGTATCTCTCGAAACTCGTCTCGGGCGAGTGGACCGGCACGATGTGCCTCACGGAGCCGCATTGCGGAACGGACCTCGGCATTCTGCGCACGAAGGCCGAGCCGAATCCCGACGGCTCCTACGCGCTCACCGGAATGAAGATCTTCATTTCGAGCGGCGAGCACGACATGGCCGAGAACATCGTTCATCTGGTGCTCGCGCGTTTGCCGGGCGCGCCGATGGGCACGAAGGGCATCTCGCTCTTCATCGTGCCGAAGTTCGTGCCCGATGCGAACGGCGCGATCGGCGCGCGCAACGACGTCAAGTGCGGCTCGATCGAGCACAAGATGGGCATCCACGGCAATGCGACCTGCGTGATCAATCTAGACGGCGCGAAGGGCTGGCTCGTCGGCGAGGCGAACAAGGGCTTGAACGCCATGTTCGTGATGATGAACGCGGCGCGTCTGGGCGTCGGCATGCAGGGTCTCGGGCTGACTGAAGTCGCGTATCAGAATTCGCTCGTGTACGCGAAGGAGCGGCTGCAGATGCGCTCGCTCACCGGACCGAAGGCGCCGGAGAAGGCCGCCGATCCGATCATCGTGCATCCGGATGTGCGCCGCATGCTGCTCACGCAGAAGGCGTATGCCGAAGCCGGCCGCGCGTTCACGTACTGGGCGGCTTTGAATATCGACAAGGAGCTGTCGCACGCGGATGAGGCCGTGCGCGCCGAAGCCGCCGACTTCGTCGCGCTGCTGACGCCGGTCATCAAGGCCTTCCTGACGGACAACGCGTTCGAAGGCGCCAACATGGGGATGCAGATCTATGGCGGGCACGGCTTCATCTCCGAATGGGGCATGGAGCAGTACGTTCGCGATGCGCGCATCAACATGATCTACGAGGGCACGAATTCCATTCAGGCGCTCGATCTGCTTGGCCGCAAGATTCTCGGCGACATGGGCGCGAAGCTTAAGCGCTTCGGCAAGCTGGTTTCCGACTTCGTCGAGCAGGAAGGCGTGAAGCCGGAGATGCAGGAGTTCATCAATCCGCTCGCGGATATCGGCGAGAAGGTGCAGAAGCTCACGATGGAGATCGGCATGAAGGCCATGCAGAATCCCGATGAAGTGGGCGCGGCGGCGGTGCCGTATCTGCGTACCGTGGGGCATCTCGTGTTCTCGTACTTTTGGGCGCGTATGGCGCGTGTCGCTCTGGATCGTGCCGATTCTGGCGATGCGTTCTATAAGGCCAAGCTGGCCACCGCGCGGTTTTATTTCGCCAAGCTGCTGCCCGAGACCGCTTCGACGATTCGTGCCGCTCGTGCCGGAGCCAAGCCTATGATGGATTACGACGAAGCGTTGTTCTGATCTTGGGTTGGGCCTTTCGCCGGATTCCGTTTTCGTGTCGGTCTATTGGCGCTGCCCCTGTGCGGGGCGGCAGTCACTTTCTTTGCAGCAGCAAAGAAAGTAACCAAAGAAAGCAGCTCGTCACGCCCGCGGTCATACGCACGTTGGCCACTTTTCTCGTTCAAGGCGGCACTCGCCTAAGTGTCGCCCTCATAGGAATTACCGGGCTTGGCTCGCGCACGGTCTGACAAGCTAGTCGTTTTAGCGCGCCGGTTCAGCACCAAACAGCTTCGGCACAGCGCTACGCGCTGCCGCCGGGTATGCAAGGGAAACCGGCCTTCGGCAATTGCTTCTAGCCAAAGAATGTGACTGCCGTTCCGCACAGCGCAAACAGATCGACACGGACACCGGATTTCATGAACGAAAGCCCAAGTAATCGAATTAGCGCACTAACAAAACGCACCAATTGAACCCCGGAGGCTTAACCGTGAGCACCCTCAACATTCGCAAAGTCGCCGTGCTCGGCGCGGGCGTGATGGGCGCGCAAATCGCCGCGCATCTGATCAACGCGCGCGTGCCCGTCCTGCTCTTCGATCTTCCCGCGAAGGAAGGCCCGAAGAACGGTATCGCGCTCAAGGCCATCGAGAACCTGAAGAAGCTGTCGCCCGCGCCGTTCGGCGTGAAGGACGACGCGCAATTCATCGAGCCAGCGAATTACGACGACGACATCGAGAAGCTGAAGGAATGCGATCTCGTGATCGAAGCCATCGCCGAGCGCATGGACTGGAAGCACGATCTCTACAAGAAGGTATCGCCGCACATCGCGCCGCATGCGATCTTCGCGAGCAACACGTCGGGCCTGTCGATCACGGAATTGTCGAACGGCTTCTCCGATGAACTGAAGGCGCGTTTCTGCGGCGTGCACTTCTTTAATCCGCCGCGCTACATGCATCTGGTCGAGCTGATCCCGACCGAATCCACGAAGCCCGAAATCCTCGATCAACTCGAAACGTTCCTGACGAGCGTGATCGGCAAGGGCGTCGTGCGCGCGAAAGATACGCCGAACTTCATCGCGAACCGCGTCGGCGTGTTCTCGATTCTCGCGGTGATCGCGGAAGCCGAAAAGTTCGGCCTGCGCTTCGACGAGGTCGACGATCTCACCGGTTCGCGCCTCGGCCGTGCAAAGTCGGCGACGTTCCGCACGGCGGATGTCGTCGGTCTCGACACGATGGCGCACGTCATCAAAACGATGCAGGACAACCTGCCCGACGATCCGTTCTTCGCCGTCTACAAGACGCCGCCGGTGCTCGAAGCCTTGGTCAAGAACGGCGCGCTCGGCCAGAAGACGGGCGCCGGTTTCTACCGCAAGGAAGGCCGCGCGATCAAGGTTCTCGATCCGAAGACGGCTTCTTATGTCGATGGCGGCGCAAAAGCCGACGAGCTCATCGGCCGCATTCTGAAGCGTGCGCCGGCCGAGCGTTTCAAGCTGCTGCGCGAAACGGACAACAAGCAGGCGCAGTTCCTCTGGGCGATCTTCCGCGACGTGTTCCATTACATCGCGGTGCATCTGGAATCGATCGCGGACAACGCGCGCGATGTCGATCTCGCGATTCGCTGGGGCTTCGGCTGGAATCAGGGACCGTTCGAAAGCTGGCAGGCGGCGGGCTGGCAGCAGATCGCGAAGTGGGTTCAGGAAGATATCGATGCGGGCCGTGCGCTCTCGAACGCGCCGCTGCCCGCGTGGGTGCTCGACGGCCCGGTCGCCGAGAAGAACGGCGTGCACACGAACGAAGGCTCGTGGTCGCCTTCCGCTCACCGTTTCGAACCGCGCTCGAAGCTGCCCGTCTACAACAAGCAGGTTTTCCGCGCGCCGCTCGAAGGCGTCACCGGCGCCGATCCGAAGACCTTCGGCAAGACGCTCTTCGAAACCGAGAACGTGCGCGCGTGGCTCGATGACGATCAAGGCGACGTCGTGATCGTCTCGTTCAAGTCGAAGATGAACACCATCGGCCCGGGCGTGATCGACGGCCTCACGCAAGCCATCGAACTCGCGGAGAAGGCATATCGCGGCGTCGTGATCTGGCAGCCGACTTCGCTGCAACTCGGCGCGCCGGGCGGCCCGTTCTCGGCGGGCGCCAATCTCGAAGAAGCAATGCCCGCCTTCATGATGGGCGGCGCGAAGGGCATCGAGCCGTTCGTGAAGAAGTTTCAGCAAGGCATGATGCGCGTGAAGTACGCGAGCGTACCCGTGGTGTCGGCGGTATCGGGCATCGCGCTCGGCGGCGGCTGCGAGTTGCTGCTGCATTCGGCGAAACGCGTCGTGCATGTCGAGAGCTATATCGGTCTCGTGGAAGTGGGCGTCGGTCTCGTGCCGGCGGGCGGCGGCCTGAAGGAAGCGGCGTTGCGCGCGGCGGAAGCGGCGAGCGCCGTCAACGCAACCAGCGATCTGCTCAAGTTCCTGCAGAAGTCCTTCGAAAACGCGGCGATGGCGAAAGTCTCGTCCTCCGCATTCGATGCCCGCGCGATGGGCTATCTGAAGCCGACCGACACGATCGTCTTCAACGTGCACGAGTTGCTCGACATCGCGAAGAACGAAGCGCGCGCGTTGAGCGCATCGGGTTATCGTCCGCCGCTGCGCGTGAAGCAGGTGCCGGTCGCGGGCCGCTCGGCTATCGCGACGATCAAGGCGTCGCTCGTCAACATGCGCGACGGGCGCTTCATCAGCGATCACGATTTTCTGATTGCGAGCCGTATCGCGGAAGCAGTCTGCGGCGGCGATATCGAGGCAGGCAGTCTCGTCGACGAGGAATGGCTGCTGGCGCTGGAGCGGCGCGCGTTCGTCGAACTGCTCGGCACGCAGAAGACGCAAGAGCGAATCATGGGCATGTTGCAGACCGGCAAGCCGGTTCGCAACTAAGGCGCGCGACATATTGGAGCTGCAAAACATGAGCAAACAAGTTCAAGACGCATACATCGTCGCCGCGAGCCGCACGCCGATCGGCAAGGCGCCTCGCGGCGTGTTCAGGAACACGCGCCCGGACGAGCTGCTCGTCCACGCGATCAAATCGGCCGTCGCCCAGGTGCCGGGACTCGACACGAGCGTGATCGAAGACGCGATCGTCGGTTGCGCGATTCCAGAAGCCGAGCAAGGGCTGAACGTCGCGCGCATGGGCGCGCTGCTCGCGGGCTTGCCGAATACCGTCGGCGGCGTGACGGTGAACCGCTTCTGCGCGTCCGGGCTGACGGCGCTCGCGATGGCGGCGGACCGCATCCGCGTCGGTGAAGCCGATGCAATGATCGCGGGCGGCTGCGAGTCGATGAGCATGGTGCCGATGATGGGCAACAAGCCGTCGCTGTCGCCGCATATCTTCGATCGCAACGAAGACGTCGGCATCGCGTATGGCATGGGGCTGACGGCCGAGCGGGTCGCGGAACGATGGAAGGTGAGCCGCGAGGCGCAGGACGCGTTCGCGGTGGAGTCGCATCGCCGTGCGCTCGCGGCGCAACAGGCGGGCGAATTCGCCGATGAGATCGCCGCCTACACGCTCAACGAACGCTTTCCCGATCTCGCATCGGGCGAAGTGCGCGTGAATGCGCGCGAGATCGCGCTCGACGAAGGTCCGCGCGCGGAGACGTCTATTGAAGGCCTCGCAAAGTTGCGTCCCGTTTTCGCGAACAAAGGCTCGGTGACGGCGGGCAACAGCTCGCAGACATCGGACGGCGCGGGCGCGTTGATCGTCGTGTCGGAAAAGATTCTCAAGCAGTTCAACCTCACGCCGCTCGCGCGCTTCGTGAGCTTCGCCGTGCGCGGCGTGCCGCCCGAGATCATGGGCATCGGGCCGAAAGAAGCGATTCCGGCCGCGTTGAAAGCGGCGGGGCTCAAGCAGGACGACCTCGACTGGATCGAGCTGAACGAAGCGTTCGCGGCGCAGGCGCTCGCGGTGATCGGCGATCTCGGTCTCGATGTATCGAAGATCAATCCGCTCGGCGGCGCGATCGCGCTCGGCCATCCGCTCGGCGCGACGGGCGCGATCCGCGCATCGACGGTCGTGCACGGCTTGCGCCGGCGCGGGCTGAAGTACGGCATGGTGACGATGTGCGTCGGCACCGGCATGGGCGCGGCGGGCATCATCGAGCGGCTTTGATCCCGGATGGTCCGCGCGCGTCGTCGCTCGCGGACCGCCACGAAGGAGACAGCGGATGGACATTCAGATCGAACGCGCGGACGGCGTGCTGAGCATCGTGCTCAATCGTCCGGAGAAGAAGAACGCGATCACCGCGGCGATGTATCAGGAAATGGCCGACGGCCTCTACGAAGCCGAGATGGACCCGACCGTGCGCGCGGTGCTGATCCGCGCGAACGGCACGACGTTTTCCGCCGGCAACGATCTTGACGACTTCCTGAACGCTCCGCCGACGGGAATCGACGCGCCCGTGTTTCAGTTCCTGCGGCGCATCAGCGGTTTTCCGAAGCCGATCGTCGCGGCGGTGACGGGCGCGGCGGTCGGCATCGGCACGACGATGCTTTTGCATTGCGACATCGTCTACGCGAGTCCGGCCGCGAAGTTTTCGCTGCCGTTCTCGCAGCTCGGCTTGTGTCCAGAAGCGGCGTCGAGTCTTTTGCTGCCGCGCACGGCGGGCTATCAGCGCGCGGCGGAAAAGCTCTTGCTCGGCGAAGCGTTCGATGTGAACGAAGCGATCGGCATGGGTTTCGTCAACGGCGCGATCGATGCCGCCGAACTCGACGGCTACGCGTTCGAGAAAGCGAAACGGCTGGCGTTGCTGCCGGCGTCGTCGCTGCGCGTGACCAAGTCGCTCATGAAGGGCGGGCAGGCGCATGAAGTGAGCGCGCGCATGGAAGACGAAGCCGCGCACTTCGCGCGGTTGCTCGTCGGGCCCGAAGCGCGCGAAGCGTTCCAGGCGTTCTTCGAGAAGCGCAAGCCGGACTTCAGCAAGTTCGCTTAGCGCGCATCATTGGACGTCGTATTCGACGAAGCTGTTCTCGCGCGCGAAGCTGACGAGCCGCAAGCCCGCCTGCTTCGCGATCGAGATGGCGAGCGACGTCGGTGCGGAGATCGTCGCGATCATCGGCACGCCCACGCGCGCCGATTTGCGCACGAGTTCATAGCTTGCGCGGCTCGACAGGAACACGAAACCTTGCGTCGCGTCTTCGCGACGCAGGATCAACTGGCCGATGAGCTTGTCGAGCGCGTTGTGTCGCCCGACATCTTCGAAGGCGTAGCGCACGGCGCCGGTTTCGTCGCACCACGCGGCGGCGTGCAGGCCGCCCGTCAGCTTGGTCAATTTTTGATGCGCGGGCAATTCGCGCGCGGCGCGTTCGATTGCATCGGGCGCGAGGCGCGCGAGAAAGCCCGAGTCCGGCACCTGTTCGGGTTCAAGATCGAGCAGTTCGATGCTTTCGATGCCGCACACGCCGCATCCGGTGCGCCCGGCGAGCGCGCGCCGCTTGCCCTTCAGCGACATGAACGCCTCCTGCACGACCTGCAAATGCACTTCGGCATGCGGCAACGCGACGCCGTCGTCGCGAAAATAAACCTCGATGTCGTGGATGTCGCTGCCGCGCGCGACGATGCCTTCCGTCAGCGAAAAGCCCACGGCGAAGGCTTCGAGATCGCGCGGCGTACACATCATGACCGCGTGCGAGATGCCGTTGTACACGAGTGCGACGGGCCATTCCTGTCCGACGTTGTCAGCGGCGATCGTGCTTTCGTTCTTGCGATGCCTGCGCACCTGGCGTTCGACGAAGCCAGGTTGATCATCGGTTTCTAGTTGATTCACTTCAATGCTCCTGACCGCTCACTTCGAGTAAAGTCGGGTATATGACTTGCTGCCAATCGTTACTGTTCGCACGCAACGCGACGCGAACAGCGGCTAGATTGCAATGGTTCCAGCCAGATCCAAGGCCCTACAATAACTTAAGCGGGCGATGCGCGTCGCGCACGCCTCTTTAATCCAACGAGGCTTCGCCATGGGACTTTACGACGCCGCGCGTCTCTTCGGATTCGAAGTCGAATCCTCTGACAATCTGCGCTTCATCCCGCTTGCCGTGCGCTTCAATCTCGACCGCTTCGGCATGCGTATCTCGCTCGACGAGTGGCAGCAGCTTCCTTACGAGGATCGCGCGTTGCTGGCGCGCTTTCCGATCGAGGAAGAGGCCGAGCTCGAAAAGAACTTCGACCTCGCGCTCGAAGAGATGATGAAGACGCACGCCAACGCCGCGCCCGAGAAAATCGAACGCGATCCCGATCCGGTCTGGATGCACGCCGACGCCGTGCCCGAAACCGTGATCCGTCAGAGCAGCCTTTCCGGGGTCAGCGCGCCGAGTCTCGATCGCTGGGGCAAGCTCGACCGCTTTCAGCGTTACGCACTCGCGAAGCTCTCGCGCAACACGGACAAGGTCAATCACGACTTCCTGCCCGCGATGAAAGAGTTCGGACTCGCTGAGTGAGCGGGCGGCTCGCAAACGTTAAGCGGGCGCTTTAGTCAGTTTATTTGCGGGCCAACCCTAAATGTAGGGCGAGCGGTGCCGTTAATGGGCGTTATCCATTAATCGGGCGTGGAGCCGTTTGCCACGCCGCGCATTGTTCTCGATGTGCGTCCGGCGCGCATCAAAGGGATAAGCCCGCTCTTCATGACTCGGTTCCTCTCCAGAGGTTTGCTCGTCAATATTGCCGTGGTACTGGCCGCGCTCGGCGCGAACGCGTTCGTCGCGTGCGAACAGATCGGCGGTCTGCGCGAAAGCGACGCGCGCACGCTGCGCTCAATGAGCCTCTTGCGCGATCTCGCGGCTTATCGCAGCACGCTCGGCGAATCGCTCACTCAACTGAGCCGCTTCGAAGCGACCGGCGTCGCGGAAACCGAAGCGCTGCATCAGGCGCGCTTGGCGCATCTCGACGCGCTCGAAAGCGGGCTGCGCGCGCAGATCGCGATGGAGCCCGGCATGACAGGCGCATTCGACGCGCTCGCCGCCAGCGCCGCGGTCATGCGCCATGACGACGATCTCGCGTTCGCGCACGCGAAAAACGCCAGCGCCGACGAATCCCGCGCATGGGCCGACGCCGCGTTCGTCACGCTCGGCGAAGACCAGCAAGGCGTCGACGACGAGCTTGCGGCCGTGCGCTCGCGCATCGACGACGCGACGATCGACGCGCTCGATCATTCGGCGCAGGCATCGGGCGGCGCGATGCTGCTGCTCGTCTTCACGATGCTCGCCGGCAGCGCCGTGCTGATCTATCTCTTCGCGAGCCACGAGCGGCAATCGCGCGAGAAGCTCGGCGCGGTGCGCGAGCGACAGCGCAGCAACGAGCGCTTTCGCGGCATGTTCGAGGCGCATCCCGTGCCGATGTGGATCGTCGATCGCGAGACGATGCGCTTCGTCGCCGTGAATCAGGCCGCGATCGAGCACTTCGGCTTTAACGAGCTGGAGTTCATGAACATGACGCTGCGCGATCTGCATCACGCGGACGACTTCGACAGCTTCGCCGCACGGCTCGCGCGCAGCGGCGGCGAGACGGGCGAACGTGCGACGGCGCGGCAGGGCTCGGCGGGCGTGTGGCGCTATCGCTGCAAAGACGGCGCGATCGTCGGCGCGGACGTGTCGCATCATTCGCTCACGTATTCGAACCGGCCGGGCATCTTCATGCTGGCGAACGACGTGACCGACCGCATCAACGCCGAGGCCGAGGCGCGCAGATCCAACGAGATGCTCGAAGCGGTCATCGACAACATTCCGCAGCGCGTGTTCTGGAAGGACCGCGAGTTGCGCTATCTCGGCTGCAACAACGCGTTCGCGCGCGATGCGGGTCTCGCGTACAACGAGCAGGTTATCGGCAAGACGGATTTCGAGCTGCCGTGGAGCGCGCTCGCGGACCTCGTGCGCGCGGACGACGAAGAGGTCATCGTCACGACCGTGCCGAAGATGCATCACGAGCGCGACATCGTGATGGGCGACCAGTTGCGCACCGTCGTCACGAGCAAGCTGCCGCTGCTCGACGGCGAAGGGCAGACCATCGGCGTGCTCGGTTCGTATCACGACGTCACCGATCACAAGCGCGCCGAACTCGCGCTGCGTCTGCAAAGCCGCGCGCTCGACGCGAGCGTGAACGCGATTCTCATCACGGGCGTGGTCGATGGCGCGAACGTGATCGAGTACGCGAATCCGGCGTTCAAGCGCATCACGGGTTACGACCCGAGCGAGGTGATCGGCCAGGATTGCCGCTTCCTGCACGGGCCGGACGGCGAGCAGGAAGGGCTCACGTCGATTCGCCGCGCGCTCTCCGCGAACATGGAGGCGAGCGTCGTGGTGCGCAACTATCGCAAGGACGGCGCGCTCTTCTGGAATCAGCTTTTCGTCGCGCCGGTGCCGAACGCGCAGGGCATGACGACGCATCACATCGGCATCATCAACGACGTGACCGACCTGATGCGCTATCAGGAAGAACTGGAATATCAGGCGAATTACGACACGCTCACGCGTCTGCCGAATCGCAACTTGCTGAAGGACCGCCTGCAACATGCGATCGAGACCGCGCGGCGGCGCGAGACGAGAATCGCCGTCGTGTTCATGGATCTCGACGGCTTCAAGAACGTCAACGACAGCCTCGGCCACAGCGTCGGCGACCGCCTGCTCGCGGTGATCGCGGAGCGGCTCGCGCGCTCGGCGCGTTCCAGCGATACGGTCGCGCGTCACGGCGGCGACGAGTTCGTCGTCGTGCTGCCCGATCTCACGGACGAAGCCGGGCTCATCGCGTGGATGGAGCGCACGCGCGCAGCGATTTCCGAACCGGTGTGGCTCGACGATACGGAGTTGTACGTCGGTTGCAGCATGGGCGCGAGCCTCTATCCGCAGGACGGCGACGACGCTGAAACCGTGATGAAGAAGGCCGATCTCGCGATGTATCGCGCGAAGGACATGGGCCGCAATACGTACCAGTTCTATCAGCCGGAGATGAACGCGAGCGTCGGCGCGCGCATGAATCTCGAAAGGCGCTTGCGGCGCGCGCTGCGCGACGGCGAATTCCTGCTGCACTATCAGCCGCAGGTCGATATGTCGACGCGCCAGATCGTCGGCATCGAAGCGCTCGTGCGCTGGAGCGATCCGGAGCAAGGGCTCGTGTCGCCGTCGTCGTTCATTCCGGTGGCGGAAGAGAGCGGGCTGATCGGGCCGCTGTCGGAATGGGTGTTGCGCGAAGCGTGCCGCCAGAACAAGGCATGGCAGGATGCCGGATTGCCGCCGGCGCGCGTGTCGGTGAATTTGTCGGCGCGGCATTTCCAGCAGCGCGACATCGCCCGGCTCGTCACTTCCGTGCTTGAAGAGACGGGGCTCGAACCTCGCTATCTCGAACTCGAACTCACGGAAAGCGCGATCATGCGCAACGCCGAGGAAGCCATCACGATGCTCTCGGAGCTATCGGCGCTCGGCATCGGCATTGCGATCGACGACTTCGGCACGGGCTATTCGAGCCTGTCGTATCTCAAGCGCTTTCCGGTGCATCGGCTGAAGATCGATCGCTCGTTCGTCGCGGATATCGGTTCGTCGGGCGACGATGAAACCATCACGTCGGCGATCATCGCGCTCGCGCATTCGCTGGAGTTGCAGGTGATCGCGGAGGGCGTCGAAACGCACGCGCAGCACGACTTTCTGCGCGAGCGCGATTGCGACGAAATGCAGGGCTATCTGTTCTCGCGCCCGATGCCGCACGACGCGATTCCGGGACTGCTGCAGCAGGGCGTGCTGCCCCACTGATCGCGCGCTGTCAGTCGAGCGACGGCAGCACGCGCGGGCGGCGGTCGCGGTCGGTCGCGACGTAGGTGAGCGTCGCTTCCGTCACCTTGACGACTTCTTCGGCGAGGTTCATGCGCTGGGCCCAGACCTCGACGGACACCGTGATGGACGTATTGCCGGTCTTGACGATATCGGCGTAGAAGCTCAGCAGATCGCCGACGAACACCGGGTGCTTGAACAGGAACGAGTTCACCGCGACGGTCGCGACGCGGCCATTCGCGCGGCGGCTCGCCGGAATGGAGCCGGCGATATCGACCTGCGCCATGATCCATCCGCCGAAGACGTCGCCGTGGACGTTGGCGTCGGCAGGCTGCGGCACGACGCGCAGCGCGACGTGCTTTTCGGGAAGACTGGAATGGTCGGTCATGGAAGGAGTTCCGGTTTGCAAGGCGGGGAGAAGGCAGGCGGGCGCGAGCGGCCCCTCGAACCTTCTGCGACAATGCATAGTTATGGATGCACCCGATTGCGCACGAGGTAAAGACCTCGCTCGCGCCGGGCTTGCAGTAAATTGTACGGGAAAGCATGCAGCCAGACGTGCGCCCATTTAGCCGATAAAAACACGCCCCACGCCGCGCCCGACTCCGCTCGCGCGTCGCGCTCGAACGATACGAACTCATGCGCCGCTTTCCCAACGCCGAGCCCGGGCCAGTGCAGCAAGGCCCGCGCAACGACTGGCAGACGATCCGCTCGCTGCTGCCTTATCTCACCACGTACAAATGGCGCGTCGCGTTCGCGCTGACATGCCTGATCGGCGCGAAGGTCGCGAACCTCGGCGTGCCGATCGTGATGAAGCGCATCGTCGATGGTCTTGCATCCGTGCAGCATCTCACCGCGCTCGGACGCGCGAACGACGCGCCGGGCGTCGTGCTGATCGGCGGCATCGGGCTGCTCGTGATCGCGTATGCGCTCGCGCGGCTCTCGACCTCGCTCTTCACCGAACTGCGCGAACTGCTTTTCGCCAAGGTCACGGAAAGCGCCGTGCGGCAACTCGCGCTGCAAGTGTTCCGCCATCTGCACGCGCTGTCGCTGCGCTTTCATCTGGAGCGGCAGACGGGCGGCATGTCGCGCGATATCGAACGCGGCACGCGCGGCATTCAGCAACTCGTTTCCTATTCGCTCTACAGCATCTTGCCGACGCTCGTCGAGGTTGGACTCGTGCTCGCGTTCTTCGTGACGAAGTACGAGGCGTATTACGCGATCGTCACGTTCATCGCGCTCGTCACGTATATCGTGTTCACGGTGAAAGTGACGGAGTGGCGCACGCACTTTCGCCGCACGATGAACGATCTCGATTCCAAGGCGAACTCGCGCGCGATCGATTCGCTGCTCAACTACGAGACCGTGAAGTACTTCGGCAACGAAGAGTGGGAAACGCGTCGTTACGACGAGAATCTCCGGCGTTATCGCGCGGCCGCGATCAAGTCGCAGCGCTCGCTGTCGATGCTGAACTTCGGGCAGCAAACGATCATCGGGCTCGGGCTTGTTTTCATTCTGTGGCGCGCGACGCAAGGCGTGATGGCGGGGCGGCTGACGCTCGGCGATCTCGTGCTCATCAATACGTTCATGCTGCAGCTCTACATTCCGCTGAATTTTCTCGGCGTGGTGTATCGCGAACTGAAGCAGGCGCTGACCGACATGGATCGCATGTTCACGCTGCTCGGCGCGGGCCGCGAAGTGCCCGATGCGCCGGACGCGCAAGCGCTCGCCGTGCGTGGCGGCGAAGTGCGCTTCGAGAATGTGAGCTTCGCGTACGAAAAGGCGCGGCCGATTCTGCACGGCGTAGATTTCACGATTCCCGCGGGCACGACGACGGCCGTCGTCGGGCACAGCGGCTCGGGCAAATCGACGCTCGGGCGGCTGCTCTTTCGCTTCTACGATCTCGATCGCGCCCAGGGCGGAAGCATTCGAATCGACGGGCAGGATATTCGCGACGTCACGCAGGATTCGCTGCGCGCGGCGATCGGCATCGTGCCGCAGGACACGGTGCTCTTCAACGATTCGATCTACTACAACATCGCGTATGGGCGGCCTTCGGCGAGCCGCGACGAAGTGATCGCGGCGGCGCGCGCGGCGCATATTCACGACTTCATCGAGACGTTGCCGGCGGGTTACGACACGGCGGTCGGCGAGCGCGGCCTCAAGTTGTCGGGCGGCGAAAAGCAGCGCGTCGCGATTGCGCGCACGCTGCTGAAGAACCCGCCCATTCTGATCTTCGACGAAGCCACGTCCGCGCTCGATTCGAAATCGGAGCGCGCGATCCAGCACGAACTCGACTCGATCGCGCGCGAGAGAACGACGCTCATCATCGCGCATCGGCTATCGACGGTCGTGCACGCGCAGCAGATCATCGTGATGGATCACGGGCGCATCGTGGAGCGCGGAACGCATGCGCAGTTGCTGCGCGCGGGCGGGTTGTTCTCGCAGATGTGGGCGTTGCAGCAGCAGCGCGCGGAGGAAGCGGAGCGGGATCAGCGGGATCAGCGGGATACGGCGGGGGTTTGAGCGTTTGCGCGCATGTTGTAAGCAGGCGCGATGGCGCTCAATTTAACAAATCGCTTCTTCGCTTCCTGATAAATTCGGATTCCTTTGTAAGTATGCGGAGAAAGCGAATGAGCGATATCACCTTTGAGGACCTGCTCGTTGCCGTCGCGGCGTTCGCCCTGATGATCTACCCGTTTGTGCGAATTATCCGCCGAACGGGGCGTTCCGGATGGTGGATACTCGCGTTCATGTCGCCGCTGTCGCTGATTGCGTTGTATGTCTTTGCATTCGTGCGCTGGCCGGCGATCGACGGCGACCGCCGGTCATAAGCTACGGCATCACTCCATCGCGTGCGCGCCGCCGATCGCGACGCCATCGTGCGCTTGCGAAGCCGTCGACGACCAACGCAGCCATTGACCGCGCAGCAGGAACAACGCGCCGAACGCGCAAGTCGCGAGCACGCCGAAAGTGGCGAAGCCCATCTGATAGCTGCCCGTGCTTTCCTTCGCGATGCCCATGATCACCGGCAGATAGAACCCGCCGATCCCGCCCGCCGCACCGACGATCCCCGACAGCAACCCCGTCTTGCCCTTCCAGCGATGCGGCACGAGCTGGAACGTCGAGCCATTGCCGAGACCGAACGCGATATACAGGCAGATCAGGATCGCCACACCGCCCGCGACCGGCGGCATCCAGATCGCGAACGCGAAGTCGCCGACGGCGATCGCGGCGAGCAGCACGAGCAGCGCGCGCACACCCGTGACGCGATCCGCGACATAGCCGCCGAACGGACGCACGATCGCGCCGAGAAACGCGAGCAGCGACATGAAGAGACCGGCTTCGAGCTTCGGCATCTGATAAAGCGACGTGAGCAGTAGCGTCACATACGACGACATGCCGACGAACCCGCCGAACGTGATGCTGTAGATCAGCATGATGACCCACGTGTCGCGCTCGCCGAGCACCGACCGATAATGCCGCGGCAGCACGGCGATCGCGATGAGCGCGCCGATCACCGGCAAGAGCAGCACGCCTGCCTTGCCGCCGCCGAACACGCCGGCGTTCACCGCGAGCACCAGCACGATCAGGCTCGCGAGCGTGATCGCGAAGCTCGAAAGCGCGCGCATGGTGCTGCCGGTCTTGACGCCGGCACCGGACGCCCACGCGAAGAGCGCGACACCCGTGATGGCGAGCAACGGCAGCGCGGCGGCGGTCGATACCTGCCAGCCGAAGGCATCGGCGAGATGCGGGAACAGGAAGCCGTCGAGCACCGCGCCGATGTTGCCGGCCGCGGCCAGACCCAGCACGAGACCCTGCACCTTCGGCGGATAGTTGCTGCCGGCCATCGGCAGCGCCACGGCGAAGCTCGCGCCGCCCATGCCGAGGAACACGCCGAGCACGAGCAGCAACGCATACGACGGCACGCCGGGCAAAAGCGGCAGCACGATCGACGGAATCGACGAGAGCACAACGCCCATCAGCGCGACGCGCCGTCCATCGGTCGATTGATAGAGGTTGCCGAGCGTCACGCGCAAAATGGCGGCGGCCAGCACCGGAACCGCGACGAGGAAGCCTTGCTGCGCCGCCGACATCGTCACGTCGCGACCGATGAATGGCGCGAGCGGCCCATACAGCACCCAGACGGTGAAACCCGTATCGAAGTAGAGGAAGCAGGCGACGAGCGAGCGCCAGTTGCCGCTCTTGAGCGATGCGATCAGATTGGACATTGTGGGTTCCGGGAATGCGCGTGCCGTCGAATGAGCACGCGACGGCCCCGAAATTTGCAAGCATCATGCCAATGGAATGCATATTTAATCGATGCATCGCGCGAGCGAGCGTGGGCGCGGCGCTCGGGCGCATGCACGAGCGTTGCTGACCGGCATTCATGCGCGGGGCCGCCGGCACCGCGCCCGTGCGTGACCGCATGCGAATGGTGCGCTGCGCCTTCGCGCGGTTCATGCGCCCGCTAGAATGCGTTCTTTGCCAAGAAGCGCCGCGCGCGCCTGAAAACGCATGGAACTGAAATGGCTGGAAGACTTCGTGTCGCTCGCGGAGACGCGCAGCTTCAGTCGCTCGGCTGAGCTTCGGCACATCACGCAGCCCGCGTTCTCGCGGCGCATCCAGGCGCTCGAAGGCTGGCTCGGCACGGAGCTCATCGACCGATCGGTGTATCCGACGCGGCTCACGCAAGCCGGCAACGTGTTCTACGAGCAGGCGCTCACGATGCTCTCGCAGTTCCACGAAGCGCGCACGCTCTTGCGCGGGCAGGGCGGCGTGCCGTCGGCGACCATCGAGTTCGCCGTGCCGCACACGCTTTCGCTCACCTATTTTCCGCGCTGGCTCGAACACATCGAGGCGCGGCTTGGGCGCATCCGCACGCGGCTGCGCGCGCTCAACGTCCACGATGCGGTTCTCTCGCTCGTCGAAGGCGGCTGCGATCTCGTGATGGGCTATCACCATCCGAGTCATCCGGTCGCACTCGATCCTGCGCGTTACGACATGCTCACGCTCGGCGCGGAGCCGATCAGCCCGTTTTCCGCCGTCACCAAAGGCGGACGCGCGCGCTTCACGCTGCCCGCGACGGCCGAATCGCCGGTGCCGTATCTGTCTTACACGCCGAACGCGTATCTCGGGCGCATGACGGAAGTCATCATCGCGACGGCGCCCACGCGCCTGCATCTCGACAAGGTTTATGAAACCGACATGGCCGAAGGCCTGAAAGCGATGGCGCTCGCGGGCCACGGCGTCGCGTTCCTGCCGCACAGCGCGGTGGAGGACGCGGTGGAGGAAGGGCGGCTCGTTCGCCTCGATCGCGGAACGCGGGGCACGCCCGCCGGTCAGTTCACGCTGACGATGGAAATCCGCCTCTATCGCGACAAGCTTGCCGCGCTTGGCGAAGAGCCGCGTCAGGCATTGATGCGCGCGCTGTGGAATGCGGTCGGGGAAGAGTTGCAGAATGCGTCGTCTGGGAGACCTGCGCCGTAAGGCTGCGCAACGTTATGCAGGATTTGCATGATGAGATAAGGAAACGGCATTGGATTTGGTAACGGCGTTTTTCGACAATGCATGCATCCCTTCACCGCTGGAGCATCAATGTCTGCCTCGAAGCAACCTGTGCAAGCGCCGGACGCAAAACACGCTATCCCGTCGTATCTCCACGCCGACGATCTCGGTCCGTGGGGAAACTATCTGCAGCAGGTCGATCGCGTTGCCCCGTATCTCGGTTCTCTCTCCCGCTGGCTCGAAACCCTCAAGCGCCCGAAGCGCATTCTCATCGTCGATTGCCCGATCGAGCTGGATAACGGCACCGTCGCGCATTTCGAAGGCTATCGCGTGCAGCACAACACGTCGCGCGGCCCCGGCAAGGGCGGCGTGCGTTATCACCAGGACGTGACGCTTTCCGAAGTGATGGCGCTGTCCGCGTGGATGTCGGTGAAGAACGCGGCGGTGAACGTGCCTTACGGCGGCGCGAAGGGCGGCATCCGCGTGGACCCGCGCACGCTCTCGCGAGGCGAACTGGAGCGCGTGACGCGTCGCTATACCAGCGAGATCGGCATCATCATCGGGCCGAATACGGACATTCCCGCGCCCGACGTGAACACCAACGAGCAGATCATGGCGTGGATGATGGATACCTACTCCATGAACCAGGGCCAGACGGCAACGGGCGTCGTGACCGGCAAGCCGATCTCGCTCGGCGGCTCGCTCGGCCGCAAGGAAGCGACCGGACGCGGCGTGTTCGTCGCCGGCACGGAAGCGGCGCGGCGGATCGGCGTGGAGATCGAAGGCGCGCGTATCGCGGTGCAGGGCTTCGGCAACGTCGGCGGCATCGCGGCCAAGCTGTTCCAGGAAGCGGGCGCGAAGGTCATCGCCGTGCAGGATCACACGGGCACGATTCATAACTCGAAGGGCATCGATACCTTCGCGCTGCTCGATCACGTCGCGAAGAACGGCGGCGTCGGTGGTTTCGCGGGCGCGGACCCGGTGCAGGCGGAAGAATTCTGGATGATCGAAAGCGACATCCTGATTCCGGCCGCGCTGGAAAACCAGATCACCGAGAAGAACGCGTCGAAGATTCGCACGAAGATCGTCGTCGAAGGCGCGAACGGCCCGACCACGACCGCGGCGGACGACATCCTGAACGACAAGGGCATTCTCGTTATTCCGGACGTGATCGCGAATGCCGGCGGCGTGACCGTGTCGTACTTCGAGTGGGTGCAGGACTTTTCGAGCTTCTTCTGGACCGAGGACGAGATCAATCAGCGACTCGAACGCGTGATGCGCGAAGCGTTCGCAGGCGTCTGGCAGGTCGCGAGCGAGCATAAGGTTTCGGTGCGCACGGCGGCGTTCATCGTCGCGTGTACGCGGATTTTGCAGGCGCGCGAGATGCGCGGGCTGTACCCCTGATCTAATCAGTTGCGCGTGAGCAGTGATTGAGCGCGTGGCTCGCGAGAGCCACGCGCTTGTTTGCATTCGTGCTGCCCGAAGCAATCGTCAAAGTGCGGTCCATGCTGACGATCCACAAATCCTGACATTTCGTTTTCCTTCCTTTCCTTATACTCCGCGCGGATTTCCCGGCGAGGCCGTTCAGCGCGATGCCGATCGGGGAAGAGCTTGCTCCTCGACAAGGAGCGTGATCAAGAGGAAGAGAAAATGAAGAAGATCGTCTTATCGAGCGTTCTGGCTGCACTCGTGCTTTCCGCATGCGGCGGTGGTGGCGGCAGCGATGGCGATAAAGCAGCGAACAACGCGACTGTACCGCCGCCCGCCGATATCGATATCGATGCGCGGGGCATATACAACGGCACCAACTCGAACAATGACACGGTCAGCGGCGTCGTGCTGGACAACGGGACGTATTACTTCGTGTACGTGAATCAGGCGGAGAACAGGATCGGTCTCGTGCAGGGAACGGCAACAGCGTCCCATGGCGTGTTCAGTTCCTCTGACGCCACAGACTTCCTGGCGAGCAGCAGTCTCGCGATGCACGGATCGATCGCGGCCAATTACGTTCCGCATTCGAATCTGAACGGCACGTTCGCGTCCGTGGCCAATGGGAACACCTCATTCACGATGGCCTACAGCACGCCTTACGAACCGCCGCTGAGTCTCAGTGTGATCGCGGGAACGTACACCGGCCTGGGCGCAACGTTTCGCGGTAAAGAGACCGTCACGTTCGTTATCAGCGCCGACGGCCAAGTGCGCGGATCGGGGCCGAGCGGCTGCTCCTTCGCGGGCAACTTGAAGGTTTACGACGCGAGGAACGTCTACGGCACGGCGATTACTTTCGACGACAAATGTCCCAATGCCGGCCAGACCTTCACGGGAATCGTTAGCGTCAACGGCAATGCGCTGATCGCGGCAGCGCTGCTTCCAGAGCGCGTGGAAGCATTCGTTGTTGCGGCAAGCAAGTGAGCCCTGGCAGGCGCGCGAATCGCCAGCCGTAATCCGCCTTCGTGCTCTATAGGACAAACGGGAGATATTCATAAGAATGTCTCCCGCTTTTTTTTGAAACTGCATTACACTGCGCGTCGCAACCGGGTTGCACTGCCAGTGTCAAAAATAAGACGGCGTGGGTTAACAGCCATTTCTTTCAGAATAATTACCCTGCTAAACTTGGCCCGGTTTTTCGCCACAGGAGATCGAACAAATGAAGGTTAAAAAGGCTGCGCTGCTCGTCGCCGCGCTCGGGTTTCTCGCCACTGGCGCATACGCTCAGGACGCGGGCACGCTGAAGAAGATCAAGGATACGGGCGTGATCTCGCTGGGGCATCGCGAATCGTCCATTCCGTTTTCCTACTATGACGACAAGCAGAATGTCGTCGGTTACTCGCACGAGTTCTCGCTGAAGGTCGTGGAAGCGGTCAAGCAGAAGCTCGGCATGCAGGACCTGAAGGTGAAGCTCACGCCGATCACCTCGCAGAACCGCATTCCGCTCGTGCAGAACGGGACGGTGGATATCGAGTGCGGCTCGACCACGAACAACGCCGAGCGTCAGCAGCAAGTTTCCTTCTCGAACACGATCTTCGTGATCGGCACGCGCCTCATGACCAAGAAGGATTCGGGCGTGAAGGACTGGGCCGACCTGAAGGGCAAGACCGTCGTGACGACTGCCGGCACCACGTCCGAGCGCCTGCTTCGCAAGATGAATCAGGACAAGAACATGGGCATGAACATCATCAGCGCAAAGGATCACGGCGAGTCGTTCCTGACGCTGTCGACGGGCCGCGCCGTCGCGTTCATGATGGACGATGCGCTGCTCGCCGGCGAGCGCGCCAAGTCGAACAACCCGAACGATTTCGTGATCGTCGGCGCGCCGCAATCGCATGAAGCGTACGGCTGCATGATCCGCAAGAACGATCCCGAGTTCAAGAAGGTGGTGGACGACGCGATCGCCAAGGTCGAAACGTCGGGCGACGCCGACAAGATCTACAAGAAGTGGTTCGAAAGCCCGATCCCGCCGAAGGGCCTCAACCTCAACTTCCCGGAAAGTGACGACATCAAGGCTCTCTACAAGAGCCCGAATGACAAGGCAATCGACTAACCGGTTCGAGTCTCGAACGAACGAAACGGAAGGAGCTTGCTTCTTCCGTTTCTTTTTGGAGTGAGTCCATGTCTTATCACTGGAACTGGGGCATCCTGCTGAGTCCGGTTTCGACCGGCGAGCCCACCACCTATCTCGGCTGGCTGATCTCCGGCTTCTGGGTGACGATTACCGTGTCGCTCGCGGCCTGGGTGATCGCGCTCGTGGTCGGCTCGTTGTTCGGCATCTTGCGCACGGTCCCGAATCGCACGCTGGCGGGCATCGGCACCGTCTACGTCGCGATCTTCCGCAATATTCCGCTGATCGTGCAGTTCTTCGTCTGGTATCTCGTGATACCGGAATTGCTGCCGCCTTCCATCGGCAACTGGTTCAAGCAACTGCCGCCCACGGCGCAGTTCTTTTCGTCGTCGATCATCTGTCTTGGGCTCTTCACCGGCGCGCGCGTGTGCGAACAGGTGCGCTCGGGCATCAACGCGCTGCCGCCCGGACAGCGCAATGCCGGCCTCGCGATGGGCTTCACGCAATGGCAGACATACCGTTACGTGCTGATGCCGGTCGCGTACCGCATCATCGTGCCGCCGCTCACGTCGGAATTCCTCAACGTGTTCAAGAACTCAGCGGTCGCGTCGACCATCGGTCTGCTGGATTTGTCCGCTCAGGCGCGCCAGCTCGTCGACTACACGGCGCAGACGTATGAGTCGTTCATCGCGGTGACGGTCGCCTACATGCTCATCAATCTGGTCGTGATGCAGTTGATGCGCTGGGTCGAAGCGAGAACCCGGCTGACCGGCTACATCGGAGGCAAGTAATGCATCAGTTCAACTGGAGTGGTGTGCTCGCCTCGTGGCCCACGTTGATGACGGGCGCCAAGATCACGCTTCAGATCACCGTGCTCGCCATCGTGGTCGGCATCATCTGGGGTACCGTGCTCGCGCTGTTCCGTCTCTCGGGTGTGAAGCCGCTGCAATGGTTCGCGAGCATGTACGTCACGCTGTTCCGCTCGATCCCGCTCGTGATGGTGCTGCTGTGGTTCTTCCTGATCGTGCCGCAGTTGCTGCAGAACGTGCTCGGGCTGTCGGCGGACATCGACATTCGTCTCGCCTCGGCCATGGTCGCGTTCTCGCTCTTCGAAGCCGCGTACTATTCGGAAATCATCCGCGCCGGCATTCAGGCGGTGCCGCGCGGGCAGGTCAACGCGGCGTTCGCGCTCGGCATGACCTACGCCCAGGCGATGAAGCTCGTCGTGTTGCCGCAGGCATTCCGCGCGATGGTGCCGCTTCTGCTCACGCAGGCGATCGTCCTGTTTCAGGATACATCGCTCGTCTACGTCATCAGTCTCGCGGACTTCTTCCGCACGGCGACGAATATCGGGGATCGCGACGGCACGACCGTCGAAATGGTCCTGTTCGCGGGCGCGTGCTATTTCGTGATTTGCGTGGTGGCGTCGGCCCTCGTCAAAAGTCTTCAGAAAAAGGTCGCAAGATGATCTCTATCAAGAATGTTTCCAAGTGGTACGGGCAGTTTCAGGTGCTCACCGACTGCACGACCGAAGTGAAGAAGGGCGAGGTGGTCGTGGTGTGCGGCCCGTCGGGTTCGGGCAAGTCGACGCTCATCAAGACCGTGAACGGCCTCGAACCGTTCCAGAAGGGCGAGATCACGATCAACGGCCAGTCGCTGACGGACAAGAAGACGAATTTGTCGAAGCTGCGTTCGAAGGTCGGCATGGTGTTCCAGCACTTCGAGCTGTTTCCGCATCTGACGATCACGCAGAACCTGACGCTCGCGCAAATCAAGGTGCTCGGCCGGTCGAACGACGAAGCCATGCAAAAGGGTTTGAAGCTGCTGGATCGCGTCGGCCTGCGCGCGCAGGCCGACAAGTTTCCGGGCCAGTTGTCGGGCGGTCAGCAGCAGCGCGTGGCGATTGCGCGCGCGCTGTCGATGGACCCGATCGCGATGCTCTTCGACGAGCCGACGTCCGCGCTCGACCCGGAGATGATCAACGAAGTGCTCGACGTGATGGTCGAACTGGCGCAGGAAGGCATGACCATGATGTGCGTGACGCACGAAATGGGCTTCGCGAAGAAGGTGGCGAACCGCGTGATCTTCATGGACCGCGGGATTATCGTCGAGGACGATCAGAAGGAGGCGTTCTTCGCCAATCCGAAGTCCGATCGCGCGAAGGACTTTCTCGCGAAGATCCTGCACTGACCTCGTCGTGAAAGAAAGCGGCGCTTCTGAAAAGAAGCGCCGTTTTTTTTATTCGATCCCGAGTTCCGATTCCACCGCCGCCGTCGTCCGGATCTCGTCGATCGTCAGCGCCGACCCGACGCACGCCTTCGCGAGCGGCTCGGCTGCTTTCTTCGCGACCTCGTCCGGCACTGGAATATTCACCGTGCGGGCGAGATCGCCGCACTGGAACATCGCGAGATCGCCGGGGGCGAAGCGCGTCCAGATTTCGTTGTCGGTGAGCGGCGAGGTGGCGATCACAGCGACGCGGTCTTCCGGCGTCGTGTACTTGGCGAAATCGATCGACATATCCGCGTCGATCAGATGCGCCGTCGAGAACGGCCAGCTACGCACCAGATAGTACAAATGCGTCGAGCAGTGTGAGAAGAGCGCCTGCCCGTTCGACATCAGAAAGTTGAACACGCCGTATTGCGTGATGTCGCGCGTAAGCCCGGCGAGCGCGTCGAATAGCTCTTCGAGCGGCGGCTGCGAGCACGGAAACGCGCGCCGCAGGCCCTGCAACAACGTGCAGAACGCGAGCTCGCTGTCCGTCGTGCCGACCGGCTGATACACGCCGGTGAGTTCGGGCGCATGGCCTTTCAGATCGCCGTTGTGCGCGAAGATCCAGTGCCGGCCCCACAATTCGCGCATGAACGGATGGCAGTTCTCCAACAGGATATGCCCCTGCGTCGCCTTGCGGATATGCGCGATCGTGTTCTTCGATTTGATCGGATAGCGCTTCACCATGTCCGCGAGCGGCGAGCTGGCGGACGACTGATGATCGATGAAAAGCCGGCAGGCCTTGTCTTCGAAGAAGGCGATGCCCCAGCCGTCGGCATGATGATCCGTGACGCCGCCGCGCGCCGCGAAGCCGGTGAACGAGAACGTCACATCGGTCGGTTCGGCGCAATTCATTCCGAGAAGTTGGCACATGATGCTTGAGGCGGCGGCTTTTGGCCTGTTGTTACAATATGTTCGACAAGCATATCACCGAGGTCGAGCCGAAAAAATCGCCCAAACGCTCGCAGATGCGCGCGTTGTGGAATTTCCACGGCGATTTTTTCCTGTCCTTGCGTGAACTTGCGCCATTTCAACGCTCCCCGTCACCACGCCATGTCCGCTACCTCATCCTCGCCCAATTCGCTCACGATCGCGCGCCCCGACGACTGGCATCTTCACGTGCGCGACGGCGCGACGCTCGCCGCCGTCTTGCCGCATACGGCGCGCCAGTTCGGCCGCGCGATCATCATGCCGAACCTGAAGCCGCCCGTGACGACGACGGAAATGGCCGCGGCCTACCGCGAGCGCATTCTGGCCGCGCTGCCGAAAGAAGGCGCGGGAGCCGGCTTCGAGCCGCTGATGACGCTCTATCTCACCGACAACACGCCGCCCGACGAAATCCGCCGTGCGCAGGAAAGCGGCTTCGTGCATGGCGTGAAGCTGTATCCGGCGGGCGCGACGACCAATTCCGACGCGGGCGTGACGGATCTCCTCGGCAAATGCGCGAAGACGCTCGAAGCGATGCAGGAAGTCGGCATGCCTTTGCTGACTCACGGCGAAGTGACCGATAGCGACATCGACGTGTTCGATCGCGAAAAGGTCTTCATCGATCGCGTGATGACGCCGCTGCGCCGCGATTTTCCCGCGCTGAAGATCGTGTTCGAGCACATCACGACGAAGGACGCCGCCGATTACGTGCGCGAGGCAGAAGGTCCGATCGGCGCGACGATCACCGCGCATCACTTGCTGTACAACCGCAACATCATGCTGGTCGGCGGCATGCGTCCGCATTACTACTGCCTGCCGGTGTTGAAGCGCGAGACGCATCGCGTGGCGCTGGTCGAAGCGGCCACGTCGGGCAATCCGCGCTATTTCCTCGGCACGGACAGCGCGCCGCATCCGAAGGGCCTGAAAGAGCACGCATGCGGCTGCGCGGGATGCTACACGGCGCTGCACGCGCTCGAACTCTATGCCGAAGCCTTCGACAAGGCCGGCGCACTCGACAAGCTCGAAGGCTTCGCGAGCTTTCACGGCGCGGACTTCTACGGTCTGCCGCGCAGCAAGGAAACGGTGACGCTCGAACGCGGATCGTGGACGCTGCCCGCCGAATTCGCCGCCGGCGACGCGACGATCGTGCCGTTGCGCGGCGGCGAGTCGATCGGCTGGCGCTTCGTGGACACGCATTAAGCTTTCGAACGTGAGCGAGGGTTTCGCCGATATCGACTGGGCGCGGCCGTGGCTTGCGTCCATCGAGCCGCGCGGCCGGCGCTGGCAGGCGGCGGCGCTCGCCGGTTACGGCGAATATCTCGCGGCGTTGAACGACGACGCGGCGGCGGCCGCGCATGTCACCGGTCGAGGCAAGCCGCTTGCGTTCATCGCGCAGGAAGCGCTGCCGGCGGGGGCGTCTTACGAAGGTCACATCGCGGAGACCGGCCGCGTGCCGACGCGCCACAATCTCCACGATTTCTTCAACGGCGCGATGTGGTTCGCGTATCCGCGCATCAAAGCGGCGCTCAACGCGCGCCAGGCGGAGCAGATCGATGCGCTTGGCATTGGACCGACGCGCGGCGGCGTGCGCGACGCCCTCACGCTCTTCGATGAAAACGCCGTGCTCTTCGCTTGCGCCGATGCATCGCTTGCCGATGCGCTGCGCAGTTTCGACTGGCGCACGCTGTTCACGGACGAGCGCGCAGCATGGGGCACACGCTGCGAGGCGCGCATCTTCGGGCACGCGCTGCTGGAAAAGCTCGTCGCGCCGTACAAGGCGTGCACAGGGCACGCGTGGATCGTCGACGTTCCCGCCGACTATTTCGAACTCGACGATGCCGCTCGCCGCGCGCTGCTCGACGAACGCGTGGCGCAGCGCCTGAACGCCGGGCCGCTCGACAGCCGCGCATTCGCGCCGCTGCCTGTGCTGGGCGTGCCGGGCTGGTGGGAGGCGAACGCATCGCCCGATTTCTATGACGACGTCTGCGTGTTCCGCCCGGGCCGCCGTTCCCGGTGATGTTAAAATCGTAAGTTGCAAAGCGGGCCAGGCAATCGCGGCCTCGACGGTTTCGGCCGAAGAGGGCGAGGAAAGTCCGGACTCCACAGGGCAGGGTGATGGCTAACGGCCATCCGTGGCAACACGCGGAACAGGGCAACAGAAAGCAAACCGCCGATGGCTCCGGGCGCAAGTCCGGAGATCAGGTAAGGGTGAAACGGTGCGGTAAGAGCGCACCGCGGGCGTCGCGAGACGTTCCGGCACGGTAACCTCCACCCGGAGCAATTCCAAATAGGCAGGCGCGCATCCTCGCGATGCAGGACGGGGCCCCCGTTTCGTCTGCGGGTAGGAAGCTTGAGCGCGTCAGCAATGGCGCGTCTAGAGGAATGATTGCCACGCGCGTTCGCCTTCGGGCGGCGCGTGCACAAAATCCGGCTTATCGGCCCGCTTTGTTGTCATTCAAAAGAGAAGAGCCGGCGTCTCGCGACGTCGGCTCTTTTCGTTTCGGCTTGCGGCCTGATTACGCTTCGACGATCTCGAACGAATGCGTGAGCTCCGCCGACTTCGCCAGCATGATCGACGCCGAACAGTACTTGTCATGCGACAGGTTGATCGCGCGCTCGACGGTCGCCGGGTTCAGATTCTTTCCGGTCACGGTGAAGTGAAAGTGAATCTTCGTGAAAACCTTCGGGTCTTCGCTCGCGCGATCGGCCTTCAGCGTGACTGAGCAGCCCTGGATCTCCTGACGGCTCTTCTTCATGATCATCACGACGTCGTAGGCGGTGCAGCCGCCGGTGCCGAGCAGGACCATTTCCATCGGGCGCGGCGCGAGATTGCGGCCGCCGCCTTCGGGCGCGCCATCCATGTTCACGAGATGGCCGCTTCCCGTTTCGGCGGCGAAGGCCATGCCGTCTTGTCCCATCCAGCTAACTTTGCATTCCATGCTCAGGCTCCAGCTGCTCAGCGCGTCATTACAGAGGCTACATTGTAGCGGTTTAGGAACTTCCCATAGGTCGCTGCTTACGAGCATCTACCGGTTGACGAAGCGAAAATCGGCGCGGCGGTCTTGGCATCTGCGATCGAAGGTTCAGTCGAGGAAGTCCTCTAAATCGAGATCGCTCCGAATTTTTACCACTTATCGCGCACAAGCGTATGAATTTAAAGATATTTATTGATTGACGTTCGTCTCATTCTAATTTCAAATAGTGAAATTCGTTTTCACCATGCAGATCTTCTTGCTTTGCAGCATGGCCGTGCCTATACTCGTTCCTGTCTCCTCCACCTCCTCCTTTGGTGGATTAAGCCCGAGCCAAGCTGCTTGGGCTTTTTTTCGTCCTCGCACCGCCCGACGCAAATCTTTGACGCGGCGACCCAATTCCCTTTATAATTCAAAGTTCTCTTCGCTACACGCCCGTGAAGAGAGGCTTGTGAGAGCCTGCACGCGTCTAGAACGCTCATATAAGCAGGGCCGAACAAGACAAGCTCCAACGAGCAAACCTGGGCAGATCAATTTTTTGGATCGATCATGAAGACGTTTTCCGCAAAAGCCGAAGAGGTGACGCGCGAATGGTACGTGATTGACGCGACGGATAAGGTTCTCGGCCGTGTCGCCAGCGAAGTGGCACGCCGTCTTCGCGGCAAGCATAAGCCTGAATTCACCCCGCACGTCGACACTGGTGATTTCATCATCATCGTCAATGCCGGCAAGCTGAAAGTCACTGGCAACAAGGCCACGGACAAGAAGTACTATCGTCACTCGGGCTACCCGGGCGGCATTTACGAAACGACTTTCGGCAAGATGCAAGAGCGTTTCCCGGGCCGCGCGCTCGAGAAGGCTGTCAAGGGCATGCTTCCGAAGGGTCCGCTCGGCTACGCGATGATCAAGAAGCTGAAGGTCTACGCCGAAGCAACGCATCCGCATACGGCTCAACAGCCTAAAGCGCTCGAGATCTAAGGGGAGCCCACATGATCGGTAACTGGAACTACGGTACGGGCCGCCGCAAGAGCGCCGTCGCTCGCGTCTTCATCAAGTCGGGCAAGGGCGAGATCATCGTCAATGGCAAGCCCATCGCCGACTACTTCTCGCGCGAAACGTCGCTGATGATCGTGCGTCAGCCGCTGGAACTCACGAACCACGGCACCACGTTCGACATCAAGGTCAACGTGAATGGCGGCGGTGAAACGGGTCAGGCAGGCGCGGTTCGCCACGGCATCACGCGCGCGTTGATGGACTACGACGCTACGCTTAAGTCGCAACTGTCGAACGCTGGCTTCGTCACCCGCGACGCGCGTGAAGTGGAACGTAAGAAGGTCGGTTTCCACAAGGCACGCCGCAGGAAGCAGTTCTCGAAGCGTTAAGCGCTTCTCGCCGGGCAAGTTCCGGCGAAGCTGCAAAAGCCGCCCGCACGTCACGTGCAGGCGGCTTTTTTTCGTTTTGCCGCACGCAAACGCGGAACATGTCGAATTTTCATATAGCCCATTGATTCCATGGACATTCGGCACGATATTGAGATCAGCCCTACAATAGCGGTTAGAAGCTTAATTGGAGAGTTCGAATGAGCGCTGTCAGCGACACCCCCACGACCGAAATGCCGATGCCGTTCGTCTTTACCGACGCGGCAGCGGAGAAGGTCAAGCAATTGATCGACGAAGAAGGCAATCCGGATCTGAAGCTGCGCGTGTTCGTGCAAGGCGGCGGATGCTCGGGTTTCCAGTACGGCTTCACGTTCGACGAAGAAGTGAACGAAGACGACACCGTGCTGGACAAGGCGGGCGTGCAACTGCTCGTCGACTCGATGAGCTATCAGTATCTCGTCGGCGCGGAAATCGACTATAAGGACGACCTCAACGGCGCCCAGTTCGTCATCAAGAATCCGAACGCCACCACGACTTGCGGTTGCGGTTCGTCGTTCTCGGTCTGAGCACGAATCAATCGATGTGATCGAAACGGAGCCTGCGGGCTCCGTTTTTGTTTTTGAGCGCGCATCAATCGATGTGATCGAAACGGAGCCTGCGGGCTCCGTTTTTGTTTTTGAGCGCGCGTCAGTGCGGATAAATCGCGCCGAGGACGCGCTCGCCCGCCGCGCCCGTCACCGCAGGCAGGTTGCCCGGTTCGCGCGCGACGCAGCGCATCGCGAGCCACGCGAACGCGAGCGCTTCGACTTGCTGCGGCGGCACGCCGAGCGCCTCGGTCGTCATCACCGGTACGCCGGGAACGCCGCCGTCTTCGAGCGCCTGCCGGAGCATCTTCATCAGAACCGGGTTGCGCGCACCGCCGCCACACACATATACGGCGCGGGTGTCCGGCGCGTGTCGCGCAATCTCGCGGGCGACGGTCGTGGCGGTGAGCGCGGTGAGCGTCGCCTGGATGTCGGCGGGAGCGAGGCTCGCGAAGGCGGCGAGTTTCGCGTCCATCCACGCCGGATTGAACAGATCGCGGCCCGTGCTCTTGGGCGGCGCGAGTTCGAAGAACGGTTCGTCGAGCAACGCGTTCAAAAGCGCCCGGTCGATCCGGCCTTGAGCCGCGAACTGGCCGCCATCGTCGTATGCGCGCTGGGTGTGGCGCAAAGCCCATTCGTCGATCAGCACGTTTGCCGGGCCGCAATCGAAGCCGCGCACTTCGCCGCTCGCCGCGAGAATCGTAATGTTGCTGATGCCGCCCAGATTGCACACGACGCGCGTCTCGTTCTTTTCGCCGAATACGGTGGCGTGGAACGCCGGAACGAGCGGCGCGCCCTGGCCGCCCGCGGCGACGTCGCGGCTGCGGAAATCGGCGATCACATCGATGCTGGTCATTTCCGCGAGCAGCGCTGGATTGTTGATCTGCCGCGTGTAACCCTTTTCCGGCCGATGCCGCACGGTCTGCCCATGCACGCCGATTGCGCGTACTTTCGTCGCCGAGCAGCCGCTCATGCTCTGCAGTTCGTGGCAGCAGACGGCATAGCGCGTCGCGAGCGCGTTCGCCGCGAGCGCTGCGCGTTCGAGTTCGTTGTCGCCGGGCGATTGCAGTTCGAAGAGCGCATCGCGCAAGCCTTTCGAAAAGGACACGTGCGCCTCGCCGATCACCACGGGCGGCTTGCCCGTCGCGAACTGAACGGCCACGCCGTCGACGCCGTCCATGCTGGTTCCGGACATCAAACCGAAGTACACGCCGTCCGACTTGCCGGTTTCGATTGCTTCGGTTTTCTTTCCCACGCTCCTCTCCTCTTCGATGCCGGTTTGCCGGGTTTGCCGGGGTTTGCCGGGGTTTGCCGGTTAAGCGGCGATTATCCGCGTTAAGGAGCGAATCGTTAAGATGCATCTGGTGTCCGTCCAAACTGCGCCGCACATTCCGAAGGGCCGATTGCCGCGCAAAACCGCGCGATCAGACACGAAACGGCGCGAACGGTCGCGTCATCGCGTAAAATCCTGAGCCTGAACAAGCAATTGCGCGCGATTTCGTCGTTTTCCGCGCGCCGCCTTTTTGACGCGGCATCCGCGCCGGCCACGCCGGTTTCGAGCGTCGGCCAGGCCGATGCATCGCCGGTCATCGAACCCTTTTGAATTCACAAGCCGCAAGCATGACCACTGATTCCAACGCGTCCAGCTTTCCGATCACCGACGATGTCCAAAGCGCGCTCGCCATCGCCAAGCGCGGCTGCGACGAACTGCTGATCGAAGACGAATTCGCGCAGAAGCTCGCGAGAAGCGCCGCGACGGGCAAGCCGCTGCGCATCAAACTCGGTCTCGATCCGACCGCGCCCGATATCCACATCGGCCATACGGTCGTGCTGAACAAGATGCGCCAGTTGCAGGATCTCGGCCATCAGGTCATTTTCCTGATCGGCGATTTCACGTCGCTGATCGGCGATCCGTCCGGCCGCAACGCGACGCGCCCGCCGCTCACGCGCGAGCAGATCGAGATGAACGCGAAGACGTATTTCGAGCAGGCCGCGCTCGTGCTGGATCGCGAGAAGACCGAGATTCGTTATAACAGCGAATGGTCCATGCCACTTGGCGCCGACGGCATGATCAAGCTCGCGTCGCGCTACACGGTCGCGCGCATTCTGGAGCGCGAAGACTTCACCAAGCGCTTCCAGGGCGGCGTGCCCATTTCGATCCACGAACTCCTCTACCCGCTGATGCAGGGCTACGATTCCGTCGCGCTGAACGCGGATCTGGAACTCGGCGGCACAGACCAGAAGTTCAACTTGCTCGTGGGCCGTGAATTGCAGAAGCAGTACGGCCAGGAGCAGCAGTGCATTCTGACGATGCCGTTGCTGGAAGGGCTCGACGGCATCGAGAAGATGTCGAAGTCGAAGAACAATTACGTCGGCATCAGCGAGAAGCCGACCGAGATGTTCGGCAAGCTGATGAGCATTTCGGACGTTCTCATGTGGCGTTATTTCGAACTGCTTTCGTTCCGTCCGATGAGCGAAATCGAAGGCTACAGACGCGAAGCCGAAAGCGGCCGCAATCCGCGCGACTTCAAGGTGATGCTCGCGCAGGAAATCGTCGCGCGCTTCCACTCGCCGGCGGATGCCGAGCGTGCGCTCGACGACTTCAACCATCGCGCGAAGGGCGGCGTGCCGGACGACATTCCTACGGTGGCGATCGCGGGCGCGCCGATTGCGATCGGCCAGTTGCTGAAGCAGGCGGGGCTCGTGCCCTCGACGAGCGAAGCGCTGCGCAACATCGAGCAGGGCGGCGTGAAGATCGACGGCGCGACCGTCTCCGACAAGGCACTGAAGATCGAGGCGGGCGAGTTCGTCGTGCAGGTGGGCAAGCGCCGTTTCGCGCGCGTCACGCTGACCGCCTGAGTCGATGATCGCGCTCATTCAGCGTGTAAAGCGCGCCGACGTGCGCGTGGGCGAGCGCGTGACCGGCGCGATCGAAGCGGGCCTGCTCGCGCTGGTCTGCGCCGAGCGCGGCGACAACGAAGCCGCCGCCGACAAATTGCTCGCGAAGATGCTCGCGTATCGCGTGTTCAGCGACGCCGCGGGGAAGATGAACCTGTCCGTGTCGAACATGGATGGCGCGGGTCGCGCGGGCGGCGTCTTGCTGGTATCGCAATTCACGCTCGCGGCGGATACGTCGAGCGGCCTGCGCCCGAGCTTCACGCCCGCCGCGCCGCCCGACGAAGGCAAGCGGCTGTTCGACTATTTCGTGACGCAAGCGCGCGCGAAGCATCCGGTCGTCGAAACGGGCGAGTTCGGTGCGGAGATGCAAGTGTCGCTCGTGAACGACGGGCCGGTCACTTTCTGGCTGCAAGTGCGGCCCTGATTTCAGGATGGCTATGACGACGCAGGTCCTTTTTATTCGACACGGCGAAACCGACTGGAATCGCATCAAACGCATTCAGGGGCATATCGACATTCCCTTGTCCGAGCACGGCTTTCTACAGGCGGAACAACTCGGTCAGCGTCTTGCGCGCGACGGGCAAATCGACGCGGTTTATTCGAGCGACCTGCAACGCGCGCAGCAGACGGCGCGTCCTTTCGCGGATGCGCTCGGGCTCGACGTGCGTTTATCGCAGAGCCTGCGCGAGCGCTTCTACGGCGCGTTCCAGGGCCACGACAGCGACGAGATCAACGACAAGTTTCCCGCTGAATACGTCGAATGGCAGACGCGCGATCCCGGCTTCTCACCACCCGGCGAGGGCGAATCGCAGCGCGTGTTCTATCACCGTGTGGTGCATGCGATGGAGCCGATTGTCGCCGGACACGCGGGCGGTCGTGTCGCGGTCGTCGCGCATGGCGGCGTGCTCGATTGCGTTTATCGATTCGCGATGAAGTTGTCGTTGCAGGAGCCGCGCAACTGGCCGCTGCTCAATTGCAGCGTCAATGTGGTGGACTACGCCGATGGCGGCGCGAAGGTCGTGTCGTGGGGCGATATCGCGCATCTGTCGACGGATACGGACGACGACAACCTCCGCAAGCGCGCCTAGCTGCTGTTCGCATCCCAAAGATCGCGGATCGGCCCCGCATCCGGCGCCGCGATGCCGAAGTGCCGATACGTGAGCATCGTGGCGACGCGTCCGCGTGGCGTGCGCTGCAAAAAGCCCTGCTGAATCAGATAGGGTTCCAGCACGTCTTCGATCGTGTCGCGCTCTTCACCGATGGCCGCGGCGAGGTTATCCACGCCAACCGGCCCGCCATCGAACTTGTGGAGAATCGCTTCGAGCAGCTTGCGGTCCATCAGGTCGAAGCCGACCGGATCGACGTCGAGCATCTTCAGCGCTTTGTCGGCGACATCGGCGCTGATCACGCCGTCGGCTCTCACCTCGGCGTAGTCGCGCACGCGACGTAGCAGGCGGTTCGCGATACGCGGCGTGCCGCGCGCGCGCTTCGCGATTTCAAACGAGCCTTCCGGCACGATTTCCGCCTTCAACAACGACGCAGATCGCGTCACGATGCGCGCCAGTTCGCTCGCGTTATAGAACTCCAGCCGCGACACGATGCCGAAGCGATCGCGCAGCGGATTCGTCAGCATGCCCGCGCGCGTGGTCGCGCCGACGAGCGTGAACGGCTGAAGATCCAGCTTCACGCTGCGCGCGGCCGGCCCTTCGCCGATCATGATGTCGATTTGATAATCTTCGAGCGCCGGATACAGGATTTCCTCGACGACCGGCGAGAGCCGGTGAATTTCGTCGATGAACAGCACGTCGTTCGCTTCGAGATTGGTGAGCAGCGCGGCGAGATCGCCCGCGCGCTCCAGCACCGGCCCCGACGTCTGCCGCAGATTCACACCCATTTCCCGCGCGATGATGTGCGCGAGCGTTGTCTTGCCGAGCCCTGGCGGTCCGAACAGCAACACGTGATCGAGCGCTTCGGAGCGGCGCTTGGCCGCCTCGATGAAAATTTCGAGCTGGCCGCGCGCCTTTTCCTGCCCGATGTATTCATCGAGCTTGTGCGGACGGAGCGCGCGTTCGAACGCTTCCTCGTTGCGCGAGACGGGCGAGGCCGAGATGACGCGTTCGGCGGCGAGTTTGTCGGTTTCGATCATTTTTCGATTGTACAGCGAGCTTTTCCGCGGCGAATCTGGCCGAATGGGTTAGGCCCAATCGCCATCGTCAAGCCTTCGAAAGCGCTTTTAGCGCCAGCTTGATGCCCTCGGACACGCCCGTTCCCGCCGGCACGTTCTTGACCGCGGCGAGCGCTTCCTTCTCCGAATAGCCGAGCGCGAGCAGCGCGTTGAGGATGTCGGACGCGTGATCGGACTGCGAAACCGTGCCCGGGATCGCGCCGAGATCCGCGCCGAGCTTGCCCTTCAGTTCGAGCAGCAGGCGCTCCGCCGTCTTCTTGCCGATGCCCGGCACACGCGTGAGGCGCGCGGCATCCTGCGTGGTCACGGTCTGCGAGAGCTCGTGCACGCTCATGCCCGAGAGCACCGCCAGCGCCATGCGCGCGCCGATTCCGCTGATCTTCATCAACTCGCGGAACGTCGAGCGCTCTTGCGCGGTGAGAAAGCCATAGATCAGATGCGCGTCTTCGCGCACGATCAACTGCGTGAGCAGCACGACTTTTTCGCCCAGATTCGGCAGGTTGTAGAACGTGCTCATCGGCACGTCGATTTCGTAGCCGATGCCGTTGCAGTCGACGAGCAAATGCGGCGGATTTTTTTCCAGCAGAACGCCGGCGATGCGACCGATCATGTTTGGGTATTTCGTAAAAGAGATTTAGCCGATGAGACGGCCACGCCGCACGCGCAAGCCTTTCTTCGCGAGCCCCGGCGCGATGTCACCCAGCGCCGCGAGACCGGTCCCGCCGTGCGCATGGCAGATCGCCATGCCGAGCGCGTCGGCGGCGTCTGTGCTGGGCACGCCGGAAAGGGCGAGCAGGCGCACGACCATTTGCTGCATTTGTTCCTTGGTCGCGCGTCCGTAGCCGACGACGGCCTGCTTCAGTTGTAGCGCCGTGTATTCGGCAACCGGCACGCCGCTCGCGACGAGCCCGCAGATCGCGGCGCCGCGCGCCTGTCCGAGCAGCAGCGTCGATTGCGGATTCACGTTGACGAAGACTTTTTCGATCGCCGCCTGATCCGGATTGTGCTGCGCGACGAGCGTCGAGATGCCGCTGAAAATGGTGTTGAGACGCGAAGGCAGATCGGCATCGGCTGTCTTGATGACGCCGCTCGTCACGTAGTTGAGCGTGTGCCCCGTCTTGTCGATGATGCCAAAGCCCGTTACGCGCAGGCCGGGGTCGATGCCGAGGATTCTCATTCGTTGTGTGGTGCGTTCCGGCTGGTACGGCTTCCAAATCAAAAAGGCCTGTTTGCGCCGTGCGAAGCGCAAACAGGCCAATCTTAAATGAACCGACCGCGATTAATGGCGGAAATGACGCGTGCCCGTGAAAATCATCGCGACATTATGTTCGTCGGCCGCGGCGACAACTTCGTCGTCGCGCATGGAGCCGCCCGGCTGGATCACGCAGGTCGCGCCCGCGTTCACGACGACATCGAGGCCGTCGCGGAACGGGAAGAACGCATCCGATGCCACCGCCGAGCCGTTCAGCGTGAGACCGGCGTTCTGTGCCTTGATGCCCGCGATGCGCGCGGAATCCACGCGGCTCATCTGGCCCGCGCCGACGCCCATCGTCATGCCGTTCGCGCAGAACACGATCGCGTTCGACTTCACGAACTTCGCCACGCGCCACGCGAACATCAGATCGTCCATTTCCTTGGGCGTCGGATGGCGCTTCGTCACGACGCGCAACTCGTGCGGCTGCACGTTCTTCGCGTCGAGCGATTGCACGAGCAGACCGCCGCCGACGCGCTTCAGATCGAACGCGTTGTGGCCGTTGCCGAGCGCGATCTGCAAGAGGCGCACGTTCTGCTTCGCCGCGAACACGGCGCGCGCCGCTTCGCTGAACGACGGCGCGATCAGCACTTCGACGAACTGTTTCGCGACCGCCTGCGCCGACGCTTCGTCGACTTCGCGGTTGAAGGCGATGATGCCGCCGAATGCGGAAGTCGGGTCCGTCTGGAACGCCTTCGAGTACGCTTCGGCCGCGTTCGCGCCGACCGCCACGCCGCACGGATTCGCGTGCTTGATGATGACGCAGGCGGGCGCATCGAACGTTTTCACGCATTCCCACGCGGCGTCGGAATCGGCGATGTTGTTGTACGACAGCTCCTTGCCCTGCAACTGCTCGTAGTTCGCGAGCGCGCCGGCCGGCACGGAAAGATCGCGGTAGAACGCCGCGCTTTGATGCGGATTCTCGCCGTATCGAAGATCCTGCACCTTCTCGAACGCCAGGTTGAACGTCGCCGGATAGGTGTTGCGGCTCGAATGCCGCAGTTCCTCGGTCAGGCTCGTCAGATAGTTCGTGATCGCTCCGTCGTACTGCGCGGTGTGCGCGAACACCTTCGTCGCGAGACGGAAGTTCGTCTTGTAGCCGACGGCATTATTGTTCGCGCGCATCTCGTCGAGCACGGCGGCGTAGTCGGCCGGATCGACGATCACCGTCACGTCGCGATGATTCTTCGCCGCCGAGCGCAGCATCGTCGGACCGCCAATGTCGATGTTCTCGATCGCGTCTTCCAGCGAGCACTCTTCCTTCGACACCGTCTGCACGAACGGGTACAGGTTCACGACCAGCAAATCGATGGTCGGAATCTCGTGCTTTTCCAGCGCCGCCATGTGCTCGGGCAGGTCGCGACGCGCGAGAATGCCGCCGTGAACCTTCGGATGCAGCGTCTTCACGCGCCCGTCGAGCATTTCCGGAAAGCCGGTGTAATCGGCGACTTCGGTCACGGGCAGGCCAGCGTCGGCGAGCAGTTTCGCCGTGCCGCCGGTCGAGAGGAGCTTGACGCCGAGCGCCGACAGCGATTTGGCGAAATCGACGATGCCGGATTTGTCGGAAACGGAGAGGAGCGCTTGCTTGATCATGATGGACACTGAAATCGAAAAGGGAAACCAGGCCGGACCAAGGCGCGCGCCTCAGTCCGAAGAATCAAATCAATCCGTGCTGCTGAAGCTTCTTGCGTAAGGTGTTGCGGTTGATGCCGAGATACTCGGCCGCGAGCGATTGGTTTCCGCCCGCCTGCTCAAGCACTACTTCGAGCATCGGTTTTTCCACGCACGAAATCACCATGTCGTACACGTCGTGCGGGTTGGAGCCGTCCAGATCCTGAAAGTAGTTGTCGAGGCTCTGGCGGACGCATTGTTCGATGTTATGTCTGCTCATGCGGCAATCAGTGGGTCTGTCGTGTTGTTGAGCCCGCCGCACGATTCTTCCCCGTCCGCGTCTTCGGCGTCGCCGGCTTCGTCCACGTAGACGAGACGGTCCGACAACGCCTTTTGCGCGGCAAAGAATTCGTTGACAGCGAGCAATTGTTCTTTGGTCGTGTCCAGCGTATTCATCCGGTGTCGGAAGGTGTTGGCGCCGGAAAGGCCGCGAGTGTACCAGCCGATATGCTTGCGCGCAGTCCGAACGCCCGTGAATTCCCCGTAAAAGGCGTAGTGATCTTCGAGGTGCTCGTTCATCACCTGCTGGATCTCGTCGATGCGCGGCGGCGGCAGGCGCTCGCCGGTCTTCAAAAAATGCTCGATCTCGCGAAAGAGCCACGGACGCCCCTGCGCCGCGCGGCCGATCATGATGGCGTCGGCGCTCGTTGCCGCGAGCACGGCGCGCGCTTTTTCGGGCGTGGCGATGTCGCCGTTCGCGACCACCGGAATTTTCACCGATGCCTTCACGGCCGCGATGGTGTCGTACTCGGCGTCGCCCTTGTAGAGATCGGCGCGCGTGCGGCCGTGGACCGTGAGCATCGAAATGCCCGCGTCCTGCGCGATCCGCGCGATGGTCAGCGCGTTCTTGTTCTCGCGATTCCACCCCGTGCGAATCTTGAGCGTAACGGGCACCGCGTCCGGCCCCACGCCGACCGCCTGCACGACGGCTTCGACGATGCGCGCGACCAGCGGCTCGTTCTGCAGCAGCGCCGATCCCGCGGCCACGTTGCACACCTTCTTCGCCGGGCAGCCCATATTGATGTCGATGATCTGCGCGCCGTTCGCGACGTTATGGCGCGCGGCTTCGGCGAGCATCTGCGGATCGGCGCCCGCGATCTGCACGGAAATCGGCTCGACCTCGCCCGCGTGGTTGGCGCGGCGCATGGTCTTCTCGCTTTTCCACAACTGCGCGTTCGACGCGACCATCTCCGACACGGCGTAGCCCGCGCCCATGCGCTTGCAGAGCTGCCGGAACGGGCGGTCGGTGACGCCTGCCATCGGGGCGACGAACAGGTTATTGCGCAGGACGTGTGAACCGATTGTGGGCATGAAGGCTAAAACGATCCGCGCTGTCGATGCCGGCGAAAGCCGCGTCAGGCGGATGCAACGTTGCGGAAGGGGAAACAGCTATTTTAACGCGAAGCGCGTGCTGAAATTAAGAGCAATCGCATGCAAGTCATTAAATCTTCTATGAAAGCGCGTGCGTTCATAGAGGATAAGTTCCTTCACTCGGCGTAGACGATTGCCCTTTTTTCGTGCTCGATCAGCGCCGCTGACCGAACATCATCTGACGGGCGAGGGCGGTTTTTAGCGGCGGGAGGAATTCGAGCGCGGTCAGCGCGAGGCCGCGCATCGCTGCAAACGGCGGGAAATCCACCGTGAAAATGCGTGCGAGCGTGTCGGTGGCGCCGATCGTGAGACGCCGGTCGAGCGCGCGGCGCTGCGCGAAACGGGCCAGCGCGAGCGGGCGCGGACCGTCAGCGGAAAGCGCGTCGGTGAGCGCCAGCGCGTCGCGCAGGCCGAGATTCAGGCCCTGACCCGCGACGGGATGCAGCGTCTGCGCGGCATTGCCGATCGCAACCGTGCGCCGGTCGACGAGCACGTCGAGGGCAGTCAGCCCGAGCGGGAAAGCCGCGCGCGACGCAATGCGCGTGAAGCGGCCCATGCGCGTGCCGAACGCAGCGCCGAGTTCGGCGAGGAACGTGTCGTTGTCGAGTTGCATGCGGCGCGCGGCTTCGTCGGGCGAGCAGCACCAGACGAGCGCGTAGTCTGCGTGACGTTGGCCGCCGCACGGCAAAAGCGCGATCGGCCCTTCTTGCGTGAAGCGCTCCCACGCGACATTCGCGCGCGGATCGGACACGCTCACCGTGCCGACGATCGCCGTCTGGCCGTAGTCTCTCGCGCGGCGCTCATCGGCGGGCTCGCCTTTCTGATAAAGGCCGCCTTCGGCGTTCACGAGCACCTTCGCGCGAATCGTGCGCGCGCCGCTCGCGGATTGCAGTGGCAGCGTGACGCCGTCGTTGTCCTGCAGCGGCGCGAGGGCGGAGGTATCGGTGAGCCAGTCGACTTTCGTCGCGCGCACCGCATCGGCGAGCGCGCCGACGAGCGAGCCGTAGCGCACCACGTAGCCCAGTTCGGGCAACTCGTGCTCGTCGTGCTCGATCAGCGTGCGGCCGAAGTGCCCGCGCTGCGACACGTGGATGCGGCGGATCGGCGTGGCGTCGCCGGGAAAGCCGAGCGGCTGGAGCATCACGCGGCTGCCGTGCGAGAGCGCGAGCGCGCGCGGGTCGTGGGCGGCGGCGTCAGGCGTGCGCGCGTCGATCAGCGCGATGGACAGCCGCGATGTCGCGCTGCGCCGGGCGAGCCATCCGGCGAGCGCGAGGCCGACCGGTCCCGCGCCGACGATGGCGATGTCGTAATCGAAATGCGGTTCGATGCCTTGAACGTCGGTCATGATCAGTTTGCGTTTGATTCGCGCATCAGCGCTTCGATTTCATCGGCGGCGACGGGCACTTCGCGCGTGATCAGCTCGCAGCCATTTTCGGTGACGATGGCGTCGTCTTCGATGCGGATGCCGATGTTCCAATACCGTTCCGGCACGTCTTCGGCTGCGCGCACGTAAAGACCCGGCTCGATCGTGAGGGACATGCCGGGAAGCAGCGTGCGCCAGGCACGCATGCCTTGCTCGTCGAGCGGGCCGTCGGCTTCGCGATATTCGCCCGCGTCGTGCACGTCCATGCCGATCCAGTGTCCCGTGCGATGCATATAGAAGCGCGCGTAGGCGCGTTGCGCGAGGACGTCGTCGACACTGCCGAACTTCGCCTTGTCGAGGATGCCGGTATCGAGCAAGCCTTGCGACAACACTTTCAACGCGGCCTGATGCGGCGCGTCGAAGCTGACGCCGGCGCGCGTCGCGTCGATGGCGGCGGCTTGCGCGGCCAGCACGATGTCGTAGAGTTCGCGTTGCGCCGGCGTGAAACGGCCGCTCGCAGGGAAGGTTCGCGTGATGTCGGATGCGTAGCCGTCGAGCTCGCACGCGGCATCGATGAGAATGAGGTCGCCATCGCGCGCGATCGCGTTGCCGGCCGGGTAGTGCAGCACGCAGGCATTCGCGCCCGCCGCGACGATAGAACCGTACGCCGGCGCCTGCGCGCCGTGGCGGCGGAATGTGTAGAGCAGCTCGGCTTCGATCTCGTACTCGCGCATGCCCGGGCGGCACGCACGCATCGCGCGACGGTGCGCTTCGGCGGAAATCGATGCCGCGCGGCGCATGATCGAGATTTCATGCGCGTCTTTCACGAGGCGCATTTCGTCGAGAACCGGCAACAGATTCTCGGCGCGGGCGGGAGCGCGCACGCCGGTGCGGCTTTGCGCGCGCACGGCGGCGAGCCAGTCGCGCACGCGGGCATCCAGTTCCGCCGAGGTGCCGAGCGCGTAGTGCAGCGCGGGCTTGTCGGCGATCAGGCGGGGCATTTCTTCGTCGAGTACATCGATGGGAAGCGCGGCGTCGAAACCGAATGCGTCGCGCGCGGCGTCGGGGCCGAAGCGGAACCCTTCCCAGATTTCGCGCTCCGCGTTCTTTTCGCGACAGAAGAGGATCGACGCGGGCTCGCCGTCGTGCGCGCTCGCGTTCAGCACGAGCGTCGCTTCGGGTTCGTTGAAGCCCGTCAGATAGTAAAAGTAGCTGTCGTGACGGAAGGGGTAGTCCGCGTCGCGGTTGCGCATGACTTCCGGCGCGGTCGGCACGATGGCGACGCCGCCGCCTTGCGCACGCAGCACGGCGAGCACGCGCTCGCGACGCGCACGGTAGATGTCGACGGCGATGGGACTGGCGAGTTCGGTCGGTGAGTTCATGCGCCGATTGTAGCGCCGGCTTCGCGACGGCGGCACTCGGCCATTCGGCCTGGTGGCGCGGCCGCTCACCGCGCCGCATACTCATTCGCCAGCGGGACGATTCCGCACGCTGCCCGCGATCAGATCGAAGCGGAACAGGCGGCATTCAAGCGCGCCGTTGAAAAGCGGCGTTTTCGTCGATTCACGCAGCCGCAGCAAGCCCGGCAGCTTGCGGTCGGACGTGAGCACGTAGGCGCGCCATCCCGGAAAGCGCTGTTTGAGCGCGTTGCCGAACGAGATGAAGAACTCGGTGTCGATCGGATCGGGTTGGGCGCGAGCAAAGGCGTCATCGTCCTGGCGGGAGCGCGGCGTATCGCGAATTTCCCCGCGCGGACCGCGCCCGCGCACTTCGATGCGCTCGCCGTACGGAGGATTCGCTATAAGGATGCCGGGTGCGTCGGTCGGCGGGACCATGTTGCGGGCGTCGATCTGTTTGAGCGAGAGGTCGGTGATACCGGCGCGGCCCAGGTTCGCGCGCGCTTTTTCGAGCATGTCGCCGGAGATGTCGCTGCCGAAAATGCTTAGCTCGGCTTGCGACGCGCGGGCGGCACGGCGTTGTTCGAGCGCGGCCGTCTTGAGCTTTTGCCACATGCCCGGATGGAACGGCTTCAGCTTTTCGAAGCCGAAGCGCCGGTCGTTGCCCGGCGCGATGTTGAGCGCCGTTTGCGCCGCTTCGGCCAGGAAGGTGCCGCTGCCGCACATGGGATCGAACAGCGGCGTGCCGGGCGTCCAACCGGTGAGGCGCAGGATGCCCGCCGCGAGATTTTCGCGCAGCGGAGCGGCGCCCTTGTCCAGACGCCAGCCGCGTTTGAAGAGCGGTTCGCCGGACGTGTCGAGATAGAGCGTGCACTCGTTCATCGTGAGGAACGCGAACACGCGGACGTCGGGCTGCGCGGTGTCGATGCTCGGGCGCGCGCCGGCCACGTCGCGCAGGCGGTCGCAGACGGCGTCCTTCACGCGCAGCGTCGTGAATTCGAGACTCTTCACCGGCGATTTGATCGCGGTGAGATCGACGCGCATCGTCTGGCTGGGCGTGAACCATTGCTCCCAGCGCTGTTGATGCGTGAGTTCGTAAATATCGTGCTCGTTGCGATACGCGCCTTGCGCGACTTTCAGCAGCACGCGGCTCGCGATGCGCGAATGCAGATTCGCCGCCATGCCCGCGACCCAGCCGCCTCGAAAGTGCACGCCGCCGGGCACTTGCGCGCCGACATTCAGCGATCCGCCGCCGGACAGCGGCGCGCCCGCCACGTGTCGCTCTCCGATCTCCGTGAGCTCGGCGGCGAGCGGCGCTTCGAGACCGCGCGGGCAGGGGACAAACCAGTCGAAGAGAGGGGAGGACATGAGCTGCTTTTTCGGACGAGTAAAGGCGGTATTGTACGCGGCTAACACCGCCCCCTCACTACTAGTCAAGGAACAGTCAGATTTCCACCGAAGGACTTACCCCGGGCTTTTTACGCTGCTGAAGTACAGATATATGAGGCCCACGGGCGAAATGAAAATCGCAAACACCCAACACAAGATCATCATCAATACTTTTACGGGCAGTACCAACAGTACTGGAAACACGAAAATGTTGTCTCCGACGATGTAGCGAACCACCCCTTCATAGACAAACCTCGCATAGGGATAGAGAAGGGTGTTCGCCAAAAAAAGGATCAATACGAGACAGGTTTGCAGTGTCAACGGACGTTCCCCATGCAACAACCTTTACAAGAAAAATGCGGGGAAGATCAGTCCAAACATTAATTGCCGCATGTAATACCGTTTTTCGCGGCTACCGAAAGTTCTACTAAATAAATAACGCATGGTGCGGGGGAAGAATTTGCCAGTCGAAAACCGTACCACTCATACCCGAGTGGTGCGGTTCTCGGACTAACAAATTTACATTTTCACTCCACCGCCTTCATCATCTCCTCCACGACCTTCTTCGCATCGCCGAACACCATCATCGTCTTGTCCATATAGAACAGTTCGTTGTCGAGACCGGCGTAACCCGCCGCCATCGAGCGCTTGTTCACGATGATCGTGCGCGCCTTGTACGCTTCCAGAATCGGCATGCCAGCGATCGGCGATTTCGGATCGGTCTTCGCGGCGGGGTTCACCACGTCGTTTGCGCCGAGCACGAGCACCACGTCCGTCTGGCCGAATTCGCTGTTGATTTCGTCCATCTCCTGAACCATCTCGTAAGGCACTTCGGCTTCGGCCAGCAGCACGTTCATATGCCCCGGCATGCGCCCCGCGACCGGGTGAATCGCGTACCGCACATCGATGCCTTTCTCGACCAGCTTGTCGGTCAGCTCCTTCAACGCGTGCTGCGCGCGCGCGACCGCGAGGCCGTAACCCGGCACGATCACCACGCTTTCCGCGTTGCCGAGCATGAACGCGGCGTCATCGGCGGAACCGGATTTGACCGGACGCTGCTCCGTCGAGCCGCCGGCAACCGCACCGCCCGCCTCGCCGCCGAAGCCGCCGAGAATCACGTTGAAGAACGACCGGTTCATGGCGCGGCACATGATGTACGACAGAATCGCGCCCGACGAGCCGACGAGCGAACCCGCGATGATCAGCATCGGATTGTTCAGCGAGAAGCCGATGCCCGCCGCCGCCCAGCCCGAGTACGAGTTGAGCATCGACACGACCACCGGCATGTCCGCGCCGCCGATCGGAATGATGATCAGCACACCCAGCGCGAACGCGATGAGCGTCATGATGATGAACGGCAGCCACGCTTCGGTGAGCATGAAGATCACGCCGAAGCCGATCATCGCGATGGCGAGCAGCAGGTTGATCAGATGCTGCCCCGAGTACACGACCGGCGCGCCCTGAAAGAGCCGGAACTTGTACTTGCCCGACAGTTTTCCGAACGCGATGACCGAACCCGAGAACGTGATCGCGCCGACGAACGTGCCGATGAACAACTCGACGCGATTGCCGTACGGAATCGGCTCGCCCAGCGGCGCGAGTCCGAACGCGGCGGGTTCGGCCACCACGCCATACGCGATGCACACCGCCGCGAGACCGATCAGCGAGTGCATCGCCGCGACGAGTTCGGGCATCTTCGTCATTTCGACTTTCGCCGCGATGTACGCGCCCGCGCCGCCGCCGATGATCAGCGCGACGAACAGCAGCGAAAGCCCGAGCGCCAGATTCGCTTCGAGATAAGCGGCCTGTTTCACGATCAGCGCGAGCGTGGTGAGAATGGCGATCGTCATGCCCGCCATGCCGAACGTATTGCCGATGCGCGCGGTCTTCGGATTGGACAAGCCTTTGAGCGCCTGAATGAAGCACACCGAGGCGACGAGATACAAGAGAGTGACGACGTTCAGGCTCATTTACGCACCCTCCTTGCTCACGATCTTCTTCGGTTCCTTCTTCTTGAACATTTCGAGCATTCGCCGTGTGACGAGAAAGCCGCCGAACACGTTCACCGCCGCGAGCAGCACGGCGAGCGTGCCGAAAAACTTGCCCGCGACGCCGACCGTCAGACCGACCGCGAGCATCGCGCCGACGATGACGATCGCCGAAATCGCGTTGGTCACGGCCATCAGCGGCGTATGCAGCGCGGGCGTGACGTTCCACACCACGTGGTAGCCGACGTAGATGGCCAGCACGAAGATGATGAGGTTGATCACCGTGTGATTGATGACATCCATGTGCGTCTCCGTGTTCAGGCCGTGGCGCGGGCGACTTGTCCGTCGCGGCACTGGAGCGTGGCCGCGACGATATCGTCCGCAAGATCGATGTTGAGCGTGCCTTCCTTGGTGAGGATCAGCTTCAGGAAGTCGAGGAGATTGCGGGCGTAGAGCGCGGAGGCATCGGCGCCGACCATCGAAGCGAGATTCGTGTGACCGACGATATGCACGCCGTGCTTCATCACCACTTGATCGACCTCGGTGAGCGGGCAGTTGCCGCCTTTTTTGCCCTCGAACTCGGGACCGCGTCCGGCGGCGAGATCGATGATCACCGAGCCCGGCTTCATGTGCTTGACCGTTTCGACGGAAATCAGCGTCGGCGCGGGACGCCCGGGAATCAGCGCGGTCGAGATGACGATGTCCGCCGCCTTCGCGCGTTCGTGCACTTGCGCCGCTTGTCGCGCGAGCCAGCTTGGCGGCATCGGCCGCGCGTATCCGCCGACGCCGACCGCCGCCTCGCGTTCCTCGTCGGTTTCGAAAGGCACGTCGACGAATTTCCCGCCTAGCGACTCGATCTGCTCCTTCACGGCCGGGCGCACGTCGGATGCTTCGACGACCGCGCCGAGCCGCTTGGCCGTCGCGATCGCCTGCAAGCCCGCGACGCCCGCCCCGAGCACGAGCACGCGCGCCGCTTTCACGGTGCCGGCGGCGGTCATCAGCATCGGCATGAAGCGCTGGTAATACTGGCAGGCCATCAACACCGCCTTGTATCCGGCGATGTTCGCCTGCGACGACAGCACGTCGAGACTTTGCGCGCGCGTGGTGCGCGGCGCGGCTTCGAGCGCGAACGCGGTGACGCCCGACGACGCGAGCCGAGCTGTGTTCTCCGTATTGAAAGGATCGAGCATGCCGATGAGCACGGCGCCCGGTTTGAGCATCGCCAGTTCGCTTTCGCTGGGCGATTGCACCTTGAGGACGATCTCGGCGGAAAAGGCCGTGGCGGCATCGACGAGATCCGCGCCCGCCTGAGCGAACGCATCGTCGATATAGCTTGCCGGCAAGCCCGCGCCGCTCTGGACGGAAACACGATGTCCTTGCGTGACGAGCTTTTTGACCGTTTCGGGCGTGGCGGCGACTCGCGCCTCATTCGCCCGCGTTTCAGCAGGCACTCCGATGTGCATCTTGTAATCCTCCTGTCTTTGTTGCCTCCGTCACCCGGGCAAGGATCAGGAAGGCTTAAGGCTGAGTTTTATTTCAAATGCTGGAACTTACGGCTATCGCAACTGTAACCGAAGAATGCGCGCGCAAGAATCCGATCCGGCACTCGTTCCGCATACCGGCCGTCAGCGCTTACCCTTAGAACGCTCGCGCGTGATCGCCTCCGGAACGGTAAAATATCTCACCATGAAATCAGACACTTGGGCCCCCCACGTTACGGTGGCCGCCATCGTCGAGCGCGACGGACGTTTCCTCGTTATCGAAGAGCACACGTCCGCCGGACTGCGCATTAACCAACCGGCCGGTCATCTCGAAGCAGGCGAAACGCTCGCCGAAGCGGTGATCCGCGAAACGTTCGAGGAAACGGCGCATCGCTTCGAGCCCGAGGCGCTCGTCGGCGCATATATGACGCACTTCGCGCGGCCGGGCCGCGACGTCACGTATCTGCGCTTCACGTTCTGCGGCAAGTCGCTGGGCGAAGAGAGCGGCCGTTCGCTCGACCAAGGCATCGTGCGCGCGATGTGGCTCAGCGCCGACGAACTGCGCGCATCCGTCGACCGGCATCGGACGCCGCTCGTGATGAAATGTGTCGACGATTATTTATCCGGGCGGCGCGTGCCGCTCGATTTCATTCACACGCATTCGGTCGCGCCGGTGGTGCGGGCGTGATATCCCTATGAGCAAGAAAAGAGTGGTGGTGGGCATGTCGGGCGGCGTGGATTCGTCCGTGACGGCATGGCTTTTGAAGGAACAAGGCTACGACGTCGTCGGCCTTTTCATGAAGAACTGGGAAGACGACGACGACGGCGAATACTGCTCGACCCGGCAGGACTGGATCGACGTGGTGTCGGTCGCGGATCTGATCGGCATCGATGTCGAAGCGGTCAACTTCGCCGCCGAATACAAGGACCGCGTGTTCGCGGAGTTTCTGCGCGAATATTCGGCCGGCCGCACGCCCAATCCGGACGTGCTGTGCAACGCCGAAATCAAGTTCAAGGCGTTCCTCGATCACGCGATCTCGCTCGGCGCGCAAACCATCGCGACGGGCCACTACGCGCGCGTGCGCGAACAGGACGGGCTCTTCCAGTTGCTCAAGGCCACCGATTCGACCAAGGATCAGTCGTACTTCCTGCATCGGCTGAATCAGGCGCAATTGTCGAAGACGCTGTTCCCGCTCGGCGAAATCCCGAAGACGAAAGTGCGCGAGATCGCCGAACAGATCGGCCTGCCGAACGCGAAGAAAAAGGACTCGACTGGCATCTGCTTCATCGGCGAACGGCCATTCCGCGAATTTTTGAACCGCTATCTGCCGACCAAACCCGGCCCGATGAAGACGGACGAGGGCAAGATCGTCGGCGAGCATATCGGCCTCGCGTTTTACACCTTCGGGCAGCGAAAAGGCATCGGCATCGGCGGGGCGAAAGACGGCAGCGGCGAACCGTGGTTCGTCGCGGGCAAGGACATGGCCACGAACACGCTGTATGTCGTGCAAGGGCACGATCATCCGTGGCTGCTTTCGCCGACGCTCGTCGCGGGAAATACGAGCTGGGTCGCGGGCTTCGCGCCGGAAGAAGGCGTCAAGTGCGGCGCGAAGACGCGTTATCGGCAGCAAGATGCCGCGTGCAGCTTCGCTAGTGCGGACGATGGCCGCTTCGCGCTCCAGTTCGACGACGCCCAATGGGCCGTGACGCCGGGACAATCCGCCGTGCTGTATCAGGGCGATGTGTGTCTGGGCGGCGGCATCATCGAGCACGCGGTGACGGGGCGCGAGTCGCCCGAAGCTGCGGTGCTTGCCGCGGCGCGCTAGTATCGGCCCCGACTCCGGTCGGGGTTTTTTATCACCGCGCCGATAAAGCTTTTTTGAAACAGTCGCTTGACGGTCTATCTAGGAGTAGATAAAGATACGCACATCGAGTGCAGGGATAAGTGTAAGAACCGGAGCAAGAACATTGCGAAAGGCGCAAGACATGGATAAAAACACGGTACGCGAAGCACTTCTGGACCACGCGCAGACGCTCCTGATGACGCGCGGCTACAACGGTTTCAGCTATCGCGATTTGTCCGAACTGGTCGGCGTGAAGACGTCGAGCATTCACTATTACTTCCCGACCAAGGAAGATCTCGCGCTCGAAGCGGTGAACGCGTATAGCGCGGACGTGATGTCATCGATCTACGCGATCGACAGCTCCGCCCCGGCCGACAAGAAACTCGACCGCTACACGAAGCTCTTTGGGCGCATCATCGGCGACGGCAATCAGATCTGTCTTTGCGGCATGCTCGCGGCGGACATCGAGTCGCTGCCGCAGAAAGTTCGGCAGGCGGTGCAGTCGTTCTACAAGGCAAACGAAAACTGGCTGGCGAAAGTGCTCGCCGAAGGTGAAGCGCAGGACACGCTCGATGCCGGCGGGAAACCCGAGGCCGCAGCGCGGACCTTGTATGCCGCACTTCAGGGAAGTTTGCTCGCGTGTCGTCTGTTTCAGACGCGTTCACGACTGGAAGAAGTCGCGGAGGCGTTTCGGCGGTAGATAAGCCTGTGGATAACCTTGTGAAAAATCCGTGAATTCACTGGGGATTATCTATCGTTGCATAGATAGATTTTGGCGGAATCAGGCCGTTTCTTGAATCGGACGGCGCTTTTGTCCGGCGATACCGCAGTGGCGCGCGGTTCCAGAAAGAAAAACTGAATTTGCCGAATACCGCTTTTTTCTTAGCGTCATTCGAAAACTATCTAGCGATAGATAAAGTTTCCGTATTAACGTAATTTGCGTTTCACGTCTCGTTTAGTCGATAGACGCCCTTGCCGGCACGCTCCCACCGAACGCGGGAGCGCTTTTCGAGAATGATCAGACCGGCGCGGTATCCACGAACGACTGACGCTGCGAGACGCGCGCGTAGTACTTGTCGAGGTTCGGATGCCCTTCGCGCCAGTTCAGATCGGGCATGCGGAAATCGAGATAACCGAGCGCGCAGCAACAGGCGATGTCCGCGAGCGTGAAGCGATTCGCCGAGCACCATTGTTTCGAGCCGATGCCGCGCGCCATCGCGCGCAAGCCGTCTTCGATCTTCTGGCGCTGGCGCGTAATCCACTTGTCGCTGCGATGCGCCTCTTCGCGCAACACACCTTCTAGGCGAATCAGCACAGCGGCGTCGAGCATGCCGTCGGCGAGCGCTTCCCAGCAGCGCACTTCGGTGCGCTCGCGTCGCTCCTGCGGCAGCAACTTGCCGACGGGCGTGAGCGTGTCCACGTACTCGCAGATGACACGCGAATCGAAGACCGCTTCGCCGTCGTCCAGGATGAGGCACGGCACCTTGCCGAGCGGGTTGTAGTCGTGGATCTTGGAATCGGATGCCCAGACATCTTCGAGCACCAGTTCGCAGTCGATCTTCTTTTCCGCCATGACGATCCGCACCTTGCGGACGAATGGACTGGGGTGCGAACCGATCAGTTTCATCATCTAATCTTCACGTTGATTCGAAATGCGGGCGTCGACGATCTTAACCGGCGCGCGCGAACCATCGGCAAATTAGAGATAGCGGCGCGCAACAATGTCGCCTGCCGACAACATGAGCGCGCCCGGCGCGATGCCGGGCGGCGTCGATCATTGCGCGCTGGCGCTGGTCGCCGCGCTCGTCGAAGGACACGGCAGCACCGGCACGGAGGCGGGTTTCGTGCTTGCGCCGCTCTTGCTTTTCGCGGATGCGGGAGGCGCGCTGACGGTCGCGCGCGGCAAGGAGCCGAGGCTGCGCACACCCGCCGAAATCGCGGAGGCGAGTTCGTCCACCGCCTTGCGATGCCCGCCGACGAGCGCGTCGTAGCCCGCGTCCACGCGTTCCTGCGCGACCGTCCGGCAGGTCAGCACGGTGTCGGAGCCGGCGGCGCGCACGCTCCACACGGCGTCGATCACGGCCTGTGCGCCCGGCCACGATTCGAAGCGCTGCACGTTCACCTTCACGCGATACACCGGCGCGGATTCCGGATGCGGCGTGCCGTACACGTCGATCGCGCCGAGCTGCTGCGTGAGATCGGCGGACAGCGCGCGCCGCACTTCGTCGCCGGGCAGCGAAGCCCAGCGCTCCTCTTCGAGCACGCGTACCTGCGCGGGACTCGTCTGCACCACCAACTGATTCTTCGCGACCTGCTGCGGCATGTCGATGGGCGCGAGTTCGAAATAGAACGAGGCCTGCGTGGAAGGCACGGGCCGCGCTTCGCCGCCGGCGAGCGTATAGAAACGGCTCGTCGGCGAGGCGCAGGCGGCGAGCATCGCCGCTGCGCACAGGGTCGATATCAACGAGCCGAACTTCATGGTTTGTCTCCCGATTTTCCGCGCACGAGCGATTCCGGATGGCGCTCCAGATAGTCCGCGAGCGAGTTGAGCGATTGAAGCGTGCGCGTGAGTTCCTGCAGCGCCTGATGCACGTCCGACTGAAGCGGCGAGTCCGACTGCAACGTCGATTGCGCCTGACCAAAGGTCTTTTTCGCCTGCGTGAGCGTGTCGCGCATTTCCGGCATGACCTCCGTGTCGAGCTTGTCGAAGAGCCCGTTGGCCTTCTTGAGCGAGCCGTTCAGATTCGTGCCGATCTCGTCGAACGGAATCTTGTCGATCTTGCGCGCGATGTCCGCGATCTGCAGTTGCAGTTCGTCGAGCGTGTTCGGCACGGTCGGCAGCTCGATCGGATCGCCAGTGCTGTTGACCTTCGTGGGCGGCGCTTTCGGGAAGAAGTCGAGCGCGATATACAACTGGCTGGTCAAAAGGTTGCCGGTGCGCAACTGACCGCGCAGGCCACGCTTCACCAGCAGTTGCAGCATGTCCTGGCTCGCCACCGAACCTTGCGCCGGCAGCATATGATTCGCGCGCTTGCCGAGGCGATCGGGGTAAAGATCGATCGTGACCGGCATCATGAACGAATGCGACTTCTGATCGTATTGCACGCCGATACCCGTGACCTGCCCCAGCACGATGCCGCGGAAATCGATCGGCGCGCCGACCGACAGCCCGCGTAGCGACTGGTTGAAGTTCATTACGACGTGTACGGCCTGGCCGTCGGGGTCACGCATCGCGTCGGTCTGATCGCCGGCCAGGCGGAAGGTCGCATTGGTCTGCGCCTGCGGGCCTGCCTCCTGGTTCGGCGGCGTCTGAAACGCGATGCCGCCCAAGACGACCGTCGCGAGCGATTGCGTGTTGAGCGTGAAGCCGCTCGAATCGAGCCGCAGATCGACGCCGCTCGCATGCCACCAGCGCGAGTTGGTGCCGACATACTGATCGTAGGGCGCGGTGACGAACACCTGCAGCGTGACGCCGGTGCCGTCCTTATCCAGCGAGAACGCGGCGACCTGGCCGACCTGCACGCGCCGGTAATAGATGGGGGAGCCGATATCGAGCGAGCCGAGCGATTCGCCGTGCAGCGTGAAGGTGTGGCCCTTCTGATCGCCGGTGACGGCGGGCGGCGTTTCGAGGCCGACGAAATGCGTCTGGTCGTCGGTGGACTTGCCTGCATCGATGCCAATATACGCGCCGGAGAGAAGCGTCGACAGGCCGGTCACGCCGCTTGCCGCGACGCGCGGGCGCACGACCCAGAAGCGCGTGTCCTTGACGGCGAAATCGGTGGCTTCCTTGGTGAGCTGCACATCCACAAGCACGCGCGAATGATCCTTCGACAGCGTGATGGTCTTGACCGTGCCGATGTCGACATCCTTGAACTTCACCTTCGTCTTGCCGGGTTCGAGACCTTCCGCGGAGACGAAGCTGATGGTCACGGTCGGCCCGCGGCTCGACACTGTTTTCACGACGAGAATCACGCCGATCAGCGCCGCGACGAGCGGAATCAACCATACGAGCGAGGGCAGCCAGCGGCTGCGCGGCTCGATCACGGGTTCGGGCAGGTTCGGCGGCAAGCCGCCGCCTTTGCCTCCGTTACCGCCGCCAGTATTGCTGGAAGGCGGCGCGGGCTGCTTCGGGTCGTTCGGACCTTGGGCACTAGTCATATTTCTTTCCTGACGGTTCGATGTTGTCCCACATGAGGCGCGGGTCGAATTGCATGGACGCGATCATCGTCAGCACGACGACCGACGCGAACGCGAGCGCGCCCGGTCCCGGCGTGATGACGGCGAGCGACTTGAAGCGCACGAGCGCGATGGTGAGCGTGATCACGAAGACATCGAGCATCGACCAGCGGCCGACGCCCTCGACGATGCGAAAGAGCGTCGTGCGCTGACGCGGCCGCCATGTGGAGCGCCGCTGCACGCTGATCGTGAGAAAGCAGAGCGAGATGAGCTTGAGCATCGGCACGAGAATGCTGGCGATGAAAATCACCGCCGAGAGCGGATAATCGCCGTCGTTCCAGAAGAGCGCGACGCCGCTCATGATGGTGTCGTCCTCGGAACCGAGAATCGACGACGTGTGCATGATCGGAAACAGGTTCGCCGGAATGTAGAGAATCGCCGCGCTGATGAGCAGCGCCCACGTGCGCGCGATGCTGTCCGGATGGCGCCGGTGCACGGCCGTGCCGCAGCGTGTGCAGCGTTGCTTCTCGATGGTGCGCGCGAGCGGCTGCACGAGCCCGCACGCGTGACAGCCGACGACGTTCGCGCGCGACGCCGTGGTGTAGCGCGTCGTGGCCGCTTGCGGCTCGCCAGTGTTTTGATCGATGGAATCGCTCACGATTTTTGCCTCGCATCGGTTGTGAGTCGCTTCGATTGGCGCGGACCGAGCCTGCCCGCGAGGTCCCACAGCGCACGCGGATCGAAGCTCACGACGACCGCGAGCATGAGCGTCAGCACGCCGAACGCGAAGAGCGCCGCTTCGGGAATCACGCGCGCGATGCTCACCATCTTTACGAGCGTGACGAGCACGCCGAGCATGAAGACTTCGATCATGCCCCAGGGGCGCATGAGCTGAATGCCGCGCAACACGGCATTTAAGCCCGGCGGAACGTAACCGGCACGCAGCGGGAGCAGCACATAGAGCAGCGCGAGTAGTTCGCACAACGGAAACAGTATGGTCGAGCAGAATACGAGGACGGCCATGATCTCCATCTGCTCGCCCCACAACGCGACGATCGCGCCGATGAGCGTCGTTTGCGACGTGAGGCCGTTTGCGTTCAGTTCGACGATGGGAAAGGCCTGCGCGATCACGAACGTGACGAGCGCGGCGAGCGTCATGGCGCTGATCTTGTCGAGGTTCGACGAGATGCTTCGATAGAGCAGCGATCCGCAGCGCGGACATTTCGCCGAAGTGCGTTGAGGCAGAGCAGGTTTCTGGATGAGCGCGTCGCATTCGTGACATGCGATCAGGTCGTCCGGTTCGTTCGCGTTCATGGTCTTGGCCCGAGGCGTGTCGAGCGTATGGGTCGGGGGCCGCGAGACCGGGCTCCGACGGAGCTTAGCAAACAGCGGGCCAGCGAAAGTGGAAGCAGCATGTTATCAAATGGCGAGTCGCGGTCGTTTCGGGCGGCGTGCTTCGCCGCATGGGAATGAAACCGCCGGCCCGCTCGTTAATACGTTGATGCCGGAATCGGGCGCGGCTCGCGCCGCTTGTTCGCGCCTTCATCGACCGTTGCACGCATGGAATAGTTCGTTGCATGCGCGGCACGCAAGGGTCGCGAAGCGGGCTCGAAACCCCGCAAAGCCACGTCGTGACTGGGTTTGCGGCCTTCGCGCGGGCCCTTTCGCGCGCGCTGGCAATTCGTTATTGTTGATGTAGCATGGCGGCCTTGAATACTTGTCGTCGGCGGGCGACAGGCCGTGCAACATCGAACACTCGGGTGAAAGCAATATGGAAAGCACCGCTGGCATCTCGGCGACAGCGCCGGCGCAACGATACAGCGCCACGGCGATCGGCCTGCACTGGCTGATCGCATTGTTGATCGTCGGCGGTTTCGGGCTCGGCTGGATCATGACCGATATCCCGGGCATCACGCCGACGAAGCTCAAATACTTCTCGTGGCACAAGTGGATCGGCGTGACGGTGTTCGCCCTCGCGCTGCTGCGCCTCATCTGGCGCGCCACGCATCGGGCGCCCTCGATGCCCGATGGCATGCCGCGCTGGCAACAGGGCGCGGCGCATCTCACGCACTTCCTGCTGTACGTGCTGATGCTCGTCATTCCCGCGTCGGGTTATCTGTACAGCTCGGCGGCGGGCATTCAGGTCGTGTATCTCGGCGTGCTGCCGCTGCCGACCATCATCGGACCGGACAAGGCGCTGAAGGCGACGCTGCGCATCGTTCACATCGCGTTGAATTACACGTTGCTGTTTTTCGTCGTGATGCACGTGCTCGCCGCGCTGAAACATCATTTCGTCGATCGCGACGGCTTGCTCGGTCGCATGCTGCCGTTTCTCAGATAAACGCGTGGCATTGTTTCCTCGCCGTTGGCAAGGCGTTTCCCAACGGCGGATTGTCATTGCGTTCTTATGATTTCCAATACCGGTTTATTCGATCGGACCGTTTGAATAGGGCACACATGAAAGTGAAACTCAATCGTTGGATGCTGGCTACGACTATGGCCGCTTCGCTCGCGCTGTCCGCGCTCGCGCATGCGCAGGTGGACATGAGCAAGAGCACGGTGATCGCCACCTCGAAGCAGATGAACGTCCCCACCGACGGCAAGTTCAACAAGTTCAGCGCGCAGATCGCGTTCGACCCGGCGAAGCCGACGGCGGGCACGGCGAACATCACGATCGACACCGGCAGCTACGACCTCGGCGACGACGATTACAACAAGCAGGTGCGCGGCGCGGAATGGTTCGACGCCGGCAAGTATCCGAGCGCGACCTTCGTCTCCAGCGCGATCGCGCCGGCTGGCGGCAACAAGTACAACGTGACCGGCAAGATCACGATCAAGGGCAAGTCGCAGACGGTCACGGTTCCTGTGACGGTCACGCAGCAAGGCGCGACGGAAACCTTCGACGGCGCGCTGCCGATCAAGCGCACCCAGTTCGATGTAGGAACGGGCGAATGGAAGGATACGTCGATCGTCGCGGACGACGTGGTCATCAAGTTTCACATCGTTGCCGCAAAGAAGTGAGCGGCGTTTTTGTCACACACGACGCATATTCAGCGTATCTGGTTAGTCAGGAGAAGAACTTGAAAAAGCTTTCGATCATCGCCGCGGGCGCGCTCGCATTGGGTATGTCGTTCGGCGCGATGGCCGCCGACACGTACAAGCTCGACCCGAACCACACCTATCCGAGCTTCGAAGCCGATCACTTCGGTGGCGTGTCGACGTGGCGCGGCAAGTTCAACAAGAGCAGCGGTGAAGTCACGCTCGATCGCGCCGCGAAGACCGGCACGGTGAACGTGACGATCGACGTGGCTTCGGTCAACACCGGCAATGTGAAGCTGGACGAGCATCTGCAGAAGGCCGAGTTCTTCGATGCCGCGAAGTATCCGACGGCCGAGTACAAGGGCACGTCGATCAAGTTCGACGGCGACACGCCCTCGGAAGTGATCGGCACGCTGACGATGCACGGCGTGACGAAGCCGATCAACCTGAAGATCGAGAGCTTCAAGTGCTTCATGAACCCGATGATGAAGAAGGAAGTGTGCGGCGTCGAAGCGACGACGACCTTCGATCGCGGCGACTTCGGAATGGATTACGGCAAGTCTTATGGTTTCAGCCTCAAGACGGTTTTGCATATTCAGGCTGAGGGCGTGAAGCAGTAACGACTCGACGCCTCAAAGCAAAGCGGCCGGCCTTTTTTGAAGGCCGGCCGCTTTTTTACGCCCTTACGAAACGCGCGACGCTCAAACCTGCGCGCCCGCGTTCGGATCGTTCGGATCGAACTTGTCCTTCTTGTCCTTCACGAGATCTTCACGCTTCACGCCGAACCACATCGCGAGCGCCGCCGCGACGAACACCGACGAGTAGATGCCGAACAGAATACCGACGGTCAGCGCCAGCGCGAAATAGTGCAGCGTCGGGCCGCCGAAGAGAAACATCGACAGCACCATCATTTCCGTACAGCCGTGCGTGATGATGGTTCGCGACATCGTGCTCGTGATGGCGTGGTCGATCACTTCCTTCACGGTCATCTTGCGCTGCTTGCGGAAGGTTTCGCGAATCCGGTCGAAGATAACCACCGACTCGTTCACCGAATAGCCGAGCACCGCGAGAATCGCCGCCAGCACGGACAGCGAGAACTCCCACTGGAAGAACGCGAAGAAGCCGAGAATGATCACCACGTCGTGCAGATTCGCGATGATGCCCGCGACCGCATACTTCCACTCAAAGCGGAACGACAGGTAAATCACGATGCCGACCACCACGCACGCGAGCGCGAGCAGGCCGTTCGTCACGAGTTCCTTGCCGACCTGCGGACCGACGAACTCGACGCGCTGCAGCTTCACGTCGGCGTTGTCGGCCTTGAGCGCGCTCATCACCTGATCGCTTTGCTGCGCGGACGTCAGGCCCTGCTTGAGCGGCAGACGAATCAACACGTCCTGCGACGTGCCGAAATTCTGCACCTGCGCGTCGGCATAGCCGAGCCTCGACATTGACGCGCGCACCGGTTCGAGCTGCGCGGCTTGCGGATACTGCACCTCGACAACCGTGCCGCCGGTGAACTCCACCGACAGATGCAGGCCGCGATGCATGAGGAAAAATACGGCCACGAGGAACGTCACGAGTGAAATCACGTTGAAAATCAACGCGCGCTCCATGAACGGTAAGTCGCGGCGAATGCGGAAGAATTCCATTGTTTATTGCTCCGGACTCAGCGGATTCAGCGGGACTCGCCCGGTTTCTGTTGATCGATGTCGGGGCCCGAACGACGGCGCACCGTCGGCTTGCCCGTGCGCGCCTGTGCCTGAGCTGCGGCGCGCGGCGCGGCCACGGCGGTCTTCGTCTTGCCCTTCGCGGTTTTCACGATTTCATCGACAGGCGATTCGTCGCCGCGTTGCGCCGCGAGATAGGCCGCTGCGGCGGCTTCGGCATTCGTGCCTTCCGGACGCCACACCTGACCGATCGCGAGCGACTTCAGCTTCTTCTTGCCGCCGTACCACAGGTTCACGAGGCCGCGCGAGAAGAACACCGCCGAGAACATCGACGTCAGAATGCCGATACAGTGCACGACCGCGAAGCCGCGCACCGGACCCGAACCGAACGCGAGCAGCGCGAGGCCGGCGATCAGCGTCGTGACGTTCGAGTCGAGAATTGTCGCCCAGGCGTGCTTGAAGCCTTCCTGAATCGCGGTCTGCGGCGGCGCGCCGTTGCGCAGTTCCTCGCGGATACGTTCGTTGATCAGCACGTTCGCGTCGATCGCCATACCGAGCGCGAGCGCGATAGCGGCGATACCGGGCAAGGTCAGCGTCGCCTGCAGAAGCGAGAGCACCGCGACCAGCAACAGCAGGTTGACCGAGAGCGACAGCATGGAGAACACGCCGAACAGCAGGTAGTACGCGATCATGAAGATAGCGATCGCGGCGAAACCGTACTGCACCGAATCGAAACCCTTCTTGATGTTGTCCGCGCCGAGGCTCGGGCCGACCGTGCGTTCCTCGATGATGTCCATCGGCGCCGCGAGCGAACCCGCGCGCAGGAGCAGCGCGAGATCGGTCGCGGCTTGCGGCGTCGGCTGACCCGTGATCTGGAAGCGGTCGCCGAGTTCGGACTGGATGGTCGCGACCGTCAGCACTTCGCCCTTGTTCTTTTCGAACAGCACCATTGCCATCGGCTTGCCGATGTTGTCGCGCGAAACGGACGACACCGCGCGGCCGCCGGCCGAATCCAGACGGATGTTGACCGACGGGCGCTGATGCTCGTCGAAGCCCGCCGACGCGTCGATAATGCGGTCGCCGGTGAAGATCACCTGCTTGCGCAGCAGCACGAGGCGGTCGCCCTGCTTGAACGTTTCGTCTCCGGGCGGCACCGCGTCGTTCGGGCCGATATAGGTGTTCACAGGATCGGCGAGGCGCGCTTCGAGCGTCGCCGTGCGGCCGATGATGTCCTTCGCCTTCGCGGTGTCCTGCACGCCCGGCAGCTCGACCACGATGCGGTCCGAACCCTGCTGCTGGATCACCGGTTCCGCAACGCCGAGTTCGTTCACGCGGTTATGCAGCGTGGTGATGTTCTGCTTGAGCGCGCCGTCTTCGACGAGCTTCTGCGCGGCCGGCGAGAACGTGCCGACGACCTGGAAGCCGTCGCTGCCCTGGCGCGTGGTCCATTGCAGTTCGGACACGCCTGTCTGGAGCAGGGGACGCGCGCTGTCCGCGCTCGACTGATCCGAGAAAGTCACGACGACCGACTGCCCGACGCGGTTCACGCCGCCATCGCGGATATTGCGGTCGCGCAGATAGGTGCGCGCATCGGCGGCGTCGGAGTCGAGCTTCTTGTTGAGCGCGCCGGCCATGTCGACCTGCAGCAGGAAGTGGACGCCGCCGCGCAGATCGAGGCCGAGGTACATCGGCAGCGCGTGCAGGGCCGTCAGCCAGCGCGGCGAGGCGCTCTGCAGGTTCAGCGCGACGATGTACTGCGGATCGCTCGGATCGGGGTTCAGTGCCTTCGAGAGCAGATCCTTCGCGTGCAACTGCGTGTCGGTGTCCTTCAGGCGCACGCGAATGTTCGCGTTCAGTTGCGAGTTGTCGAAGGTGACTTCGTCGGGCTTGATGTTGCTCGCGGCGAGCGCGGCCTCGACGTTCGACAACGTAGTCGAGTCGAGCTTGACCGTCGCCTTGCCGCTCGACACCTGAACTGCGGGCGCTTCGCCGAAGAAGTTGGGGAGCGTGTACACGAGGCCGATGACGAGCGCCACCAGCATCACGACATACTTCCAAAGGGGATAACGATTCATGGGAATGGCCGACCGGAAAGTTGGCTTCGGAGAAGAGGGCGTCCGGCGTTATGCGCGACGAGCCAGCCGGGAGACGGATGGCTCGGTGAGCGAGGCCGCGCCGGACGCGGTGGAACGAGTGGCCTTACAGCGACTTGATCGTGCCCTTCGGGAGAATGGTCGTCACGGAAGCCTTCTGAACGGTGATTTCCGTGCCTTCGGCGATTTCCACGCCAACGTAGGCGTCCGTCACCTTGGTGATCTTGCCGACGATACCGCCGTTCGTCACCACTTCATCGCCCTTGGCCATAGCGGCGAGCATGTTGCGATGTTCCTTCTGACGCTTCATTTGCGGACGGATCATGATGAAGTACAGCACCGCGAACATCAGGATTAGCGGCAGGAAGCTCATCAAGCTAGATTCCGCGCCACCGGTTGCGCCTTGTCCAAAGGCATTGGAAATGAACGACACGTTGGTCTCTCCGTTAAAACGTCACAAATACGTTCGAAAAACTCGAATTAGAAATTAGCCCGGTATTCTACCACTCGCCCTTGCCGCGAGACTCCGGGAATGCGCTTTGTCTTCAAGCCGTTACGACGCGCTCTCCCAGACTTCGGCGGCATGCTTCGCAAGCGGAAGAAAGGCAATTGTAATGCTGGAGCGGCTGTTTCGACGGCGGTTTCAATCGACGCCGCGCGCGCGGTTCTCCGCAAAGGTCTTGCGAAACGCTTCGAACGTGTGATTTTCGATCGAATCGCGCACTTCGCTCATCAGTTGCAAGTAGTAATGCAGGTTGTGAATCGTGTTCAGTTGCGCGCCGAGAATTTCACCGACGCGATGCAGATGATGCAGATAGCCGCGAGTGAAGTTCTGGCACGTGTAGCAGGCGCAGGATTCGTCCAGCGGTTTCAACGAGTTCTTATGCGTCGCGTTCTTGATCTTGAGGTCGCCGAAACGCGTGAAGAGCCAGCCGTTGCGGGCGTTGCGCGTGGGCATCACGCAATCGAACATGTCGACGCCCGCCGCCACGCCCGCGACGAGATCCTCCGGCGTGCCCACGCCCATCAGGTAATGCGGCTTGTCCGCGGGTAGCTTCGGCCCGATGTGATTCAGCACGCGCATCATGTCTTCCTTCGGCTCGCCGACCGACAAGCCGCCGATCGCGAAGCCGTGGAAACCGATGTCCGACAGACCCGCCAGCGATTCGTCGCGCAGATCCTCGAACATGCCGCCCTGTACGATGCCGAACAGCGCGTTCGGATTGTCGAGCCGGTCGAACTCGTCGATGGAGCGCTTCGCCCAGCGCATCGACATGCGCATGGAATCGGCGGCGTCCTTGTGCGAGGTCGCGATGCCGTTGGTCGCGTAGGGCGTGCATTCGTCGAATTGCATGACGATGTCGGAGTTCAGCACTTTCTGGATCTGCATCGACACTTCGGGCGACAGGAAGAGCTTGTCGCCGTTGATCGGCGACGCGAACGTGACGCCATCTTCGGTGATCTTGCGTAGTTCTCCGAGCGAAAACACCTGAAAGCCGCCCGAGTCGGTGAGAATCGGCCGGTTCCATCCCATGAACTTGTGCAGGCCGCCGTGCGCGCCGACGACTTCGAGACCGGGACGCAGCCACAAATGAAACGTGTTGCCGAGGATGATCTGCGCGCGAATCTCTTCCAGTTCGCGCGGCTGAATCGCCTTGACGGTGCCGTAAGTGCCGACCGGCATGAATATCGGCGTTTCGACGACGCCGTGATTGAGCGTGAGACGGCCGCGGCGCGCCTGGCCGTCGGTCGTCAGCAGTTCGAACTTGAGCCCATTCTCGGGCGGCGTGTGGGTTGCGGTCATTTGAGTTCCTGCCACTGGAAAACAGTCCAGCGCATCGGTTGAAAAGTTAGTCGCGGCGCGTCAGCAGCATGGCGTCGCCATAACTGAAGAAACGGTATTTCTCTTCGATCGCGTGGCGATACGCGTCGCGGATCGTATCCATGCCCGCGAACGCCGAAACGAGCATGAGCAGCGTCGACTTCGGCAGATGGAAGTTCGTCACGAGCCGGTCGACGACGCGAAACGCGTATCCCGGCGTGATGAAGATATCGGTTTCGGCCTGGGTCGCCGAGAGCGGGCGTCCGGCCTGCGCCGCGTCGCGCGCGGCGGCTTCCAGTGCGCGCATCGACGTCGTGCCGACCGCGATCACCTTGTTGCCGCGCGCCTTCACGGCCGCGATGCGGTCGACGAGCGATTGCGGCAGGTCGTACCACTCGCTGTGCATCTTGTGCTCGGCGATATTCTCGACGCGCACCGGCTGGAACGTGCCCGCGCCGACATGCAGCGTCAGGGTCGCGCGCTCGACGCCGCGCTTTTCGAGTTCCGCAAAAAGCGCGTCGTCGAAATGCAGGCCCGCGGTCGGCGCGGCCACCGCGCCCGGATTCGCCGCATAAACGGTCTGATAGCGCGTTTCGTCGTAGGCGTCGGCGTCGTGCTCGATATACGGCGGCAACGGCAAACGCCCGTGTTGCTCGATGAGCGTCAGGCATTCGGCCGGGAAGTGCAGCGTGTAGAACGGCTCGACGCGTTCGCCCACGGTCACGTCGAACGCATCCGCGAGGCGGATCGTGCTGCCTTCGGTCGGGCCCTTGCTCGCGCGGATCTGCGCGAGCGCCGTGGTCGCGCCGGTCAGCCGCTCGACCAGCACCTCGACGCGTCCGCCGCTGGCCTTTTGGCCGAAGAAGCGCGCCTTCAGGACTTTGGTATCGTTGAACACCAGCAGATCGCCGGGCGCGAGTAGATCCGGCAACTCGGAAAAACGCCGGTCGGTGAGCGTGGCGGGCGCGGTGCGATTGTCTACATCGAGCAGACGGCTCGCGCTGCGCTCGGCGAGCGCACTCTGCGCGATCAGCTCGGGCGGCAGATTAAAATCGAAATCGGAAAGCGTGAACATGACGTGGCTGGGTGACACAACTCAGGCGCGAACAAGACGCGAAAAAAGCGCAATCGCGCCGAACAAACCTCATATTGTACTTGCGAAGAGAGTCAATGCCCTTGTCCGACCGCCGCGTAGCCGCCTCGACCGATCCGCTGACCCTGGAGGAAAGCGACGCGCCGCGCGCCGCCGCGCCGGCGAAAAAGAAGGCGAAGGCGGAGGAAAAGCCGAAAACCGTCGTCAAGACGGCGGACAAGCTCGCCAAGCTCGGTCTCAAATCCGACATCGATCTCGTCCTTCATCTGCCGATGCGCTACGAGGACGAAACCTCGCTCATGCCCATCGGCGAGCTGATTCCCGGCGATATCGCGCAGACCGAAGGCGTCGTGTTCGACAACGAGATCGCGTATCGTCCGCGCCGCCAGTTGCTCGTGAAGATTCACGACGACGCCGGCGACGAACTCACGCTGCGCTTTCTCAATTTCTACGGATCGCAGGTCAAGCAGATGGCGCACGGCGTGCGTCTGCGCGTGCGCGGCGACGTGCGCGGCGGCTTCTTCGGACTGGAAATGGTGCATCCGGCCGTGCGCCCGGTCGATGACGACACGCCGCTGCCGCAAGCGCTCACACCGGTTTATCCGTCGACGGCGGGCATTTCGCAGGCCTATTTGCGCCGCGCGATCGATAACGCGATCACGCGCGTCGATTTGCCGGAACTGCTGCCGGCGCCGATTGCAAAAGCGCATTTGCAGCCGCTGAACGTGCCCGCTCTGCTCGATGCCGTGAAGACGCTACACCATCCGCGCGCCGATTCCGACGAAACCGCGCTCATCGACGGCACGCATCCGGCGTGGACGCGCATCAAGTTCGAGGAGTTGCTCGCGCAGCAGCTTTCGCTCAAACGCGCGCACGAGGAGCGGCGCACGCGCGCCGCGCCCGCGATGCCGCGCCGCGCCGCGGACGACGACGCGTCGCTCGTCGTGCGCCTCTTGCGCGCGCTGCCGTTCGCGCTGACCGGCGCGCAGCAACGCGTGGTCGCCGAAATCGCGGGCGAACTGACGCTCGCGCATCCGATGCAGCGTCTGCTTCAAGGCGATGTCGGCAGCGGCAAGACGATCGTCGCGGCGCTCGCGGCGGCGCAGGCGATCGACTCGGGTTATCAGGCCGCGCTCATGGCTCCGACCGAAATCCTCGCGGAGCAGCACGCGCGCAAGCTGCGCGGCTGGCTGGAGCCGCTGGGCGTCACGGTCGCGTGGCTCGCGGGCAGCCTTAAGGCGAAGGAGAAGCGTGCCGCGCTCGAAGCGGCGGCGCTCGGCACGGCGAAGCTCGTCATCGGCACGCACGCGATCATCCAGGACGCGGTCGAATTCGCGCGCCTCGGGCTCGTGATCGTCGATGAACAACATCGCTTCGGCGTCGCGCAGCGGCTCGCGTTGCGCGCGAAGGCGCAGAACGCGGCGGATGGCAGGCACGACTTCCAGCCGCATCAACTGATGATGTCCGCGACGCCGATCCCGCGCACGCTCGCGATGACGTACTACGCCGACCTCGACGTCTCGACCATCGACGAACTGCCGCCCGGCCGCACGCCGATCCTAACCAAGATCGTGTCGGACGCAAGGCGCAACGAGATCATCGGCCGCGTGCGCGAGGCGGCGTTGACCGGAAGGCAGGTTTATTGGGTGTGCCCGCTGATCGAGGAGAGTGAGACACTGCAGCTTCAGACCGCCGTCGAGACCTACGAAACCCTCGTCGCGACGCTGCCGGAACTGCGCGTCGGGCTGGTTCACGGGCGGCTCGCGCCCGCCGAAAAAGCCGCCGTCATGGACGCGTTCTCGCGCAACGAAGTGCAGTTGCTCGTCGCGACCACGGTGATCGAAGTCGGCGTCGACGTGCCCAATGCATCGCTGATGGTGATCGAGCATGCGGAGCGCTTCGGCCTTGCTCAGTTGCATCAGTTGCGCGGGCGCGTGGGGCGGGGCAGCGCTGCGTCCGTCTGCGTGCTGATGTACGCGAATCCGCTGTCGCAAACCGCGCGTTCGCGCCTGCAAACGATGCGCGAGACGACCGACGGCTTCGAGATCGCGCGACGCGATCTCGAAATTCGCGGTCCCGGCGAGTTTCTCGGCGCGCGGCAATCGGGTGAAGCGATGCTGCGTTTCGCCAGTCTCGAAAACGACGGCTGGCTGATCGAACCGGCGCGCGCTGCCGCCGATCAAATGCTCGCGCAATTCCCCGACGCCGTCACGCGCCATCTCGCGCGCTGGCTCGGCGCGCGGGAGCACTATTTGAAGGCCTGACTGAACTCGCGCGGGCAAAGTCAGTCCCTATTTAGCCTGCCCGCTCCGGGAAGCGGCAAAAGTTTGTCGAAGGGCGGTTGGCAGGTGTATAACTCAAACCTATCGAATCAATGTATTTCATTGGCCTTCAATGACCCTCACTGAACTGAAGTACATCGTCGCGGTCGCGCGGGAACGGCATTTCGGCCGCGCGGCCGAGGCGTGCTTCGTCAGCCAGCCGACCTTGTCGGTGGCAATCAAAAAGCTCGAAGACGAACTGAACGTGCAGATCTTCGAGCGCGGCACGAGCGAAGTCAGCGTGACGCCGATCGGCGAGCAGATCGTGACGCAGGCGCAGCGCGTGCTCGAACAGACGCTCGCCATCAAGGAAATCGCCAAGCAGGGCAAGGACCCGCTCGTCGGGCCGCTGCGCCTCGGCGTGATCTACACGATCGGACCGTACCTTCTGCCGACGCTCGTCAAGCAGATGATCAAGGCGGTCCCGCAGATGCCGCTCATGCTTCAGGAGAACTTCACGCTCAAGCTGATCGAGCTTCTCAAGCAGGGCGAAATCGATGTAGCGATCATGGCGCTGCCGTTCCCCGAAACCGGCCTGATGGTGCGCGCGCTCTACGACGAGCCGTTCGTCGTCGCGATGCCGTCGGGTCATGCGTGGGAGAACCGCGCGAAGATCGATCCGGACGATCTCAAGCAGGAAACCATGCTGCTGCTCGGCAGCGGCCATTGCTTCCGCGATCACGTGCTCGGCGTGTGTCCTGAACTAATGCGCTTCTCGCAGAATGCGGACGGCATCCAGAAGACGTTCGAAGGCTCGTCGCTGGAAACGATTCGCCATATGGTCGCGAGCGGCGTCGGCATTACGGTGCTGCCGCGCATGTCGGTGAGCGAGGTGAAGCCGCATGCGGGGGGCATCGATTCGGGCCTGCTCAGCTACGTGGCGTTTGACGAGCCCGTGCCAGACCGGCGCGTCGTGCTCGCGTGGCGCAAGAGCTTCACGCGCATGCCGGCCATCGACGCCATCTCTGAGGCGATCGCCAATTGCGATCTGCCCGGCGTGAGAAAGCTCGATATGCCTGTCGCAGTGAACTGATCACGTTTTTCCCTGCAAAACGCCGCGCTCTGGCAACGGAGCGCGGCGTTTTCATTTGCGGTATCGCGCCCCGGCGAAATCAGCGCGATGTTTGATCTATCGCATATATAAATTTAATCGAATTATAAAAATCGATAGTTTGCGTTACGATCTTCTTCAGTCGGATTCCACCGACCACGACAAGAGGATTCCATGATCGCCGCGACGTTCTCCGACCGCTGGGACAGCTTTCGCGATACGGCGGTTTCGACCCTCGCCGATTTCGCCCGCGTGGCCTGAGCGCGCGCTCCACATCATCCAACGCAAACGCAAAAAGCAGGAGTATCACGATGACGACCCAACGACTCACGACCGTGGCTGGCGCACCCGTCGGCGACAACCAGAACTCGCAGACCGCCGGCCCGCGCGGCCCGGTGACGCTGCAGGACTTCTGGCTCGTCGAGAAACTCGCGCACTTCGACCGCGAAGTGATTCCCGAGCGTCGCGTCCACGCCAAGGGCTCGGGCGCGTTCGGCACCTTCCGGGTGACGCACGATATTTCGCGCTACACGAAGGCAAAATTGTTCGCGGACATCGGCAAGGAAACGCCGATCTTCATGCGCTTCTCGACGGTCGCGGGCGAGCGCGGCGCGGCCGATGCCGAGCGCGACGTGCGTGGTTTCTCGATCAAGTTCTACACGGAAGAGGGCAACTGGGACGTCGTCGGCAACAACACGCCGGTGTTTTTCATTCGCGATCCGTTGAAGTTCCCCGACTTCATCCACACGCAAAAGCGTGATCCGTACACGAACATGCGCAGCAACATCGCCGCATGGGATTTCTGGTCGCGTCATCCGGAATCGCTGCATCAGGTGACGATTCTCATGAGCGACCGTGGCATTCCGAAGAACCATCGTCAGATGCACGGTTTCGGCTCGCACACGTACTCCTTCCTTAGCAAGGACAACGAGCGTTTCTACGTGAAGTTCCACTTCAAGTCGCAGCAGCCGCTTGAGAATTACACCGATGCAGAAGCGGCCGCCGTGGTCGCGAACGACCGCGAAAGCGCGCAGCGCGATCTCGTCGGGAACATCGACAAGGGCAATTTCCCGCGCTGGAATTTCAGCATTCAGGTCATGACGGAAGAGCAGGCTACGCAGTCGAAGGTGAATCCGTTCGACATCACGAAAGTGTGGTCGCACAAGGACTTTCCGCTGATCGACGTCGGCGTGATCGAACTCAACCGCAACGCGCAGAATTACTTCGCGGACGTGGAGCAGGCCGCGTTCACGCCGGCGAACGTGGTGCCGGGCATCGGCTTCTCGCCGGACCGGTTGTTGCAAGGGCGTCTGTTCTCGTATGGCGACGCGCAGCGTTATCGGCTCGGCATCAACCATCACCAGATTCCGGTGAACGCGCCGCGTGCGCCGATCGCCAATTCGTTCCATCGCGATGGCGCGATGCGCACCGACGGCAACCTCGGCGGCCGCGTGAACTACGAGCCGAGCCGTTTCGGCGAATTCGCGCAGGACGCGAGCGTGAACGAGCCGCCGCTCGCGGGCGGAACGGTGTATCGCTACGACCATCGCGAAGACGACGATTACTACAGTCAGCCGGCCGCGCTGTTCCGGCTCTTCGATGACGCCCAGCGCGAGCGCTTCTTCGGCAACATCGCGCGGCACATTCATGGCGTGCCGAACGAAATCGTCGTGCGGCAGATCGGGCATTTCCGCCGTATCGATCCGGCTTACGCGCAGGGCGTGATCGACGCGCTCGCGAAGCTCGGCCAGAAGATCGAAGAGCAGGACGCCGCCGCCGTCTGACTGCGACGCGCGCCGGAAACACGGGAGAAAACATCATGTCTCAAGCGTTGAATCACATCGCACAGGCGGTCGAGCATATCGAAGCGACGAGCGTTCGGGCTTCGCGCCGCGTGCGCATCGCGATTGCGTTCGGTATCGTCGCGGCGGGTTATGGGCTTGTCGTCGCGAGCGGTGTGGCCGGTGCGTGAGCGTGGTCGGCGGGGCGCGAGTGCGTCAACGCAGCGCAGCGCAGTCGAGTGTCGCTGCGCAATGAATCGTTCCCCGTTTCTAAGATAAACTGTCGAACGCTCGAAAACGCCGCGCTGCAAGCGTTTGCAGCGCGGCGCTCGCACCTCTCTCGAATCACTCTCTCACGGAGTCATCATGGCGAAGAAAGGCACTGCACCTGCCGTCAATATCGGCATCAGCGACAAAGACCGCAAGAAGATCGCCGATGGGCTGTCGCGACTGCTGGCCGACACGTACACGTTGTATCTGAAGACCCACAACTTTCACTGGAACGTGACGGGTCCGATGTTCAACACGCTGCATCTGATGTTCGAGACGCAGTACAACGAACTCGCGCTCGCCGTCGATTCGATCGCCGAACGCATTCGCGCGCTGGGCGTGCACGCGCCGGGCAGCTACAAGGAGTTCGCGAAACTGTCGTCGATTCCGGAAGCGGACGGCGTGCCGGCTGCCGAGGAAATGATTCGCCAACTGGTGGAAGGTCAGGAAGCCGTGGTGCGTACCGCGCGCGAAATCTTCCCGTCGACGGAAGCCGCGAACGACGAACCGACCGCCGACCTGCTCACGCAACGCATGCAGACGCACGAGAAGACCGCGTGGATGCTGCGCGCGATGCTGGCTTGAGGCTTTCGCCGCTTCCACCGCTTCCGCAGCGTTCGTAGTTCTCGCAGTGACGAAACCCCGCTCTCACGCGGGGTTTTCGCTTTTCAGGCGCTTCGAAGCCGCTGTTCTAAAAGCCGCTGTTCTAAAATAGCCGCATCGCGTTTTCTCGCTTCGTCTTTCCGCCATGCTCGCCCGACTTCCGCTCTACCTGCGCCTCGTGCGCCTCGATAAGCCCATTGGCAGCCTGCTGCTTCTGTGGCCGACGCTCAACGCGTTGTGGATCGCGTCAGGCGGCCATCCGTCGCCGATGCTGCTCGCCATTTTCATCGTCGGCACGATCCTGATGCGCTCCGCGGGCTGCGCGATCAACGACTACGCCGATCGCGACTTCGACCGGTACGTGAAGCGCACGGCGGAGCGGCCGATCACATCGGGCAAGATCAAGGCGTGGGAGGCCGTGGCGCTCGCGGCGGCGCTCGCGCTCGTCGCGTTCCTGCTGATCCTGCCGCTCAACGCGCTCACGAAGGAACTGTCGGTGTTCGCGCTGTTCGTGGCGGGTTCGTATCCGTTCACCAAGCGCTTCTTCGCGATCCCGCAGGCGTATCTCGGCATCGCGTTCGGCTTCGGCATTCCGATGGCCTTCGCCGCCGTTCAGAACCACGTGCCGATGCTCGCGTGGATCATGCTCGCCGCGAACGTGTTCTGGTCGGTCGCGTACGACACCGAGTACGCGATGGTCGATCGCGACGACGACATCAAGATCGGCATTCGAACCTCCGCGCTCACCTTCGGGCGCTACGACGTGCTCGCCGTCATGCTGTGCTACGCGGCGACGCTGGCGATTTACGCGGGCATCGGCATCGCGCTCGGATTTGGCTGGGGCTACTGGCTCGGCTGGATCGCGGCGGCGGTTTGCGCGGTGTACCACTATGGGCTGATCCGCAATCGTGAACGCATGGCGTGCTTCGCCGCGTTCAAGCACAACAACTGGCTCGGCGGCATGCTGTTCGCGGGCATCGCGCTGCATTACGCGCTGGCGGGCTGATCCTCATCGCGCAACGTCCACGCTGCAACGTGTGCAACGCACGTTGCACGAAAACGTGGCTGATCGCTTCATGCAAATCCGCGAAACAGTCTGTGAACGACAAATTTGTTCGCATCGCGGCTTTGCGACCTCATCCTTTGATAACTTCGCAAGTTTGGTATCGATTAATTAGTCTGGATACCTGAAGAGACTTTGTGTGCGGGCGGTCGTTCGACGGCGGACGGTCAGACTCTTTTTTCTACGAGCCGGGTGATCGCCGCGAATCTTTCCGCGCCGCGACGTCCGTTCGCTCAATTCATTCTGGGTGCGTGTCAGTCATGGGTTATCTTGCTCGATTCGATTTAGCTGGACTTGCTTCCCGATTTCGGGTCACGCATCTCGTCGAAACCGGTTATGGACGAGGTAAATCCTGCCGCGCGGCTTTGAACGCCGGTTTCACGAAGGCGCTCTCGTGCGAAATCTTCGGGCCGCTTTTTGCCGAGGCGGAACAAAGCGAACGTCTCCATGTCGCGAATGTGGACAGTCTCACGTTTCTGCGTTCGGCACCGGTGACGGGCGCGCTCGCCGAGCATCGCTGCCTCGTTTTCCTCGACGCGCATTACCCCGGCGCGGACTTTGGCGGCAAGAGCTACATGAGCCACGAACATAGTCCGGCCGAACGCCTGCCGTTGCTCGCCGAACTCGAACTGCTTCGCGGCCGGGCGGACGATGCGCTCATCGTACTGGACGATGTTCGCATTTACCGGCGTGAGTTCCAGACGAGCGACGGCACGCTTCCGGACTGGGTCGAGGACGGCTTCGACCAGGAAGCCACGTTCCTCGAATTGCTCGCGTCGTTCGACGGCACACACACGTTGCACTGGCATGCCGAGGAAACGGGCTACGCGGTTCTCTGGCCGCGCGCGTGGGGCGAATACGCGCTGAAGAAGTGGGTGCTGCCCGGCGATCGGACGCAGCGGTTAGAGCTCACACTGGGCGTCCCGGGCACGACCTGTATCTCGCTCAATCGCCGTTTGCTCGACGCGCGCTTCAGCAATCGCTGGCTCGTGGGCAACGGGCTCGATATCGGCGGCGGCAACGACAGCATCGCGCTGTATCGCTCATTGTTTCCGCGCATCGACAGCGTGACGGTGTACGAGCGGGAGCAGGGCGACGCACAATATCTCGACAACGTCAGGGACGACAGCTTCGACTTCGTCTATTCCGGACACTGCCTCGAACACGTGATCGACCCGCGCGTCGCGCTGCGCCACTGGTTGCGCGTGCTCAAGCCGGGCGGCCATCTCGTTATCACCGTGCCCGATGAAGACCTGTACGAGCAGGGCGTGTGGCCGTCGACGTTCAACCAGGACCACAAGCACACGTTCACGCTGTACAAACGCGAAAGCTGGTCGCCCGTGTCGATCAACGTTCTGGATTTACTGCGCGATTTCGAGCGCGAAGTCAGCGTAAAAAAGGTCGAGCTTCTGGATCACAGCTTCCTGCGCGGCATGGAGCGCTACGACCAGACACGGAGCGCATTCGCGGAGTGCGGCATCGAGTTCGTCGTGCAGAAGCTTTAAGCAGACGTGGCGCGCGTGCGTATGCGCGCTACGTCTTTAATGACCGGTCGGCTCAAGCCCCGCCCAATTCATCGCCCATCTCTTTCGCCCGCGCTTCTGCAGCCAGCGCGCCGCGCACGATCGCGTCCTTCACCCCTTGTGCATCGAACGAGGCGAGCGCCGCCGCCGTCGTGCCGCCCTTCGACGTCACGCGCTCGCGCAACACGCTCGCCGGCTCGCCCGATTGCGCGGCCAGTTGCGCCGCGCCGGTGAACGTGGCGACGGCGAGCGCGCGGCCTTGCTCCTCGTCCATGCCGAGCTGGCGCGCCGCTTCCTGCATTGCTTCGATGAAATAGAACACGTAAGCCGGGCCGCTGCCGGAAATCGCGGTGACGGCGTCGAGCTTCGCTTCATCGTCGAACCAGACGGCCGTGCCGACCGCTTCCAGCACTTGCGAGGCGAGCGCTTTCGCCGCATCGGTCACGCCGGGCAATGCGGCAATGCCGGTCACGCCCATGCCGATCAGCGCGGGCGTGTTCGGCATCGTGCGCACGACGAGCGCGTAACCGTTCAGCCAGCGCGAGAGATCCGTCGCGCGAATGCCGGCGGCGATGCTGATGATCGTCTGCTTCGACAGATGCGGCGCAAGCGCTTCGGCCACGCTTTTGAGCACTTGCGGCTTCACGGCGAGCACGATCGCGTCGTACTCCGCGAGCTTCGCGTCGACAGCCGCGCCCGTCGCCACGCCGAATTGCTTCGCGGTACGCGCGCGCGCTTCGTTGTCGATGTCGATGGCGTAGATATCGGCGACCGATGTGCCGCGCTTGAGAAGGCCGCCGATGAGCGCCGCGGCCATGTTGCCGCCGCCGATGAATGCAATTTTCATGGTTGAACGTGAGGTCAGGTGGTGTAGGTGCGCGCGCCGAAAATCGCGGTGCCGATGCGCACCATCGTCGCGCCTTCGAGCACGGCGGCTTCGAGATCGGCGGACATGCCCATCGAGAGCGTGTCGAGATCGAGGCCGTCGTCGCGCAGCGTGTTCATCAGTTCGCGCAGGCGCGCGTGCGGCTGGCGTTGCGCATCGAGGGTTTCGGCGGGCTCGGGAATCGCCATCAGGCCGCGCAGACGCAGACCCGGCAGCGCGGCGACCGCATGCGCGAGCGCGACGGCTTCTTCCGGTTCGACGCCACTCTTCGATGCCTCGCCGCTCACGTTCACCTGAATGCAGACGTTGAGCGCGGGCGTGCCTTCCGGGCGCTGCGCGGAGAGCCGCTCGGCGATCTTCAGGCGGTCGATCGAATGCACCCAGTCGAACTGTTCCGCGACGACCTTGGTCTTGTTCGATTGCAGCGGCCCGATGAAATGCCATTCGATCTCGCCGCGCAGATCGGCCAGCTCGGCGATCTTCGCGATGCCTTCCTGCACGTAGTTCTCGCCGAACGCGCGCTGGCCGGCGCCGAAGGCGGCGCGCACGTCGTTCGCGGGAAAGGTCTTGGACACGGCGAGCAGCTTGACGCAAGCCGCATCGCGCGACGCGTCGCGCGCCGCCTTGGCGATACGTTGCCGGACTTCTTCGAGATGTTGGGCGATAGACATGCTTGGGCGTAGGGCGTTGAAGCCACTCATTATACGAAGCGGCTTCAACCGTACAGCAGATGCTCCAGCAACTGGATCCAGTGCGTGACGGGCGTCGACGTGCCGCTTTGCAGATGCGCGATGCAGCCGACATTCGCCGACACGATCATCTGCGGTTCCAGCTTCTCCAGCCGGTCGAGCTTCTGATTGCGCAGCGTGTACGAGAGCTTCGGCTGCAGCACCGAGTAGGTGCCCGCCGATCCGCAGCACAGATGGCTGTCCGCGGGCAGGCGCACTTCCAGTCCGAGCGCGGTCAGGAGATGCTCGACGCGCCCGCGAATCTGCTGCCCGTGCTGCAACGTGCAAGGCGGATGAAACGCGACGGTATGCACGCCGCGCCGCCGCGAGAGCGCGACGAGTTCCTCTTCGTACATCGGCAGGATTTCGGCGAGATCGCGCGTCAGATCGACGATCTTTTGCGCCTTTTGCGAGTACGCCGGATCGTTGCGCAGCAGATGCGCGTATTCCTTCACGGTCGCGCCGCAACCCGACGCATTCATCACGATCGCCTCGACGCCGCTTTCCACATACGGCCACCATGCGTCGATGTTGTTGCGCACGTCGTCGAGCGCGTCGTCGTTGTAGCCGAGGTGCAGGCGGATCGCGCCGCAGCAGCCCGCGCCCGGCGCCGTGACGATCTCGATGCCGAGCGCGTCGAACACGCGCGCGGTCGCCGTGTTGACATTGGGCATCATCGCCGGCTGGACGCAGCCCGCGAGCATCAGCATCTTGCGTTCGTGCTTGTTCGTGGGCGCGGCGAGCGGCCGTTCGGCGAGAGGAATTTTCGCGCGCAGCTTGCGCGGCAGGATGCCGCGAAACTGCTGGCCGAGCTTCATCGCGGGTGTGAAGAGCGTGCTGTTCGGCAGGAAGCTCGCGAGCAGGCGCCGTTGCAGACGCTGACGCATCGGCCGCTCCACCTTCTCTTCGACGACCTTGCGCCCGATCTCGACGAGACGCCCGTACTGCACGCCCGACGGGCACGTGCTTTCGCAATTGCGGCAGGTGAGGCAGCGGTCCAGATGCAGTTGCGTGCTGCGCGAAACCGGCGCGCCTTCGAACATCTGCTTCATCAGATAGATGCGTCCGCGCGGCCCGTCGAGCTCATCGCCGAGCAACTGATACGTCGGGCAGGTCGCCGTGCAGAAGCCGCAGTGCACGCACTTGCGCAGAATGGCGTCGGCTTCGTCGCCATCGGCTGTGCCGCGGATGAAATCGGCGAGATTGGTTTGCATCGATGCGCCTAGAAGTCGGGATACAAACGCGCGCGGTTGAAGATGCGCGCCGGATCAAATGCGGTTTTCAAGCCGCGATGAATCTTCATGAGCGGCGCGGGCAGCGGCGTGAACACGCCGGCATTGCGATCGTAGGCGGAGCCGGCGCGGAAAATCGTCGCGTGGCCGCCCGCCTGTTTCGCGCTGATGCGCACGGTTTGCGGATCGGTGTCGGTGATCCACCAGCGTTGCGCGCCGCCCCATTCCATCAGTTGCGCGCCCGGCAGATGCAGCGGCTCGGCGATCGACGGCAACGCGAGCCGCCACAGCGCCGAACGCGGCTCGATGACCGCGAAGAACGGGTCGGTCTGCTCGCGCATGCCGATCCAGAACCGATCCGCTTCGACCGCATCGACGACTTCGCCGCCGAGCGTGTTGCGCGCGGTTTTGACGGCGGCTTCGGCGCCCGCGAGACGCAACGCGAGCGTGCCGTCGCGCCACGCGCTGCCGCAGATCGGCAAGGGATGGCCGCCCCACTCGTTGAGCTTGCGCACGCCGTCGGTGGCGTGCATGTCGAATTTCAGCGTGGCTTCGGCGACGGGGCGCGGCAGCACCTTGATCGACAGTTCGAGAATCAGCCCGAGCGTGCCGAGCGATCCGGCGAGCAGGCGCGACACGTCATAGCCCGCGACGTTCTTCACCACTTGCCCGCCGAAATGCAGCACTTGGCCGTGCCCGTTCATGACGACCGCGCCGAGCACGAAATCGCGCGGCGCGCCGGTCCAGGCGCGGCGTGGGCCGGCGAGCCCCGCGGCAATGCAGCCGCCGAGCGTCGCGTTGCGCCCGAAGTGCGGCGGCTCGAACGGCAGCATCTGGTTGTGCTCTCTCAACGCCGCTTCGATTTCGGCGAGCGGCGTGCCGCTTCGCGCGGTAATGACGAGCTCGGCCGGATCGTAGGCGATGATGCCGCGATACGCGCGCGTGTCGAGGATCTCTCCCTGGAGCGTCTGACCGTACCAGTCCTTGGTGCCGCCGCCGCGAATCCGCAGCAGCGCGCCGGTTTCGGTGGCCCGGGCGATCCTCTCCGACCAGCCGGCGACGATGTCGTCCTGTTCCATGGATGTTCCGCTTGTTCGTCGATTTCGGTATTCGACTTCTGTCTTCAGCTTTCTGTCGGCTGTCCGGTCGATTGTACCGGCCGCTTAACGCCGTCGCACTCGGAGAAACATGGATAGCGGAACGCGCGCCGCGCCTCGTCGGACTTCAGAAGCGCGGCAATTCGGGATGCGGCAGCAGCCCGCCGCGCACGTGCATCTTGCCGTACTCGGCGCAACGCGCGCGCGTCGGAATGCCCTTGTCGGGATTGAGCAGACCCGGCGGATCGAACGCGCGCTTCACGGCGAAGAACGCGTCGCGCTCTTCCGGCGAAAACTGCACGCACATCGAATTGATCTTCTCGATGCCCACGCCATGCTCGCCCGTCACCGTGCCGCCCAGTTCCACGCACGCCTCCAGAATGTCGCAGCCGAACGCCTCGGCGCGATGCCATTCGTCGAGATCGTTGCCGTTGAAAAGAATCAGCGGATGCATGTTGCCGTCGCCGGCATGGAACACGTTGATGCAGCGCAGCGCGTACTTCTTCTCCATCTCCTCGATGCGCCTGAGCAGCGGCCCGATCGCGCGGCGCGGCACGGTGCCGTCCATGCAGTAATAGTCCGGCGAGATGCGGCCCGCCGCCGGAAACGCGTTCTTGCGGCCCGACCAGAACTTCAGGCGCTCGGTTTCGGACCGTGAAATCTGGATGCGCGACGCGCCGTGTTCGCGCAGCACGGCCGTCATGCGGACGACTTCCTCGGCGACTTCATCGTGCGTGCCGTCGGATTCGCACAGCAGGATCGCGGCGGCGTCGAGGTCGTAGCCCGCGTTGACGAATTCCTCGACGGCGCGCGTCGCGGGCTTGTCCATCATTTCCAGACCGGCCGGGATGATGCCCGCAGCGATGATCGCGGCGACCGCGTCGCCGCCTTTCACGACATCGTCGAAGCTCGCCATGATGACTTGCGCCGTCTGCGGCTTCGGGATCAACTTGACTGTGATCTCGGTGACGATCGCGAACATGCCTTCGCTGCCGATCATCACCGCGAGCAGATCGAGGCCGGGCGCGTCGGGACCGAGCGAGCCGAATTCGACGATATCGCCTTCCATCGTCACCGCGCGCACGCGCAGGACGTTGTGAACCGTGAGCCCGTATTTCAGGCAGTGCACGCCGCCGGAGTTTTCGGAGACGTTGCCGCCGATCGTGCACGCGATCTGCGACGACGGATCGGGCGCGTAGTACAGGCCATAAGGCGCGGCGGCTTCCGAAATGGCGAGGTTACGGACGCCGGGCTGCACGGTCGCGGTGCGCGCGTAGGGATCGACTTCGATGATCTTCCGAAAGCGCGCAAGCGACAGCACGATACCGTGGCGAATCGGCATCGCGCCGCCGGACAGACCGGTGCCCGCGCCGCGCGGAACGATTGGAACGGCAAGACGCGCGCAGATCTGCACGACGCGCTGCACCTGCGCTTCGGTTTCCGGCAACGCGACGGCAAGCGGCAGACGCCGATACGCGGCGAGGCCGTCGCATTCGTATGCGGCGGTGTCTTCCTCGCGAAAGAGCAGACAGTGCGTCGGCAGCACGGCCATCAACGCCTGCACGACTTCGCGCTGACGCGCCGCGAGTTGATCCTCGGTCAGCGCGGGTGCGTCCTCGTGCGGCAGGTTGGGCGACAACTGCTCGGGCTTGAGCTCGTCGGGTGCGTTCACGTCTCCTCCTTTTTCGATCACTGCGGTCGGCGCCGCCTGTCTCATGCGTGCATCTTGCGCGACTTCGTCAGCCTTCGAAAGTGAAGATTTTCCCCGGGTTCATCAGGTTCTTCGGATCGAGCGCCTGCTTGATCGCGCGCATCGCGCCAACGGCGTCCTCGCCGTGTTCGTCGATCAGAAAGCCCATCTTGTGCAGGCCGACGCCGTGTTCGCCGGTGCAGGTGCCGCCCATCTTCAGCGCGCGTCCGACGATGAGCCGATTGATCCGCTCCGCCTCTTCCAGCTCTTCGGGCTTGGCCGGATCGAGCAGCATCGCGACGTGGAAATTGCCGTCGCCGACGTGACCGACGATCGGGCTCGGCAAGTACGAGCTTTGCAGGTCTTTCTCCGTTTCCTCGACGCATTCGGCGAGGCGCGAAATCGGCACGCAGACGTCGGTCGTGACGGCGCGGCAGCCGGGCTTCAGTTGCAGCATCGCGAAATAGGCGGAGTGGCGCGCGTTCCAGAGACGGTTGCGGTCTTCGGGGCGCGTCGCCCATTCGAAATCTTCGCCTTTGTTCTCCGCGACGATGTCCTGCACGGTCTGCGCCTGTTCCTTGACGCCGGATTCGGTGCCGTGGAATTCGAAGAACAGCATCGGCGACTCGCGCAACGTCAGGTTCGAGTGACGGTTGATGGCGCGCACGGCGAGCTTGTCGACGAATTCGACGCGCGCGATCGGCACGCCCATCTGAATCGTCTCGATGACGGCGCGCACGGCGTCGCCCATCGACGGAAACGCGCATACGGCCGCCGAGATCGCTTCGGGTTGCGGATAGAGGCGCACCGTGATTTCGGTGATGACGCCGAGCGTGCCTTCCGAGCCGACGAAAAGGCGCGTGAGGTCGTAGCCCGCCGCCGATTTGCGGGCGCGCGTGCCGGTCTTGATGATGCGGCCATCGGCGAGCACGACGGTGAGCGCGAGGACGTTCTCGCGCATCGAGCCGTAGCGCACGGCGTTGGTGCCGGAGGCGCGCGTCGCGGACATGCCGCCGATGCTCGCGTCCGCGCCCGGGTCGATGGGGAAGAAGAGGCCGGTGTCTTTCAGCGCTTCGTTGAGCTGCTTGCGGGAGATGCCGGGTTGCACCGTGACCGTAAGGTCTTCGGCGTTGATCGAGACGACCTGGTTCATCTCCGACAAGTCGATGGAAACGCCGCCTTGCACGGCCAGCAGATGTCCTTCGAGCGACGAGCCGTTGCCGTAGGGGATGATCGCGACGTCGTGTTCGGCGCAGAGTTTGACGATGGCTTGCACTTCGTCGGTGTTGCGCGCGAAGACCACGGCGTCGGGGAGTTGCGGATCGAACGGAGATTCGTCGCGGCCGTGGTGCTCTCTGACTGCTTGCGCCGTCGAGACGCGGTCGGCGAATTTCTGCTTCAGGGCGTCGAGAAGCGCGGCGGGGAAGGGGCGTTTCTGAAGCGCCTGATGTTCGTTGGGGTGATTCACGTGCGTGTCTCCGGGCGGTGCGGCTTTGTGTTTCTCGGCTTTCGCGCTTGGTATGGGCGTTGCGGATTTCGCGTGATGCTTTCGGCTTGAAGCGTTTTCTGCTGTTTCGCCGTTTTGCGATTGGCGCGAAAGCCGCACGGTGTTCATCTCATTTTACGCCGTCGGGACGCAGGCCGGCGGGCAGGATTAGGGCGCGGGCGCGTGCCTATAATGGGCCGGGGTTTTTGTCCGCTTATCAGGGAGTCAGCGATGGGTCACCGCTTGAGCAAGATCGCCACGCGTACCGGCGATGATGGAACGACAGGACTGGGCGATGGCAGCCGCGTATCGAAGGACGATGCGCGCATCGCCGCAATCGGAGATGTGGATGAGTTGAATTCGACGATCGGCGTGCTGCTTTGCGAGCCGATGCCTTCTGACGTGCGGGATGCGCTGACGCAGATTCAGAATGATTTGTTCGATCTTGGCGGCGAGTTATCGATTCCCGGGCATTCGATGATTCAGGAGTCGCATCTCGCTCAGTTGGATGCTTGGCTGGAAGAGTACAACTCGACGCTGCCGCCGCTTAAAGAGTTTATTTTGCCGGGTGGCTCCAGGGCGGCGGCGCTGGGCCATGTGGCAAGGACGATTTGCCGAAGAGCGGAAAGGGCGATTGTGTCGTTGGGGCGTGTGGAGACGACCGGCGTTAATGAGGCGCCGCGGAGATATGTGAATCGTCTTTCGGATTTGTTGTTCGTTTTTTCGAGAGTGCTCAATCGGGCCGATGGCGGAACGGATGTCTTATGGAATCACCAAAAGAATCCGACTTAGCCAGCGATTTCCAGGACATTCTCAAGAAGAGGTCAGTCCCGGACACCCGATCGATGAGCTGCTGTTTGGCAGCCGCTCATCGATCGCGTGTTTAATTGCCGCCGCCTCTCGCAACGCGCCGCTGCTTAACCGAGTCGGCCAGTCCTTCCAAAACCTTCACGCTTTCATCCCACCCGATACAGGCATCGGTAATGCTCTGGCCGTATGTCAATTCGCATCCGTCCTTCAAATCCTGCCGCCCCGCGACAAGATGCGATTCAACCATCACACCGACGATTCGCTCATCGCCGGAAGCGAGTTGGCGCCCAATATCCGCGCAAACCGGAATCTGATTCTCATGTTTCTTCGAGCTATTCGCGTGGCTCGCATCGATCATCAGACGTGCGGCGAGGCCGGCTTTCCCGATATCGCTACAAGCGGCATCCACACTCGCGGCATCGTAATTCGGCGTTTTGCCGCCGCGCAGAATGATGTGGCAATCCTCATTACCGGCGGTGGAAACAATCGCCGAATGGCCGCCTTTGGTCACAGACAGAAAATGATGCGGTTGCGAAGCTGCCTTGATCGCATCGACGGCGATCTTGACGTTGCCGTCAGTGCCGTTCTTGAACCCGACCGGGCACGACAATCCAGACGCCAACTCACGATGCACCTGTGATTCGGTAGTCCGCGCCCCAATCGCGCCCCACGAAATCAGATCGGCAATGTACTGCGGACTGATCATATCGAGGTATTCGGTCCCAGCCGGAAGCCCAAGCTCATTGATATGCATGAGCAACTCCCGCGCTTTCCTCAAGCCATCGTTGATCTTGAAGCTGTTATCCATATACGGATCATTGATGAGCCCCTTCCATCCAACGGTCGTGCGCGGCTTTTCGAAGTACACGCGCATCACGATTTCCAGTTCGCCGGCAAAGCGACGACGCTGCTCGATCAGCCGTTCGGCGTATTCGAGCGCCGCCTTCGGATCATGAATCGAGCATGGTCCGACGATTACGATCAGCCGGTCATCCATCCCATGAAGAATGCGATGCATCGACTGCCGTGCGTTATAGATCAGCTCCGAAACCTGCTCGGCGCACGGGAATTCGCGGATCAGATGCGCGGGCGGGGTGAGTTCTTTCAGTTCACGGATACGAACGTCATCGGTATTGTGCGGGGGCATGTCGGTTCTCCACTGCAGCGTTCTAATCAAACTATGAGACGAAAAAAAACCGCCAGACTCGCTGGCGGTTTTTTCGGGAATTCGGTCTGTTCAACCTGTGTACGACTTACCCTCTCGATCCGCCAGCGGCCTGAGATGCCAAAAGAAATAAAAATAAAACTTGGCGGACATGATGGATCGAAAAGTAACCGAACGTCGGTCGAAAAAAGTTTTGACTGCTTTTATAACCTCAAACATGCAGCGCTGACAAGCCTGCACCCGCAAAAACGCGGACAATCCGCATCGGAAGAAACGAGGATGCACCTTCCACGCCCTCGCGATGCGGAAATCCCGCATGAAGAATCAGGCCGTTCCGCCAACCGTCATCTTCTCGATGCGCAACGTCGGCTGACCGACGCCCACCGGCACGCTCTGGCCTTCCTTGCCGCACACGCCAACGCCGCTATCCAGCGACATATCGTTGCCGATCATCGTCACGTACTTGAGCGATTCCGGGCCGCTGCCGATCAGCGTCGCGCCCTTCACCGGATACGTGATCTTGCCGTTCTCGATCATGTACGCCTCGGATGCCGAGAACACGAACTTGCCGTTGGTGATATCGACCTGACCGCCGCCGAAGTTCACCGCGTACAAGCCGTTCTTCACCGACGCGAGAATCTCGCGCGGGTCCTTGTCGCCGTTGAGCATGTACGTGTTGGTCATGCGCGGCATGGGCAGCGCGGCGTAGGATTCGCGGCGCGCGTTGCCCGTCACCGGCATCTTCATCAGGCGCGCGTTGAGCGAATCCTGAATGTAGCCCTTGAGAATGCCGTCTTCGATCAGCGTCGTGCATTGCGTCGGATTTCCTTCGTCGTCGATGTTGAGCGAGCCGCGCCGATTCGGCAGCGTGCCGTCATCGACCACGGTGACGCCCTTCGCCGCGACCTGCTCGCCGATACGTCCCGCGAACGCAGACGATCCCTTGCGGTTGAAATCGCCCTCCAGCCCGTGTCCGACCGCCTCGTGCAGCAACACGCCCGGCCAGCCCGGCCCGAGCACGACGGTCATCGCGCCGGCGGGAGCCGGGCGCGCTTCGAGATTGACGAGCGCGGCGTGCACGGCATCGTCGACGTACTTCTGCAGGATCGCGTCGGTGAAATAGCCGTAGTCGAAACGACCGCCGCCGCCGCCCGTGCCGATTTCGCGCCGGCCGTTCTGCTCGGCTATCACCGTCACCGATACGCGCACGAGCGGGCGCACGTCGGCGGCAAGCGCGCCATCGCTGCGCGCGACGAGCACGACGTCGTATTCGCCGGCCATGCCAGCCATTACTTGCGTGATGCGCGGATCTTTGGACCGCGCCATTTGCTCGACGCGTTCCAGCAGCTTCACCTTGGCCGTGGCGTCGAGCGAATGCAACGGGTCGGCGGCCAGATACAGATCGCGGCCCGACACGCCCGTGAGCGTGCTCGCCGGCTTGACTTTATGCTTGCCGCCGCCCGCCTTGGCGATCGCGCGCGTGGCGATCGCGGCCTGACGGATGGATTCCGGCGAGAGGTCGTCCGAGTAGGCGAACGCCGTGCGCTCACCGGACACGGCGCGCACGCCAACGCCCTGATCGATGCTGAAGCTGCCCGATTTGACGATGCCTTCTTCGAGACTCCACGCTTCGCTGCGCGTGGACTGGAAATACAGATCCGCGTAATCGACGCGATGCGTGAAAATTTCCGCCAGTGTGCGGATGATCAGCCCTTCGTCGAGGCCGTAGGGCGTAAGCAAAACGTCCTTCGCCGTGGCCAGGTTGCGAATGCCGGGTTCGATGATGTTCATGCGGTGCCTATTGCGTGTTCTGTGACGAGTTCGATGATATTTCAGACGAATTGCAGCCCATTCTACGGTCTGTTCGAGTCAGCTCATGTGCGGAGCAATACCCGCGTATTCAAGTCATCGGTCGGAATCGGTTGGAGTCGGTTGGAGTCGATTGGATTGGCGCGCGATCAAGCGATCACGCGATGTCGGTAAGCCGGCAAACTTTGTCGCACGGCGGCGATGCGTTGCAGATCGATGCCGCCGATCACGACGCCCGGTCCTTCTTCCTTCACGTCGACGATTTCGCCCCACGGATCGATTAGCATGCTGTGACCCCACGTGCGTCGTCCGTTCTCGTGGTTGCCGCCTTGCGCCGCCGCGAGCACGTAGCACTGGTTCTCGACGGCGCGCGCCTTGAGCAGCGTCTCCCAGTGCGCGCGGCCGGTGGTGTAAGTGAACGCGGATGGCACGACCATCAGCGCGCAATCGCCGAGCTTCCGGTACAACTCCGGAAAGCGCAGGTCATAGCACACCGACAATCCCACGCGTCCGAACGGCGCTTCGAAGGTTCGCACGTCGCTTCCCGGACAAATGGTGCGCGCTTCGTCGAACGATTCCTCGCCCTTTTCGAAATTGAACAGATGAATCTTGTCGTAGCGCGCGACCTGCTTGCCGGCCGGGTCGAAGACGAGCGTCGTATTCAGCACGCGCTCCGGTTCCGGCGACTGCAACGGCAGCGTCCCGCCGATGATCCATACGCCGTGCTCGCGCGCCGCATCGGAAAGAAATTGCTGAATGGGGCCGACGCCAGGCGTTTCGCGGATCGCGAGCTTGTCGGTGTCCTTGAAGCCCATGTAGCAGAAATATTCGGGCAGGAGCACGAGCCGCGCGCCGCTGCGTGCGGCTCCGGCGATGAGGCGGCCGGCGTCCGCGAGATTCCGGTCGCGCTCCGGCGTGCTGACCATTTGCAGCGCGGCGACCTGAAACGGGGCCGCGCTTTCGCTCGATCTTTCGCTCATGTCTCTGTGCGCTGTTAAAAAAGGGGACGAAAACGGCGCCGCCGGACGCCCGTTTTCAGCGGGCAGCGGCCGGAGCCACGGCGGCGGCGGGTGTTTCGATCTTACCCTGATCGCCATGGAGACGCTGGACGACGGGTTTGCTCCACGAGCCGGTGATCGAGTAGTCGACCGCGAAAGCCTTTTGAATCGACGCCGACAGCGCGAGGTCCGCCGCGAGCGCTCCAAGGCCGAGCAGCGGATTGATCACCGCCGCGCCCAGCGCAACCGCGCCCGCGCCGACGGTCGGGATCACCTTCACGTGCAGGTTCTGGGTCTGCTTCGGCATATCGACGACGCCCTGCATCTGCACGCGCGCGGGCGAAGTGACCATCAGGAAGTCGTCCGTACGGCTGATGCCATCGACGATCTTCGCATTGCCCGTGATCTTCTCGAACGGCAAGCCTTTGCCGACGACGTCCTCGAAATGCAGCGTCATCAGGCTCGCGAGACTGCGCAGGCTGAAGATGCCGAGCAACTTCGCCGCGCCCGGCGCACGCAGAATCTGCCCGTGACGCAGATCGACGGCGACGTTGCCGTCGAGCGTGTTCACGTCGACGTTGGTCGGGCCGCCGTTCCACGCCGCGTGGCCCGACACCGTGCCGCTGCCCGAATTGACGACGTGCGGCGCGCCGAAGCGATCGATGAGCTGGCCGCCGTTCTTCACGTCGAGCTTGAAATCCAGCGACGTGCGGCGCGCAATGCCGTCGTCGGTGTCGTAGGGCATCGTCTCGGCAAGCGTGGCCTGCACGACGCCGCCCGGCAGCGTGCGCCACGTCGCGTTCGCGGTGAGCGTCGCGTCGGCGTTCGCGAGTTCGAGTTTGTCGAGCGTCCAGATCGGCTCGTCGGCGATCACTTCGTTGTGCGCGTCGACTTCGAGCCGGCCGAGGCTGTGATCGCGAAGCACGAGATCGTTCACGATGAGATCGATCGTCGGCATGTTGCGCGGCGGCTTGCGCACGACCTTGCCGACGAGATCGTTCTCCGTCTTATCCGGAATCACGACCTTCGCGAAGCGCGCCTGCAACGCGCCCGGACTTTCCTTCGTCGCGCCGGGCGTCCACGAGACATAGCCCGACACCTGATTCGACGCGACATTCGCCTGCCACTTGCCGTCCCGGTCCTGTCCTTCCTGGCTCGCGCCGATCACGACGTTCTCCCAGCGCCGGTCGAGCAGCTTGAGCGTCGTGAAGTGGATCGCCGCGCGCGTCGGGATGAACTGCCTCACGTTCTCGCTCATCGGCGGACGCGGCATGTTCACGGCAGTCGGCGACTCGGGCGCTGCGGCGCTGATCTCGGCGAAGGTCTTGCGCCAGGCGTCGGCATCGAGCTCGTTCAGATCGGCTACCGCGCTCACGCCTTCGGCCGGCAAATCCGCCGGCTTGTTCAGGCCGATCGCGCCGCGCACGACTTTCACGCGCGCGCGCATGTTCATCGGCTCGGCAGGGTTCTGCGGATCGATCTTCACCTGAGCCCGGCCGATCTGCTGAAACACGTAATGCGCCGCCACCGGCCCGAAGTTCAACCGCGCGTCATGCAGATCCGGCGCGCCGCCGGTCGCGGGCTGGAAGCTGAACGAGAAGGGCATCGGCGTGCCTTGCGTCTTGCCGAACGGCGCGGGCAGATCGATGCCGAGTCCCGTCAGATCCGAACTCGCCTGCACGTTCGGCAATGCGTTCTTCACGCCGCGCACGTGCAGCTCGTAAGGCGCGGTGCCCTCGATGCGTTTCATGAACGCCGCGACCTGCGGCGTGATTCGCTTGTTGAGCCGCCCGGCGGCGTCCGCGCCGATGCGCCCGTTCACGTCGATCGCATAGCTGCCGTCCGGTTGCACGCCGCCTTTGGCGCGCACGTCGCCGCCGAGCAGTTGCGCTTCGATGCCATCGAGCGTGACGGTTTTCGCGGCGAAGTCGGCGCGGCCGCGCAGATGCGTGAGCGGCGGCAAATTGCCGTACGCGACTTCGTTGCCGGCGAAGGTGAGCGAGCCTTTGTATTCGGGCTTGATCGGCGGCTGCGGCGCGGGCGGCCGATAACGCGGAATGCCGAGCGTGAGCGCGAGCGCGGCGTCGCCCTTCGCGTCGATCTTGCGCGTCGCGTGCTTGGCCATCAGGCCGAGCGAGCTGTCGTCGACGTATTGCAGCATGTCGGCGAGCGGGCCGCGCGCCTTGCCGTCGATCCACAACTTGGTCTCGCGATTGCCCGTATCGTCGATGCGCCCGACAACCTTCGAGACCTTCACGCCACGGTAATGACCCTTGTCGATATCGAAGCCGAGCTTGTTCTGCGCGAGCGTGAACGTGCCGTTGATGCCCTCGAACGCCGGCCAGAAGTTCGGCAGGCCGTTGGCCATCTTGCGCGGCGGAAACGGCGTCGGATCGAACTTGCCGCCCGTGAACGGCGTCTCGATGCGGAAGATGCCCGCATCGGGAAACTTCGCGTAAGGGAAGCGCGTGAGATCGCCGTGCACCTCGATCGTCCCGTTCTTCGCGACGCCCGCCTGCAGCGCATGACCGAGATAGACACGCACGCGCTCGTTGAGGCTCGTCGGCAGATAGCGCACGAGGCTCGTCACCTTCAGATGCGCGACCTTCGCCTTCAGATCGAGATTGCCGCGCCCGTGGCCCTGGTTCCAGTAGTCGGCGGTGGCTTCGCCTTCTGCGTCCGCGTTCTTCACGCGCAACGATTCCAGATGGATCGCGAACGCGCGGCGCAGTTCGCCCGGCGCGATCGCGTCCGCGACGCTCCAGCGCGCGCGCCCCGCCAGCGAATCGAAGGTGAGACGCGGATCGTCGAACGCGCCGGGAATGATCACGGCCGCGTTCTTCGTGTCGATCGCGATGTTGCCGCCTTTCTCGTTCGCGTCGACGCTGCCCCACAGATTCTCGACGCCCGGAATGCCCGCGCGCGGATGATTGTTGATCGTGAGCCCGGGCGGCGGCTCCTGCGCCTGCACGCTCAGGCCGTCGAGGTTGCCCTTGAACGCATAGTGCAGAACCGGCGCGTCGCCCTTCTTGCGTTGCCGCTGCGCTTCTTCTTCGGTCTTCGGCGCGGCGCGCTCACTGAAGATCGTGTAATCCGAAACCTGGCCGCGCGGATTGAAGCGCACGAGCTCCTTGAGGATCGTCGCGGGCAGCGGCAACGCGCGCGCGAATTCCGCGAGGATGCCGATATCGACGGTGTCGCCCGTCAGCCGCAACAGTTGCCCGTTACCGACCGAAGGCACCCTGTACATGCCCGTGAACGAACGCAACGTGAGCAGCCGCGCGACCGGCGTGCCGTCGTCGAGCGGCAACTGCCCCAGCTCCGTGTGCAGATCGCGCAATTCGAGCGTGTACTCGGTGTCTTTCTTGTCGATGCTCCAGTTGAAGCGCGTGATCGGCAGATCGAGGCGCGGCTGCGTCGCGCGCACGCGCAGCGCGACGTTCGCCCCGGTCAAGTCGCCGGTCGCGTTCTGAAGTTGGCCGCCCGCGAAGTTCAGCCAGATCAGATTGTTGATGCGGCCGCTGAACATCTGAAACGGCAGCTTCACGTAGCGCGCCAGGGTCGGCAGATCGACGGGACCGGTCGACACGTAAAGGCGGCCGGTCCAGTTCGCGGGCGCGCCCATCGCGGAGAAGGGCCGATGATGGAAGTCCGCGCGCAAGTCGAGCGGACCGTGCAGCACGTCGCCGTCGGCGGGCGCCTTGAGCGCGAGCCGATGGCGCGTGCCGTCGTTGATGATCGCGAGATGCAGGCGCTTGAACGCGATCTCGGGCGCGGCGCGTTGCGCGTCGCGCCAGCGCAGCGTGCCGTCACGCAGAAGAATGTGGTCCTGGCCGACCAGCCAGGTCGTGAATGCATTCGATCCCGTGCGATGCGTGGGAATCGGCACGCCCGCGACGGACAGCGCGCCGTCGGCGTTGCGCGCGACGATCACGTCGGGTCCGTCTACGGTCAGGTCCGCGAGCTTGGGCCGCAGATGCAGCAGCGACGCCCATGCGATGCTCGCGCTCGCGTGCGGCACGGCGAGGCCCGGCGCACCGTCGGCGGCGTCGATGCGCAAATTGTCGATATCGATTGTCGGCGAGAGCCCGGACCATCGCGCGGAAATCCTGCCGATGCGCAATTGCGCGTGAATCTGCGATGAGACGAGTTGCTCGATGCGCGGCCGGAACGAATCGACCTGCGGCATGACGATGTAGCGCAGGCCCACATACACGCCCGCCACCGCGAAATACGCGATGGCCGCAATGACGAGAACAATTTTGAAAACGCGTGAAAGCACGCGCTCGGCGTTGCCGCTGGGCTGTGCTTGTCCAACTTCGGTCGGGTCGACGGATCGTCTGCTGTCGGACATGCTGCTGCTGTTCGGCGATATGGTAGTTTTGCGTGTTTAACGCTGAAATGTAACACGGGCATAGCGGCGACGGCCGCTGCCTGCGCACTCGTGAACGCTCGCGAAGCCGCGCCTGGCAAGACTTGCGGCGCGGTGTTATACCGCGATGCCATTCAGGAAGCAATGAGCGAACCCAACCTTTCATGACCGAAGCCACTCTTCTCAGTTCCGATTATTCCAACTATGCGGCGCGCGCGTACTCGGCGCGTCCCGAACTGGCGTCGAATGTCGCGCAGTGGGCGCGGTCTCGCATCACGCGCGCATGGATCGAGGCGCGACTCGACGCGCACTGCACGCCGTGCACCGAAAACGGCGTGCTCGACGAAGCCGCGCTCAAGACCGCGTTGCGCCGCCTGCGAGGCGACGTGTTCTGCACGGTGATGGAACGCGATCTCGCGGGCGCGGCCGATGTCGCCGAAGTCACCGGCGCGATGACCGATCTCGCCGAAGTCACGGTGCAGCGCGCGCTGGCGGTGCTGTCGGCGGATCTCGAAGCGCTCTTCGGCGAGCCGCGCGGGCCGGACGGCGAGCGGCTCACGCTCGGCGTCGTCGGCATGGGCAAGCTGGGCGGGCGCGAGCTGAACGCATCGTCGGATATCGATCTGATCTTCGTCTATGAAGAGGACGGCGAAACCTCCGGCGGCACGCGCTCGGCGCTCACGACACAGGAATTCTTCACACGGCTCGGCAGACGGCTGATCGGCGCGCTCGCGGAGATCACGCAGGACGGCTACGTGTTTCGCGTCGACATGCGGCTGCGTCCCAATGGCGATTCCGGTCCGCTCGTCTGCAGTCTCGGCATGCTCGAAGAGTATTTCTACGTGCAGGGCCGCGAATGGGAGCGCTACGCGTGGATCAAGGGCCGGCTCGTTTCGGAGACGCGCAGCGATTCCGCGAAGCGCCTCGCGAAGCAACTCGAAGCCATCGCGACGCCGTTCATCTACCGGCGCTATCTCGATTATGGCGTGATCGCCGCGATCCGCTCGCTGCATCTGCAGATTCGGCAGGAAGCGCGGCGGCGCGCGTCGATGCGCCCCGACAAAGCCGACGACATCAAGCTCGGTCGCGGTGGCATTCGCGAGATCGAGTTCAGTGCGCAAGTTTTTCAATTGATTCGCGGCGGTCAGGCAGCGGATTTCCGTATTCGTCCGACGCTCGCGGTGCTCGAACGCGCCGCCGCGCACGGTCTGCTCGCGCCCAACGTGTGCACGGCGCTCTCCGATGCGTATCTGTTTTTGCGCACGGTCGAGCATCGGCTGCAGTACCGCAACGATGCGCAGACGCACGCGATGCCCGTCGCCGACGACGAGCGCGCGCTGCTCGCGACATCGCTCGGCTTCGCGGACTATGCCGCGCTGATGAAAACGCTCGACGCGCACCGCGAGCTCGTCGAGCAGCAGTTCGACGCGATCTTCGCCGACAAGGTGAGCGGGCAGGGCGGCTGCGGCGTCGCGGAAGATTCGGCAGCGTCGTGGATCTGGAGCAGCGCGCTCGCCGACGATTCCGCGCAGGAAGAACTCGCCGCGCGCCTCGCGGAACTCGGCTTCGCGGACCCGGCGCCGGTGCTTTCCCGTCTCACGGGCGTGTGGAATTCCGCGCGTTACGCCGGCTTGCCTTCGCAAAGCCGCGAGCGCTTCGATATCGTCGCGCAACGGGCGCTCGAAGCGGTCCGGTCCGTCGATGCGCCGCGACGCGCCGACACCATCACGCGGCTTTTCGATCTGCTCGAAGCCATTGGCAAACGCGGCGCGTATCTCGCGCTCCTGACCGAATATCCGGCGGCGCTCGCCCGCGTGCTGTCGGTGTTGTCGGGATCGCGCTGGGCGGCGGGCTATCTGATTCGCCACCCGCAATTGCTCGATGAATTGCTCGACGACGAAGCCATCGCCAGCCCGTTCGACTGGGCCGCGTTCAAGCGCTCGCTGATCGCGCGTCTCGACGCCGCGGAGGACGTCGAACATCAGATGGATCTGTTGCGCCACGCGCATCAGGCGGAAGTGTTCCGCATTCTGCTGATCGATCTCGCCGGCCACTTGACGGTCGAGCACGTGAGCGACCGGCTGTCCGAACTCGCCGACGCCGTGCTCGACGTCACCGTGCAGACCGTGTGGAAGCAGTTCCCGAAGCGGCATCGCGAGACGCCGCGCTTTTCGGTCATCGCGTACGGAAAGCTCGGCGGCAAGGAACTGGGCTACGCGTCGGACCTCGATCTCATTTTTCTCTACGACGATGCCGACGACGCGGCCTCCGACATCTACGCGATGTTCACGCGCCGCCTCATAACGTGGCTCACGTCGGCAACGGGCGCGGGCACGCTCTTCGATGTCGACTTGCGTCTGCGGCCGAACGGGGAATCGGGCCTGCTCGTGACCGACCTCGAAACGTTTCGCCGCTATCAGATTCGCGAAGGCGACGCGGCGAACACCGCATGGGTCTGGGAGCATCAGGCGCTTTCGCGGGCGCGCTACAGCGCGGGCGATGCCGAAATCGGCGCGGAGTTCGAGCAGATTCGCGCCGACGTGCTCTTCATGGAACGCGACGCTTCCGCGCTCGCTCGCGAGATCGTGACGATGCGCGAGCGCGTCGCCGACGGTCATCCGAATCGCAGCGAGCTGTTCGACCTGAAGCACGATCGCGGCGGCATGGTGGATATCGAGTTCATCGTGCAGTACTGGGTGCTGCTGCACGCGCGAGAGCATCGGGAATTCCTGCGCAACGCGGGCAATATCACGCTCTTGAAGATCGCCGCGAAGAGCGGATTGATCGCGGAAGAAGAAGCCGATGCGATCGGCGCGGCGTACCGGCACTACCGCAAGCTGCAACATACGCTGCGGCTCGACGGCATGGAAAAGGCGCGCGTCGATCCGGCCACGGTTCAGGGCGAACGCGAAGCGGTGACGGCGTTGTGGGACCGCGTATTCGCGGTGGCGTCGGCGGCCTGACTCAGGCCGCCAGCATTTCCTTCGCGTGCTTGCGGGTGGTCGCGGTGATTTCGAGACCGCCGAGCATGCGCGCCACTTCCTCGATGCGCCGGCTCTTGTCGAGCGGCGTCACGGTGCTCACGGTGCCGCCGGCATCGTCGGACGATTTCGCGACCTGGAAATGCTGATCGCCGCGCGCGGCCACTTGCGGCAAGTGCGTGACGCACAGCACCTGACGGTCGCGCCCGAGCTGATGCAAGAGACGCCCGACCACTTCCGCGACACCGCCGCCGATGCCCGTGTCCACTTCGTCGAAGATGAGCGTGGGCGTCGGGCTCGCGGTACTCGCGATGACGGCGAGCGCAAGGCTGATACGCGCCAGTTCGCCGCCCGACGCGACTTTTGCGAGCGGCCGCAGCGCGACGCCCGCGTGACCCGCGACGCGGAATTCGATTTGTTCCAGGCCGTTCGCGCCGCCTTCGGCGAGCGGCACGAGCGCGACGTCGAAGCTGCCGCCCGCCATCGACAGTTCCTGCATGCCTTCCGTGACCGCTTTCGATAGATTCTTCGCGGCCTTCGCGCGCGCCTTCGACAACACCCTGGCCTGCACGAGATATTCGCTCTGCGCTTTTTCGGCGGCGGCATTGAGCGCGTCGAGATCGGCGGCGGCGTCGAGTTCGGCGAGCTGGCGGCGGCGCGCGTCGTGCTCCTCGGGCAGCGTTTCGGGCTGCAGCCGGAACTTGCGCGCGGTCGAATGCAGTTGATCCATGCGTCTTTCGACTTGCGCGAGCCGGTCCGGATCGAGCTCCAGCCGCTGCGCGTAATGCGACAGCGAATACGACGCTTCCTGCAACTGGATCTCCGCCGGTTCGAGCGACGCGAGCACGTCGTTCAGTGCGGGATCGATATCGGCGAGGCCACGCAGCTTCGAGATGATGGCGCCGAGCTGCGAGATCATCGCCTCGTCGGATTCGGAGAGCGCGCCGAGCGCGCCCTGCACGCCGTCGATGAGACTCGCCGAATGCGAGAGCCGGTGTTGCTCCGCGCTCACTTCTTCCCATTCGCCCGGCTGCGGCGCGAGCTTGTCGAATTCGCTCAGTTGCCACGCGAGACGCTCGCGTTCCAGTTGCAGTTCGCGGTCGCGGCTTTGCGCGGTTTCGACGGCCTGCTGCGCCTCACGCACGGCGCGCCATGCGCGATTCACCGCGCCGGCCGCATCGAGCAACTGGGCGTGCGTGTCGAAGAGTTCGCGTTGCGCGTCCGGGCGCACCAACAACTGGTGCGCGTGCTGGCCGTGAATATCGACGAGCATTTCGCCCACTTCGCGCAACTGCGCGAGCGTCGCGGGCGTGCCGTTGATGAACGCACGCGAGCGGCCGCCCGAATCGATCACACGCCGCAGCATGACCGAGTCGCTGTCTTGCGTGAGCGCGTGCTCTTCCAGCCAGCGCGTTACTTGAGGATACGTGCCGAATTCGGCGGTGATGTCCGCGCGCGTCTGACCGGTGCGCACGACGCTCGCGTCGGCGCGCGCACCGAGCGTGAGGGCGAGGGCGTCGATCAGGATCGACTTGCCCGCGCCGGTTTCACCCGAAAAGACCGTGAAGCCTGGATCGAAATCGATGTCCAGCGTGGCGACGATGACGAAATCTCGAATGGAAAGATGACGGAGCATGGACGCTTCGGGGAAGGGGATTCGGGATTCGGGAGACGAGTGGATCAGAGCGCCGATGAGTCCTGCGACGGATGCTCGTTCCAGTGCAACTTCTTGCGCAGCGTGGCGTAGGTGCTGTAGCCGACCGGATGCAGCACCGGCACCGTGTGCTTCGAGCGCCGCACTTCGATGGCGTCGTTCAGCTCGACGGCGGTGAACGACTGCATGTCGAAGTTCACGTTGACGTCGCGCCCGCCGATGATCTGAATGGTCACTTTCGAATCGTCGGACAGCACGATCGGACGGTTCGACAGCGAATGCGGCGCGATCGGCACGAGCACGAAGCCTTGCAACTGCGGATGGAGAATCGGCCCCGCCGACGACAACGCGTAGGCCGTCGAGCCGGTTGGCGTCGCGACGATCAGGCCGTCCGAGCGCTGGTTGTACATGAAATGGCCGTCCACCGACACGCGCAGCTCCGCCATGCCGGAAAAGCCGCTGCGATTCACCACGACGTCGTTGAATGCGAGCGCGTGGTAAATCGGCTTGTCGTTGCGAACGATGCGCGCTTCGAGCAGGCTGCGCTCCTCGCGCTCGAACTGGCCGGCGAGCATCTGCGGGACGATCTCCTGCATGGCCTTGAGCGGGATGTCGGTGATGAAGCCGAGCCGGCCGTGATTCACGCCGATGAGCGGCGTCTTGTACGGCGCAAGTTGCCGGCCGATGCCGAGCATCGTGCCGTCGCCGCCGAGCACGATCGCGACGTCCGCGCGCGCGCCCATCTCGGCGATGGAAAGCGCCGGGAATTCCGTCACGCCCACGTCTTTCGCGGTGCCCGCCTCGAACACGACCTCGAAGCCCTGCTTCGCCAGGAGATCGGCGAGCGATCTCAGCGGCGCCTCGATGCCTGGCGTGTTGGTGCGCCCCACGAGGGCGACGGTCTTGAATTGGCCAATTTGCATGCCGGCATTACACCATAGTCAGAGAGCGAAAAGAACCGTGGACGATGGCCGCCGGCCGTGTCGCCGCAAGACCGTGCGACGTTGCGCCGGCACGCCCGCCGTTTCTCGCTAGAATGGAGCGGACATTGAATGCCCGGCATCCGGCGCGGCTCGCCGCTAGCCGACACGTTGAGCTAAAATTTGCCCATGCTAGACCCACGTGCACAAACCCTCCTCAAAACGTTGATCGAGCGCTATATCGCCGAAGGTCAGCCGGTCGGTTCGCGCACGTTATCACGTCATTCGGGCCTCGAACTGAGCCCCGCGACAATCCGCAACGTGATGTCGGATCTCGAAGAGCTCGGGCTCGTCGCGAGTCCGCATACGTCGGCGGGACGCATTCCCACGCCGCGCGGCTACCGGGTTTTCGTGGACACGATGCTGACTGTGGAAGCACCCGAAGACGAGGCCATGACCACTGCGGTCAAGACCCGTTTGCAGGGCGAGGAACCGCAGAAGATCGTCGCGGCGGCGGCGAGCGTGCTGTCCAGTCTGTCGTCGTTCGCCGGCGTCGTGCTCACGCCGCGCCGCAGCCACATGTTCAAGCAGATCGAATTCATGCGGCTGTCCGACAAGCGCATTCTGCTCATCATCGTGACGCCGGAAGGCGACGTGCAAAACCGCATGATGGCGACGCAGCGCGACTACTCGCCTTCGCAGCTCGTCGAAGCCTCCAATTACATCAACGCGCATTTCGCGGGCCTGTCCTTCGACGAAGTACGCCGGCGCCTGCGCGAGGAAATCGACCAGTTGCGCGGCGACATGACCACGCTGATGCAGGCCGCCGTGGTCGCGAGCACTGCCGAGACCGATCCCACGGACACCGTGCTCATTTCCGGCGAGCGCAACCTGCTCGAAGTGGCGGACCTTTCGTCCGACATGGCGCGGCTGCGCAAGCTTTTCGACCTGTTCGACCAAAAGACGAGCCTCCTGCAATTGCTGGATGTATCGAGTCACGCGCAAGGCGTGCAGATTTTCATCGGCGGCGAGAGCAATCTCGTGCCGATCGAGGAAATGAGCGTCGTGACGGCGCCCTACGAGGTCAACGGGAGGATCGTCGGTACGCTCGGCGTGATCGGCCCGACGCGCATGGCGTACAACCGCGTGATTCCGATCGTGGATATCACCGCGCGCCTGCTCTCGCTGTCGCTCAGTCATCAGTGACGCTGCATTCCCGGGTATCGTGACGTGCCGGGCGCGGCTGCGCCACTCAGCCATTCGGCCAATGATGCGCGTCCGGGCGCGCCGCTATAATGGTCTTCACCTTTTCGACGACCACTCCGGCCCGCTTGCCCTATGCGTTTCGACCTCGAGTTGCCCTCGCAGCCCAGCGCTTCGCATCGCGTCGCGGTGCTGCTGATCAATCTCGGCACGCCGGACGCGCCCACGCCGCGGGCGGTGCGCAAATATCTGGCGCAATTCCTGTCCGATCCGCGCGTCGTCGAAATTCCCTCATTCGTGTGGCAGTTCATTTTGCGCGGGCTGATCCTGCCGTTTCGCGGACGCGCGTCGGCGAAGAAGTACGCGCAAGTGTGGTTGCCGGAAGGTTCCCCGCTGCGCGTGCACACGGAAAAGCAGGTCGACGGTTTGCGGCGGCTGTTCGCGGCGAACGACTATCACGTGATCGTCGACTATGCGATGCGCTACGGCACGCCCGGCATCGGCGCGATGCTCAACCGGCTGAAGCTCGAAGGCGCCGACCGCATCCTTCTCTTGCCGATGTATCCGCAGTACTCGTCGTCAACAACGGCGACCGCCTTCGACGACGCGTTCGCCGCATTGAAGCGCGTGCGCAACCAGCCGGAAATCCGCACGATTCGCCATTACGCGGACCACCCTGCTTATATCGCGGCGCTCGCGGAACAGGTGCGCGACTATTGGCGGCACCACGGTCAGCCGGACTTTGCGGCGGGCGACAAGCTCGTGCTGAGCTTCCACGGCGTGCCGAAGCGCACGATGGATCTCGGCGACCCGTATCACGAGCAGTGCCAGTTGACCGGTTCGTTGCTCACGGCCGCGCTCGGGCTCACGCCGGTCGAATGCCGCGTGACGTTCCAGTCCCGTTTCGGCCGCGCGGAGTGGCTTCAGCCGTACACCGCGCCGACGATCGCGGAACTCGGCGCGGGCGGCGTCTCGCGCGTGGACGTGTTCTGTCCCGGCTTCACGGCGGATTGCCTGGAGACGATCGAGGAAATCGGCATCGAGGTGCGCGACGAATTCTTGAAGGCGGGCGGCAAGCATTTTCACCGGATTGCCTGCCTCAACACGGCGCCCGCGTGGATCAAGGCGCTGGGCGAAATCGCCGCGCAACATCTTCAGGGATGGCCCGTGCAGACCGCGCAGCCGCTCACCGCAGTGGCCTGAGCACGGCTTTTTCGAGCATTTACCGATGAACTACAAGATTTCGACGGAACCCGACGCGCGTTTGCGCATCGATAAATGGCTGTGGGCGGCGCGTTTCTTCAAGACGCGATCGCTCGCGAGCGATGCGGTCGAGAAGGGCCGCGTGAAGATCGGCGGGGCGAACGTGAAGCCGTCGAAGGATGTGCGTGTCGGCGATATCGTCGAGATCGATATTGAGCGGCTGGTATGGCAGGTCGAAGTGCTGGGCCTGTGCGACGTGCGCGGCCCGGCGACGGTCGCGCAGACGCTCTACGCCGAAACCGGGGAAGGCCGCGCGAAACGCGTGGCCGAGGCCGAGCGCCGCAAGAATTTTCGCGAACCCACGTCGGCGTTGCAGGGCAGGCCGACGAAGCGCGACCGGCGCACTATCGACAAATTTTCTCGTTCGGATTGAAGTAGCTTTCGATGGTCGCGTGAACGCCGCCGTACTCGGTGTTACGGTCGGTCACGACGCCGGACATGCAGATGGTGGTCGTTCCCGCAACGAGTACCAGGGCGACCACCGCGATAGCAAAGGTCAGTTTCATGGTATCCCCGGAGAGCGGGTTGCCCGGTCAGAAAGCGGCCGGATCAGGAAACAGGCAAGGGCTGTAAGCGGTTTGAAGCATTTCGTAGGATTAGGGTAAACGTGCGTCCTGCGGTGCTTGTTTGAAGTGTAGGCGACTAAGGGCTTCCCCTCAATCTGAAAATTGCGCGCTGTGGCGAAGTCTGCGTTGCCGGTCATTTCGGCGCCATCTGGGCGTTGACATTTGTCCGAAAAACTCGCTTTGAAGGCTTGAAAAAGCTCTCGAAGCCCCAATTTCGGCCGTTAGTGCGAAAAACGCGGCCGATATTTTCGTCTGGCCGCTTTCGCAGCCGATTTAACCCACAGCAATGCATATTCAGCGACATGGAAAACACGCAAGAGAATTCAGCGAGCCAGAACCCGGCGCCCGCCGACGATAACGCGCGCCAGTCCGCCGAGCCGACCAACGCGGCCGCTCAAGCGCCTCAGGGCGCATCCGCCAACGCGGCCGCTGCGCCGCAAGCCGCGCCGAACGAGGCTGAAGCTGCGCTCGCCGAAGCGCAGGCCGCCATCGCCGCACTCAAGGAAGAATTCCTGCGCGCGAAGGCCGAGACGGAAAACGTGCGCCGCCGCAGCCAGGAAGACGTCTCGAAGGCGCATAAATTTGCCATCGAGAATTTCGCGGAAAACCTGTTGCCGGTGCTCGACAGCCTCGAAGCCGCGCTAGCCGACCAGTCGACGGATCTCGCCAAGGTTCGCGAGGGCGTCGAACTGACGTTGCGCCAGCTTACCGGCGCGCTGGAGAAAGGCCGCGTGATCGCGCTGAATCCGGTCGGCGAGAAATTCGATCCGCATCGCCATCAGGCTATCTCGATGGTGCCGGCCGAACAGGATCCGAATACCGTCGTTTCGGTGCTGCAAAAGGGCTACGTCATCGCGGACCGCGTGTTGCGTCCGGCGCTCGTGACCGTCGCGGCGCCGAAGTAACGCATCCCGAGGCGATCATGGCCAGCGCGCGCCCGTTCTGCGCTTCGCGCGGCATCGCGCGCCGGCCGTCGCACGAAAAAACTATAGACCGCATCGTTTGCAGGGTCTTGAAATCGAACCTGGCGCACTTATCTTGCGTACAGGTATGAATTTTGGGCGTTCGGCCCGGTAAATCGGCAAAAGCCGGCGTCAGGCACGACACACCGCCGGCCGCAACGCCAATGCGATCAAAGCTAGGAGAGTATAAAAAATGGGCAGAATCATCGGTATCGACCTCGGCACCACGAACTCGTGCGTGGCGTTGATGGAAGGCAATCAGGTCAAGGTCATCGAGAACTCGGAAGGCGCGCGCACCACGCCGTCGATCATCGCGTACATGGATGACAACGAGATCCTCGTCGGCGCGCCTGCAAAGCGCCAGTCGGTCACGAATCCGCGTAACACGCTGTACGCGGTCAAGCGCCTGATCGGCCGCCGCTTCGAAGAGAAGGAAGTGCAGAAGGACATCAACCTGATGCCCTACAAGATCGTCAAGCACGACAACGGCGACGCATGGGTCGAAGCGCATGGCAAGAGCCTCGCGCCGTCGCAGGTTTCGGCCGAAGTGCTCCGCAAGATGAAGAAGACCGCCGAAGACTACCTCGGCGAGCCGGTGACGGAAGCCGTCATCACGGTGCCGGCGTACTTCAACGACAGCCAGCGTCAGGCAACGAAGGACGCGGGCCGCATCGCCGGTCTGGAAGTGAAGCGCATCATCAACGAGCCGACCGCGGCCGCGCTCGCGTTCGGTCTGGACAAGGCCGAAAAGGGCGACCGCAAGATCGCGGTGTTCGACCTGGGCGGCGGCACGTTCGACATGTCGATCATCGAGATCGCGGACGTGGACGGCGAAATGCAGTTCGAAGTGCTCTCGACGAACGGCGACACGTTCCTCGGCGGTGAAGACTTCGACCAGCGCATCATCGATTACATCATCGGCGAGTTCAAGAAGGAGCAGGGCGTCGACCTGTCGAAGGACGTGCTCGCGCTGCAACGCCTGAAGGAAGCTGCTGAAAAGGCGAAGATCGAACTGTCGTCGACGGCTCAGACCGACATCAACCTGCCGTACATCACGGCGGATGCATCCGGTCCGAAGCACTTGAACCTCAAGTTCACCCGCGCGAAGCTCGAAGCGCTCGTCGAAGAGCTGATCGAGCGCACGATCGAACCGTGCCGCATCGCCATCAAGGATGCGGGCGTGAAGGTCGGCGACATCGACGACGTGATTCTCGTCGGCGGCATGACGCGTATGCCGAAGGTGCAGGAAAAGGTGAAGGAGTTCTTCGGCAAGGACCCGCGCCGTGACGTGAACCCGGACGAAGCGGTTGCCGTGGGCGCCGCGATTCAGGGTCAGGTTCTGTCGGGCGACCGCAAGGACGTTCTGCTGCTCGACGTGACTCCGCTTTCGCTCGGCATCGAGACGCTCGGCGGCGTGATGACGAAGATGATCAACAAGAACACGACCATCCCGACGAAGCACGCGCAAGTGTATTCGACGGCGGACGACAACCAGGGCGCCGTGACGATCAAGGTGTTCCAGGGCGAGCGTGAAATGGCCGTGGGCAACAAGCTGCTCGGCGAATTCAACCTCGAAGGCATTCCGCCGGCACCGCGCGGCACGCCGCAGATCGAAGTGACCTTCGACATCGACGCGAACGGCATTCTGCACGTCGGCGCGAAGGACAAGGCGACGGGCAAGGAAAACAAGATCACCATCAAGGCGAACTCGGGTCTGACGGACGCTGAAATCGACAAGATGGTGAAGGACGCCGAAGCCAACGCCGAGGAAGATCACAAGCTGCGCGAGCTGGCCGACGCGCGCAACCAGGGCGACGCGCTGGTTCACAGCACGAAGAAGGCTGTCGCGGAGTACGGCGACAAGGTCGACGCGGCGGAGAAGGAAAAGATCGAAGCGGCGCTGAAGGATCTCGAAGACACGCTGAAGAGCGGTTCGAGCGACAAGGCCACGATCGAAGCGAAGATCGAGACGCTGTCTCAGGCTTCGCAGAAGCTCGGCGAAAAGATGTACGCCGACATGCAGGCGCAGCAGGGCGCGGCGAGCGCGGCCGCTGGTGCGGCGGGCGCGGGCGCTTCGGCGGACGCGGGCGCGAGCCAGCAGCACGACGATGTCGTCGACGCCGACTTCAAGGAAGTGAAGAAGGACTAACGCCGAATCGGGCGCGTGAGTGGCGACATTCACGCGCTTTTCGGTGGTATCACCGGGACGCGTTGGCGTCTGACGTGGAACGCGCCTGGCGAGCTTTTCGGCTCTCCGGGCACGTTGTTTTTAGAGGCGCCTTGCTTGTGGCGAGGCGCAACAGGTTTTACGCGCGGGTGGCAACCGTACCCGCAGCATCTGACAGGAACCGGCGCGCTCAAGCGCGGCGGCATTGAACCGACATGGCGAAACGGGATTACTACGACGTTCTGGGCGTCGCGAAGAACGCGAGCGACGAAGAGATCAAGAAGGCGTATCGCAAGCTCGCGATGAAGTATCACCCTGACCGCAATCCGGACAACAAGAAGGCGGAAGAGAATTTCAAGGAAGGGAAAGAAGCCTACGAAATGCTCTCCGACCAGCAGAAGCGCGCCGCGTACGATCAGTACGGGCACGCGGGCGTCGATCCGAACATGGCGGGCGCGGGCGCGCAAGGCTTCGGCGGTTTCGCCGATGCCTTCGGCGATATCTTCGGCGACATCTTCGGACAAGCGGCGGGCGGCGCAGCGCGCGGCGGGCGCGGCGGGCCGCAGGTGTATCGCGGCGCGGACTTGCGTTACAGCATGGAGATCACGCTGGAGCAGGCGGCGCACGGCTACGACACGCAGATTCGCGTGCCGAGCTGGGTCAACTGCAACATCTGCCACGGCTCGGGCGCGAAGCCGGGCACGAAGCCCGAAACCTGCCCGACCTGCCACGGTCAAGGCCAGGTGCGCATGTCGCAGGGCTTTTTCAGCATCCAGCAGACGTGCCCGAAGTGTCATGGCAGCGGCAGCTACGTTCCCGAACCGTGCGCGAACTGCCACGGCGCGGGCAAGGTGAAGGAAACGAAGACGCTGGAAGTGAAGATTCCGGCGGGCATCGACGACGGCATGCGTATCCGCTCGGCGGGCAACGGCGAGCCGGGCATCAACGGTGGTCCGAGCGGCGATCTGTATGTGGAAATCCACATCAAGCAGCACTCGGTGTTCGAGCGCGACGGCGACGACCTGCATTGCCAGATGCCTATTCCGTTCACGACGGCGGCGCTCGGCGGGGAGATCGAAGTGCCCACACTGGCGGGCCGCGCGAGCTTCACGGTGCCGGAAGGCACGCAGTCGGGCAAGACGTTCCGTCTGCGTGGGAAGGGCATCAAGGGTTTGCGTTCGAGTATCGCCGGCGATCTGTATGTGCATGTGCAGGTCGAAACGCCGATCAAGCTCACCGACACGCAGCGCGATCTGCTCAAGCAGTTCGAGAAATCGCTCGTCGAGGGCGGCGCGCGGCATAGTCCGCAAAGCAAGAGCTGGTTCGACCGCGTGAAGAGTTTCTTCGACTAATGCGGTCGAGTGCGTCGTACGTTGTGCGAGCATGACGATGAAAACGGAAGAGCGCAGCGCGGTGTTCGCGCTGCTCGACGATTGCGACGCGACCGCCGAAAGGCGGTCGAGTCGTTTGTACACGGACTTCGTGCGCGAACGCGTGTGCGTGAACGCGCGCGATCTCGATGCGGTGTGTGCCGAGAATGCGCGCGATTTGCAGAGCGGTTTGCACGCGCTCGTCGTCGCGGATTACGAGTTCGGGCGCAATCTCCAGTTCGGCGAAATCGGGCGTGGCGAAGAGCATGCACTGCGCGTGCTCATGTTCCGCGATTGCGCGCACTTGTCGCGCGGTGAAGTGGACGTGTGGCTCGAATCCACGGGCGACGAAGACACGGCGGGCGTGGCGGGCATCGAACCGAGCGTTACGCGCGGCGAATTCGATGCCGCCATCGCCGCCGTGCACGACGCATTGCGCGAAGGCGAGTCGTATCAGATCAACTACACGTATCGGCTGAACTTCGATGTGTTCGGCACGCCGCTCGCGTTGTATCGGCGATTGCGTGAGCGCCAGGCCGTGCATTACGGCGCGTTCATCGCGTTGCCCGATGGCAGATCGGTCGTGTCGTGCTCGCCGGAGTTGTTCGTCGAAAAGCATGGCGATCTGCTGCGCGCGCGGCCGATGAAAGGCACCGCGCCGCGCGAGGCCGATCCGGAAACGTTGCGCCTCGATCCGAAGAATCGCGCCGAGAACGTGATGATCGTCGATCTGTTGCGCAACGACATGTCGCGCGTGGCGGTCACGGGTTCGGTGAACGTGCCCGCGCTGTTTTCGGTCGAGCCGTATGCGTCGGTGTGGCAGATGACCTCGACGATCGAAGCGCGCGTGATTCCCGGCACGTCGTTCGCGGGCATCGTGCGCGCGCTCTTTCCGTGCGGCTCGATCACCGGCGCGCCGAAGTACCGAACGATGCAACTGATCGACGAAATCGAGAGCACGCCGCGCGGTCTCTACACCGGCGCGATCGGATGGCTCGATGCGAGCGGCGACTTCTGCATGTCGGTGGCGATTCGCACGCTCGTCATCGACGCGGCCGCGCGGCGCGGCGTGCTCGGCATCGGCGCGGGCATCGTGCTCGACAGCGTCGCCGCCGACGAATACGAGGAGTGTCTGTTGAAAGCACGCTTTCTGACCGGCGCGGACCCCGGCTTCGAACTCTTCGAAACGACCTTCGCGACGCGCGATGAGGGCGTGCGCCATTACGCGCGTCACGCAGCGCGGCTGAAGGGCAGCGCGGCGTACCTCGGCTTTGCCTTCGACGCGCGCGCGCTCGACACGCAAGTCGCCGTGCATTGCGCGGGATTCGAGGCCGAAAAGCCGTATCGCATGCGCATCGCGCTGGACAAGAGCGGGCGCGTCACGATAACGAGTGCGCCGCTTGCGCCGTTGCCCTCGGATACGGTGAACGTCTTGCTGGCGTCGGATCGAGGATTCGCGCCGAAAGATTCCGCCGATCCGCTCCTCGGACACAAGACGACGCGCCGCGCCGACTACGATCGCGCGTGGAAAGCGGCCGAAGCCGAAGGCGCGTTCGACATGTTGTTCGTCAACGAACGCGGCGAGTTGACCGAAGGCGGCCGCTCGAACGTCTTCGTGAAACTCGACGGCGAGTGGTGCACGCCGCCCATCGGAGCCGGCGTGTTGCCGGGCGTGATGCGCGCGGTATCGATCGAAGAACTCGGCGCCGTCGAACGCACGCTCACGCCCGACGACTTGCTCGAAGCCGAAGATCTGCTCATCAGCAATGCGCTACGCGGCGCGGTCAAGGCTCGTCTGAAACGCTGACCGCGCGTTAGAACAGCGCGCAGTCAGCACGACACGATCACCATTCGGCGACGCTGCCGTCCGCGTGACGCCACACCGGATTGCGCCAGCGATGGCCGACCTTCGCCATTTCGCGCACCTTCTCCTCGTTCACTTCGATACCGAGCCCCGGTCCCTGCGGGATCGACACCATGCCGTCTTCGTACTTGAAGACTTCCGGATTCCTGATGTAATCGAGCAGGTCGTTGCCCTTGTTGTAGTGAATGCCGAGGCTCTGTTCCTGGATGAACGCGTTGTAGCTGACCGCGTCGATCTGCAGGCAGGTCGCGAGCGCGATCGGACCGAGCGGGCAATGGAGCGCGAGCGCGACATCATAGGCTTCGGCCATCGTCGCGATCTTGCGGCATTCGGTGATGCCGCCCGCGTGCGATGCGTCCGGCTGAATGATGTCGACGTAGCCGCCCGCCAGAATGTGCTTGAAGTCCCAGCGCGAATAGAGCCGCTCGCCGAGCGCGATCGGCGTGCTCGTCTGGTTGACGATATCGCGCAACGCCTCGACGTTCTCCGAAAGCACCGGCTCTTCGATGAACATCAGCTTGAACGGATCGAGCTCTTTGGCGAGCACCTTCGCCATCGGCTTGTGCACGCGTCCATGAAAATCGACGCCGATGCCAACGTTCGGCCCGACCGCCTCGCGCACCGCGCGCACGTTGTCGATCACGCCCTGCACCTTGTCGAAGGTATCGATGATCTGCAGTTCTTCCGAGCCGTTCATCTTCACGGCCTTGAAGCCGCGCTCCACCACGGCGCGCGCGTTGTTCGCGACATCGCTTGGCCGGTCGCCGCCGATCCACGAATACACCTTGATCTTGTCGCGCACCTGACCGCCGAGCAGCGCGTGAACCGGCACGCCATGATGCTTGCCGAGAATGTCCCACAGCGCCTGATCGACGCCCGCGATCGCGCTCATGCCGATGGGACCGCCGCGATAGAAGCCGGAGCGATACATCACCTGCCAGAGGTCTTCGATATGACGCGGGTCGCGGCCGACGAGATAGTCGGCGAGTTCATCGACGGCGGCGGCGACCGTGTGCGCGCGGCCTTCGACGACCGGCTCGCCCCAGCCCGTGATGCCCTCGTCGGTTTCGATCTTGAGGAAGCACCAGCGCGGCGGAACGATGAAGGTCTCAAGTTTCGTGATTTTCATTGAGCGTCTCCTGAAGGGTTTTACATGGTAGCAAAAACCGGTGATTTAGGCATATTAATAGTATTATTCGACAGATATTGAGACTTACCAAACATCAGTCGAATACCCGATAATCCTTCTCAAACGTGGAGGAAGACGATTATTTACCGCGATCTGCATGGCCGCGTGACGCATGAACTGGGCATGGCGATTTTGCGCGGCGACTTCGCGCCGGGCTCGCCGCTGCCGCGCGAAGCGGAACTGATGGAGCGCTTCGGCGTGAGCCGCACGGTGCTACGCGAGGCGTTGCGCACGCTCACGTCGAAAGGGCTCGTCGAGTCGCGCCCGAAAGTCGGCACGCGCGTGCGCGCCCAGAATGCGTGGAATCTGCTCGACGCCGACATGCTCGACTGGTACTCGCGCGTCGCGCCGCCGCTGCAATTCGCGCTCAAGCTTCAGGAAATGCGCGAGATGATCGAGCCATACGCCGCCGCGCTCGCCGCCGAAAACCACGAGGAACACACCCGCGAGCGCCTCACGCGCGCACATCGGGCGATGGCGGACGCGCAGAACGTCGACGAATGGGTGCGCGCCGATCTCGACTTCCATCTGGGCGTGCTCGCCGCATGCAGCAACGAATTGCTCATTCCGCTCGGCGCGCTGATTGAGCGCACGCTCGAAGGCCAGTTGCGCCTGAATGCGAAGCGCGCCGACGTGTACAACGCATCGCTCGCGGAACATACGGCGGTTTTCGAAGCGATCATCGCACGCGATTCGAACGCTGCGCGCCGCGCCATGGCCGGTCTGCTCGGCGTGACGCGCGGCAGAATCGAAGGCTAGAACGCGTTCAGCGGAATCTTCAGATAGGTCGTGCCGTTGCCCGCCGCTTCGGGAAAGTGGCCGGCGCGGATGTTCACCTGAATCGCGGGCAGGATGAGCGTGGGCATGCCGAGGGTCGCGTCGCGCGCCTCGCGCATCGCGACGAACTCGTCCTCGGTCTTGCCGCCGCCTACGTGAATGTTTTTCTCACTCTGCTCGCGCACCGTGGTTTGCCATTGCGGGCCACGCGTCTCGGGCGGATAGTCGTGACACACGAAAATCCGCGTGTCGGGATCGAGCGCGAGCAGACGTTGAATCGATCGATACAGCCGGCGCGCGCTGCCGCCCGGAAAATCGCAGCGCGCGGTGCCCAGGTCCGGCATGAAGAGCGTGTCGCCGACGAACACCGCGTCGCCGATCCGATACGCCATGTCGGCGGGCGTGTGCCCCGGCACGAAGAGCGCGGTGGCCTCGATCTCGCCGATCATGAAGCGCTCGCCATCGGCAAAGAGATGATCGAACTGCGAGCCGTCGAGCTGAAACTCCGGTTCGAGATCGAAGATCTTCTTGAACACGCCCTGCACCGCGCATATCGACTCGCCGATCCCGGTCTTTCCGCCAAGCGTGCGCTTCAGATAAGGCGCCGCCGAAAGATGGTCGGCGTGCGCGTGCGTTTCCAGAATCCATTCGACGGAAAGTTGCGATTCGCGCACGAACGCGATGACCGCATCGGCGGATTCGGTCGACGTGCGCGCGGCTTTGGGATCGTAGTCGAGCACGGGATCGACGATTGCCCCCGCCGAGCCGGGCGCCTCGTAGACGACATACGTCATCGTGCCGGTGTCGATATCGAAGAAAGGCTGAGTGATCGCTTGCACGCTGGTTCCCCCGGGCGGCCTTGCGGCGCTTTGCCGCGCGTCAATCCGTGCTTCTTTCGCCCGGATCGATTGGGCGTTTTTGTCAGGATCGCGATACAGTGTAACCCTTTGTGCCGTGCATCAAACGCCGGCTGTCACTCCTACGAAAGCTCATCAAGAGGTTCGAATGCCGCACGTCCCGACTGCGCTTGCGTCGTCCTGGGGCGCGTGGGCCGTCTTCGTCAGCGTCCTCGCGACGCAACTCGGCGTGCCGGTCCCCGCCGCGCCGATGTTGATTCTCGCCGGCACGCTCGTCGCCGCCGGCAACGTGCCGTTCTGGCAGATGCTCCTGGCCGCGGTGCTCGCCGTCCTGCTTGCCGATTCCTTGTGGTTCACCGCGGGCCGTCTCTACGGTCGGAGCTTTCTGAATTCGCTCGTGCGCTTTTCGCTTTCGATCGATTCGACGCTGCGCACCGCGCGCCGCTGGTTCGAGCGCTTCGGCGTGCCGCTGCTCGCGCTGTCGAAGTTCGTGCCGGGGCTCGGGCTCGTGTCGGCGCCGTTGCTCGGCACCACGCAGATCGCAGTGCACGTCTTCGTGTTGTGGGATCTTATCGGCGCGACGGCGTGGGCGAGCGCCTGGATGCTCGGCGGCGCGGCGCTGCAGGAGCAACTCGGACGGCTCCTCGTGCTGGTGCGGGCCAACGGCGCGACGGTGATCGACGTTTTCGTGATGGTCGCGCTCGGCTTCGTGCTGTATCGATGGATCAGGCGCGAGCAGTTTCGCCAGTGGCTCGCGAAGTTTCACATCACGCCCGACCAGCTCGACGCGATGATGCGCACCGACACGCCGCCCGTGATCTACGACGCGCGCCCGGCGGACATTCGCCGTCGCGAGCCACATCGCATCGCGGGCGCGATCGCGCTGGATCTCGATTCGCCGGATCGCGTCGATCAGTTGTATGCGGAGCACGAGGTGGTCGTGTATTGCGTGTGCCCGAACGAGGCCACCGCGAAGAACATTGCGCGGAAGTTGCGGGCGAAGGGCTTCAAACAAGTTCGCCCGTTGAAGGGCGGGCTCGATGCGTGGGAAAAGCACGGCTATCCGACCGAGCCGATTCCGGCGGAGCATGCGCACGTGCCGGCCAGTCACGACGACATCGATCGCGACATGATCACGATCCGCGCGACCGCGCCGGAATGACCGACCTTAGCTGCGCGGCGCCGGCCGGTTCACCAGCGCGATGCCCGCGAGCACCATCGCCGCCGCGATCATGAAGCGCGCGGTGAAATGCTCGCCGAGCAGAAGCACGCCGAAGGTGACGCCGAAGATCGGCGTGAGAAACGAAAACACCGAAAGCCGCGACGCCATGTAGCGCGTGAGCAGCCAGAACCACGTCAGATAGCTGATGAACGCAACGACGATCGCCTGATACGCGAGACTCGCGAGCGCGAGCGCAGATACGGCTTCGACGTGCGTCTGTCCAATTCCCGCCGCCAGCGCAAGCAGCAAAACCGCCGACACCGCCAGTTGATAGAAGAGCGTCTTGCTCGCGCTCGCATGCGCCAGCGTGGACGCGCGCACGACCACGGTCGTCGCGGCCCAGAAGATGCCGGCCATGATGCCGAGCGCGTCGCCCGCGACGCCTTGCAACGTCGACGCGCTGTGGGCATTGCCGTGCAGAAAGCCGTCGGCGAACGCGAGCGCGATGCCGCAGAACGCCAGCACGATGCCGCTCCACTGCGTGCGCGAGAGCCGCTCGCCCGCGACGAACCAGTGGAGACCGAGCGCGGTGAAGCAGGGCGCGGTGTAGAGAAACACGGCCATGCGCGTCGCCGTGGTGAGACTCAGGCCGAAAAAGATGCAGACGAACTCGCCGCCGAACAGCAAGCCCGCGAGCAGTCCAGCGGGTAGCGTGTCGTCGCGCTGGAAGAGCGGCACGCCGCGTGTGCGCGTCCAGATCCATACGAGCACCGTTGCGATCGTCGAGCGGATGCCGGCCTGCAGCATTGGCGGAATCGATGCGTTCGCTTCCTTGATCGCGACTTGCTGGAATCCCCACGCGCCGCACAAGGCGATCATCACGATGACGGCGGTGGCGTCGGGGGCGCGGCGCAGGGCGAGGGTCGGCGTGCTCATCGGCTGTCGGGCAAGCGTGGCTGGAGAGAGCCGACGTGACGCGCACATCGGCATGCACTGATTTGGAGCGTCGATTGTGCCAGCGAACCGGCCGCGAGGGTGAAAGGCCGGGTCGGGCCCGTGGAATTGCGCAGGTGTCGTGCGCCGCGACGGATGCGCGGCGCGAGCTTATGCGTGAGTCATGCGTGAATCATGCGTGAATCAGGAATGCCTTTCGATGAGCTCGACCTTGTAGCCGTCCGGATCTTCGACGAACGCGATCACCGTCGTGCCGCCCTTCACGGGACCCGCTTCGCGCGTGACCTTGCCGCCTGCCTCCCGGATGCGCTCGCACGCGTTAGCGGCGTCGTCGACTTCGAGCGCGATATGGCCGTATGCCGTGCCGAGATCGTACTTTTCGGTGCCCCAGTTATAGGTCAGTTCGAGCACGCTGTTCTCGCTTTCCGGGCCGTAGCCGACGAACGCGAGCGTGTACTTGTACTCGGTGTTTTCGCTTTGACGCAGCACTTTCATGCCGAGAATGCGAGTGTAGAAGTCGATGGAACGCTGCAGGTCGCCGACGCGCAGCATCGTGTGGAGGAGTCGCATGGTGGGATTCCTGTTTGTGGGTTTGCGGGGGGACAGGAAAGAAATTGTACCGTCGACGCTTTTTGCGCGCTGACGACGCTCAGAGCGCCGGCAACAGGTCCGGCGGATGATGCTTCAGCGTATGCCGCGCCTCGCGGAACTCGGGGAATATCGATTCGACCGTCTGCCAGAAGCGCGGGCTGTGGTTCATTTCGCGCAGATGCGCGAGCTCGTGCGCGACGACGTAGTCGATGATCGACATCGGGAAATGGATGAGCCGCCAGTTCAGGCGGATCTTGCCGTCGCTGGAGCAACTGCCCCAGCGCGTCGCCGCCGACGACAGCGCATACGCCCGATACTCGACGCCGAGCTTCGCCGCATAGACCGCGAGCCGCGCGCCGAAAATGCGCTTCGCTTCGCTTTGCAGCCAGCCTTGCACGCGATCCTTGATCTGCTGCGCGTCGGCGAGCGCGGGCAGGGGAAGCGTGAGCACGCTGGTCTCGTCATCGAACGAGAGCGCGCTTGCCGCCGTCAGCGCCACGCTGATCGTCTTGCCGAGAAACGGAAGCTGCGCGCCGTCCTTCCATTCGATGCGCGGCAGCGCGCGTTGCTCGACGCGCGTCTGCCATTCGGTGAGCTTCCTGACGATCCAGTTCTGCTTGTCGAGGATCGCGCTTTCGATATCCGCGATCGTCACCCAGCGCGGCGCGGTGATCGTAAGCCCGGTGCCGTCGATGCAGAAGCCGATCGTGCGCCGCGACGAACGCCTCAACCGGTATTCGAGCGCGCCCGCCTTGAGCACGATGCGGCGCAGGCGCACGCCATCGGGCAGCGGCAGCGGCGGCGCCGGAGCGGTGGGCGTCGGGACGGGAGCGGGATCGGCGGCGGGGACTTCGCCGCGCAGCGGAGCCGGTCCGTTCGCGGGCGTCGCGCCGGAGTAAGCCGGCGCATGCTCGAACGGCAGATCGAGTTGCAGAGTATCGAGCGCGACGGCGGGACGCTGTCGCGATGGGGCTTTCCGCATCGGCTCCGCTTTGCGCTCGCGGCGCAGGAATGACGAGAAGAAAGAGTAGGGCACGCCGCAGCTCGATTCGAACGCCGGCCGCGTCAGCGGCCCGCGCCCGCAGCGCCGGCTTCACCCGGCTGCGCGTTCGACGCGGCGTAAGCGTGAGGATCGATGCGGCGCATTTCCGCCTCGATCCAGATCTCGACGCGCTCGTTCACTTCCTCGGGTGTGAGGCCGGCCGTATCGATCGGCTTGCCGACAGACACCGTGACTATACCCGGATATTTGATGAACGAATTGCGTGGCCACACGTGCCCCGCGTTGTGCGCGATCGGCACGACCGGCGCACCGGTTGCCACGGCGAAACGCGCGCCGCCCGTCTTGTACTTGCCCTGGCTGCCGACGCGCGTGCGCGTGCCTTCGGGAAACATGATGACCCACGCGCCTTCGTCCATGCGCGCGCGGCCCTGGCGCGTGACCGACGTGAACGCGTCGCGGCCCTGCTTGCGGTCGATGTGCACCATTTTCAGGAGTCCGAGCGCCCAGCCGAAGAAAGGCACAAAGAGCAGTTCGCGCTTGAACACGTAGCAAAGCGGTCGCGGCATCAGCGCGGGAAACGCGACCGTCTCCCATGCCGACTGATGCTTCGACAGCAGCACGGCGGGCCCGTTGGGCAGATTCTCCATGCCTTCGATCGTGTAGCGAATGCCGATCAGATACCGCAGCACGACGATCGTCGATTTGCACCAGCCGGCGGCCATCCAGTAACGCTTGTCGGCGCGCATGAACGGAAACGCGATGAAGCAGGCGATCGCGTACGGCACCGTGTACACGATGAGATAAAGCATGAACAGCAACGAACGGATGAAGCGCATGGAGTCTCGATGTTACTGAGCCGCGGAGCGGTCCTGATGCCGCGCGAGGAAGTCGAGCGCGAACGCGCGCAAGTCTTTGTGAACGACGGTGCCTTCGGGCAACTGGCCTTCCTTGAGCGTCTTTTCGCCTTTGCCGGTCAGCACGAGATGCACGGGAAAGCCGAGCGCCGCGCCCGCCTGCAGATCGCGCAGCGAATCGCCGACGACAGGCGTGTCTTCGGGATCGATCTCGAAGCGGTCGATGATCTGCTGCAACATGCCGGGTTTTGGCTTTCTGCAATCGCACTGATCTTCCGCCGTGTGCGGGCAGAAAAACACCGCGTCGATACGCCCGCCAACGGCCGCGGCCGCGCGATTCATCTTCTGATGCATTGCGTTGAGCGCGGCCATGTCGAAGAGACCGCGGCCGATGCCCGACTGATTCGATGCGATCGCCACGCGATAGCCCGACTGATTCAGCCGCGCGATGGCTTCGAGGCTGCCGGGAATCGCGACCCATTCGTCCGGCGACTTGATGAACGCATCGGAATCGACGTTGATCACGCCGTCGCGATCGAGGATGACCAGTTTTCTGTTCATGACCATGGCGGCGCGTCAGGCGGCGAGCTTCGAGATGTCGGCGACGCAGTTCATCTGCTGATGCAATGCGTTGAGCAATGCGAGCCGATTGCGGCGCAAGTCGGCGTCTTCCGCGTTCACCATCACGTCGTTGAAGAACGTATCGACGGACTCGCGCAGCGCGGCGAGCGCGCTCAACGCTTCCGTATAGTTGCGCGCGGCGAGCTGGCTCTGCACGCGCGGGCTCACTTGCTCAATCTGCGCGTACAGGTTCTTCTCGGCCGCTTCGACGAGCAGCGCCTTGTTCACCGCCGACGGCGCGCCTTGCTCCGACTTCCTGAGAATGTTCGAGATGCGCTTGTTGGCCGCCGCGAGCGACGCGGCTTCGGGCAGCGCCGCGAATTCGCGCACGGCGTCGAGGCGCGCGACGATGTCGTCGAGACGCGTCGGATTCAGGCTCAGCACCGCTTCGATATCGTTCGCTTCGAAGCCGCGCTCGCGCAACAGACCGCGCAGCCGATCGAGGAAGAACGCGTAGATGGCTTCGGTCGAATCGGCGACTTGCGGCATGCCCGCGAACTGGCGTTGCGCCGCGCCGACGAGATCGCGCAGATCGACTGGCAGCTTCTTTTCCAGCAGGATGCGCAAGACGCCCAGCGCGTGACGGCGCAGCGCGAACGGGTCTTTCTCCCCCGTGGGCGCGAGCCCGATGCCCCAGATGCCGACGATCGTTTCCAGCTTGTCCGCGAGCGCGACCGCGGCGCCGACGCCCGTCGACGGCGTTTCGTCGCCCGAGAAGCGCGGCTGATAGTGCTCCGAGCACGCGAGCGCGACTTCTTCCGGCTCGCCGTCGTGACGCGCGTAGTACGTGCCCATCGTGCCTTGCAGTTCGGGGAATTCGCCGACCATATCGGTCAGCAGGTCCGCCTTGGCGAGACGCGCGGCGCGGCGCGTCAATGCCGGGTCGACGCCGACCATCGGCGCGATCTCGCCCGCGAGCGCTTCGAGACGCTCCACGCGTTGCAGGGCCGAGCCGAGCTTGTTGTGATACACGACGTTCGCGAGCAGCGGCACGCGGTCTTCGAGGCGCTTTTTCTTGTCCTGCGTGAAGAAGAACTTCGCGTCGGCGAGGCGCGGGCGCACGACGCGCTGGTTGCCTTCGACGATCTCGCCCGGCGTCTTCGTATCGATATTCGACACGATCAGGAAGCGCGAGCGCAGCTTGCCGTTCGGGTCCGTGAGCGCGAAATATTTCTGGTTCGTCTGCATCGTCAGGATGAGACATTCCTGCGGCACTTGCAGGAATTCCTCGTCGAAGCGGCATTCGTAGACGACCGGCCATTCGACGAGCGCGTTCACTTCGTCGAGCAGCGCTTCGGGCATCACGACGCGATCTTCGCCCGCGAAGGCCTGCAGCTGCGTGCGGATCGATTCGCGGCGATCGTCGAAATTGGCGACGACGCGGCCCTTGTGGCGCAACGTGTCGGCGTAGTCATCGGCATGAGCGATCGCGACGAAGCCTTCCGACATGAAACGATGACCGATGGTCGTGTCGACCGAGTCGACGCCGAGCGCGCTGACCGGCACGACGTTGCGGCCGTGCATCGCGACCAGGCGCTGCACGGGACGCACGAACTGCACGCTGGTGCCGTCCGGACGCTGGTAGGTCATGACCTTCGGAATCGGCAGCTTGCCGAGGGTTTCGTCGAGCGCGGCCTGCAGGCCGTCGGCGAGCGTCGCGCCCGGCGCGGCGTAGCGCAGGAAGAAGGCTTCGGCCTTGCCGTCCTGCGCGCGTTCGAGTTCGGCGAGGGGGAAGTCGGGAAAGCCGAGAGCCGCGAGTTTCTTCGCGAGCGGCGGCGTGGGATTGCCTTCCTTATCGAGCGCGACCGTCACCGGCAGGACCTTTTCGCGCACCTGCTTTTCCGGCGCGACATCGCGCACGTTTCTGATGAGCACGGCGAGGCGGCGCGGCGTGGCGTACTTCTCGAACGAAGGCGCGCCGTCGATCAGATCGCGCGAGGCGAGACGTTCGACGATGCCTTCAGCGAAAGCGGTGCCGAGACGCGCGAGCGCTTTCGGCGGCAGTTCTTCGGTGAGCAGCTCGACGAGCAGAGAAGCGTGGTTGGATTGCGTCATTGTTCTGTCGAGCCTCGTCAAACCTGTTCGTTGTTGCCCGTGGGCGAGCTTTCCACTCGGAGCGGCGGCGCCCATGCGGGGCGCTGCGCTTCCTGCTCGTCGCTGATGAGATCGCGATCGCCCTTGACCGGATTGCCGAGCATCGGGAAGCCGAGCGCTTCACGCGACTCGTAATAAGCCTGCGCGACGAGGCGCGACAACACGCGAATGCGGCCGATATACGCCGCGCGCTCCGTCACGGAAATGGCGCCGCGCGCGTCGAGCAGATTGAACGTGTGGCCGGCCTTCAGCACGAGCTCATACGCGGGCAGCGCGAGCTTCGCGTCGATCATCTTCTTCGCTTCTTCTTCGTAGCTCTTGAAGAACGTGAACAGCAGATCGACGTTCGCGTGCTCGAAGTTGTACGTGGACTGCTCGACTTCGTTCTGGTGATACACGTCGCCGTAGCTCAGTTGACGCAGAACGGGGCCGTCCGGGCCGTCTTCTTCCCACTCGGTCCAGACGAGGTCGTACACGTTCTCGACCTTCTGCAGGTACATCGCGAGGCGTTCGAGACCGTAGGTGATTTCGCCGAGCACGGGCTTGCAATCGATGCCGCCCGCTTGCTGGAAATAGGTGAACTGCGTCACTTCCATGCCGTTGAGCCACACTTCCCAGCCGAGACCCCAGGCGCCGAGCGTCGGGTTTTCCCAGTCGTCCTCGACGAAGCGCACGTCGTTCTGCTTCAAGTCGAAGCCGAGCGCTTCGAGCGAGCCGAGGTACAGATCGAGGATGTTTTCCGGCGCGGGCTTGAGCACGACCTGATACTGATAGTAGTGCTGCAGGCGGTTCGGATTCTCGCCGTAGCGACCGTCCTTCGGGCGGCGCGACGGTTGAACATAGGCCGCGCGCCACGGCTCCGGGCCGATTGCGCGCAGGAACGTATGGACGTGCGAGGTGCCTGCGCCGACTTCCATGTCGATCGGCTGGAGGAGCGCGCAGCCCTTCTCGTTCCAGTAGGACTGCAGCGTCAGAATGATTTGCTGGAAAGTGAGCATGATTGCCTTATGCGGGCGAACGCGGCGCGGACATCGTCGTGACGACGCGACTCGGAAGCTCGGCCGAAGTGCTGAAACGTGGAATTTTAGCCGAACGCAGGAGCGGGTGCGGCTTTTTGGGAGGAGGGCGGGCCGCGCGAGCCGCGTCGCAGGGTGCAACGCGGCTTCGTTTCAACCGATGTTCAGCGTGTGCCCGAACGTTTTCTGCTCGGCGCGAACGCGAACCCGAACGCGAGCAAAATCAGCGAGATCGCGATCACCGTCATGTTTCCGCTCGTCACATATGGCGTGCGGCCCGACGTCCCTTGCACGCGCGCTTCGAGCACGCCCGTGGTGAACGTAGGCAGCTTCGACACGACATCGCCGTTGGCCGCGATCACCGCCGTCATGCCGGTGTTGGTCGAACGCAGCATCGGCCGGCCGGTTTCGATCGAACGCATCCGCGCGATCTGAAGATGCTGGTCAAGCGCGATCGTATTGCCGAACCATGCGAGATTCGTCGAGTTGACGAGAATGCCCGCGGGCGTTTCCTGTTCGCGGATCGTGCGCGCGATCTCTTCGCCGAAGATGTCCTCGTAGCAGATATCGACGGCGATCGGCTGGTTGTGCACCATGAACGCTTGCTGCACGCTCGGCCCGCGCGCGAGATCGCCGAGCGGAATGCCCATCATGCGCACGAACCAGTGGAAACCGAGCGGCACGAACTCGCCGAAGGGCACGAGATGATGTTTGTCGTAGCGGAAGACGCCGTTCACGTGCGGCGTAACACCGAAGAGGCTGTTGGTGAAATCGGTCGCGCGGCCGTCGGGAAGAATCGAGACGCCGATCGCGCCGAAGAGAATCGAGGAGTTCGTGTCGTCGGCGAAATTGCGTATCGCCACGGCGAAGTCTTGCGGAATCTGCACCGACAGCACCGGCAGCGCGGTTTCCGGCGTGACGATCAGATCGGCCGGCTTCGCGGTGATGAGCCGCTTATAGAGCGCGAGCGATTCATCGACGCCCGCTTGCTCGAACTTCATCTCCTGCTTCACGTTGCCTTGCAGCAGACGCACATCGAGCGGCGCGTTGGCGGGCGTCGTCCATTCGACGAGCGATAGCAGCATGCCCGCGACGATCAGCGCGATGGCCGCGATGCCCGGCGCGAACGCGAGCCGCTGCGTTTTGCGCAAGTGATACACCGCCTCCACGATAAGCGCGGCGACGAGCGCGAGCACCCAGCCGACGCCATATACGCCCGCGATCGCGCCGAAGCCCTTGAGCGGCCCGTCGACTTGCGCATAACCGCTCGCGAGCCACGGAAAGCCGGTGAAGACGAGGCCACGCAGCCATTCGCCGAGCGCCCATGCGCTCGCGAACGCAAACGCGCCGTGCCATGTCGGCGCATTGCGGGGCGATGTCTCGATGTCGCGTGCGGTGGCGGCGTCTTCATCGCCGAAGCGCGCGCGGCCCGCGACTAACGACCAGACGACGCTCGACAAGGCCGGATAGATCGCGAGATACAGCGAGAACAACGCGACGGCGGTGGCGGCGAGCGGCGCGGCCATGCCGCCGTACACATGCATGCTGATGTACAGCCACCACACGCCCGTCACGAAGTTGCCGAAGCCGAACGCCCAGCCGGTCGCGGCGGCGCTCTTCCAGCCGTTCGTGCGCGAGAGCCACGCGAAAAACAACGCGAAGATGACGAGTTCGATCCACCCGCCGTGCGGCGTCGGCGCGAAGGAGAGCGTGTTGACCGCGCCGAGCACGGCGGCGACCAGGTAATGCCAGAACGGCAATGCGCGCGGCGATACGGACGTGGCGGAAGCCGCGGACGCGGCACGTTGACGGAATAACGAGCGAAACGATGAATCGGCCATTGATGAAGGTCGAGATGAATCTGAAAAGCGGGTGAAGGAATGAGGGCGGGCGCCGTTCGGTTTCGACGCCCGCGAAGCGCTTAGTCGCGCAGTTCGTCTTCGTCGTCGCCCGCGTGGTGATGTTGCTGCGCGAGATTCGGCACGCGCCGCACGAGAAGAACGTGAATCTGGCGGGCATCGCCGCGCTGGATCTCGAACACGAATTCGTCGATGCGCACTTTCTCGCCGCGATGCGGCACGCGCCCGAAGTGATGCGTGACGAGACCGCCGATGGTATCGACTTCGTCGTCGGAGAAATCGGCGCCGAATTCCTCGTTGAACTGTTCGATGCCGGTTAGCGCGCGCACGCGAAACTTGCCGTCGGGCGTCGCGATGATGTTGCCGGCTTCCTCGTCGAAGTCGTATTCGTCCTCGATGTCGCCGACGATCTGCTCCAGCACGTCCTCGATCGTGATGAGGCCGGCGACGCCGCCGTATTCATCGACGACGATCGCGATGTGATTGCGGTTCACGCGAAAGTCGTGCAGCAGCACGTTCAGGCGCTTCGATTCGGGAATGAACACGGCGGGGCGCAGCATGCCGCGCACGTCGAATTCTTCTTCGGCGTAATAGCGCAGGAGGTCTTTCGCGAGCAGCACGCCGATGATGTTGTCGCGATTGCCTTCGTACACGGGATAGCGCGAGTGCGCTTTGTCGAGCACGAAGGGGATGAATTCGGCGGGCGTTTCCGCGATGTTGATGGCGTCCATCTGGGCGCGCGGAATCATGATGTCGCGCGCGCAGAGATCGGACACCTGGAAGACGCCTTCGATCATCGAAAGCGAATCGGCGTCGAGCAGGTTGCGCTCGTGCGCATCCTGAAGCACTTCGAGTAGTTCGCCGCGCGATTCGGGCTCGTGCGAGATGAAATCCGTCAAGCGTTCGAGAAGCGAGCGCTTTTCTTGCGGTTTGTCGGTGTGGCGTCGACTGGGATAGGGATCGTTCATAGCGGAGCGCCCGGGAGTTCCCGGGCGCGGGTTAGCGGAAAGTTAAGCATACACCAAGGCAAAATGCGGGCTGCGTGGCACGGCGCGCATGACATGAGCCATGCTAGCCGATAAATATGCGAGAAGTATGTCCAGCCCGAAACGTTGGCCGAACGGACGATATGCGGCGCGAAAATCATGCGCGGGCAAAAAGCACGCGCGTCATCGATTGCCCTGCGCCCGGCAGCGCTGCAACAGCGCCTCCAGCGCCCGATCCGGCATGCCGCTTTCGCGCAACGCCTCGACGGTCCGGCTGACGTAATCCAGCGTCGTGCCATAGCGGCCGCTCGCGCAGCCAAGCACGGTGCGCACGACTGGATCGGCGAGCTTGCCGGTGTAGGAGGCCACATCGCGCCGCATGACGAATGCGAGCGCGTCGACGCGCCGTCCGTCCGCGAGCGTGCAGGGCAGCCAGGCGGGGCGGTACGAGCCCATCGCCATTTCGCGGCGCCACAGCACGTCGAGATGTTCGGTCGCGCCGATGCCGTCGAGACGAAACGCCATGCCGGTGCACGATCCGCCGCGATCGAGCGCGAGCACGAGGCCCGGCTGCTCCGGCGTGCCGCGATTCACGCGCGACCACAAATAAAGCCCGCGATGATAGCCATGCACTTTTCCGCGCACGGCTTCGACCGTCGGCAGGCCGGGATTCCAGATCAGCGATCCGTAGCCGAAGAGCCAGACGTCCGACTTGCCGTCCCAATGCGCGAACGTCGCCTCGCGCGACGCCGCGAGCTGCGCGTCCGTCCACAGCGCCGAGTCGCCGAGCGCGGGCGGATAGCCGGCGCAGCACGCCGGGGCAATGTCAGAAAGTGAAGCGGTTTGCGTGGGTTCGGGCAGCTTGTCGTTCACGGCGCTTTCAAGGCATCGAGGACATCGGACCGGCTTCAGGTCAAAGGCACGTAAGGATCGGAAAATCCCAGAGACTGCATGATATCCGTCTCGATGGATTCCATCTCCTGCGCTTCGCTTTCGACTTCGTGGTCGTAGCCTTGCGCATGGAGCGTGCCGTGGACGATCAGATGCGCGTAATGCGCGGCGAGCGGCTTGCCCTGTTCGGCGGCCTCGCGCTCGACGACCGGGCAACACAGAATCAGATCGCCCGCGACGGGATCTTCTTCCGATTCCGCATACGCGAAGGTCAGCACGTTCGTCGCGTAATCCTTCTGCCGATATGTGCGGTTGAGCATCCGGCCTTCTTCCTCGTCGACGAAGCGCACGGTCAGCTCGGCGTCGGCGAAAAGCGCAGCCTTGATCCAGCGCGCGACCGTCGCGCGCGGCAGGATCGCCTTGTGCGACGGATACGCTTTCGCCGCGGGGAACTGCAAGCTCAGCGTGAGGCGCGGCATTATTCGGGCTTCTGCGATTGCTGTTGAGCGGCGCGCGCGGCCTCGGCGAGCGCCGCGTCTTTCTGCGATTGCGCGTCGTAAGCTTCGACGATGCGCGCGACGAGCGGATGCCTCACCACGTCCGCCGACGTGAAATGGGTAATCGCGATACCGCGCACTTCCGCCAGCACGTGCTGCGCCTCGATCAGCCCGCTCTTGTGGCCGCGCGGCAAGTCGACCTGCGTCGTGTCGCCGGTGACGACCGCCTTCGAGCCGAAGCCGATACGCGTGAGGAACATTTTCATCTGCTCGGGCGTGGTGTTCTGCGCCTCGTCGAGAATGATGAACGCGTGATTCAGCGTGCGCCCGCGCATGTACGCGAGCGGCGCGATTTCGATCATCTGGCGCTCGAACATCTTCGCGGTCTTGTCGAAGCCGAGCAGATCGTAAAGCGCGTCGTAGAGCGGGCGCAGATACGGATCGACCTTCTGCGCGAGATCGCCCGGCAGAAAGCCGAGCCGCTCGCCCGCTTCGACGGCCGGGCGCGTCAGCACGATGCGCTTGACCTGATCGCGCTCCAGCGCATCGACCGCGCATGCAACCGCGAGATAGGTCTTGCCCGTGCCCGCCGGCCCGATGCCGAACGTCACGTCGTGCGCGATGATCTGCTTCAGATACTCGCGCTGCGCGGGCGTGCGTCCGCGAAGATCGGCGCGGCGCGTGTAGAGCTTCGGCCCGTGGTCTTCGTCTTCGCCGAGATCGATCGTCGCGCTCGGCTCATCGAACGGATGATCCGGATCGCCACGAAAACGCGGATCGGCCTCGCCTTCTTCGCCGTTGGCTTCGCGCGCGTCTTTGGCGCGACGCGTCGCATGACTGGCCTCGACGAGGGCGAGCTGGATGTCGTCGACGGTAATCGGATCGCGCGCGCGGTTGTAGAAGTTTTCGAGCGCCGCGAGCGCGACCTTCGCGCCACGGCCGCGAATCGCGATCTTGTGGCCGCGACGCGAAAGCGTCACGTCGAGCGCCTGCTCGATCTGCCGCAGATTTTCATCGAGCGGGCCGCAGAGGTTGGCGAGCCGCGCGTTGTCCTCGCGCGGTGCGGTGAATTCCAGGTGCTGCGTAGGAGCGTTCTTCAAAGTGAACTAGGGTTCCTGTCTTTAGTGCGTCAGATCGGGCGTCATGACCAGCTCGCCGCGCAGCGAGTGCGGATACGCATGGACGATTTTCACGTCGATCATCTGGCCGGTCAGCCGCGCGTGCGACTCGGCCGGCGCCGGGAAATTGACGACGCGGTTGTTCTGCGTGCGTCCCGCGAGCTCGTTCGGATCCTTGCGCGCCGGGCGCTCGACCAGAATGCGTTCGACCTTTCCGACCATCGATTCGCTGATGCGCTGCACGTTGGTCTCGATCGTCGCCTGCAAATGTTGCAGACGCTTGAGCTTGACCTCGCGCGGCGTGTCGTCATGCAGATTCGCGGCCGGCGTGCCGGGGCGCGGGCTGTAAATGAACGAAAAGCTCGTGTCGTAGCTCATCTCGTCGACGAGCGTCATCATCTTGTTGAAATCGTCCTCGGTCTCGCCGGGAAAGCCGACGATGAAATCCGTGGAGAGCGACAAGTCCGGACGGATCGCGCGAAGCTTGCGGATGACCGACTTGTATTCGAGCACGGTGTAGCCGCGCTTCATCGCCATAAGAATGCGATCCGAGCCGTGCTGCACCGGCAAATGCAGATGCGAGACGAGCTTCGGCACTTTCGCGTAGGTGTCGATGAGGCGCTGCGTGAATTCCTTCGGATGCGAAGTCGTATAGCGAATGCGTTCGATGCCCGGAATGTCCGCGACGTACTCGATGAGCGTCGCGAAGTCCGCGATCTCGTGCGAACCGAGCGAGAGCGCGCCGCGATAGGCGTTCACGTTCTGGCCGAGCAGCGTGACTTCGCGCACGCCCTGATCGGCGAGGCCGGCGATTTCGGTGAGCACGTCGTCGAGCGGACGCGACACTTCCTCACCGCGCGTGTACGGCACGACGCAATAGCTGCAGTACTTGCTGCAGCCTTCCATGATCGACACGAACGCGCTCGGGCCGTCGATGCGCGCGGGCGGCAGATGATCGAACTTCTCGATTTCCGGGAACGAGATGTCGATCTGCGCGCGGCCGGTGGCGCGGCGCTGATCGATCATCGCGGGCAGGCGATGCAGCGTTTGCGGGCCGAAAACGAGATCGACATACGGCGCGCGCGCGACGATCGACGCGCCTTCCTGGCTCGCGACGCAACCGCCGACGCCGATCAGCAGATTCGGATTCGCTTCCTTCAGCTCCCGCACGCGGCCGAGATCGGAGAACACTTTCTCCTGGGCCTTCTCGCGCACGGAGCACGTGTTGAACAAAATGACGTCCGCGTCTTCGGGCGTGTCCGTCTTGACGAGTCCTTCCGCCGCGCCGAGCACGTCGACCATTTTGTCGGAGTCGTACTCGTTCATCTGGCAGCCGAAGGTCTTTACATAAACTTTTTTGGTCATGAATCGTCGCCGGTCGCAGTGGTTAACCTGGGGGCGCTATATAAGAGATTGAAAAGGGAGTTGCGGCGCATTTACGCTGATCTGCACCGCTTTTTACTGTATTTGGCCCAATATTATAGCTCTGGCCGCCATCTCGGACGTTGCCCGCGCATGTCGGGCGGATAAGCCAGATCGCCGAGCAGTTCGTTCGTCGTTTTTTCGAAACGCTCGACCAGAAAGTCGAGCAGCACGCGCACGCGCGGAGCCATGTAGCGATTGGCGTGAAAGAGAGCGTGCACGGCGGCCTCGTGCGTACACCAGTCGGGCAGCACCATTTGCAGCGTGCCGGCGCGCACGTCGGCGGCGATATCCCAGATCGATTTATGCGCGATGCCGTGGCCCGCGAGCGCCCACGCGCGCGTCATCGCGCCGTCGTTGGTTTCCCAGGCGTCGGCGAGCGGAATCGTGTACGCGTAACGCTCGTCGCCGCGCACGAAAGTTAACTCGTTGAGCGGCCCGTTCGCCGTGACCACCACGACGAAATCGTGCCCGATCAGATCGGCGGGCGTTTGGGGCGCGCCCTTGCGCGCGAGATAGCCGGGCGATGCGCACAACACGCGGCGATTCGGCGCGAGCGCGCGGGCGGCGAGTCCGCTATCGGGCGGGGCGCCGAAGCGGATCGCGAGATCGATTTCTTCCAGTAAGAGATTCGACACCGAATCCGATAGCGTCAGCGCGAACTTCACATCCGGATGCAACGCGCTGAACTCGTCGAGCCAGCCGCGCAGCATCGAGCGCCCGAAATTCGACGTCGCGGAAATGCGCACCTTGCCGCGCACGACGTTCTGGCCGGCCTGCAGCGCGGCTTCGGCATCGTCGATCGCCTGCAGCGCGATCCGGCAATGCACCAGATACATGCGGCCTTCGTCCGTTACGCGCAACTGGCGCGTGGTGCGCTCGAAGAGTCGCGTGTGCAGCGCCTTTTCCAGCTTGATGAGCCGCGCGCTCGCCGCCGCCGGCGAAAGTCCGAGCTTGCGTCCCGCCGCCGAGAGGCTTCCCGCCGCCGCCGCTTCCACGAAAAGGCGCATGTCGCCGAGCCGATCCATCGTCATTTTCAAATCCGCTTTGAGAATGATTCAAAGCGTAGGCCAATTCTCAAAACATTGCGCTGCCCGCAGAATTCGCTTCAGCGTAAACCCTTGAGGGAGCAGACACGACATGCAACTCGACCACGTCACCATCGTTGCGCCGGATTGCGATGCGTTCATGCGCTTTTTCGTCGATATCGCCGGCATGCGCACCGGGCCGCGGCCGCCTTTCGGCGTCGCCGGCTACTGGCTGTATCTCGGCGCGCGGCCGGCGGTGCATCTGATCGCATCGGGCGCGGCCGGATCGGCGTCGGCGGAACGGGCGGGCGGGGCGCGCATCGACCATCTGGCGCTGCGCATCGACGACGAAGCCGAATGGCGCGCGTTGCTCGAACGTCTCGATTGCCACGGCTACGCCTATCAATTCGCCGAAGTGCCGCTCGCCCGCGAGCGTCAGCTCTTCGTGCGCCTCGCGCCGGGCGTGGTCGTCGAATTCGTGACTGCTCAATCCTGATCTGGAGTCATCATGCCTCTTCCACTTCTCGCGCTGGCGATCAGCGCGTTCGCCATCGGCACGACGGAGTTCGTCATCATGGGCCTCCTGCCCAACGTCGCGCACGATCTTTCCGTGTCGATTCCGTCGGCGGGCCTGCTCGTCACCGGCTACGCGCTCGGCGTCGCGGTCGGCGCGCCGCTGCTCGCGGTGCTCACGAGCAAGCTGCCGCGCAAGCTCGCGCTGCAACTGCTGATGCTCGTGTTCATCGTCGGCAACGTGTTGTGCGCGCTCGCGCCGAACTATGGCTTGCTGATGATCGCGCGCGTCGTGACGTCGTTCGCTCACGGCTCGTTCTTCGGCATCGGCGCTGTCGTGGCGGCGTCGCTCGTGCCGGCCGAGAAGCGTGCGAGCGCCATTGCGCTGATGTTCACCGGGCTCACGCTCGCGAACGTGCTGGGCGTGCCGTTCGGGACGTTCGTCGGCCAGGAGCTGGGCTGGCGCGCGACGTTCTGGATCGTCGCCGGTCTGGGCGTGCTCTCCGCGCTCGGCGTGACCGCGCTCGTGCCCAATCGGCACGACGCCGCGCCGAGCGGCCTCGGCCGGGAAGTGCGCGTGCTGCGCGACGGCCAGGTCTGGCTCGCGCTCACGATGACGGTACTCGGTTTCGGCGGCGTGTTCGTGGTGTTCACCTACATCGCGCCGATTCTCGAACAGGTGGGCGGATTCTCGCCGCGCGCCGTTACGCTGGTTCTGGTGTTGTTCGGTCTCGGGCTGACGATCGGCAATACGATCGGCGGCAAGCTCGCGGACCGCGCGCTGATGCCGTCGCTGATGGGCATTCTGTTCGCGCTCGCCGTGGTGATGGCCGTGTTCGCGAAGACGAGCCACAGCCAGATTGGCGCGATCCTGACGATCTTCATCTGGGGCATCGCGGCGTTCGCGACGGTGCCGCCCTTGCAGACGCGCGTCGTCGAGAAGGCGAAAGACGCGCCGAATCTGGCGTCGACGCTCAATATCGGCGCGTTCAACGTCGGCAATGCGGGCGGCGCGTGGCTCGGCGGCGCGGTGCTGACGCACGGTCACGGCCTCGATGCGCTCCCGTGGGCGGCGGCTGCGGTCGCGCTCGCCGCGCTCGCGGTGACATGGTTCGCCGCGCGACTCGACGCGCCGCGCATTACATCCGAAGTAAAAGCAGCCGACGCTTGTTGAACGCTTATCATGTTGGCTCAACGTAATTCGAGCCAACATGATCGAACATCTCATCTGCGATTGCGACGGCGTGCTCGTCGATAGCGAAGTCGTCGCGGATCGCGTGATGCTGGACGTGCTCAACGAGACGTTTCCCGGCATCGACTTCAAACCGGTCGTCAAGACGGCTTTCGGGCAGCAGACCTCGCGCTTCCTGACCCATTTGGAAACGAAGTTCGGCATTGTTATGCCACCGAAGTTCGTCGATACGATCGAGGCGCGCGTCGCAGTGGAACTGGCGCGCTCGGTCGGGCCGATCGCCGGCGTGCGCGCCGCGCTGGAAGGCTGCGGCCTGCCCGTGGCGGTCGTGTCGAACAGCCGCCTGGAGCGCGTGCGCGCGTCGGTGCGGCGCGCGGGGCTGGACGAAGTCGTCGGCGCGCGCGTGTTCAGCGCGCAGCAGGTCGAGCGTCCCAAGCCTTATCCCGACGTCTATTTGCTCGCGTCGCGCACGCTCGATGTCGCGCCCGAGCGCTGCCTCGTCGTGGAAGACAGTGTCGCGGGATTGACGGCGGCGCGCGCGGCGGGCATGAAGACCATCGCGTTCGTCGGCGCGAGTCATATTCCGTCCGGCTACGCGCAAGTGCTGCGCGAAACCGGCATCACGCGGATCATGGAGCACATGGACGAACTGCCCGCGCTCGTCGCGGCGGGCGTGCGCGGAGATTTCGGCGACGTGCTGTCCTAGACGCTTTCTCGCTCAGACCGTTTCTTCCGCCACGGTCTCACGCGCCGCTGCGAGCGCCGCGCGGAATTCGACCAGTTCCGCGATGGTCAGCATCGGCAGGCCGCGTTCCTTTGCGAATCGCTCGACTTGCGCGCCGCGCGCCATCGTGCCGTCGGCGTTCATCAGCTCGCACAGCACGCCGGCGGGCTTGAGGCCGGCGAGAATCGCCAGATCGACGGTGCCTTCAGTGTGGCCGCGACGCGCGAGCACGCCGCCGGGCATCGCGCGCAGCGGAAAAACGTGGCCGGGCCGCACGATATCGCCGGGCTTCGCGTGATCGGCGATGGCCGCGCGGATCGTCGTTACGCGATCCGCCGCCGACACGCCGGTGCTCACACCTTCGCGCGCTTCGATCGACACCGTGAACGCCGTGCCGTAGCGGCTGCGGTTGGCGGCGGCCATCGGCGGAAGTTCTAGCGCGCGCACTTTTTCGTCGGGCAGGCACAGGCACACGATGCCGCTGCCCTCGCGGATCAGAAGCGCCATGGTGGCGTCGGTGAGCTTCTCGGCGGCGACGATCAGATCGACTTCGTTTTCGCGATCATCGTCGTCCTGCAGGACGACCGGGCGGCCTTCGCGCATGGCGTCGAGCGCGGCGGCGATGCGCGGCGGGGCTTCAAACGAAGCGAGTTGGGCGAGATCGGCAAAGGCGTCGTCGGCGATGACGGCGGGTGTGGCGAACGACAGGTTGGTAGTTTGGGTCTGGGACATGTGAAACGCTCTCGCGGGAAATTTAAGCGAAAAACGTTTCAGGGCATTGCAAACAGACAGAACGACACCCCACGGCGACGCGCCAAAAGGCGCGGCGGCGTCCGGTTCGGCGCGACGTAGGAATCGCCAAGGGGAACGGACATGACCATCTGCACATCTTCTCTCATCCGGACTGTGACCGTCGGCTCTGGCGTCTCACCAGATCTGCTGACCCCGCGCATGAATCTCGCACGGGCGCTCGCGGGCTCGTGGTCCGGCCGCGAAGCCTCGCCACATACCGCCGGTGGGGAATTGCACCCCGCCCTGAAGACGTACTGGATGCCGGCAGGCCGAAAGGCTCGCCAGCATTTTTGAGAATACAGCACGGCAGCGTTTTTTGCACCGCCGCATGACAACGCGTTGCGGGAAACGACATTGCGCCGCCGCTAGTTGTCCGCCCAGGTCTTTGCAGCGTTGACCGCGCGCTGCCATCCGGCAAGGCACGAATCGATTTCCTGTTTCGGCATCGACGGCGTGAACCGCCGCTCCAGTTGCCATTGCGCCTTGAGTTCATCGACGTCCTTCCAGTACCCGACCGCGAGCCCCGCCAGATAAGCCGCGCCGAGCGCCGTCGTTTCCGCGATGCGCGGGCGCGCGACATCGACGCCGAGGATGTCGGCCTGGAATTGCATCAGCAGATCGTTCGCGCAGGCGCCGCCATCGACGCGCAACTCGCCGATGTGTATGCCGGAATCCGCTTCCATGGCCTTCAGCACGTCGAGGGACTGATAGGCGATCGAATCGAGCGCCGCCCGCGCGATATGACCCGATGTCGTCCCGCGCGTGACGCCGAAGAGTGTGCCGCGTGCGCGCGCGTTCCAGTGCGGCGCGCCAAGCCCAGCGAACGCCGGTACGAGATAGACGCCGTCGCTGTGAGGCACGCCGCTCGCGAGCGTCTCGACTTCGCTCGCGTGCCGAATGAGACCGAGGCCGTCGCGCAGCCACTGAACGATCGCGCCCGCGATGAAGATGCTGCCTTCGAGCGCATAGTTAACCTGATCGCCGATCTGCCACGCGATGGTCGTGACGAGGTTGTTGCGCGACTCGATTGGCTTGTCGCCCGTGTTCATGACGAGAAAGCAGCCGGTGCCGTAAGTGTTCTTCACCATGCCGGGATCCGTGCACATCTGTCCGAAAAGCGCGGCGTGCTGATCGCCGGCAAGCGATGCGAGCGGGACGTCGGCGGCGAACACCGTGCCTTGCGTCGTGCCATACAGTTCGGACGATGTGCGCACTTCGGGCAGCATGCTGCGGGGAATATCGAGCGCGTCGAGCAGCTCGTCGTCCCAGCGGCGTTCGTGGATGTTGAAGAGCATGGTGCGCGACGCGTTGGTGATGTCGGTGATATGCATGCCGTGCCGCGTGAAATTCCACACGAGCCAGCTATCGACCGTGCCGAACGCGAGCCGTCCCTGCTTCGCTTTGTCGCGCGCGCCTTCCACGTTGTCGAGAATCCAGCGGATCTTTGTCGCTGAAAAATATGCGTCGATGGGCAAGCCGGTCTTCGCCCGCACCATCGCTTCTAGCCCGCGCGACTTGAGTTCGTCGCAGAGGCCGGCCGTGCGGCGGTCCTGCCAGACGATCGCGTTATAGACCGGTTTGCCCGACTCGCGGTCCCAGACGATCGTGGTTTCGCGCTGGTTCGTGATGCCGACCGCCGCGATCGATGCGGCGCTCGCGCCGGCGCGCGTGACGGCTTCCGCAGCGACGCCCGCCTGCGTCGACCAGATCTCCTGCGGGTCGTGCTCGACCCAGCCCGCCTGGGGATAGATCTGCTGGAACTCCTTCTGCGCCACGGACACGATATTGCCGTTCCTGTCGAACAGCATGGCCCGCGAGCTGGTGGTGCCCTGGTCGAGTGCGAGAACGTACTGATCCTGCATGGTCTCCTCCGGTTCGGCGGACATCGACGCTTCGTGCAGCGAAGGCGACGTCCGTTTCCGCAATCTATCGGAGTGAGGCCACGCGGACAACCTGGCCGAACGGCATAAGCCGCGCAACACCTCTCGTTCGAGTGTCGATTGGCCTATGCCATTCGGCCGAGTGGCGCGACGATCCCGTTCGTCCGATACTGGCGGCACTAAATCGATCGAAGGTGAGTGCAATGCGAATGTTGTTGGTTTCCGGTGTGCTGGGCGCGGCGTTGCTCGCGGGCTGCGTGGGCACGCCCAGTCTGGACGGATCGAGGGGCGCGCCGTCGTTGAGTGCGCTGCAGGACATGTGCGGAACGTCGGCCGTCGACTACGGGGCGGACGCGCAATCGGTCTATTCGGCTTTCTACGATGCCTATGTGGCCGAGCGACGCCACGGGTTGTCGAGGGAGCGGTTCTGCGCGTTCCAGGCGTCGATCGCCGAGCGGTATCGCGCCTATCGCGCAAATCCCGGCCCCGAGGCGCAAAGCGCATGGGCGAATTTCTTCCTGGATCAGCGGGCGCAGGCGGTGAGCTGGCGCGCGGCGGTGGACCCGACACTGCGTGCCGGCTGACGCGATTCGATGTTAGGTAGAGGAGAAGTGAAACGGACGCGGCCCAAAAAGCCGCGCCCTGAGTCCTGCCGCGAGCTACGAGTAACGCTTGAACGCCTTGACGGTGGAATCGCCGGTGGCGGTGAGGCGCCATTGCTGACGCCCGGATGCGAGATTTTCGAGTTGGACGAGCTGACGTTCGAGCAGAGCGTCGAGCTCTTCGCGTTCCATGTCGACCTGATTAGGCGCTTCTTGAACCAATAGCAGCGTGGCAAATTCGTGCGGACTCAGCATTGTGTTCTCCATGACGACCGAACGGCATAAGCAGCCGGCTTTGTAAGCCGGATCTTTTTGCTTCGAAACGTTGTACGGGAAAACTGAAATTGCCGGGCAGACGCATCGATTTTGTGCTGCGACTGCCGGGAATACGGATTGTAGGCAAGCGTCTGACAAGTGACAAATCCGCAGTGAAAATTTTGGCTTTGACTTTTTCATGTCGTGAAAGCGGTCCGGCGTTTGCGCGAATTCGGAGAATCGACTTGAAGTTCGTGCGGCGGCGCACACAAACATCGGTTGGATGAAGGCACATCGAGGCGTCAAAGGCATGCGATCGATTAATGAGTTGTATTCATTAATTTATACGATAAATGAATTTGTTTTCACTTAAGCGGACAATGCAATATTCCCCTTTTGCCCGGCCGGACCACAAAGCTATCCGGGACGTTATGCCCGCTGGAATTTCGGACTTCATTCAATGACTCGCTTCAACTGGCAAAACCCGTACCCCACGCCGCGCCTTCCGGTGTTCGCCCGCAATATCGTGTCGACATCTCATCCGCTGGCCGCGCAAGCCGGTCTGCGCATGCTATGGAAGGGCGGCAATGCCGTCGATGCCGCCATCGCCGCGGCGGCCGCCATCACCGTGGTGGAGCCGGTGTCGTGCGGGTTGGGCGGCGACGCTTTCGCGCTCGTCTGGGACGGCCAGAAGCTGCACGGGTTGAATGCATCGGGCGTGTCGCCGGCGGCGTGGAACGTCGACTATTTCCGCCGCAAACATGGCGAGGAGAACGGCCTCGCGCGCCAGCCCAAGCGCGGCTGGGACGCGGTGACGGTGCCAGGCGTCATCGCCGGGTGGGAGGCGCTGCACACGAAGTTCGGCTCGCTGCCCTTCGCGGATCTCATGGAACCTGCCATCGAGATCGCCGAGCGTGGTCATGCGGTGGCGAGCATCGTTGCATACAAATGGGCGGCGGCGGTGCCGGAACTGAAGGATATGCCGGGCTTCGCGGATGTGTTCATGCCGCACGGCCGCGCGCCTGAAGTGAGCGAGCTCGTGCGCTTTCCCGGCCACGCGAAGACGCTGCGCCAGCTTGCGCAGCAAGGTCCGCGCGCGTTCTACGAAGGCGAGATCGCGGAGCGCATCGCCGCGTTTGCGCGCGTGGGCGGTGCGGCAATGACGATGGACGACCTGCGCAACTATCGCGCGGACTGGGTCGAGCCAATCAGCAAGGATTATCGGGGCTACACGGTTCACGAGATTCCACCGAACGGCCAGGGCATCGCGGCGCTGATCGCGCTCGGCATTCTCGACAAGTTCGATGTAAGCACGCTGAACGTCGATCGCATCGAGTCGCAGCATCTGCAAATCGAAGCGATGAAGCTCGCCTTCGCCGATGTGTATCGCTATGTCGCCGATCCGCGCTCGATGGAAGTCACGCCGGAGCAAATGCTCGACGACGCTTACCTGACCGAACGCGCCAAGCGCATCGATCCGAGGAAGGCCACGCAGTTCGACTTCGGCATGCCGAAGGCGGGCGGCACCATCTATATGTCGGTGGCGGACGAGCGCGGCATGATGGTGAGCTTCATCCAGTCGAATTACATGGGCTTCGGCTCGGGCGTCGTCGTGCCCGACACGGGCATCGCACTGCAGAACCGTGGCTGCGGATTCTCGATGGATCCGAAGTCCGCGAATGTCGTGGAAGGCGGCAAGCGTCCGTTCCACACGATCATTCCGGCATTCCTCACGCAGGAAGTCGAAGGCAACCGCGAGGCTGTCATGAGCTTCGGCGTGATGGGCGGCGACATGCAGCCGCAAGGGCATCTGCAATCCATCGTGCGCATGCTCGATTACGGCCAGCAGCCGCAGGCCGCGTGCGACGCGCCGCGCTGGAAGGTGAATCGCGACTTCACCATCGACATCGAAGCCACGCTCGATCTCGAAACCGCGCGCGGGCTCGAAGGCCTCGGCCACACGATCAAGTCCATCGACGATCCCTACATGGACTTCGGCTCGGGCCAGTACATCTGGAAGCTCGATCGCAATGATCCCGAGCGCGGCTACGTTGCGGCAAGCGACAGCCGGCGCGACGGACTCGCCGCCGGGTTCTAGGGCAAATCTCTCGGAGGCCGCGCCATCGGCCGGTCTTCGTCGATAAAAACAAGCGCATCCGATCGCCGCAATCTCGCGGGCGAGGGGCATGCGTGCGCCCGTGCCTTGCCGCATAGGGCTCGACATTACGACATGGAAGCAGGGGAAGGAGACGTCATGAACGAAAGCGTGTATCGGACGCCGGATGCTGGCGGCGCGGCGGCGGCGAATGCTGAGACATCCGCCCCAAGGGCGGCGCAGTCGAAGGCGATGATCCGTCGCATCGTGTTCTCGTCGTCGATCGGCAACGCGCTTGAGTGGTTCGATTTTCTCGTCTACGGCTACTTCGCGACGGTCATCGCGAAGGCGTTCTTTCCGTCGCACGACGAGTGGCTCTCGACGATGCTCGCCATCGGTACGTTCGGCATTTCCTTCCTGATGCGGCCGCTCGGCGCGATCGTGCTCGGCGTCTACGGCGACCGCAAAGGGCGCAAGGCCGCGCTCACGCTAGCCATTCTGCTGATGATGGTGGGCACGTTGACGATGGCCCTCATGCCTTCGTATCGGCAAATCGGTATCGCGGCGCCGCTGCTGATCCTGCTCGCGCGCCTCGTGCAGGGCTTCGCGGTAGGTGGCGAGTTCGGCAGCGCGACAGCATTCATGGTCGAACATAGCGAAGCCCGGCGCGGTTACTACGCGAGCTGGCAGTTCGCGAGCCAGGGGCTTGCCGCTATCATGGCCGCGGCGTTCGGCTCGGTGCTCACCGCCTGGTTGCCGCCGCCGCAACTCGAAAGCTGGGGCTGGCGCATTCCGTTCGTCTTCGGTCTGCTCGTCGGGCCGGTCGGCTACTACATCCGCTCGCATCTGGACGAAACGCCGGAATTTCTCGCGACGCGTGCCGCTGGTAAGGAGAGCGCGCCCGGCGTGTCCTTCGCGAATCAATGGCTGAATCTCTTGCTCGCTGTCGGCATCGTCGCGCAATCGACCGTCGGCGTGTACGTGTTGCAACTCTATATGCCGATGTACGCGGTGAAGCAGTTGCACCTTCCCGCGACTGCATCGTTCGCCGTCGTGGTGCTGAACGGTGGACTTCAGTTCATTTTTTCGCCGTTGATGGGCGCGCTCTCCGACCGGATCGGGCGCATCCGCATCATGCTCGGCACGTCGATTTTCATGGGCGTCACGATTTATCCGATGTTCGCGTGGCTGCAGGCGTATCCGACGGTCGCGTCGCTGGTCGTCCTCCAGTCGGTCGCGGGCATTCTGAAAGCGGCCTACTCCGGCCCGATGCCCGCGCTCATGTCCGAGATTTTCCCCACCCGCGTGCGCTCGACGGGTCTCTCGATCGGCTATGCGCTCGGCGTCACGCTGTTCGGCGGTTTCGCACCGACCATCGTCGAAGCCTTCATCCACGTCACGGGCGACAAACTCGCGCCGAGCTACTACGTGTTGCTGGCCGCGGTACTTTCCGGGATTTCACTCGCGGTCGTCGCCTGGCGCATGCACGTGGCGCGGCGCGCGGCGTAGCGGCGCACGCCGCAGCGGCATCGCGCTAAACATCAGAGGCGGCTTCGGCCGCCTTTCGTGCATCCAGAGACCATACGACGCATTTTTTTAAGCATGACCGGCACGATTAATGCTGCAGCGCGTCATGGTTGAACCCATTGAATCGTAAGAATTTGGCACGCACGGAACTGGCGCGCCACGCACGAGTCTGTCCCCATGTCTGCAAACTCGTTGCAGGGCGGCTAAGATGAAAAAGAGCCGCTATTACTTGAAGTCGAGGACGCTGGAATCGAACGTTCACGGCGTCGCCTGAACCTCGGCCGTCTCTTGCCGGCCGAAGGCGCGTTCAGTCCAGCTTGGGAGCGCGATATATGCATACAGACAGTACCTACGTGATGCCCTGGCGCATCGAAGACATCGATCTCACGCGAATCGATCGCCAAAAGGCGGCATCCAACGAGCATCTTCTCTTGTTGTTGTGCGCCTGCTCGTTCATTGAGAGCGGCACGGACCTCTATACGAGCAATCTCAGCAAGTATTTTCACGACGATCCCGAGATCTCGGCGTGGCTCAACAACGAATGGGAGCCCGAGGAGATGCAGCACGGCAGGGCGCTCAAGACTTATATCAATTACGTGTGGCCAGAGTTCGACTGGGACACGGCGTTCAAGAATTTCTTCGACGAATACTCGCTCACCTGCTCCTACGAGGACTTCGAGAAGAAGCGCGCGCTCGAAATGGTGGCGCGCTGCGTCGTGGAGACGGGAACGGCCACGCTTTATCGCGCGATCAACGATTGTTCGGATGAGCCGGTGCTGAAAGAGCTCACCGACAACATCCGCACGGACGAAGTGCGGCACTACAAGCACTTTTTCCATTTCTTCAAGAAGTGGAACAAGATCGAAGGCAATGGTCGCCTGGCCGTGCTCGGCGCACTCGTGCGGCGCGTGCTGGAACTGAAGAGCGAAGATTCGGAGATCGCGCTGCGACATGTCTTCGCCATTCGTTATCCCGAGCGCGCGCAGGATGCGGAGTACAACCGCGATCTGTCCGCGCGCGTGAATGCGCTCGTGCGGCGCAATCTGTCGGCGGATCAGGCCATCAAGATGCTGCTCAAACCGCTCGATCTGCCCGCGCGCATTCAACCCGGCGTGCACTATCCGCTCTCGAAAATGACGCAGTTGTTCTTCCGCTAACCATCGACGATGCCGGCGCAAAGCCGGCATCTTTTCATGACCGAACCTGACGTGCCTCAACCGTCGCTCTCGTCCCAATCCGTTTTCGATGAATGGCCGCCCGAGTTGCGCGCGCGCTTCGAGGGTACGCTCGCTCATGCCGGCGACGGTTTCACCGCATCGCTATGCGCGTCGGATCACGCTCATCGCGTGCGAACGGCGCTGCTGAGCGCAGGCGAACTGCTTGCGCCGGATGCGCGCAGGCTCGCGTTTGCGTTGTGGCCGTCGTCGCGGACCGCTCAGGCCGTCACCGCGACCGGACGCGCGACGCTCGCCTTCGTATTCGACGAGGCGTTCTATCAGGTGCATCTGGATGTGCGCCGCGTGTCGCTCGACGACGTGCCGCTCGCGTGCTTCGTCGGCACGATCGAAAGCGGGGAAGTGCAACGGGTGGGATATGCGCGACTCACGAACGGAATCGTCTTCGAACTGACGGAAGCGCAATCGGCGCTCGCGCGCTGGCGCGAGCAACTCGACTGGCTGAAGCGAGCGGCGAGCGCCGCTGCCTGACGCATCGGCGCGACGCACGCGTGCGCCGCACCGAAAGACACGAGATGACTTAACGGCCGCGATCGCCCGATCGCACTGCGTCGCGGCGTCCGTTGAGCAACGCGCCGGGGTTGCCGCCGGGCTTGCGCGAATTCGCGACCTGACCCGCTTTAGCCGGCTCTTGACGACGCGGCGCGGAGTCCGCGTTCACGTTCGGCTTGCTGTGATTGCGCGCATCGCGGGAAGGCTGAGCGCCGCCATTGCTCGGCTTCGCCGGCCGCGCGCCACGTGCCTCGCCGTTCGGACGACCGCCTTCACGACGCGCTTCGCCGTTCGGACGTCCCTCGCCACCGCGCGGATTCTGACGCCCCTGGCCCTGACCCGGTGCCTGACCGCGCCCTTGACTGCGGCGCTGGATCGGCTCCGGCTTCTCGTTCGGGTCCGGCTCGAAGCCGGGAACCACTTCGTGCGGAATCGGACGCTTGATGAGGCGTTCGATGTCCTTCAGCAGTTGATGCTCATCCACGCACACGAGCGACACCGCTTCGCCTTCCGCGCCCGCGCGACCCGTGCGGCCGATGCGGTGCACATAGTCTTCCGGCACGTTCGGCAGATCGAAGTTGACGACGTGAGGCAGTTGATCGATGTCGATGCCACGCGCCGCGATATCGGTCGCGACCAGCACCTGCAGCGTCTCGGCCTTGAATTCGCTGAGCGCGCGCGTGCGGGCCGACTGGCTCTTGTTGCCGTGAATCGCGAGCGCGCTGATACCGTCGCGCCCCAGTTGCTCGGCGAGACGGTTCGCGCCGTGCTTCGTGCGCGTGAACACGAGCACCTGGAACCAGTTATTGCCGCGGATCAGATGCGTGAGCAACTCGCGCTTGCGATCGCGATCGACCGGATGGATTTTCTGATCCACGGTTTCCGCCGTCGTATTGCGGCGCGCGACTTCGATCAGCGCGGGCGAATCGAGCAGGTTGTCCGCGAGCGTCTTGATCTCGTCGGAGAAAGTTGCCGAGAACAGCAGGTTCTGGCGCTTCGCCGGCAGGCGCGCGAGCACGCGCTTGATGTCGTGAATGAAGCCCATGTCGAGCATGCGGTCGGCTTCGTCGAGCACGAGAATTTCGAGTTGCGAAACGTCGATCGTCTTTTGCTGCATGTGATCGAGCAGACGCCCCGGCGTCGCCACGACGATATCGACGCCGCGCTTCAAGGCGTCGATCTGCGGATTGATGCCGACGCCGCCGAACATAACCGTCGACTTGAGCTTCAGATATTTGCCGTACGCGCGGACGCTTTCCTCGACCTGCGCGGCGAGTTCGCGCGTCGGCGTGAGGATCAGTGCGCGCACCGGACGCTTCGCACCGCCCGCAGCGGGCGCGAGTTGCGACAGGCGTTGCAGGATCGGCAGCGTGAAACCGGCGGTCTTGCCCGTGCCGGTTTGCGCGCCCGCGAGCAGGTCGCCGCCTTTCAGCACGGCGGGAATCGCCTGAAGCTGGATCGGGGTGGGAATGGAATAGCCGAGTTCGTTGACGGCGCGAAGCAGAGGTTCGGACAGGCCGAGTGAATCAAAAGACATAAATTGGGTGCTTATTCGTTATGTCGAACGGCGCGCATGCGAAACGGGGCGCGGCGAATCATGTTCGGCCGGCAGAGCGCATGTGCATCGCTCGAAGAAAAATCGGGCGGCGGGCCATCTGGCGATCAGCGATCGCCTGGCGTTGCCGCGAGGTTCGACGTGCTATCAAGACACGTCATCTGGCGCTAAGTTGCATCGACGGACTATTCGACGCGGTGGCGCCCGTTCCGGCCAGTGCTCACGCGACGTAGCGCGCGACGCTCACGAACTGGCACAGGCTGCCTGCCAGCACGAACAGATGCCAGATCCCATGTCCGTGCCGAATGCGCTCGTCGTTGATGAAAAAGTAGATGCCGGCGCTGTAGATCACGCCGCCTGCCACCAGCCACGCGGTGCCCGCGGGCGGCAGCGCCTTAACGAGCGGATGAACGGCTACGAGCGCAAGCCAGCCCATCAACACGTACAGCACCATCGATACGCTGCGGGTTCGGCGCCCGAGCGTCAGTTCCTGCGTGATGCCGAGCGTCGCAAGCCCCCAGCTCACGCCGAAGAGCGACCAGCCCCAGGGACCACGCAAGGTCACTAGTGTATACGGCGTGTAGCTGCCGGCGATCAACAAGTAGATGGCCGAGTGATCGCACTTTTGCAGTATCGCTTTCACGCGCGGGGTGCGCGCCCAGTGATACAGCGTGGAGATGATGTAGAGCACGCAGAGCATCGCGCCATACACGGCGAAGCTGACGACCTTGTACGCGTCGCCGTCCAGCGCGCCCATCGTGACGAGCGCGGCCAGTCCCGCCACCGACAGCAGCGCGCCGACCAGATGGCTGATGCTGTTGAAACGCTCGCCTGCGTGCATGAATCGAATCCACCAAAAGACAAAGGGCGCGGCCCCAACTACGAAGGCTGCGCCCCAAATGCGTATTGTACGCTCTCTTGGCGGATGGCCGCCGCGGACGTCAGTCGAGCGGCGCCGAACGCAGGTTGCTCACCTGCTGCGGCGACACCGGCGTGCCGTGGTTGCCCCACGACATACGGATGTACGTCACGACTGCGGCGACTTCCGTATCCGACAGCGCCTGCGCGAAAGGCGGCATGCCGTGCGGCATCGGGTTGCCTTCCGTGCTCGGCGGATATCCGCCGTTCAAGGTCATGCGGATCGGGTTGACGGCCGACGGCATCTGGATCGACTGGTTGTTGGCGAGCGGCGGATATGCCGGCGGCTTGCCGAGACCGTTTTCCTGATGGCACTTCGCGCAGTTTTCGGTGTAGACCTTCTTGCCCAGCGTCTGCAGCTCGCCGCCGAACTTGTCCGACGTCTCCAGCTGCATGACTTCCGGCGCTTCCTTCTTCTGCGGAATCGACTTGAGATAGGTCGAGATCGCGTTGATGTCCGCGTCGGTCATGTACTGCAGGCTGTTGTGAACCACTTCCGCCATCGGGCCGAACACCGCGCCGCGTTGCGACACGCCGGTCTTCAGCAGATCGTTGATGTCTTTCAGGTCCCAGTCGCCCAGACCGGCTTCCTTGTTCGACGTCAGCGACGGCGCGTACCAGTTCTGCAGCGGGATCAGGCCGCCGGCAAAGGCCGCCGAGCTTACCGGGCCGCCCATCGCGTTGATCGATGTATGGCACATGCCGCAGTGACCGAGGCCTTCCACGAGATACGCGCCACGGTTCCATTCGACCGACTTGGTCGGGTCCGGCTTGTACTCGCCTTCGGAGAAGAACAGCGTGCGCCAGCCGATCAGCAGATTGCGGTTGTTGAACGGGAAGCGCAGTTCATGCGGACGGCTCGGCTCCGAGATCGGCGGCACGGAACGCAGGTACGCATAGATCGCGTCCGAGTCGGCGCGCGTGACCTTCGTGTAGCTCGTGAACGGGAAGCCCGGATAGAGCAGCGAACCGTCTTTCGAGCGACCCGTGTGCATCGCGCGATAGAAGTCGTCGGAGGTCCACTTGCCGATGCCGTATTGATCGTCCGGCGTGATGTTCGGCGTGAACATGGTGCCGAAAGGCGTTGCCATAGGCAGGCCGCCGCCGAACTCCTTGCCGCCGCGCACCGTGTGGCACGCGATACAGTCGCCGGCGCGCGCGAGGTATTCACCTTGCTTAACGAGCGCGGCTTTGTCGGCCGGTGTCGCCGCGATGGCGCCGCCCGAATGCAGGTTGTCGCCGCCCGACCAGAGGACGGCGCCGGCTGCGACGGCTGCCACCACGACAGCCGAGGAAAGTGCGAACAGGGACTTGCGTTTCATTATGTTGTCGCTCCAGACGCCTTATTGCAGTTCGCTGCCGCACTTGAGCGGCATCTTCAACGAGCCAGCAGGCGCGGGCACCGGGTTGGCGGGTGCGGTTTGCGTAGAGAGCCATGCGGCGACGGCGGTCACGTCGTCATCCGTCAGGCGCGAGGCGATCTGCTGCATGCAGTCGGGCGCTTTGGCGTGACGCGTGCCCGACTTCCATGCGCCGACTTGCGCGCTGATGTAGTCCGAATGCAGGCCGACGAGACCCGGGATGGCCGGCTGCATGCCGGTCAGACCCTTGCCGTGGCAGGCCGCGCACGCGGGAATGTTCTTCGACGCATCGCCGTTCAGCACGATCTGCTGGCCGCGCGAGAGCGTCGATGCCGACACGTTCGATTTGACGGGCGGCGGATACGGCGGGCGCTGGTTCGAGAAGTACGTCGCGATCTGATGAAGGTAATCGTCCGAGAGATACGTGACGAGGTAGTTCATCGGCGGATATCTGCGCCGGCCTTCGCGGAAATTCTGGAGCTGGTTGTACAGATAGTCGGCAGGCTTGCCGGCAAGACGCGGGAAGTAGTCGTTGTCCGTGCCTTCACCGTGAACGCCGTGGCACGCGGTACAGCCTTGCACGCGCGCGGCCATCGTGTCCGGTGCGATCGGCTGGTTTTGCGCCTGCGCGGCGGAGCTGAAAACGCCAGCGCTGCCTACCAGAGCCGAGGCAAAAGCCATAGCGAGCAGCGGACGAAAAATGCGTCTTGAAAACACGCGACACTCCATGAAATTCGGGGACCTGCCGAGCTTCGTGCGGCTCGGTGCGAAGGTGGCGAACCACGGCCACGCAAGGGGCGGTGGGTGGCGGACCACGGCCACAGCGGCTCGACGAGCCTCTGATGCGACGCGGAATTCTATCATCGATGCATGATGGTGACTATTTGACACAATCTCGCTCTAAGTCCCACTGCAGCGCATTCGCGACAATATGCCGCGCGGCTATTGACCGCCCGCGGCGAACTTCCTAGGCGCGCGCGGTTCAATGACTTTCGACAAATATTCGACTCGATGCGACGTCCGACCGATGCGCTTCATGCAGTTTCGGAAGCGTCCGGCAAAAATTCAAGGCGTTTCGATCACGTTCGATGCTGTGCTGCACCGTGAACGTTCGTTTAGACTCCGCCAATTTCCCCCGATGACCTTCCCCTTGGCCATGCGCGTTCGCGCCGCGCCCGATTCCGCATGATGAACGACGATCCTCTCTGGCTCGCGCAGACGGCCTTCGCGGCGCTCGCCGATTTTGCCTTTGCCTGCACGCTCGGTGCGCTGCTGCTGAACGTCTGGTTGTCACGCGAACAGGCGTTCGCGACCGTGTCGCCCGCGCGGCGCGGCTGGCTGCGGGCGGCGCGCGGCGGTTCGATCGCCGCCATTTCGCTCGTGCTGTGCACCTTCGTTTCGTTGTGGCTGCAATCGGCGTCGATGAGCGGCGCGCCGATCGCGCAGGCGGGCGACGCGTTGTGGCTCGTCGCGACGGCCACTCATGCGGGCATCGGCTGGTCGGTCGCGCTGGCGGGCAGCGTGCTGTTGTTGGCGGCGGCGGCAACGGCAGGCGGCGGCGCAACGGCGGTTGCGCGCATCGGCATGGCGCTGCTTGCGGCGCTGATCGTCGCGGCGGGCAAGTCGGCGGTCGGGCATGCCGCCGATGCTGGCGCGTTCTCGCTCGCCGAAGCGGTCCAGACGCTGCATCTGCTGGCGACAGCGGTGTGGGGCGGCATTGTCGTCGTGGGCGCGTTCGTGTTGCCGGCGCTCGATACATCGGTGGCGCGGGCGTTTCTGATCCGCACGGTCGCGCGCATGTCGCGAGCGGCGTCGATCGCGGTCGCGCTCGTCGTGCTGACGGGCGCGTTCAACGCGTGGCGCGGCACCGGCGGATCGCTCGCGGTGCTGAGCGCGAGCACGTGGGGTCATGCGTTGATCGTGAAGTTGCTGCTGGTCGCGGCGGCGCTCGTATTCGGCGCGCTCAATCGCTGGTCGGCGTTGCCGCGCCTGTCACGCTCGGCATCGACGATGGACGCGCACACGGTCATCAACGTGATGCGCGTCGAAGCACTGATGATGGCCGGAGTTTTCGTGGCGGCCGCCGTGCTGTCGCACAGCATGCCGGGATCGGCGCTGATGAATTGACGCGCGGCGGGCCCGGCCGCCAGCGTTCAGCGCACGTACTTCATGTTGCTGTCGAGGCTCCAGTACTGGTCCCACGTCTCGTTCGTGTACGGCGCGGCGATGAAACTCGTCGCGGTGTTGGCGTCCGTGTCGATCTCCACGATGCGCACCGGATTGGTGGTAGCCGAGTGAAACGCCTGCAGATACGCGACCGCGTTGTTGCCGCCGGCCGGCACGACGAGACGCGCCGCGTTCCCCTCGTGCCCGGAGAACACGAAGCGCACGTTCGGGTTGTACTTGATCACCTTTTCGTAGATCGTAGCCGGGCTGCTGACGCCGTAGCCGCCGTTGTCGGCTCGTATCGCGCCGCCGCTGTTCAGGAACGAGTGCGTGACGATGATCACGTTACGCGTCGGCATGCTCTTGATGATCCCGTCGGCCCATGTGAGCACCTCCGCGCGCGGCCACAATTCCAGCGACATCACGAGCCATTTCAGGCCGCCCGCTTCGAAAGTGCTGTACACGTTGGAGAGATCGCCGGCCGCGAACTGGCCCGCGACGCCGCCATTCGAGAAACGCGCATTGAAGTATCGGTTGAACGCCGGCAGTTGCCGCACGGTTTCCCACGCCTTTTCGCCCGGGCACGCGGAGCCGCCTGCGCAAACCGCGCGCGTGTCGTGATTGCCCACGGTGAGCACATAGGGAAGTTTCACTTGCTCCAGCCGCTTGATCGCCTCGCTCGCCATGTCGAGTTGCGGCGTGTCGCGTTCGCCCCAGTTGGTTACGTCGCCGCTGTGCAGGACGTATTGCAGATTCAGCGTGTATCGAGAATCCGCGAGCCACTGCGTGCGCTGCGCGAAACGCTTGTCGTCCTTGCCGCCGCCGTCGACGCCCACTTCCATCTGCGTGTCGGGCATGATTGCGATGCTGAACTTCGGATTGGCGCGCGCCCAGAACACGACGCCGTCCGCGGTCCAGTTGTCGGCCTTCAGTTGCGCCTGATCGGCAGGCGTCACCGCGTACCGATGCATTCCGTTCTTGTTGAAGCGGTACACGGGCACGTCGCAGCCGGACGCGTTGTCCGGCGATGCGTAGAAGACCAGCGTCGTCGGTTGATAGCCATAGGCGGCCGCGGATTGCGGATTGGTGGTCCAGAAGAAGTCGTGCGTGCCCGGGTGATACGTGCGTGTTACCGGAACGAGTCCGTCCGCCTGGTTCATCGAGACGAGAAAGGCAGTGCCGCGCTTGTCCGTAAAGCCGTTGTCGCGAGCCGCGCTGTCGATCTCCTCCTGCCATGGCGTGAGGAGATTGCTCTGCAACGCCGGGTTGACGGATTGAAGGATCGGCGTGTTCATGGTCGAGCAGTCGGGCGCGCTCCATGCCGGAGCGCTGCCCGTCGACGCGAACACCAACGCAAACGCGAGAAAGAAATACTGCTTCAGGAAACCAGGCATCTGTCGCTCCAGAAATGGGAAATGCGACAGCCTCGCCAACTTCAATTTCGATTTGGACGACGAAACGATTCGCTGAGCGTCGATCCTTTCAAACGGTAGGCTGCGCAAAGCGACAGTACGCCGTCGGCCCTCGTCGTGGCAATACGAAAATTCCGATGCGTTTCGTCAATGAAAAGCGCTGGATCGGAAACGCCGACGGGCGGCCGAACCCGGCGCGAACCCGGCGCGATCGTTACTCGTAGCCGAGCCTGTGGCTGACGATCGGCGCGCAAAAGAGCGCCACCGCGCAGCCGATGATCTTGCCTTGCAGTTCGACGAACGCCGTGTGTGAATTGCCGAGGAAGATCACTTCGATAATCTGCGGCAGGCAGAACACGACCGCCGCACCGATGAACCAGCGCGTGACGGCCGCAATGCGCCAGCCGCGCTGTGCCCCGATTCCCGCAGCCACCACGCGCGCCACGCCCAGCGCGACGAGCGCGCCGACCGCCAGTTGAGCCCGGACGTATTCATCGGGAAGAACCTGCCACATGATTGTTCTCGCTTTTTTTTTGGTGACTGCCAGCAAGCGTATGTGCAAGAAGCTCGCCAGTATGTACGACAAAACGCAGACCGCGCACGCCGAAACCAAAAGCCCGGTCGATGCCGGGCGCAAACAATCAGAACGTGTGCTCAGGGCCGGGGAAGCTGCCGTCCTTCACCGCGCGCACGTACGCTTCGACGGCTGCGAGAATGCTCGGCTGACCTTGCATGAAGTCCTTGACGAAGCGCGGCCGCTTGCCGTGGAAGATGCCGAGCATGTCGTGCAGCACGAGCACTTGCCCCGAACAGCCGAGGCCCGCGCCGATGCCGATCGTCGGAATCGCGAGCGCGGCGGTGACTTCGCTCGCGAGCAATGTCGGCACGGCTTCGATCACGAGCAGTTGCGCGCCCGCTTCCTGCAGCGCAAGGGCGTCGCGCTTCATCTGCTCGGCCGCCGCTTCGGACTTGCCCTGCACCTTGAAGCCGCCGAAAGCGTGCACCGATTGCGGCGTCAAACCGACGTGTCCGCACACCGGAATCGAGCGCTCGACGAGAAAGCGCACGGTGTCCGCGAGCCATTCGCCGCCTTCGATCTTCACCATTTGCGCGCCCGCGCGCATCAGTTGCACGGCGTTCGCGTAGGCGTCTTCCTTCGAGCCGATGGTGCCGAACGGCATGTCCGCGACGATCAGCGCGCTGCGATTGCCGCGCGCGACCGATGCCGTGTGATACGCAATGTCGGCGAGCGTCACGGGCAGCGTCGTGCCGTGGCCTTGCAGCACGTTGCCGAGCGAATCGCCGATCAGCATCACATCGACGCCCGCGCGTTCGAGCAATGCGCCAAAGCTCGCGTCGTAGCACGTGAGCATCGCGATGCGCTCGCCGTTTTCGCGCATGGTCTGGAGCTTGGGGACGGTGATCGTCGCGCGATTCGTTTCCTGCAGATACGTCATGATCGTTTCACTGAAGAGAGCGTGGCCGGGCTGCGAGTTCAGACCGACACGCCTTTGACAAAGAATTCCTTGCGCCCGCGCATGGTCTCGATGCGCTCGATCAGAAGCGCGAGGTCGTCATCGGAAGCAAGCGGGTTCAGGTGCTCGGCGTTCACCGTGAGCAACGGCGTCGCGTCGTAGTGATAGAAGTATTCGTTATAAGCATCGCAGAGCGCGCGCAGATACGAATCCGAGATTTGCAGTTCCATTGGCAGCGCGCGTTTCTGGATGCGCGAGAAGAGCACTTCCGGGCTCGCCTGCAGATAGATGACGAGATCGGGCGCGGGGGCGCTCGCTCGAATGCGCGAGACGACGTCCTTGTAGAGCTGAAACTCGTCGTCGGGCAGCGTGAGACGCGCGAAAATCTCGCTCTTTTGCGTGAGAAAGTCGGTCATCAACGCGGCGCCGCCCGTCACGATATCGGCGGCTTCCAGCGCCTGCGAGGCGCGCTGCAACGCAAAGCTCAACTGCGTGGCGAGCGCGTGCCGCGTCGTGTCGCGATAGAAGCGTTCGAGAAACGGATTGTCCTGCGGGCGCTCGAAGAGCGTGCGCATCGACCAGCGTTCGGCGAGCAGCGTCGCAAGCGTCGTCTTGCCGACGCCGATCGGCCCTTCGATCGCGATGTAACGATGCGGCGGCCGCAATTGCGGCGCGGTCACGGTGAGTGGCGTTACGCTCATCGGCAGTCTGTCTTGGTGGAAGGAGTGGCGGTTGCGTCCGCGGCGCTCGGCTGCGCGGCGACCATGCACTGGCAGGCGGCCACTTTCTCGATGCGCTGATCGGCGACCTCGTCGATGAACGCATCCGCGCGGCCGCGTTGCGGAAGAATGAGATCCGGCTCTAGCTCGACGAGCGGCACGAGCACGAACGCGCGCTCGGTCATGCGCGGATGCGGCACGACGAGATCCGCTTCGTCGATGCTCGATGCGCCGTACAACAGAATGTCGAGATCGAGCGTGCGCGGCGCATTGCGATACGGCCGCTCGCGCCCGAACTGCAACTCGATGTGATGACACAGACGCAACAGCGATCGCGCGGGCAGGCTCGTTTCGAGCTTGACGACGCAATTGAAGTAATCGTCGCCCGATGAATCGATCGGCGCGGTTCGATAGACGCTCGATTTCGCGAGCACGCTGATCGTGTGCTGCTGGGCGAGACACACGACTGCGTCTTTCAGGGTCTGGCGCGCATCGCCGAGATTCGCCCCCAGGCCCAGATAAGCAATCGTCATGGCAAAAGTCCTACGCGTGGGTCACAGCGAAAAGCGGGTAAGCAGGATCGCTCTTCGCTACTGTAACCAAATCCGGCGTTACTCGTTGTCGGCGCCTTCGCGCTTGTTCGCCGCGCTCGATACCGGCTCGCCAGCGTTTTCTTGCGCGGCTTGCTCGTCTTGCGTACCCAACTCGCCCGGCTCGCCCGTGCGGCGCTTCGCGTTGCTGCGGCGCCGCCGCTTCTTCGGGCCGCTGCGATCCTTGCCGCCTTCGGACAGCAGCGCTTCGCGCGCGGCGTGATCGCCGTCGATGAAGTCGCTCCACCATTGGCCGATGGCCGCATCGAGCTCGCCCGATTCGCAACGCAGTAGCAGGAAATCATACCCCGCTCTGAATCTTTGGTGTTCCAGCAGCTTAAGCGCGCTGCGGCCGCGCTTTTCCAGCCGATGCTGAAGACCCCAGATCTCGCGCATGTCGGACGAGAAGCGCTTGTGGATCGCGAGCTTTTCCGTCTGCATGTCGAGGACATCGTCCATCGCGCGATGCAATGCCGGCACCGGATAGTCGTCGTTCGCCGTGTATTGCTGCCAGCGCGTCTGCACGTCGTGCCATAGAAGCGTGGCGAACAGGAAGCCGGGCGACACGCTCTTGCCCGCGCGCACGCGCTCGTCGGTGCTGGTGAGCGCGAGCGTGACGAACTTCTCGCCATGCGGCTGTTCGAGCACGACATCGAGCAAAGGCAATACGCCGTGATGCAGGCCTTCCTGACGCAGCCGCGTGAGACACGCGAGCGCATGACCGGACAGCAGCAGCTTCAGCATCTCGTCGAAGAGGCGCGCGGCCGGCACGTTGTTCATCAGGTCGGCGAGGTCCTTGATCGGCGCGCGCGTGGCTTCGTCGATCTCGAAGCCGAGCTTTGCCGCGAAACGCACGACGCGCAGCATGCGCACCGGGTCTTCGCGATAACGCGTGGCCGGATCGCCGATCATGCGCAACAGGCGCGCGCGGATATCGGCCATGCCGTCGTGATAATCCAGCACGGTTTGCGTGGCCGGATCGTAGTACATCGCGTTGATGGTGAAGTCGCGGCGCGTGGCGTCTTCGTGCTGCTCGCCCCAGACGTTGTCGCGCAGCACGCGGCCGCTCGCATCGACGGCGTGCGTGCGGCTGTCGAGCTCGCCGCGTTTCAGGCGTCGCGGCGGTTCGGCGGAAGGCTCCGGCGGCACGTCCATGAGCGCGCGAAACGTCGAGGTCTCGATGATCTCTTGCCCGAACTGCACGTGCACGATCTGAAAGCGCCGCCCGATGATGCGCGCGCGGCGAAAGAGCTTTTGCACCTGATCGGGCGTGGCGTCGGTGGCGACGTCGAAGTCTTTCGGCGCGACGCCGAGCAGCAGATCGCGCACCGCGCCGCCGACGATGAACGCACGATGTCCGCCGTGCTGCAGACCGTCGGTCACGCGGACCGCGTTCTTCGAGATCAGCGACGGATCGATGCCGTGAATCTCCGATGAAAGGATGATCGGCACGCTCGGGTCGCGCTTCACGGGCGCGGCGGCTTTCTTGCGCGTGCTCTTGCGAGCGGGTTTGGCCTCGGGCGAAGCGCTCGGCGTGTCGTTCGCAGCGCCTTCGTCGGAATCGGCGCTTTCATGCCCGAACAGCTTGCGGATGAGTTTTTTAATCACGTGTGTCGAACAGGTTCAGGATGCGCCAGCCTTTGGCTTGCGCGTGCGCGCGCAGGGTGTCGTCGGGGTTGGTCGCGACCGGGTCGGTGACGCGCTCGAGCAGCGGAATGTCGTTGTGCGAGTCGCTGTAGAAATAGCTGTGCTTGAAGTCGTCGAGATGCTTGCCGAGCGACGCGAGCCATTGCTCGACGCGCACGATCTTGCCTTCGCGATAGCTCGGCGTGCCGGCCGGCCGGCCGGTGAGCGCGCCGTGCGGATGATCGTCGACCGTTTCCACTTCGCAGGCGATCAGCGTTTCGATGCCGAATGCTTCCGCGATGGGCGCGGTGATGAACGCGTTCGTTGCGGTGACGAGACAGCAGAGATCGCCGTTGTCCTGATGCTCGCGCACGAGCGTGACGGCCGCCGGCACGATGCGCGGGTTGATCACCTCGCGCATGAATTGCGTGTGCCAGTCGGTGAGTTGCGCGCGCGAGTATTTCGCGAGCGGGGCCAGCATCGCGTGCAGATACGCGTTGATATCGAGCACGCCCGCCTTGTAATCGGCGTAGAAGGCGTCGTTCTGACGCGCGAAGGATTGCGCCTCGACGATGCCGAGCTTCACCATGAAGCGGCCCCATTCGTGGTCGCTGTCGGTGGGAATGAGCGTGTGGTCGAGATCGAAGAGGGCGAGGTCCATGGGTGCGCATTCTACTTGAAGCGGGTCGGATCGTTGTCCGGCGCGGCCGGGGCGGAATCGGGGAAGATGGGATCTGCGGGCGTCTGCTCCTGCGCCGATACGGGCGCGAGCGGCGCGGCGCGGCCGCTCTGCTGGAGCATCGTGCGCAGGAGCGCCCGCGTCACCGCGCGCTTTTGTTCGAGCGAAAAGCGGTCGAGCTCGTCGAGGAGCGCCATGAGGCTCGGCATGTCGCGGCGAAAGTGCGTGAGCAAATAGCCGGGCACGTCCTCGGCGAGCACGATGCCGCGTTCACGCGCCGCGTGCTTCAGCACCGATGCTTTCGCTTCGTCGGATAGCGGCTGAAGGTGGAACACGAGGCCCCAGCCGAGCCGCGTGCGCAGATCTTCGCGCACCGTGAGCGCAAGCGGCGCGTAGTTGCCGGTCGCGACCAGCGCGCTCGTCGGATACGCGCGCACTTCGTTGAAGAGATTGAAGAGGGCGATCTGCTGGGCGGGCGAAAGGCGGTCGCAGTCGTCGACGGCATAAAGCGTCACGCGCGGATCGAAACCGAACGCGTTGAGCGCGCTTTGCGGGCTCAGATAGCGCGCATGGCCGTTCGCCTCGTGCGTGAGCGCCTGCAGCAAATGGCTGCGGCCGCTGCCCGGCTCGCCCCACACGTAGAACGTGCGGTCCGCGACCGGCCCGGCCGCGAGCGCGCCTTCGAGCGCGCGCAGCCGCGCGATCAGTTCGTGATTGCCGGCGGCGAAAAAATTGTCGAAGGTGGCGGGGGGCGGCGTGCCCAGATCGAGCGTCAGTTGGCGTTGCACGGGAGATCGGTATCGTCAGGCCTTGAGTCGGGCGTATCTTGAAAACTGTCGGCTGAGCCGCGGGTATACGCGCAAGGCCGCAGCGAACAACCCTGTGCGTCAATGGCTCGGGCGTTTTCGAGATCGCCTTCGATCTCGAAAAAAACGCCTTCGCCATTCTGGCGTACGCGGGAAAATCCGGCCTGCCGACCGTCGACGGGTCATCATCGGTTAAAATCGCATTTTACCGACCTTCTCGCTCTCCCCTCCATGAATCAACCGAAATCCGCACCGGACGCCCAAGGTTTGTCGTATCGCGACGCGGGCGTGGACATCGACGCGGGCGACGCGCTCGTCGACCGGATCAAGCCGTTTGCCAAGAAAACGTTGCGTGACGGCGTGCTGGGCGGCATCGGCGGTTTCGGCGCGCTCTTCGAGGTGCCGAAGAAGTACAAGGAGCCGGTGCTCGTGTCGGGCACGGACGGCGTCGGCACGAAGCTGCGCCTCGCGTTCACGCTGAACCGGCATGACACGGTCGGCCAGGATCTCGTCGCGATGAGCGTGAACGACATCCTCGTGCAGGGCGCCGAGCCGCTCTTCTTCCTCGATTACTTCGCGTGCGGCAAGCTGGACGTCGACACCGCCGCGGACGTCGTGAAGGGCATCGCCACGGGTTGCGAATTCGCGGGCTGCGCGCTGATCGGCGGCGAGACGGCGGAAATGCCGGGCATGTATCCGGACGGCGAATACGACCTCGCGGGCTTCGCGGTCGGCGCGGTGGAAAAGAGCAAGATCATCGACGGCAGCACGATCAAGCCGGGCGACGTCGTGCTGGGCCTCGCGTCGAGCGGCATCCATTCGAACGGTTATTCGCTGGTGCGCAAGATCATCGAGCGCGCGAATCCCGATCTGAACGCCGATTTCGACGGCCGCTCGCTCGCCGACGCCTTGATGGCGCCCACGCGCATTTACGTGAAGCCGCTGCTGTCGGCAATGCAAAGCATCACGGTGAAGGGCATGGCGCACATCACGGGCGGCGGTCTCGTCGAGAACATTCCGCGCGTGCTGCGCGAAGGCCTGACGGCGGAGCTGGATCATCGCGCGTGGCCGCTGCCGCCGCTTTTCGCGTGGCTGCAGAAGCACGGCGGCGTGGCGGATGCGGAGATGCATCGCGTGTTCAACTGCGGCATCGGGATGGCCGTGATCGTCGCGGCGGAAGATGCCGATGCGGCTACCGGTTTGCTGTCGGGCGCGGGCGAGCAAGTGTGGAAGATCGGCGTGGTGCGCGAGAGCAAGGAAGGCGAGGCGCAGACGGTGGTGGTCTGATATCGCCGTGTCGCGTTGACATCAGAAGCCAAAACCCTCGCCGAGCGCGAGGGTTTTTTGTTTCCGGCTTCAGCCGCCCGCGATCCTTTCGATCGCCTCCAGCGCGCGCTCTGTCGCGTCTTCCGCGCAGCAATCCACCACGACTCGCTCCGGCATCGCGCGCAGCCACGTCAATTGCCGCTTGCACAACTGCCGCGTCGCGAAAATGCCCTTGTCGCGCATTTCGTCATAGCCCGTCGCGCCGTCGAGATATTCCCACGCTTGCCGATAGCCGACGCAGCGTATCGACGGCATCGACAGATTCAAATCGCCGCGAGCACGCAACGCGCGAACTTCGTCGATGAAACCATGCGCGAGCATCGCATCGAAACGCGCGGCGATACGCGCGTGCAGCACCGCGCGGTCCGACGGCTCCAGCGCGATCGGCACGAAGCGGTACGGCGTATCCGCGTGCTGGGTGCGCGGCGCGGCGAGCAGCGTGGACATCGGCTGCCCGGAAAGCATGAATATTTCGAGCGCGCGCTGAATGCGCTGCGAGTCGTTCGGCGCGAGCCGCGCGGCGGTTTGCGGATCGACCGCCGCGAGCCGTGCGTGCAGCGCGGGCCAGCCGTCGCGGGCGGCATCGGCGTCGAGTGCGGCGCGCACGTCGGCGTCGGCGGTGGGGAGATCGTTCAGACCTTGCGTCAGCGCCTTGTAGTAGAGCATCGTCCCGCCGACCAGCAACGGCACATTGCCGCGCGCGACGATCTCACCGGTCAGGCGCAGCGCATCCGCGCGAAACTGCGCGGCGGAATAGCTCTCGGCGGGATCGATGATGTCGATCAGATGATGCGCCGCCGCCGCCCGCTCCGCAGCGCTCGGCTTGGCCGTGCCGATATCCATCTCGCGATAAACGAGCGCCGAATCCACGCTGACGATTTCCACCGGATGCCGCGCCGCGAACGCCAGCGCGGCCGCGGTTTTTCCCGACGCGGTCGGCCCGAGAAGGCAAGCCACAGGCAAAGCGGAAGCGCTCATTGGCCGCGCATGAAGAGGCGGTCGAGATCGGCGAGCGTGAGTTGATACCACGTTGGCCGGCCGTGATTGCACTGATCGGCGCGCTCGGTCGCTTCCATCTGGCGCAGAAGCGCGTTCATCTCGTCGAGCGTGAGCCGGCGATTCGCGCGCACCGCGTTGTGGCATGCGAGCGTGCCGAGCAATTCGTGCTGACGCTCGGTGAGCACGCGCGAGCCGCCATAGGCGTGCAGGTCGGCGAGCACGGCGCGCGCGAGCGATTGCAGATCGGCGTCCTTCAGCAACGCGGGCACGGCGCGGATCGCGATCGACGTCGGCGATAGCACCGCGAGATCGAAGCCGAGCGCATCGAGCGTCTCGCGCTCTTCCTCGACGATGCCGATCTCGACCGGCTCGGCCGTCATCGACACGGGAATCAGAAGCGGCTGCACCGCGATCGCGCGATCGGCGAGCGCGTGCTTGAATTGCTCGTAGAGAATGCGCTCGTGCGCGGCGTGCATGTCGACGACCACCAGACCGCGCGCGTTCTGCGCCAGCACATAGATGCCGTGAATCTGACCGACGGCGAAGCCGAGCGGCTGCTCGCCGGCATGATCGAGGGCGCTGTCGTTCGCCATCGACGGCGCGGACGGCCGCTCGTTCAGCGACGGATAAGTCGTGTCGACGGCCGTCGTCGCGTTCGACGTACCCGCGCCCGTGTCCTTGCGGCCGAAGAGCGCGTCGTAAAGCGCGAGGGGCTGCGCGACGGGCAACGTGCCTTGCGTCATGCGCGACTGGCGCATCCAGTTCGTGCCATTCTCGCTTTTCAGGGTGAGCGAGTCCGGCGTGCCCGCGAAGGGCTTCGCGCTGAACGACGCCGGGCCGGTCGGCTGCAACTGCGCCGCGTGGCCGCCCGCCGTGGTTTCCGGCGATGCGCCCGCGTGCCGCGCCAACGCGCGCTGCACGGCGTGAAAGACGTACTGGTGAATCGAGCGCGAATCGCGAAAGCGCACTTCGATTTTCGACGGATGCACGTTCACATCGACGGATTCGGGCGGCAGATCGAGAAACAGCACATACGCGGGATAGCGATTGCCGTGCAACACGTCTTCATACGCGGCGCGCACGGCGTGTGTGAGCAGCTTGTCGCGCACGAAGCGGCCGTTCACGAAGAAATATTGCTGGTCGGCGCGGCCGCGGCTCGCCGTCGGCAGGCCCGCGCAGCCGTAGACGGCGAGCGGCCCCGCGCGCTCGTCGAGCGGCAGGTGCGCGGTTTCGAACACCTCGCCGAGAATCTTCGCGACGCGCGTTCGTGGATCGCTCGCGTTCCAGTGCTCGACGGCTTTGCCGTTGTGCATCACCGAAATCGCGACATCGGGCCGCGCGAGCGCCGTGCGGCGAATCACGTCGAGGCAATGTCCGAGCTCGGTCTGCTCGCTTTTCAGGAACTTGCGCCGCGCGGGCGTGTTGAAATACAGTTCGCGCACTTCCATCGTCGTGCCGACGGTGCCCGCGGCGGGTGAAATCGCGCCGGTCTGCGCGTCGATGCGCGTCGCGTGCTCACAGCTTTCGGTGCGGCTCGTGATGAACAACTCGGCCACCGATGCGATCGATGCGATTGCCTCGCCGCGAAACCCGAGCGTCGCGACGGCTTCCAGGTCGGCGAGCGAGCGGATCTTGCTCGTCGCGTGGCGCATCAGCGCGAGGGCAAGTTCGTTCGGCGGAATGCCGCAACCGTCGTCGGCAACCACGATGCGTTTTACGCCGCCTTCGTCAAGCGTGATGCGCAGCGTCGTCGCGCCGGCGTCGAGCGCGTTTTCCAGCAGTTCCTTGACGACCGACGCCGGCCGCTCGACCACTTCGCCCGCGGCGATCTGGCTGATGAGCTGGTCGGGCAGCGGGGCGATGGCGCGCGAACGGCGCTCGCCATCGGCTGTCAAAGCGCCAGCGGAGGTTTCGTTGAGGTCGGACATGGCGAAATTATAACGATTCGCGACGTTGCGCCCTTTTTGCCTCCGGCGCGATCGCCCGCGCCCGTCCATGCCCGCCAACACGCCGCATCATGGCGTCTGGATACGCCTTTTTATCCGAGGCGACGCGCCACTTCGGTATCATGGCGCGACTCCCGCACGCGTTGCCGACGCGCCGCTTTTCCGGCGCCGGCTTACTTTTTTGAGGAAAGATTTTTGGACACGTTGCTGCAATTCCTGGGACTTATCCTTCACATCGACAAGTCGCTCGGTGTCTTCATCCAGAATTACGGCGCCTGGGTCTACGCGGTGTTGTTCCTGATCGTGTTCTGCGAGACCGGGCTCGTCGTGTTTCCGTTCCTGCCGGGCGATTCGCTCTTGTTCATCGGCGGAGCGTTCGCCGCGTCGCACGAGATGGATCTCTTCGCGCTGATCTCGCTTCTGCTTGTCGCGGCCGTGACCGGCAACACGCTGAACTACTGGATCGGCCGCGCCATCGGGCCGAAAGTGTTCGACACGAACATTCCCGTGCTCGAACGCTTTCTCGACCGCGCCGCGCTGCAGAAAACGCACAATTTTTATGAAAAGCACGGCGGCAAGACCATCGTGATCGCGCGTTTCGTACCGGTGGTGCGGACCTTCGCGCCGTTCGTCGCGGGCGTGTCGTCGATGAGCCACGCGCGCTTTCAGCTCTTCAATATTCTGGGCGCGCTCATCTGGGTGTTGTTGCTCGTGTTGCTCGGCTATTTCTTCGGCAACATTCCGTTCATCAAGCAGTATCTGAACGTGATCGTGCTGGTCGGGATCGGCGCGGCAATCGTGCCGGTGGCGATCGGCGCGCTGTGGAAGATGAGCCGTCGCAATTCGAAGGCTTGAATAAGGGCAGGATTCGCGAGGTCGTGGAATGCCGGCTTCGCGAAGACATCGAACCGTCCTGGCGGCGGAACGGGGCGCGCAAATCACGGCCGCGGGAAGCGCGATGCGATGCGGAATGCAAGCGGAATCTGCAATCGGCCGCTTATCGACTGTCAAGGATTGTCGATGCAGCCGCCTGCCAATCGCGTGGACGACAGGCCGACGCATGGCCGGCGCGGTGTATGTCAAAAATTTGGAATGCCAAAGGTTTCGGTCAGCCGTTTGACGAAGTGTGTCGTTTAGGTAACTGAGGCGAATTTGCTTCTGTAATGTTTTATGCTGGCGGGATTGTGTTTCTTCAGAGTTTGAGAATGATGCGGTGCAAGCGGGAGCGCGCGGTATTCACCGTGGCGATCGGCGTTTGCGCCTGTTGAAGACGCCGCCTGAGCGAGTGCGGCCGGCAAGTGAAAAAGTTCAAGACGACAAGCATGAGAAAGCTGGTGGTGATGCACAAGAATGGTTTCGGATCGAATCCGCGCGCGGCGATCGCGGGCATGGCGCTCGTTGCGGGAATGACCGCGTGGCTGACGGGGTGTACATCGACGCCGCGCTCGCCAGCGCCGATCGTCGAAAATTCGGCGTTGACCGCGCCGCCGGTCTTGCAGAGCGCGTCGCCGAGCGTGACGCCCGCGCCGCTCGCACCGACGACGTCCACGCCCGTCGAGCCGGGCTTTTATCGCGTGAAGCCCGGAGATACGCTCTACGGCATTTCGCGCAACTTCAAGCAGAAGCCCGCCGATCTCGCCAAGTGGAACACGCTGCCGGAGAGCAAGCAGGTGAACGTCGGCCAGGTGTTGCGCGTGGCGCCGCCGGGTGCGCCGTCGACGATGGCGAGTTCGACGGCCGCCGGATCGAAGATGGCGCAGCCGCCGCTTCTGCCGACACCGGAAAAATCGATCGCGCAGAAGCCTGCGGCTGAAAAGTCCGTGGCTGAAAAATCGGCTTCTGAAAAGTCCGTGGCTGAAAAGTCCGCTTCTGAAAAGCCCGTGGCTGAAAAGCCGGCAGCCGAAAAGTCCGTAGCTGAAAAGTCCGCGTCTGAAAAACCCGCCGCGACCGCGTCGAAGGGCACCTTCGCCTGGCCCGTGCGCGGCGACATCGTGCGCAAGTTCGGCGCGAGCGGCAACAAGGGCATAGACATCGAAGGCAAGGTCGGGCAACCGGTCAAGGCAGCGGCTTCGGGCAAGGTGGTGTACGCGGGCAGCGGCTTGCGTGCCTACGGGCGCATGATCATCGTCAAGCACAGCAACGACTATCTGACCGCTTACGCATACAACGAGAAGCTGCTCGTGAAGGAAGGCGACACGGTGAAACAGGGCGCCACCATCGCGGACATGGGCACCGGACCGAGCGGCACGCCGTCGCTGCATTTCGAAGTCAGAAAGTCGGGCGCCGCGGTCAATCCAATGCCGCTGCTCGGCGCGTCGGGTGGCTGATTTGATCCGCGCGGCAAGGGAGCCGAAAGTGAAGAAGATCATCATCGCCGTGCTGGCCGCGGCGTCGCTGACATCGCTGTTTTCCGGCTGCGATCAGCAACAGAGCGAGGAAGCGTTGAACAAGCTCAAGTCGGTTTTCAATGCCGTGAAGCCGGATAACCTGTTGCTCAAGAATCTGCAGCCCGGCGTCACGACCGAGGCGCAGATTCGCGATCAGATGGGCGAACCGGAAACCGAGCGCGCTTTCACCGACGGCAGCAAGCGCCTCGAATATCCGCGCGGCCCGGCGGGCACGAACACCTATATGGTCGATCTCGATGCGAACGGCCGCTTCGTCTCCGTGACGCAGGTGCTGACCGCCGCGAATTTCGCGAAAGTGCGGCCCGGCATGACGATGGACGAAGTACGCAGACTGCTCGGCAAGCCCACCGAGATCGCGGAGTATCGGCTGAAGAAGGAGCGCGTCTGGAGCTGGCATTGGCTGGAAGATGGCGTGAATCAGGACGCCATGTTCAACGCGCATTTCGGCCCGGACGGCACCGTCGTGACGACGTCGCGCTCCGAAGCGATTCGCGGCGGCCAACGCTGATTCCCGGCATGAGAACGATGAGCGATCCGATGACATACGACACGCGCCTTCGTCTGATGGACGAAGCATCGCGCTATCGCGATCGGGCGCTGAGCGGCGCCGATGCGAAGAGACTCACGCTCTGGGATTGCGGCCGCGGGCATCGCTGGGACAAGGCGCTCGACATTGCGCAGAACGTGCGCTGCATGAATTGCGCGACCGAGCGGCGCGAACTGGAGACGAAGCGTCTGCGCGAACTCGCGCAAGCTCGCGGCGGCGCGCTGCTCTCGCACCACTATGTCGACGTCGCGACACCCCTGAGTTGGCGATGCGCATACGGCCACGTGTGGAACGCGCGTCCCGACGCGGTGCCGCGCCACTGGTGCGCCGAGTGCGCGCGGACCGTGTTCGCCGCCATCCGCTGATCCCGCTTCGGGAACACCAAAGAAAAAGCCGGCGAATGCCGGCTTTTGAGCTTCTTTGTCGGGGCGCTGGCGTCCTTCGCCTGCGACTCGCCGCGTCGTCGGCAAAAACTCGCGCTTTGCTTTCTTATTCTTGCGCTTTGTTTTTACCCACAACCCGTTCGAGTGCCGCCCATCCTGTTTGTCGGTCTCTCAGCGCGTTTTACTGCTTCCCCCCCGTGCGCTGAAATAAGTATTGCGAATAGCCATTCCTAAGAATGTACGCTCGCAAACACATTCGCAAAATGATAAGCACCTGCGGGAAAGTCCCAACCCTCGGAGCGCTTTTCAGCCAGCCGACGACACCGCTTCCACACGCCCGATACCCGAACGCATGCTCGACGCGACGAGCGATTGCGTGACCATGCGCGCTTCGGCTTGCGCGATGTGTTCGAGCGTCGCGTCTTCCAGTTGCTCAGCGAATACGGCGAGCGCCGTGCACAGACGCGCGTGTTGATCGGCGTCGAGTGTCCAGACGCCATCGGCCGAATGATGCGAATCGAGTTCGACCAGCGCTTCGTGCGCGAACATGATGTCGTCTTCGAATTCCGGCGCGTGGCCAAGCTGGCACAACTCTTCGGCGACCAGCATGTGACGGCATAGCGTCATGAAAAGCGGCTGCGAACCGTGTCCGCGATGAAACGCATCGAGCGCCGCATAGCAGTGCAACAGCATCGCGTCGATCATCGGTTCGCGTGCGGCGCGGCTGTATGTCAGCGCGCGCAAAAGCGGCGACATCGCGGGACGGGCGGATTTCATGTTCGTCGATTTCTTCTTCACGGCAGTACTCCCGAAAGAGGTGTTCGCGCGGGCCGGGGCGGTCTGTCGCGCCGGAACGCTGGGTGCGTTGGATGCTTTTGACGTCGAAAGCATCATCGCACCGGAAAATTAGCTTTGTCTTAAGGCGCGCGGCCGCTCGCTCACGCGGGCGTCAACGTCTCGCCGGAGACGTGCACTTTCTGACCGACCGCCACGCCGGGCGCGGCCTGGTAATCGAAGTTGCGCACGCTGCCGTCGCTCATGCGGACCTGCACCTGATAAGTCGTCGCCTTGTGAACGACGTGTTCGATCTGGTTGCCCGCGAGCCCGCCGCCGATCGCACCGATGATCGTCGCCGCCGTGCGTCCGCGGCCGTTGCCGATCTGCGTGCCCGCGAGGCCGCCGACCACCGCGCCGCCGATGGCCCCGATGCCGGTCGTCGGCTGCGCGCTTTGCACGGCGTTGACGGCGGTCACTTCGCCGGCGTACGGATCGTAGGCGGGCGCGGAAGGCGGCGCATAGGACGTGCTTTCCTGAGCCGGCGCGGGCCTGCGCACCGGCGTCGGATGATGCCCGCGCACGGCGCGCGGCAGCGATGCGGCTTGCGGAATCACCGGCTGCGAAGCCTGCGACGCCTGCGCGACAGGCGCGTGCGTGGCCGTTTGCGCGTCGACGAGCGGCGAGGCCGTGACCGTCGTGGCCGTCGCCTTCGACGATGGGAGAAGGCCCGTCATCGCGGCAATGCCGGTGCCGCACGCGAGGATGACCGATACGGCGGCTACCGCGACGAGCGGATGGATGCGGGACGACTTAGTTTGAATCTCGGATACGGCGTTCATGGCAGCGACTCCTGTGGGTGCCTGCCAGCTATAACGCCGCGCGACGACGGCGGTGGACGCGATTGCTGTGACATTTGTAAGCAAAAGTCGCGACGCGCGGTCGTGCGATGTGGCTTAGGGTGAATACATATGTTGCGTGAATTTTGTAGATGGCAACATATGTATCATTCCATCTAAAGAGGCCGCCATGAAACTCACGTCGTTGCTCACATCGACTGTAGCGTTATCCCTCGTCGCGGGCGCGAGCTACGGGCAGGACGGCCAGCCGACGCTCGCCAAGGTTCAGAGCGTCAACCTGATCGCGATCGGGCATCGCGAGACGTCCGTGCCGTTCTCCTACGTCGATGCGAACAACGACGTCGTTGGCTTCTCGCAGGACTTGTGCAACAAGGTGATCGACGCGGTTAAGGCGAAGACGAAGCATCCGGATTTGCGCGTGCGCTTCATTCCCGTGACGTCGCAGAATCGCATTTCGCTCGTGCAGAACGGCACGGTCGATCTCGAATGCGGCGTGACGACCAATCTCGCGTCGCGGCAGAATCAGGTCGCGTTTTCGGACACGTTCTTCGTCGCGACGACGCGTTTGCTCACGAAGAAGGACTCCGGCATCAAGGACTTTCCCGATCTCGCGGGCAAGACCGTCGTGACGAATCAGGGCACGACGTCCGAGCGCATTCTTCGCAAGATGAACGAAGAGAAGAAGATGAACATGAGCATCATCAGCGCGAAGGACTACGGGGAAGGGCGCGCGACGCTCGAAACCGGGCGCGCGGTGGCCTACATGATGGACGACGTGCTGCTGGCCGGCACGCGCTCGCTCGCGGCGAAGCCTTCCGACTGGGTGCTCGTGGGCACGCCGCAGTCGTCGGAGGCATACGGTTTCATGATGCGGCGCGACGATCCGGAGTTCAAAAAGCTCGTCGACGACGCCATGAGTCAGGTGATGAAAGGCCCCGAGATCCGGACGATGTACGACAAGTGGTTCACGAAGCCGGTGCCGCCGAAGAACATCAACTTCGATTTCCCGATGAGCGAAACGATGCAAAAACTCTACGCCGCGCCGAACGACAAGGCGTTCGAGTAGCGCTTCGGCGCGCGCCTCTCACTCCGCGAAGGGCAGGTCCGTTTGCCCTTCGGCGCGCATCCCGAACGTGTTGAGCGTCATCGCGACGAGCGCGTAGTAGCCCAGCAAGCCGACGAGATTCACCACGACCGTATGGCCGAAGCGCGCGACGGCGGCGTCGTAGGTCGTATCGCTCACGCGCTTCTTTTCGTAGAGCTCGGTGGCAAAATCGAAGACGAGCTTGTCGTCGGCATCGGCGAATGCGGGCGTCTTGTCCGTACGCAGCGCTTCGGCGAGATCGGCGGGCACGCCGGCATCGAGCGCGATCGGAAGATGAATATGCCATTCGGCCTGCGAGCGCCAGCGCGCCGCGGTCACGAGAATCGCCAGCTCGGAAAGACGCAGCGGCAGGCCGGTTTTGTAGCGGCAGAACGCGCCGAGCTTTTGCGCGTTTTGCGCGAGTTCTGGGCTGAAGATCCAGCCGAGAAACGGCCCGTTTAGATTGCCGCGCGGGCCGCTCAGAATGTCCTGCAACACGGCTTTCTGTTCGTCGGACGCGGTGGCTGTCTGGAAATCGGGAAGTCGCTTGTTCATGTTTTCGGTCGATGTCGGTGATGTGTTCGAAGACTCGATCATGCCGCCGTCACGCCGATGACGCCGAGCGCGCCGTCGATGGCATCGGAGAGGCGTTCGACGATCGTCTCGATCTGCGCGCTCGTCGTGATGAAAGGCGGCGCGATGAGCACGTGATCGCCGATGCGGCCATCGACGGTGCCGCCCATCGGATACACCATGAGGCCGCGCTTCATCGCCTCGCTCTTGATGAGCGCGTGGAGCTTGTGCTTCGGATCGAACGGCGTTTTGTCCGCGCGATCCCGCACGAGTTCGACGCCGGTGAAAAGGCCGCGGCCACGCACATCGCCGATGAACGGGTGATTCGCCTGCCGCTCGCGCAGCAAGGCGCGCAGTTGCTCGCCGCGCGCCCTCACGTTGTCGAGCAGGCTGTCTTCGGCGATGACCCGCTGCACTTCGAGCGCCGCCGCGCACGCCGTCGCGTGACCGATATACGTGTGACCGTGCTGAAAGAACCCGGAACCGCCGACGATCGTATCGAAGATCGCGTTGCTGACGAGCGTCGCGCCGATCGGCTGATAGCCCGCGCCGAGACCTTTCGCGATCGCGAGAATATCGGGCGACACGCCGTCTTCTTCGCACGCGAACAAGTAGCCCGTGCGGCCCATGCCCGACATCACTTCGTCGAGGATCAGGAGCACGCCGTACTTGTCGCAGACCGCGCGGATCTTGCGGAAGTATTCGCGCACCGGCGGCACCGCGCCCGCCGTCGCGCCGACGACCGTTTCCGCGACGAACGCCGCCACCGATTCCGCTCCGAGATCGAGAATCTTCGCTTCGAGCTCGTCGGCGAGGCGTTGCGCGAAGGCTTCGTTGGTTTCGCCCGCGCGCTGCTCGCGATACGCGAAACAGGGCGTGACGTGATGCGCTTCGATCAGCATCGGCAGGAACGGCTCGCGACGCCATGCGTTGCCGCCGATCGCGAGCGCGCCGAGCGTGTTGCCGTGATAGCTCTGCCGGCGCGCGATGAAATGCCGCCGCGCGGGCTCGCCTTTCTCGACGAAATACTGGCGCGCGAGCTTGAGCGCGGCTTCCATCGCTTCCGAGCCGCCGGAGACGAAATACACGTGACCGAGGTTTTTAGGCGCGGCTTCGATCAGCAGGTCGGCGAGTTCTTCGGCGGGCTGCGTCGTGAAGAACGATGTGTGCGCGTAAGGCAACTGCTGCACCTGCCGCTGGATGGCTTCGGTCACGCGCGGATGGCTGTGCCCGAGACACGAGACGGCCGCGCCGCCGCACGCGTCGATGTAGCGTTTGCCGGTCGAATCGACGATCTCGATGCCGTCGCCGCGCACGGCGACGGGAAGCCTGGCGCGCGGCGCGCGGTGAAATACCGTGGTCATAGTTTTGCCTTTCGAATGCGGAATGCGCGTGCAACACGCGATGTATCATTCTAGCGCGACAACAACATATGTTGTCAATATCGCGTGTATCGGCAATGTCGATGCAACGCTCGATCGGCTAATTCGCCGCGTAGGCGCCGTGCGCGTGCAGTGCGGCTTCGGCCTGTTCCAGATTCGCGACTGCGTCCTTGCCTTCGAGCGCGAGCAGATGCGCGACGAGCATTTCCGCCAACGCCGACGCCGCGACGAGCGACGGAAAGAACGACGGCGATTCGTGCGCGAAGATCAGCGTGTGATCCGCGTTCAACGCGATGGGCGAGACGGCGCTATCGGTCAGCGCGATGAGTTTCGCGCCGCGCTCGATCGCCGCCTGCGCGACGCGCACCGCTTCGACGGAATACGGCGCGAAGCTGACGACGATCACCGCGTGCTTCTTTTCGATGCCGCGCAACTGCATTTCGAGCGTGCCGGCTTCTCCGCTGACGAGACTCACCGACGGGCGGAACAGGCGGTATCCGTAAAGCAGGCCGAACGCAATGGGGTAGCACGATCGAAAGCCCGCGACGTGCACGTGCGGCGCTTTCTTCAAGGTCTTCGCTGCTTCGACGACGCTCTGCGCATTCTGCGCGAGCGTGAGTTCGAGATTGTGCGATTGCGCTTGCGCGAGATCGCGGTTCAGGTGGTTGTCGGCGCCGCCTTTGACGAGCGAACGGGCGCGCGTCGTGAGCGGTTCGGGCCGCGTGCGTACGCGGCTCACGAAGATATCGCGCAACTCGTTCCAGCCGGGGAAGCCGAGTTGCTGCGAGAGACGGACCATCGCGGCGGGTTGGACCTTCGCGCGCTCGGCGACCTTGCGCATCGAGAGGACGGCGACTTCGTCGGGATAGTCGAGCAGGAAGGCGGCGCCGGCCTGGAATTGCGGGCTCAGATCGGGGAAGCGGTCGCGGATGGTCGCCGCGAGTTGGTCGAAGGTGGGCACGTTCTGGATGCTTGAGGAAGCGGACGCGCTATTTAAGCATGAGCGCGACGTGGAGGGCGGTCGCGCGTGGAAAACAAAAAAGCCGCTGTCCTTTTGGAACAGCGGCTTTTTCTTGAAGCTGGTGGCGAATCAGGGACTCGAACCCCGGACCTGCGGATTATGATTCCGTCGCTCTAACCAACTGAGCTAATTCGCCGAAAGAAGACGAGATTATGGCGAGCGTCCAAACTACTGTCAACCCCTTCCACGCAAATTCTTAACGAATCGCGCGGAAGGGAAGGGTCGGGCCAGAATCAGTCCTCGTGATACACATTCGACTTGCGCGTGTCCTTCACGAACAGCATGCCGATCACGAAGGTGATCAACGCGATCACGATCGGATACCACAAGCCCGAGTAGATGTCGCCCTTGGCCGCGACGATCGCGAACGCCGTCGCCGGCAGGAAGCCGCCGAACCAGCCATTGCCGATGTGATACGGCAGAGACATCGACGTATAGCGAATCCGCGCCGGGAACATCTCGACCAGCATCGCCGCGATCGGGCCGTACACCATCGTCACGAAGATCACGAGGATCGTCAGGACCACGATCGCCATCGGCCAGTTGATCAGCGCCGGATCGGCCTTCGCCGGATAGCCCGCGCTCTTCAACGTGCCGGCGAGCGTCTTGTCGAACGCCGCGCCTTGCGCCTTCGCGTCGGCGGCCTTGCCGTCGTAGGTGTTCACCACCGTCTCGCCGACCTTGATCTGCGCAACCGTGCCCGCGGGCGCCGCCACGTTCTCATAGTTCAGACCGGCCTTCGACAGCGCGCCCTTCGCGATATCGCAGGAACTCGTGAACTTGGCCGTGCCCACCGGGTTGAACTGGAACGAGCATTCGTCCGGATTGGCGATCACGACGATCGGCGACTTTTGCGTCGCGGCTTCGAGCGTCGGGTTCGTGTAGTGCGCGAGCGCCTTGAAGAGCGGGAAGAAGCTCAACGCGGCGATCAGGCAGCCCGCCATGATGATCGGCTTGCGGCCGATACGATCCGACAGCGATCCGAAGAATACGAAGAACGGCGTGCCGATGAGAAGCGCCACCGCGACCATGATGTTCGCGCTGGTGCCATCCACCTTCAACGTCTGCGTGAGGAAGAAGAGCGAGTAGAACTGACCCGTGTACCACACGACCGCCTGTCCCGCCGTCAGACCGAAGAGCGCGAGCAGCACGATCTTCAGGTTCTTCCATTGGCCGAACGCTTCCGTGAGCGGCGCCTTCGAGGTCTTGCCTTCGGCCTTGATGCGCTCGAACACCGGCGACTCGTGCAGCTTCATCCGGATCCACACGGACACGGCGAGCAGCAGGATCGACACGAGGAACGGAATGCGCCAGCCCCACGCGCCGAACTGCTCTTCGCCCATGATCGTGCGCACCGCAAGAATCACGATCAGCGAGATGAAGAGGCCGAGCGTCGCCGTGGTCTGAATCCACGCGGTCCACGCGCCGCGCTTGTTCGAAGGCGCGTGCTCCGCAACGTAGGTCGCCGCGCCGCCGTATTCGCCGCCGAGCGCGAGTCCTTGCAAAAGCCGCATCGCGATGAAGATGATCGGCGCCGCGATGCCTATCGACGCGTATCCCGGCAAGAAACCGATCAGGAACGTCGACAGACCCATGATGACGATGGTCACGAGGAACGTGTACTTGCGCCCGACCATGTCGCCAAGACGCCCGAACACGATCGCGCCGAACGGACGCACCGCGAAGCCCGCCGCGAAGCCCAGCAAAGTGAAGATGAAGCCGGCTGTCGGATTGACGCCCGAGAAGAAAGTCTTGCTGATATAGACGGCGAGCGAGCCCGCCAGATAGAAGTCATACCATTCGAACACCGTGCCGAGCGACGAGGCGAAGATGACTTTCTTCTCCTCCGCCGTCATCGGTGCGTGTGACACGCGCCCTTCGACCGTAGCCATGCATCGTCTCCTGTTTTGATTATCGATTACATCGGTCCGCGATAGGGCGGCTCCGGTGCAAAGGATTATTGGAACGAAAACTTACGGCGTTCTGACGCGGCGAGCATCGGCCGGGATGATCGAAAAAAGGGATTTGCGGGGAAACCGCCGATATGTGTTTCGAACGATCGTTTAAATACTCGCAAACATCGTTCTTCGTGCGTTTGTTCGAAAGCGCCGCGACGCTAGCGCTCAGGGTTTGTCCCGGGCAGGAAAAACCCGCTGCAGGCTGACCCGTACAAGCGTTCCGGCGAGCCGCGGGCTTTCCTGATACACGTGATCCTCAATGGCAAGCGTGCCGCCGTGCATCGCCGCGATCTCCTTGACAATGGCAAGGCCGAGTCCGCTGCCTTCGCCATCGCGCCCGAGGATGCGATAGAAGCGCTCGACCACGCGCCCGCGCTCCGCCGCCGGAATGCCAGGTCCTGTGTCTTCCACTTCGAGATGCACGAGATCGAGATCGTTATCGTCGGTCCGCACGCGCACGGTAATGCGCCCGCGCGCCGGCGTGTAGCGGATCGCGTTGTCGATCAGGTTCGACAACATTTCGCGCAGCATCACGACGTTGCCTTCCACTTCGACCGGAAACGGCGGCTCTTCATAACCGAGATCCATGCGTTTCGCGAGCGCGGCCTGCACCCAGTCGCGCACCGCGAGCCGTGCGAGATCCGTCAGCACGATGCGCGTGAATATCTGGCCCGTCGCGCGATTCTCGGCGCGCGCGAGCGCGAGCAATTGCGTGACGAGGCGCGCCGCGTGCTCGGAACTCGTCGCGATCTGTTCGAGCGAGCGCTGCACTTCCGTCGATACGTCCTGACGCATCGCCAATTCCGCCTGCATGCGCAGGCCCGCGAGCGGCGTCTTCATCTGATGCGCGGCATCGGCGATGAAGCGCTTCTGGAACTCCATGTTCTGTTCGAGGCGCGTGAGCAGATCGTTGAACGAAGCGACGAGCGGCGCGATCTCCGGCGGCGCGCTGCCGGCCTGAAGCGGCGAGAGATCGTCCGGACGACGCGCGCGGATGTTCGACTGCAACGCATGCAGCGGCGCGAGCCCGCGCGAAAGCCCGAACCAAACGAGGATGATCGCGAGCGGCAGGATGACGAACTGCGGCAGGATCACGCCCTTGATGATGTCGTTGGCGAGCTGGCTGCGTTTGTCGAGCGTCTCGGCCACTTGCACGAGCACCGGCTGCGCGCCGCGCGGATCGCGTCCCGACGTGAGGCCGGGCAGATCGACGGTCGTATACGCGACGCGGATGTCGTTGCCGCGCAGCACATCGTCGCGAAACTCGACGATACCCGGCTGCGGACGATCGTCGTCGTGCGGCAGCGGCATGTCGCGGTCGCCGCCGACGAGTTCGCCGCGCGTGCCGAGCACCTGAAAAAACACGCTGTCGACGTTATCGGCGCGCAGAAAATCGCGCGTCGCGTCGGGCAGGCGCAGTTCCGCGACGCCGTTCACGGGCTGAATCTGGCGCGCGAGCACGTAGGCGTCGGCTTCGAGCGCGCGGTCGAACGGCCCGTTCGCGATCGACTTCGCGACGAGATACGTCACGGCGATGCTCATCGGCCAGAGCAGGAGAAGCGGCGCGAGCATCCAGTCGAGAATCTCGCCGAAGAGCGAGCGCGGATGCGTTTCGGTGTCGGGCTCCAGTTCGTCGGGCGGCGCGAACGGGTTGGCGTAGCGCGCGTCGCGCCGGGCGTCGGAGTCGTCGTTCGCTTCCGCGTTTCGCTGAGTTTCGGTGGAAACGGGAGACGCCATGCGACCTACTTATATTGATGGCTGGCGGACTCGCCGGCGTGTTGCGCGCCGGCGCCGTTTGCGGCGGCCGCTTTCTCCAGCGTGTAACCCAGGCCGCGTACCGTGATGATCTTCGCGCCGCTCGGCTCGATCTTCTTCCGCAGCCGATGCACGTAGACCTCGATCGCGTTATTGCTGACTTCCTCGCCCCACTCGCACAGGTGATTGACAAGTTGTTCCTTCGAGACGAGCCGGCCGGTTCTTTGCAGAAGCACTTCGAGCACGCCGAGCTCACGCGCGGACAGGTCGATGACCTGATCGCCGATCGTCGCGATCCGCCCGATCTGATCGAAGCAGAGCGAGCCGTGCCTGACGACGGTCGGACCGCCGCCCGCGCCGCGCCGCGTGAGCGCACGCACGCGCGCTTCGAGTTCGTTGAGCGCGAAGGGCTTGGCCATGTAATCGTCCGCGCCGAGGTCGAGGCCTTTTACGCGCTCATCGACGCTGTCGGCGGCGGTGAGAATCAGCACGGGCATCTGCGAATTGCGCGCGCGCAGGCGGCGCAGCACTTCGAGGCCGGGCATGAGCGGCAGGCCGAGATCGAGGATCAGAAGGTCGAACGTCTGCACGGAAAGGGCGGTATCCGCTTCGACGCCATGCTTCACATGGTCAACGGCGTATCCCGATTGGCGGAGTGATCGGACGAGGCCGTCCGCGAGTATGCTGTCGTCTTCGGCAATGAGGATTCGCATCGTCGTGTGCGCCTTTGTCCGCCATGCATGCGCAATGAAGCGCAGCGGCGTTGCCGGCACCGTATGTCGCCCGGCGCGGCGGTCTCCAGGTGTTCGTGGTTTTTGCGCGTTTCGCGCGGCGTGGCAAAAAAGCTGCGCCACGCCGTTACATACTTGCAAAAACTACTGTTTTTTTATACAGTGTCTGCGTGAGTGGGAAGGGCGCTTTCGTATGCTCGATCGAGCAGCGGAAAAGCCCGTGAACACTGCCTCAGACGCCGTTCATCATAGCAAAGGACGATTCATGGAAGAAAGCAAGAAAGGCCCGGCTGGAATGACTGCGGAGAAAAGCAAGGCCCTGGCCGCCGCGCTCTCGCAGATCGAAAAGCAATTCGGCAAAGGGTCGATCATGCGGCTCGGCGCAGGTGAGGCGGTCGAAGACATTCAAGTGGTTTCCACCGGCTCGCTCGGACTGGATATCGCGCTCGGCGTCGGCGGCTTGCCGCGCGGCCGTGTCGTCGAAATCTACGGTCCGGAGTCGTCGGGCAAGACCACGCTCACGTTGCAAGTTATCGCAGAGATGCAGAAGCTCGGCGGCACGGCGGCGTTCATCGACGCGGAACACGCGCTCGACGTGCAGTACGCGGGCAAGCTCGGTGTGAACGTGCAGGAACTGCTGATCTCGCAGCCGGACACGGGCGAGCAGGCGCTGGAAATCACGGACGCGCTGGTGCGCTCCGGTTCCATCGACATGATCGTCATCGACTCCGTGGCGGCGCTCGTGCCGAAGGCGGAAATCGAAGGCGAAATGGGCGACTCGCTGCCCGGTCTGCAGGCGCGTCTGATGTCGCAGGCGCTGCGCAAGCTCACCGGCTCGATCAAGCGCACGAACTGCCTCGTCATCTTCATCAATCAGATCCGCATGAAGATCGGCGTGATGTTCGGCAACCCGGAAACCACCACGGGCGGCAACGCGCTCAAGTTCTATTCGTCGGTGCGTCTGGATATCCGCCGTATCGGCTCGATCAAGAAGAACGACGAAGTCATCGGCAACGAGACGCGCGTGAAGGTCGTAAAGAACAAGGTGGCGCCGCCGTTCCGGGAAGCCATCTTCGACATTCTCTACGGCGAAGGCATTTCGCGTCAGGGTGAAATCATCGATCTGGGCGTGCAGGCCAAGCTGGTCGACAAGGCGGGCGCCTGGTACAGCTACAACGGCGATCGCATCGGTCAGGGCAAGGACAACGCGCGCGAATTCCTGCGCGAGAATCCCGACATTGCGCGCGAGATCGAGAACAAGATCCGCGAATCGCTGGGCGTGGCCGCACTGGGCGACGCTGTCGCAGCAGGCGCCGCAACCGCTGCAACCGCCGACGGCGAGTAAGCATCGAGCCTGAAAGAAGATGCAGACGCGCCGGTTCGGATCCAAGGCAGACGCGGCGGATGAAGGAACCGGCGACGATTCCGAATCCGCCAATCGCTACGAACGAAGCAGCGAGCGGCGTAGCGCATCGTCGAAGTCCAGCAGCTTCAGGCGCAGCAACAAGGAGCGCGCCGGCGCGAAGTCATTCGCGTCGGCGCGTCGCGTTTTCGAGCCAGCCAAAGACGGCGAAAGCAGCGCGGACGAGATTGACCGCGCCGCCCGTCTCGAACAAGCTCGCGCCTTGCTGAAGCAGGCGACAGAGCTGCCGAAGCCACCTCCTGCCGATCGCGCGCCGCCGAGCGGAAAGCCCACGGTTCCCGCCGTCGATTCACATCCCTTCGCCAATCCATTCGAAGACGCCGATCCATTCGAGCCCTTCGAACAATGCGCGCCGTCCGAACCAACGCCCGCCGAATCGGGCGAACCGGTCTACAGTCGCTCCAGCCAGCGCACGCGCAAGACCTCGGCACGCGAAGCCAACAATCCCAAACGTCCGCAGCGCTCGTTGAAGGGCCGCGCGCTCGGATTCCTGTCGCGCCGCGAATACAGTCGCGCGGAGTTGTCGCGCAAGCTGCGTCCGCATGTCGAAGAAGCCGATTCGCTCGAAACTCTGCTCGACAGTCTCGAACGCGACGGCTGGCTGTCGAACGAGCGGTTCGTCGAGAGCGTCGTGCATCGGCGGGCGCCGCTCATGGGCGGCAGCCGGATCGTGAGCGAACTGAAACGGCATGCTGTCGGCGATACGCTCATCAGCGAGACCGCCGACAAGCTCGCGCAGTCCGAAACCGCGCGCGCCCACGCGGTGTGGGAGAAGAAATACGGCGTGCTGCCCGAAACGCCAGCCGAGCGTGCCAAGCAGGCGCGCTTTCTGGCCGCGCGCGGCTTTTCGGGCGGGACGATCGGCAAAATCCTGAAGGGCGGCGACGAAGACTGGAGCGAAGAGATCGTCGACGATTGAGCGCCGGCTCCGCTCGATCCGCACGCACGTTCCATTCGTCAGGCGCATGTCCGGCTCGAAATACCCAATATGCTAAAATTCCACGGTTTCCCCCGTACCGGCTCACTCCAGCATGCCTCTCTCGCCTCCCGCTCTCCGACAATTGCGTCATAGCCGCGCGATTCGGGTGGAAGCGTTCGAACGCGACGACGGCCTGTGGGATATCGAAGCCTGTCTAACCGATGAGAAGCCGCGCGACCTCCAGCTCGCGACGGGCGTCCGGCCACACGGCCTGCCGATCCATGAACTCTGGCTGCGCATTACCATCGACCGCGAACTCACCATCGTCGACGTCGAAGCGTCGTCCGACTGGGCGCCCTATGGCGGTTTGTGCGCCGAGTCCAATTCTGCCTATCGCAAGCTCATCGGGCTCAATCTGCTCCAAAGTTTTCGCCGCGAAGCCAACAAGCTGCTGCGCGGCACGGCCGGCTGTACGCATCTCACCGAACTGTGCGGTGTCTTGCCGACCGCGGCCATTCAAGCGTTCGCGGGCGACGTCTGGAAAATCGAGAACGGCAATCCATTCACGCATGGCGAGCGCACCGCGCAACAGGACGAGCCTCCGTTTCAGCTCGGCCGATGCCACGCCTTGCGTTTCGACGGACCCGCGGTCAAGGAACATTACCCGCGCTGGTTCGGCCACGCGCCCACCGAACAAACCGAATCCGGAACAGCGGTACAAGACAGGCCGAAGACAAAGTCCGCCTCGTAGCACGCATGCGGCGCTTGCGCACGCACACGGAATTCAAACAATTCCAACAAGAATCGAAGCATCAGCGGTTCAAGCAAACAGAAGTTCACTCCAACTCTCAGACTGAAGGAATCACGCATGAAGATTCACGAGTACCAGGGTAAGGAAATCCTGCGGAAATTCGGCGTCGCGGTCCCGCGCGGCAAACCCGTGTTCTCGGTGGATGATGCGGTCAAGGCCGCGGAAGAGCTGGGCGGCCCGGTTTGGGTCGTCAAGGCGCAGATTCACGCCGGCGGCCGCGGTAAGGGCGGCGGCGTGAAGGTCGCGAAGTCGATCGAACAGGTACGTGAATACGCGAACCAGATCCTCGGCATGCAGCTCGTCACGCACCAGACCGGTCCCGAGGGCCAGAAGGTCAATCGTCTGCTGATCGAAGAAGGCGCGGACATCAAGAAGGAACTGTACGTCGGCCTCGTGCTCGACCGCGTTTCGCAGAAGATCGTCGTGATGGCGTCGAGCGAAGGCGGCATGGACATCGAAGAAGTCGCGGAAAAGACGCCCGAGCTGCTGCACAAGCTGCCGGTCGATCCGTCGACGGGCTTGAAGGACGCAGAAGCCGACGACCTCGGCCGCAAGATCGGCATCCCCGACGCGTCGCTGCCGCAAGCGCGCGCGATTCTGCAAGGCCTGTACAAGGCGTTCTACGAGACGGACGCATCGCTCGCGGAAATCAACCCGCTGATCCTGACCGGCGACGGCAAGGTCATCGCGCTCGACGCCAAGTTCAACTTCGATGCCAACGCGCTGTTCCGTCACCCGGAAATCGTCGCGTACCGCGATCTCGACGAAGAAGATCCGGCTGAAGTCGAAGCGTCGAAGTTCGATCTCGCGTACATCTCGCTCGACGGCAATATCGGCTGTCTCGTGAACGGCGCGGGCCTCGCGATGGCGACAATGGACACCATCAAGCTGTTCGGCGGCGAGCCGGCCAACTTCCTCGACGTCGGCGGCGGCGCCACGACCGAGAAAGTGACCGAAGCGTTCAAGCTGATGCTGAAGAACCCGAATCTGAAGGCGATCCTCGTCAACATCTTCGGCGGCATCATGCGCTGCGACGTGATCGCGGAAGGCGTGATCGTCGCGTCGAAGGCCGTGGACCTGAAGGTGCCGCTCGTCGTGCGCATGAAGGGCACCAACGAAGACCTCGGCAAGAAGATGCTGGCTGACTCGGGCCTGCCGATCATCTCGGCGGACAGCATGGAAGAAGCCGCACAGAAGGTCGTCGCGGCTGCCGAAGGCAAGTAAGCGCATTCGCTTATCTGCCTAAGAGAGCGTTCCACCAGATACGAATGGCGGCGCGAAGCGTGAGCTTTAGCGACGCCAAACGAACAGAGGTCACTACATGTCGATTCTGATCAACAAAGACACGAAGGTCATCACGCAGGGCATCACCGGCAAGACCGGACAGTTCCATACGCGCGCCTGCCGCGAATACGCGAACGGCCGTGAAGCCTACGTCGCGGGTGTGAACCCGAAGCGCGCGGGCGAAGACTTCGAAGGCATTCCCATCTACGCGTCCGTCAAGGAAGCGAAGGCTGAAACCGGCGCGACCGTTTCGGTCATCTACGTGCCGCCCGCGGGCGCAGCCGCCGCGATCTGGGAAGCCGTCGAGGCCGATCTCGATCTCGCGATCTGCATCACGGAAGGTATTCCGGTTCGCGACATGCTCGAAATCAAGGACCGCATGCGTCGCGAAAACCGCAAGACGCTGCTGCTCGGACCGAACTGCCCCGGCACGATCACGCCGGACGAGCTGAAGATCGGCATCATGCCGGGCCACATCCACAAGAAAGGCCGCATCGGCGTGGTGTCGCGCTCGGGCACGCTGACGTATGAAGCGGTCGGTCAACTGACGGCGCTGGGCCTCGGCCAGTCGTCGGCGGTCGGTATCGGCGGCGATCCGATCAACGGTCTGAAGCACATCGACGTGATGCAGATGTTCAACGACGATCCGGAAACGGACGCCGTCATCATGATCGGCGAGATCGGCGGTCCGGACGAAGCGAATGCCGCTTACTGGATCAAGGACAACATGAAGAAGCCGGTCGTCGGCTTCATCGCTGGCGTGACGGCGCCTGCGGGCAAGCGCATGGGCCACGCGGGCGCGCTGATCTCGGGCGGCGCGGACACGGCGGACGCCAAGCTCGAAATCATGGACGCGTGCGGCATCAAGGTCACGAAGAATCCGTCGGAGATGGCACGTCTGCTGAAGTCGATTCTCTAATAGTGAAGCGGGCAAATTACACGAGGGTTTGGTACTCTTACTGATTCCTTTCGTATAAACCGATGAAAAGCGAGGGAGCATTGCTTCCTCGCTTTTTTATTTCCGCCACATGCTCGAATTCTTCTCCACGCTTCACTGGGGCGCGGTCGTTCAGATCATCGTGATCGACATCCTTCTCGGCGGCGACAATGCCGTCGTGATCGCGCTCGCTTGCCGCAATCTGCCGGATCGGCAGCGCACGCGTGGCATCGTGTTCGGCACGCTCGGCGCAATCATCCTGCGCGTCGTGCTGATCGCGTTCGCGGTCTTGCTGCTCGACGTTCCGTTTCTCAAGTTCCTGGGCGGCGTGCTGCTTCTGTGGATCGGCGTGAAGCTAATGCAGCCGGACCACGATGAACACGAGATCGACGCATCGGACCGGCTGTGGGCCGCGGTGAAGACGATCATCGTCGCCGATGCCGTGATGAGCCTCGACAACGTGATCGCCATCGCGGGCGCGGCCGAAGCCGCCGATCCGCGTCATCGGCTCACGCTCGTGATCTTCGGCCTGATCGTGAGCATTCCACTCATCGTCTGGGGCAGCACGCTGGTGCTGAAGCTGCTCGACCGCTTTCCTGCCGTCGCGCTGTTCGGCGCGGGGCTGCTCGGGTGGATCGCGGGCGGCCTGGTCATCGACGATCCGTTCATCGACCGATGGCCCGCGCTCAATACCGAGCTGGCCGGATATGCGGCGCGCCTGGCGGGTGCATTGTTTGTCGTCGCGCTGGGCTGGTTGCTCAAGCGGCGCGCGCTTGCCGATGGCAATCGCGCGGCGGGCTGAATTCTCCTAGGCCGTTTGGCTGACTGCCGCTTTAGCGGCTCCCTGAATACGATCGAAGCGTCCTGCCCGCATTGCGCGGAAGGGCGCTTTTTTGTTTTTTGGGAGCAGTAATGACGAAGACGGTTTGTGGTTTGTACGCGCCGCGCAAGCGGCGCGCATTGTGGTTCGGGCGCGCGCGAGATGCACTGACGCGCGGCTTCACGCTGATCGAACTGATGATCGTGCTCGCGATCGTGGGCGTGGTCGCGGCCTATGCGATACCGGCATATCAGGATTATCTGGCGCGAAGTCGCGTGGGCGAGGGCTTGACGCTCGCGGCGGGCGCGCGGCTCGCGGTGGCGGAGAACGCGGCGAGCGGCGCGGATCTCGGGGGCGGCTTTTCATCGCCGCCGGGCACGCGCAACGTCGAGTCCATTCAGGTCGACAGCGACAACGGGCAGATCGCGATCGCCTATTCGACGCGCGTCGCGCCTGCGGGCTCGAACACGCTCGTGCTCGTGCCCTCGACACCCGATAACGCCGACGCACCCACCGCGCGCATCGCGCTCAGTCGTGGCGCGGTGCAGGCGGGATCCGTGACATGGGAGTGCTTCGCGGGCACGAAAGCGGAATCGTCGCTGCCCGCGCCGGGCGCAGGTCCGGCGCCCACGCAAGCGCCGACCTTGCCGGCCAATCTCGCGCCGCCGGAGTGCCGCGCGTAAGAGGCACGATGGGCGCGTAGGACACGAGGGGCGCGGCGGCAGTATTTACGCCGCCGCCGCGCCTTCGCGCCGTCGTTTTTGCGCGAAAACCAGCGATTTCGTAGCAAATCCGGCGCTTCGACGGACAGCGGGGGCAAAGTTTTGTATAGTGCGCCGGTCGCCGACGTTCCCAGTTCCTCATGCCTTCCCAATACGCGCGCTTCCTCTGCTTTGCCGTCCTGTGCCTTGCGTTGACGTTCCCTTTCGCGGTCGTCAACCATACGTATCCGATTCCGACCTTCTACGCCGAATACAGCGCGCTCGCGCTTTATCTGGCGCTCGGCGCGACGGTCGCTCTGCTCGTGCGCGTCTCCGAGCCGCGCGTGCCGTTCGCATCGCCGGTCGTCGCGTTGATGCCGCTCGCGTTCGGCGCGCTGCTCGTCGCGCAGACCTGGCTCTTGCCGATCGCGCAGCCGTCGATGAACTGGCTTGGCGGCGCGTATCTGCTCGCTTCGTTCGTGGCGGTGCATACGGGCTTCGGCTTCGTGCGGGCGGGACTCGGCGAGAAAGCGCTGCGTATCGGCGCCGCGGCGCTGATGGTCGGCGGATTGTTCGCGGTCTTCTGTCAGATCGTGCAGTTGATGCATCTCGAAGTGAAGTTCACGCCGTTCGTGGTCGCGTACAACGTGATGATCGAAAGGCGTCCGTTCGGCAACATGGCGCAGGCGAATCACCTCGCGACCGTGATCGCGTTCGCGCTGGCGGGTGCGCTTTACTTCGTACAGGCGCGGCGCCTGCCGTTCGTTTTATGGCTGGTTTTGTCGGCGATCTATTCGCTCGGGCTCGCGTTGACCGTGTCGCGCGGGCCGTGGCTGCAGACGGCGGTGATCGTCGTCGCCGGTTTCTGGATGGCTTTCATACTTGGGCGGCCGGTTGCGTCGGAAGGCTTCGACGGCCCGGGCCGGCGCGACGTGCGCGCGTGGATCGTCCCGATCCTGCTCGCGATCGTGTTTTTCGCGGTGAACGCGGCGGTGCGCTGGGCGAACGTGCGCTTCGACCTCGGGCTCGCGCAATCGGCGGCGGAGCGCATGCAGGAAGCCAGCCAGATCGCGCCGCGCCTCGCGCTCTGGAAGTACGGCTGGACGATGTTCAAGACGCATCCGCTGCTGGGCGTCGGCTGGGGCGAGTTTCCGCGCTATCAGTTCGACCTCGTGCGCGATCTGGGTGGCGTCGAGATCGCGAACAACGCGCACGATATTTTCATCGATCTGCTCGCGAAAACGGGCGCGCTCGGCGTGGCGATTCTGGTCGCGAGCGTCGTGTTCTGGCTGATTCGCGTGCTGCGCGCCCCGCAGACGCCAGCGCGCATTTTCGGGCTGTCGCTACTTGGCGTGCTGTTGATGCACGCGCTCGTCGAGTATCCGCAGCAGTACATGTTCTTTCTGATGCCGGCGATGCTCGTCTTCGGCCTTCTGGAGACGCGGCCTTTGCGACTCGTCGCGCGACCGCTGTCGTATGGCGTGTATGTCGTGCTCGTGCTCGGCGGTCTCGCGGCGTTGTACCCGACTTTGCGCGACTACAACCGCGCCGAGGTGCTCTATTACGGTTCGCGCCCCGCCGAGCAGTATCGCGACGATCCGTCGTTCCTGTTCACGGCCTGGGGGGAATACGGCGCGGCGACCTTGCTGCCGATCAACGCGCAGAACGTCGCGGAGAAACTCGCGGCGCATCGGAAGGCGATTGCGCTGTTGCCGGGTGAAACCGTGTTGCGCCGGTACGCGGTGTTGCAGGCGCTCGCCGGACAGAAGGCGGAGGCGCTCGACACGATGGCGCGCCTGAAGATCTTCTCGACGCAGTTGCACGATTGGCCGAAGCAGCTTTTGGCCGTCTACGATATGACAGACGAAGCGGGCAAGCCCCTCGCCTCGTTCAAGGCGGATCTGGTGAGGCTATATGGTGTGCCGCTGCCGGACCAGGAGCCTTCGTCGGACGATGACGACGAGTGATGGATCAGGGTGTCGGCGCGTGATCGTCCGCCACCCAATCCCCCGACTTGCCGCCATGCTTTTCCATGACCTTCACATTCGTGATGGTCATTCCCCGATCCACCGCCTTGCACATGTCATAAATGGTCAGCAATCCGACCTGCACGGCGGTCAGCGCTTCCATTTCCACGCCCGTTCGCCCGACCGTCTCCACGCGCACTTGGCAATGCACGCCGGGCAGCGCTTCATCGATCGTGAAATCCACCGCGACGCGCGTGAGCGCCAGCGGATGACACAGCGGAATCAGATCGGCCGTGCGCTTTGCGCCCTGAATCGCGGCGATGCGCGCGACGCCGAGCACATCGCCCTTTTTCGCGCGGCCTTCGCGGATCAGCGCGAGCGTGGGCGCGAGCATCGCGATCGAGCCGCGCGCAACGGCCACCCGACGCGTTTCGTTTTTCGCGCCGACATCGACCATGTGCGCCTCGCCTGCGGCATCGAAATGGGTGAGTCCGGACATAGCGTCTCCTTCAAATGGGCGCTTATCATACCAGCGTGAATCCGCGCGATTTTCCGCAAAACGTTGCGCTCCGCCGCAATGCGCGGCCGGCGTGACAGGCGTCACGCGCAACACTTGATACGATAAGCTCGTTTCAACTTTCGAGCCGACCATCGGCGCTTCGCCCGCTTCGCGCCATGCATTCGACACGTCCGAGCCGCGCGCTCGTCTTCCTTATTTGCGTTGCCCTCGCCATGCCGCCCGCGGCGCTGGCGCAAACGAATTCGCCTTCCGCGAGTTCGACCGGCACGCTCGCGGCATCGCAACTGCGCGCGTCGCAGCAAAGCGCCGACGGCGACGTGCCGGCCAACATCGCGGAAGGCGTGTTCGGTGTCTACGGCGGCGCGGAAAGCCGTTTCGCGAACCGTCCCGGGACCATGTCCGGCCTGCGCGCGCCGCTTTCGTCGATGCAGCTTCCGGATCTCGGCGACGGCTCCGGCGGCAAGCTCACGCCGCAGGCCGAGCGCAAGGTCGGCGAGCGGATGATGCGCGAAGTGCGCGCCGACCCCGACTATCTCGATGACTGGCTGCTGCGCGACTACCTTAATTCGATCTCGTCGAAGCTTTCCGCTGCGGCCGCCATGCAGTATCTCGGTGGATATCGGCCGGATTTCGACCTCTTCGCCGTGCGCGATCCGCAGATCAACGCGTTTTCGATGCCGGGCGGCTTCATCGGCGTGAACACGGGCTTGATCGCCGCGACGCAAACGGAATCGGAACTGGCATCGGTCATCGGTCATGAAATGGGGCACGTGCTTCAGCGCCACATCGCGCGGATGCTCGGCACGCAGGAAAAGAGCACCTACGCGGCGCTCGCCGCGATGGTCGCCGGTCTGCTCGCGGGCCTGCTCGCGCATAGCGGCGACCTGGGCATGGGCATCGCGATGGGCGGCCAGGCGTTCGCCGTCGACAATCAGTTGCGCTTTTCGCGCGCCGCCGAGCACGAAGCCGATCGCGTCGGTTTCCAGATGCTCGCCGCAGCCGGCTACGATCCGTACGCGATGGCGGCGTTCTTCGAGCGACTCGATCGCGCGTCGATGGCCGACAACGGCGTGCCGCCCTACGTGCGAACGCACCCGCTCACGACCGATCGCATCGCCGACATGGAAGGCCGCGCGCGGCGCGTGCCGTACCGCCAGCCGCGTCAATCGGCCGAATACGCATTCGTGCGGGCCCGCGCGCGCGTGCTTCAGGTGAATTACGCGAGCGATTATCGCGAGGTCGCGAGCCGGCTTAAATCTGAAATCGAGGATCAGACGGCGCTCAATCCCGCGTCGAACTGGTATGGGATCGCGCTCGCGCAATCGCTGCTCGGCAACTACGACGCGGCCAACGACGCGCTCGCCTCAGCGCGCAAGCTGTTCGAGGGCGAGGAGGCGAGCACGGCGGCCGCGTCGGCGCAAGTTCAACAGGCGGAGCACGCGCCTGCTCCGACGCCAGCGAGCGCGCCGCTCGCTCCCGCGCGCAAAAAGATCGGCGAGACGTCGCTGCGCAACGCGGATGCTTCGATGATCGCGACGCCGCTCGACAATGCGCGCGTCGCGTTGAGTCTCGGCAACGCGCCGCAGCGCGAAGCGGCGGCAACGGCCACCGCCACGGCAACGGCAACGGCAACGGCAACGGCGACGGCGACGGCGAAAGCGCCGCGTGCGAGCAGCGACATCGCGCTCGCGCCGGTACACGTCGAAGCGCGGGCGGTTCCGGCGTCGAAACCTCGGCCCGCGCCGCAGCCGCTACGCAGCACGCCGAGCCTCGACGTGCTCGCGGCCGACATCGCTCGCCGCGCGGGCCGCAACGACGATGCGATCCGCCTCGCGGACATCGCGCAAAAGCGCTGGCCGGAGTCGCACGCGGTCATCGACGTGCAACTGCAGGCGCTGATTTCCGCACGCCGTTTCGCCGAAGCGCAGACGCTCGCGCGCCGCGAAACGCGCGCCGAACCCACGCGGCCCGACTGGTGGCTCTATCTCGCGCAGGCGAGCGCGGGTCTCAACGATCCGCTGCAACAGCATCAGGCGATGGCCGAGAAGTTCGCGCTCGACGGCGCGTGGGCATCCGCGATCCGGCAACTGAAGGAAGCGCGCGACGTGAAGTCCGCGAGCTTCTACGATCTTTCGACGATCTCCGCGCGGCTGCGCGATTTCGAGACGCGCTACAAGGAAGAGCGCGAGATGGAGAAAAACGGCTAGCTCAGTCTTTCTTCGCGGCGGCGTGCGCGGCGGCGCGGTCGGCAGGACTCGCGACGAAGCCGAAGCGCGCCGCGACATCGGCGCGGGCGATCGGCTGCGCGGTCAGATCGGCCGCATCGCGCCAATGGAAGGTGCCGTGCTTGCCGGCTTCGTCGAGCGACGCGTGATCCGCGAACAGTTCCAGATCGTGATCGTGCAGGGCGGCCACGCGCGCGGGCGTCGCGGCATCGGAAAAGAGAATGCCGCCTTCGTCGTCGATCCAGACCTGCGCCGGCTCGAACGGCGCGCCGGCCTGATCGGTCAGGCGCAATGCGCCGTCGGTTGCATGCAGGCGCACGATCCACGGCGTGTACAGCAACTCCACGTACACGCGCTGCGGGCCGTTCTGAAAGAACCACTGGCCGTCGGCGTCGCTTTCGTAGTTGCGGTTGATGAAGCCCAGCAGCGCTTCATGCCGGATCGGCGTGCCGGGTTCGCCGGCGGCTTGCGCGGCGTCATCGCGCATGCGCCACTGACCGCGCCGGTCGAGCAGCAACCAGCCCGTGCAATGCGGAACGTTGGGCCATTTGGCGAGCGCCTGCTTGACGATTTCATCCATGATGGTTCACGAAACGAAGTTCTCCAGATAACCGAACACGCGCAGCGACAGCCAGTCGATCTTGCCCGGAAACGGTCCCGTCATGAAGCCGACGTGCCCGCCGTGGTTCGGCTGATCGAGCGTGACGTGCTTCGACACTTCGGCCGGCGACGGCAACGCGAACTCGGGCAGAAACGGATCGTTGCGCGCGTTCACGAGCAGCGCAGGCACTTCGATGTGCTTCAGATGCGCGCGGATCGTCGCCGTCGACCAATAGTGCTCGGTGTCGCGAAAGCCGTGCAGCGGCGCGGTGACGACGTTGTCGAACTCGTACAACGTGCGCGCGGCGAGCACGGCGTTGCGGTCGTAGAGACCGGGATACTGGCCGAGCTTCGCGAGCGCCTTCTTCTTGAGCGACTTCAGGAAGCTGCGCGTATAGATCATGCCGAAGCCCTGCGAGATCGCGAGGCCGCCCGCGTGGACATCGAGCGGCGCGGAGATCGCGGCCGCCGCACTCACGATCGACGCGTCCGTGCCACGCTGACACAACCAGTGCAGCAGCACGTTGCCGCCGAGCGACACGCCCGCCGCGACGATCGGCCCGCGATGCACGTGCGCGAGCCGTCGGAGAATCCAGTCGACTTCGGCGCTATCCGCGAGATGGTAGAAACGCGGCAGCAGATTGAGCGGACCGCTGCAACTACGGAAATGCGGCACGACGCCATGCCAGCCGCGCGCGCGGGCGGCGGCCATCATCGTGCGGGCGTAGTGCGAATCGGAATTACCTTCGAGGCCGTGAAAGAGCACGAAGAGCGGGGCGTTCGCGGCGGGCTGATCGTGCGGATCGCCGGGATCGTGCGCGAGAAAGTCGAGATCGATGAAATCGCCGTCGGGCGTGTTCCAGCGCTCGCGCCGGTAACGCACGGCGGGCTTGCGGCCGAACAGGGCCGGGACGATGGTCTGCGCGTGGCTCGTCGGCAGCCAGCGCGGCGCGTTGTAGAGCCAATCCGCGACGCCGGGCGCAACGAGGCGCGCGGTTTCCTTCAGTGCCGCGGCGGGCGCTTTGTCCACGAACGACGAATCGTGCTTCAACAACGGATCGCGCTTCATGGCCCCTCCCCGACAGACGTCTTCTTCAGCGCTTCGAATCTTCAGTGCAGCGGTCCCTGACCGTGACGCAGCTTTGCGGCGAACTGGCCGGCGGTTTCGAGCGGCATCTCGCTCGCGTGAATATGCGCGATGCGCCACTCGCCGCGTTCGTGAACCATCACGTAGGTCGTGTAGATCATGCGTGGCACGTTGGCGGGCGTGCGCGGCTGGTGCGCCTCCGCGATCGCATACACGACCGTGCCCAGGCTGTCGTACACGCGGATATCGAGCGGCTCGATGGTCACGGGCAGCGCTTCGAACTGCTTGCCGAAACCCGCGCGGATGCTTTCCAGCCCGTGCAGATGCGTGCCGTCCGCGCACACGCAGGTGGCGAACTCCTCGTCGATCCACAACGACATCACACTGTCGATGCTGTTGTCCGCGACTGCCTGATAGTAAGCGTTGAGAGTATCGGCGGCGGCTTCGAAGAGGCGGGCGAAACGTGGCATGGCTCGTGGGTCTCTGGCATTCGGTGCGTCACGCCGCACGAAGCCGCTCATGGTGGCGGCGACGAAACGGCGCGCTGCATCGGTCATTGGTCAAAGCATGCCCCCGTTCGGAGACATTCGCGTGTCCGCACCCGCACACACGGCCGGAAACCGCCGCTACGCGCACGCTTTTCGACGCGTGCGCGCAACATCAACGATGCGCGAGCAGCATGCCGCGCACATCGCCGAAGACCTGTTCGGCCGAGAGTTCGCGAAGGCAGTTCAGATGGCCGAGCGGACACTCGCGGGCAAAGCACGGACTGCATTCAAGGTGCAGCCATTGTACCTTTGCGAGATCGGACAAGGGCGGCGTGTGGCGCGGATCGGTCGAGCCGTAGACCGCGACGAGCGGCCGGCGCGACGCGGCCGCGACGTGCATGAGGCCGGAATCGTTGGTGACGACGGCGCTCGCCCGCGAAATCAGCGCGCACGCCTCGCCGAGCGAGGTCTGGCCGCACAGGTTGCGCACCATCGGCGCGCGATCGGCGATGGCCTGCGCGATCGGCGCATCCTTCTTCGAACCGAGCGCGATGATGCGCGCATACGGAAACGACTGCGCGATAAACTGCGCGAGCGACGCGAAATGCTCCGGCGGCCAGCGCTTGGCCGGGCCATATTCCGCGCCGGGGCAGAACACGACGAGCGGCGCGCGCGTGTCGAGGTTGAAGCGCGTCGAGACACGCGCGGCTTCGTTCGGATCGGCTTCGAGACGCGGCACGGGAAGCGTCTGCGCCTCGGGTTTCGCGGCCGCTTCGGGCTGCGCGAACTTGTCGACGAACGGCAGCTTCGCGCCCGGCGTGTAGGCGAGCGCCGCGTAGTGCGCGGTCATCGGCGGACGCTCGGTCTTCGGCGGATTCGCGTGACGCACGTTCAAGAGCCCGTAGCGGCTCTCGCCCTTGTAACCGATGCGCAGGTTGATGCCCGCCATCCACGGAATCAGCGCGGACTTGACGGAATTGGGCAGCACGTAAGCGGCGTCGTAACCGACATCGCGCAAGTCGCTCGCGAGTTGCCAGCGGCGCAGCAGTTGCAGCTTGCCGTGGGCCAGATCCGTCGCGTAGACATCGCGAATTTCGGGCATGCGCTCCAGCACGGGCGCGACCCAGGTGGGCGCGACGGCATCGATCGCGATACGCGGATGAAGCTTGCGCAAAAGCGTAAAGAGCGGCTGCGCCATCAATGCGTCACCGATCCAGTTCGGTGCTATAACCAGCGCACGGCGCATCTGTCGTTATCCGATCTCAAAATGAACGCGGCCCGCCGCCTTGGGGCGAGTCGTCGATTGTCGTGGGTGTGTTCCGCGCCGGCGCTTTCGTGGCGCAGATCGCGGCGCGGACGAGTGGGGCGCGGCCGGCGCCCGGATCGATGCTTCAGTGGCCGCCCTTGAGCACTTCGCCGTCTTTCAGCTTGTAGCGCGTGCCGCAATACGGGCAGCGCGCTTCGCCGTGCGTCACGTCGATGAACACGCGCGGATGCGTGCTCCAGCGCTGCATTTTCGGGTTCGGGCAGAAGGCGGGCAGGTCCTTCGCGGACAATTCCACCAGCGGCATTTCCTTCAGATCGCTCATTGCTATCTCTTTTCAGGTGTCCAGCGGGCGGCGAGCGTTCAGCTCGCCGCGTTGCATGCGGTCGGTCAGACCTTCGCGAGCCAGCTCGCGTACTTCTCGTTCTTGCCGCCGACGACGTCGAAGAACGCGCTTTGCAGCTTTTCCGTGATCGGGCCGCGCTTGCCGGCGCCGATGGTGCGGTTGTCAAGCTCGCGGATCGGCGTGACTTCGGCGGCCGTGCCGGTGAAGAACGCTTCGTCGCAGGTGTAGACCTCGTCGCGGGTGATGCGCTTTTCGATCACCGGAATGCCGAAATCGCGCGCCAGCGTGATGACCGTGTCGCGCGTGATGCCGTCGAGGCACGAAGCGAGATCGGGCGTGTAGAGCTTGCCGTTGTTCACGAGGAAGAAGTTCTCGCCGGAGCCTTCGGAGACGTAGCCGTCGACATCGAGCAGCAAGGCTTCGTCGTAGCCGTCGGTGACGGCTTCCTGGTTCGCGAGAATCGAGTTCACGTACCAGCCGGACGCCTTCGCGCGGACCATCGACACGTTCACGTGATGGCGCGTGAACGACGACGTCTTCACGCGGATGCCTTTCGCGAGGCCGTCTTCGCCGAGATACGCGCCCCACGGCCACGCGGCGATGGCCACGTGAATGGTGTTGCCCTTGGCCGAAACGCCGAGCTTTTCGGAGCCGACCCAGATGATCGGGCGGATGTAGCACGACTCCAGGGCGTTCTCTTTCACGACTTCCAGTTGCGCGGCTTCGAGCGTCGCGACGTCGAACGGGACGTCCATCTGGAAGATTTTCGCCGAGTTGAGCAGGCGCTTCGTGTGTTCCTTCAGGCGGAAAATTGCCGTGCCCTGCGCGGTCTTGTATGCGCGCACGCCTTCGAAAACACCCATGCCGTAGTGCAACGTGTGGGTCAGAACGTGGATCTTGGCATCACGCCAGTCGATTAGCTTGCCATCCATCCAGATCTTGCCGTCGCGGTCGGCCATTGACATACGGTTCTCCTAGCTGTCTCGTTCAAGTGAGTTCGGGGCGGGCCGTCCGGTGTCTGGGGCGGCGGCGCTCGTGCGCACCCTCGCGCGTTCGTGCAACGACGACTACGAGGAAACGCGCGCTTCGAGGGCGCAAAGACGATAAAAGACCATTATTTTAGCGTCTTTTCCCGTCGAAGCCGATCTTGGAGCGCCTTTCACGAGGCTATAATTTGCCTTTCGTCGTTCGCTGAAAACAGCGCAATGGAACGGCGAAGCTCACCATTCCCGATTTTCCCGGTTTTTTCCGATCCATCGCGCAATCGATCGAGGCCGCGCGGTGGCATTACGGGTGGTCCTGATCGCCTCGCCTTCGCTCATGCTCGACCGGCTGTCCGACACGAATCGCCGCGCGTTTTTCGAGGGCGTGCGCACGTTCTCTCCCGCCGTCCTCGCGACGTTTTCCTGGGGCCTCGTGACCGGCGTCGCCATGACGAAGTCGGTCCTCACCGTGCCGCAGGCGCTCGGCATGTCGTTCGCGGTGTACGCGGGCTCGTCGCAGCTCGCGGTGCTGCCGCTCTTCGCCGCGAAGCTTCCCCTCTGGACGATTCTCCTGACCGCCGCGATGGTCAATCTGCGTTTCGTGATCTTTAGTGCCGGGCTCGCGCCGCATTTTTCTTATTTGCCCCTGAAACGGCGTCTGTTGCTCGGCTATTTCAACGGCGACATCATCTACCTGATGTTCTCGAAGCGGAATTTCCCGGTCGGCTCGCAGCCCGGCAAGGAGGCGTTCTTCTGGGGACTGGCGACATCGAGCTGGCTGTCCTGGCAGACGTCGTCGGTGCTCGGGATTCTGCTCGCGAGCCTGATTCCCGACGACTGGGGCCTCGAACTCGCCGGCACGCTCGCGCTGATTCCGCTCATCGTCTCGGCCATCGCGACGCGCTCCACGTTCGCTGCCGTCGCGGTGGCGAGCGTCGTCGCGCTGCTGGCGTTCGATCTGCCGTATCGCTTCGGGTTGCCGCTCGCGGTGTTCGCGGCGCTCGTCGCGGGCACGTTCGCGGATGTCGTCGCCGAGCGCGCCGCGCCCAAACCCGTCGTCGATGGCAAAGCCGGCAAGCGCGCCGCGACGAGGACCGGCCGATGAGCGCCCTGCACGTCTGGCTCGCGATTCTCGGCATGGGCGCGGTCACGGCGCTGACGCGCGCGCTCTTTCTGATCGGCGGAGAGCGCATGGTGTTGCCGCCGCGCGTGCAGCGCGTGCTGCGCTATGCGCCGGCCGCGGCGCTCGCGGGCGTCGTCGTGCCGGAACTGCTGGAAACGCCCGCGGGCTTTTCGCTCGCGCTGTCGAACCATGCGCTGTGGGCGTCGGCGGCGGGGCTCGCATACTACCTGTGGCGGCGCGGCATGATGGGCACGATCGCCGTCGGCATGCTGGTGTTCACGCTGTTGCGGCTCGCGGCGTGAGCGGGGTTGCGAACCGCGCGCGTGCCGCGTCAAATACGCGTCATCAACGATTGCCCGCTAAAAGCAGCCGGGTTGATCGGTTAAAATGACGGTCTTTCCCGAGTGAGCGAGGTCGAAAGTGTGTCCGGCAGTCACCGCGCTACGTTTTTGCAATTCGCCGCTCACGGCCGTGTCGCCGTGTCTGAGCGCCGCTCGCGCGCATCTCCGGATTCATCTTTCCGCTCCCTTTCTCCCGCTTCCCGCACGCGCGTTCGGCTTCGCCGCGCGTCCTTCGCCTCCAGCTTGATCCGCGCGCGAGCCGTCCTGCCCGACGGCCCGCGCGCGGCAACTCCACGAACCGGCCCAGCCCCGACGGCCGTTCCCGCCCGAACCGCTTCTTAATCTACGTTGACTCCCATGACGAAAGTACTGCGTTTCACCGATCTGATCGCCGAAGGCAAAGTTTCCGGCAAGCGTGTGTTCATCCGCGCGGATCTCAACGTGCCGCAAGACGATGACGGCAACATCACCGAAGATACGCGCGTGCGTGCCTCGGTCCCGGCGATCAAGGCCGCCCTCGACGCGGGCGCGGCCGTGATGGTCACGTCCCATCTGGGCCGCCCGACCGAAGGCCAGTTCAAGCCGGAAGACTCGCTCGCGCCGGTCGCGAAACGCCTGTCGGAACTGCTCGGCCGCGACGTGCCGCTCGTCGCCGACTGGGTCGACGGCGTTCAGGTCCAGCCGGGCAATGTCGTGTTGCTGGAAAACTGCCGCTGCAACAAGGGCGAGAAGAAGAACGACGACGGCCTCGCGCAGAAGTTGGCCAAGCTCTGCGACATCTACGTCAACGACGCGTTCGGCACCGCGCACCGCGCCGAAGCCACGACGCACGGCATCGCGAAGTACGCGCCTGTTGCGTGCGCCGGACCGCTCCTCGCCGCCGAACTCGATGCGCTCGGCAAGGCGCTCGGCAACCCCAAGCGTCCGCTCGTCGCGATCGTCGCGGGCTCGAAGGTGTCGACCAAGCTCACCATTCTCAAGTCGCTCGCCGAGAAGGTCGATCAACTGATCGTCGGCGGCGGCATCGCCAATACGTTCATGCTCGCGTCGGGGCTTGCGATCGGCAAGTCGCTGGCCGAGGCCGATCTCGTCGGCGAAGCGAAGGAAATCATCGATCAGGCGCGCACGCGCGGCGCATCGGTGCCGATTCCGAGCGACGTCGTCACGGCCAAGGAATTCGCCGCGACCGCGAAGGCGCAAACCAAGCCCGTCGCCGATGTCGCCGACGACGACCTGATCCTCGACATCGGCCCGGACACCGCGAAGGCGCTCGCTGCGCAACTCGAAACGGCCGGCACGATCGTGTGGAACGGTCCGGTCGGCGTGTTCGAGTTCGACCAGTTCGGCAACGGCACGAAGACGCTCGCGCAGGCGATCGCCAGTTCGTCCGCGTTCTCGATCGCGGGCGGCGGCGACACGCTCGCGGCCATCGCGAAGTACGGCATCGCGGACAAGGTGAGCTATATCTCGACGGGCGGCGGCGCGTTCCTGGAGTTCCTGGAAGGCAAGACGCTGCCGGCGGTCGAAGTGCTCGAATCGCGCGCCGGGGCTTAAGGCGTTGGCGGCCCGAGACAATCCGGCGAAAGCAGGGAAGAAGGGCGCGCAAGCTGCCGGCGGCGCGCAAGACGATGTGACGCAGAACGTGATCGACAGCGGCGCGCCCCAAGCCGCCGCTGAAGCAGCTTTGACGATCGCGGAAGCGGCTCAGCCAGAACCCGCATCTCCCGAAGACGAAGCCGCAGTGCCGGCGACGCCTCCGGTCATCATTGGCGGCGTGGCCGCCCATGCCAGACAAGAAATCGACAAAGCGACGCCGGCACGAGTTGGCGCGCGCGCGCAACCGGTGAGCAACACCTCACCGCAAGCGCAACGTGCTCGCAGCCTCAACACGGGCGTTCCTACAGAGACGAGGAAAGACATGCATCGCGCTACCAAGATTGTTGCCACCATCGGCCCGGCTTCCACGAGCCCGGACATCCTGCTGCAAATGCTTCAGGCGGGTCTCGACGTCGTACGCTTCAACTTTTCGCACGGCACCGCCGACGATCATCGCCAGCGCGCCGAGATAGTCCGCGACGCGGCGCGCCAGATCGGCCGCGAAGTCGCGATCATGGCGGACCTGCAAGGCCCGAAGATCCGCGTCGGCAAGTTCGAGAACAACAAGACGATGCTCGTCGCGGGCAATCCGTTCATCCTCGATGCCAATTGCACGCTCGGCAACAACGAGCGTTGCGGTCTCGACTATAAGGATCTGCCGCGCGATCTGCGCGCGGGCGACGTGCTGCTGCTCAACGACGGCCTCATCGTGCTCGACGTGACGCGCGTGATCGGCGAGGAGATTCACACGGTCGTGAAGGTCGGCGGCGAGCTCTCGAACAACAAGGGCATCAACCGCCAGGGCGGCGGTCTCACCGCGCCCGCGCTGACCGAGAAGGACATGGAGGACATCAAGACGGCGATGTCGCTCGGCGCGGACTTCGTCGCGGTGTCGTTCCCGAAAAACGCGACGGACATGGAAATGGCGCGGCAACTGGCGAACATCGCTGGGGCGCCCTACGGCATCAAGCCGAAGATGATCGCGAAGATCGAGCGCGCCGAAGCCATTCCCGCGTTGCAGGGCATTCTCGACGCGTCGGACGGCATCATGGTCGCGCGCGGCGACCTCGCGGTGGAAGTGGGCAACGCGGCGGTGCCGGCGCTGCAAAAGCGCATGATCCGCATGGCGCGCGAGTCGAACAAGCTCGTGATCACCGCCACGCAGATGATGGAATCGATGATCCACGCGCCCGTGCCGACGCGCGCCGAAGTGTCCGACGTGGCGAACGCCGTGCTCGACGGCACCGACGCCGTGATGCTCTCCGCCGAAACCGCCGCGGGCAAATATCCGGTGACGACCATCGAGACGATGGCGGCCATTTGTGTCGAAGCGGAGAAGTCGGAAGAGTCGCAGCTCGATCGCGATTTCCTCGACCGCACGTTCACGCGCATCGACCAGTCGATTGCGATGGGCGCGCTGTTCACCGCTTATCACCTTGGCGCGAAGGCTGTCGTCGCGTTGACGGAATCCGGCTCGACCGCGCTGTGGATGTCGCGTCACTGGAGCCACGTGCCGATCTTCGCGCTGACGCCGCGCGTTTCCAGCGAACGCACGATGGCGCTGTACCGCAACGTCACGTCGCTGCACGTCGACACGAACATGGACCGCGACGCCGCGCTGAATCAGGCGCTGGAAGTGGTCGTGTCGAAGGGTTATGCGGCGCGCGGCGACATGGTCGTGCTGACCGTCGGCGAACCGATGGGCCAGGCGGGCGGCACCAACACGCTCAAGATCGTGCGCGTGGGCGACCATATCTGAGTCGATCGCACGCCTTAGCCGGCGTAAGCAATAACGAGAACGATGCGCGAGCAAGGATCGCGCGATTCGTCGCACGTCCGGAGCGCCCGCCCTGCCAGCAGCGGCGGGCGCTTCAACAAGCGCGCCAGACGACGGAGCCATATTCGTCAGTCGATGCAACGATCAAGCCGAAAACCGCCCGAGAGCGGAATCGAGCGCGCAAGGCCTGTCTGCCTATGAAAACGATCATGCTGCCCATGCAGGGCAAGCCTTCGGGAATGCCAGAAATCATCCACAGGGCGGCGTCGCATCCGCAAAACCGTTTCATCGGCAAACAGGCCTCGAATTCGTTTTACATCATGGAGTTTCACCACAATGCCTCTCATATCAATGCGTCAATTGCTGGATCACGCAGCCGAACACGGTTACGCCCTTCCGGCCTTCAACGTCAATAATCTGGAGCAGGTGCAGGCGATCATGTCGGCCGCGAACGAAGTCAACGCGCCCGTGATCATGCAGGCGTCCGCCGGCGCGCGTAAGTACGCGGGCGAAGCGTTCCTGCGCCATCTGATCGAGGCGGCGGTCGAGTCGTATCCGCATATTCCGGTCGTGATGCACCAGGATCACGGCCAGTCGCCGGCCGTGTGCATGGCCGCGATCCGCTCAGGTTTCACCAGCGTGATGATGGACGGCTCGCTCGAAGCCGACGGCAAGACGGTCGCGTCGTATGAGTACAACGTCGCGGTGTCGAAGCAAGTCGTGGAGTTTTCGCATTCGATCGGCGTCACGGTCGAGGCCGAACTGGGCGTGCTCGGCTCGCTCGAAACCATGAAGGGCGACAAGGAAGACGGTCACGGCGCCGAAGGCACGATGACGCGCGAGCAGCTTCTGACCGACGTCGAGCAGGCCGCCGACTTCGTCAGGCAGACGCAATGCGACGCGTTGGCGATCGCCATCGGCACGTCGCACGGCGCGTACAAGTTCTCGAAGAAGCCGACGGGCGATATCCTCGCCATCGACCGCATCAGGGAAATTCACCAGCGCATTCCGAACACGCACCTCGTGATGCACGGTTCGTCGTCGGTGCCGCAGGAACTGCTCGCCGAGATCCGCGAATTCGGCGGCGACATGAAGGAAACCTACGGCGTGCCGGTCGAAGAAATTCAGGAAGGTATCAAGCACGGCGTGCGCAAGGTGAATATCGACACCGATCTGCGCCTCGCGATCACCGGCGCGATCCGCCGCTATCTGTTCGAAAATCCGTCGAAGTTCGATCCGCGCGACTATCTGAAGCCCGCGCGCGAAGCGGCGAAGGAAATCTGCCGTCAGCGCTATATGCAGTTCGGCTGCGAAGGCATGGCAGGCAAGATCAAGCCGGTTTCGCTCGACAAGATCGCCGAAAAGTACAAGGCCGGCACGCTTGCTCAGATCGTGAAATGAGACTGATCTGAATCAGGCGGGTTTTGTAAAGTAAAATCAACGGGTTCCGGGTTCGGAACCCGTTCGCGTTTGTTTCCCCGCGGCCTCGTGCACGAGGCGCGGGGCTCATCTTTTCAGTCCTTCTCCGGTACATGACGATGTCCACGCTATACGAATCCACGATCAAATCGTTGCCGCTGCTCGGCCGCGGCAAGGTCCGCGACAACTACGCCGTCGATGACGACAAGCTCCTGATCGTGACCACCGACCGGCTTTCCGCATTCGACGTCGTCATGGGCGAGCCGATTCCGAACAAGGGCCGCGTGCTGAACACGATGGCCGATTTCTGGTTCGAGAAGCTCGGCCATATCGTGCCGAATCACAACACGGGCATCGATCCGGCGACGGTTGTCGCCGCCGGCGAAGCCGAACAGGTGAAAGATCGCGCGGTCGTCGTGAAGCGGCTGGAACCGATTCTCGTCGAGGCCGTGGTGCGCGGCTATCTCGCGGGCAGCGGCTGGAAGGACTATCAGGCGACGGGTGCGGTGTGCGGCGTCGAATTGCCTCCGGGCCTGCAGAATGCGCAGAAGCTGCCCGAGCCGATTTTCACGCCGGCGGCCAAGGCCGAAATGGGCCATCACGACGAAAACATCACCTACGATGAGATGGAGCGGCGCATCGGCACCGAGCTTTCCGCGACGATCAAGCGCATTTCCATCCAGTTGTACGAGGAAGCGGCGGAGTACGCGGCGACGCGCGGCATCATCATCGCGGATACGAAGTTCGAGTTCGGTCTGGACAACAAGGGCGATCTCTACCTGATGGACGAAGTGCTGACCGCCGATTCGTCGCGCTTCTGGCCCGCCGATGGCTATCAGGTCGGCACGAATCCGCCGTCCTTCGACAAGCAGTTCGTGCGCGACTGGCTCGAAACGCAGCCGTGGAAGAAGGAACCGCCCGCGCCGAAGCTGCCCGATGACGTGATCGCGAAGACCTCGGAGAAATATCAGGAAGCGTTGCAGCGTCTCACTGGCAAGACGCTTTCGTAATCGTCGGATGAAGCGCCGCTCGTGAAGCGGCGCGCGCAATTCAAGGGAAATGGAATGAGCGAAGTACAGACCGCGGCGCATACGCACGAAGCGCCGCTCGTCGGCGTGTTGATGGGCTCCAGCTCCGACTGGGAAGTGATGAAGCATGCCGTCGCGATGCTTCAGGAATTCGGCGTGCCTTACGAGGCGAAGGTCGTTTCGGCGCATCGCATGCCGGACGAAATGTTCGCCTACGCCGAGAGCGCGCGGGCGCGCGGCGTGCGGGCGATCATCGCGGGCGCGGGTGGCGCGGCGCATCTGCCCGGCATGCTCGCCGCGAAAACCACGCTGCCGGTGCTCGGCGTGCCGGTGGCGAGCAAGTATCTGAAGGGCGTCGATTCGCTGCATTCGATCGTGCAGATGCCCAAGGGCGTGCCGGTCGCGACGTTCGCCATCGGCGAGGCGGGCGCGGCGAACGCGGCGCTGTTCGCGGTATCGATGCTGAGCGTCGCCGATGCGAAGTTCGCCGACGCGCTCGCCGCTTTTCGCGTGAAGCAGAATCAGGCGGCGCGGGACATGGCGCTGCCGCCGCTTTGATCCCGCTTGATTCCGCTTGATCACGCTTGGTCCTGTCTGGCGCGCCGGGTACGGCGCGCGCCGCTCACAGTTTGCAACGTAGCCCACGTTCAGCCACGATGAACCCACAAAACTCCCCGATGTCTCCCATTCTGCCGGGCGCCTGGCTCGGCATGGTCGGCGGCGGCCAGCTCGGCCGCATGTTCTGCTTCGCCGCGCAATCGATGGGCTATCGCGTCGCCGTCCTCGATCCGGACGAGACGAGCCCCGCGGGCGCCGTCGCGGATCGCCACATCCGCGCCGCATATGACGACCGCGCCGCGCTCATCGAGCTCGGCCGCCTGTGCGCGGCGGTATCGACGGAATTCGAGAACGTGCCTTCCGCGAGTCTCGAATTCCTCGCGTCGTGCACCTTCGTGAGTCCGGGGGCGAGCTGCGTGGCGATCGCGCAGGATCGCGTCGCGGAGAAGCGCTTCATTGCGGAATCGGGCGTGCCGGTTGCGCCGCATGTCGTGATCGAATCGGCGGAGGCGCTCGCCGCGTTGCCCGACGAGAAGATCGCGGCCGTGCTGCCGGGCATTCTCAAGACCGCGCGTCTCGGCTACGACGGCAAGGGGCAGGTCAGCGTGCGCAACGTCGCGGAAGTGCGCAACGCGCATGCGTCGCTGTCGGGCGTGCCGTGCGTGCTGGAAAAGCGCATGCCGCTGAAGTACGAGGTGTCCGTGCTGATCGCGCGCGGCGGCGACGGCAAGTCGGCCGTGTTCCCGCTCGCGCAGAACGTGCACGTGAACGGCATTCTCGCGAAGACGGTCGTGCCCGCGCCCGATGCCTCCGCTGCCCTCGTCGCGCAGGCGCAGGACGCCGCGCTCACGATTGCCGCGAAGCTCGGTTATGTCGGCGTGCTGTGCGTCGAATTCTTCGTGCTGGAAGATGGCTCGCTCATCGCCAACGAAATGGCGCCGCGCCCGCACAATTCCGGCCACTACACCGTCGATGCCTGCGCCACCAGTCAATTCGAGCAGCAAGTGCGCGCGATGACCGGCATGCCGCTCGGCGACACGCGCCAGCATTCGCCGGCCGCGATGCTGAATCTGCTCGGCGATATCTGGTTCGACGGCGCCAAGGCGCGTGCGCCCGCGTGGGCGGAAGTCGCCGCGATGCCGGCGGCGCGCCTGCATCTGTATGGCAAGGAAGAGGCGCGACGCGGCCGCAAGATGGGCCACATCAATTTCACGGCGGCGACGCTCGAAGAAGCGCGCACGGCAGCGCGCGACTGCGCGCGTATGCTGCACATCTCGCTCGATTGAGCTCTTTCGTAGTAGAAGCAATGACCCTCATTTATCCGAGCGCGGCGCAGATCGACGAAGCCGCCGCCTTGCTCGACTCCGGCGAGCTCGTCGCGTTTCCGACCGAGACGGTGTACGGGCTCGGCGGCGACGCCGAGAATCCCGACGCCATCGCGCGAATCTATGCCGCGAAAGGGCGGCCGGCCAATCATCCGGTGATCGTGCATCTCGCGCCCGAGGCCGATCCCGGCTATTGGGTGCGCGAACTGCCCGCCGATGCGCAAAAGCTCATCGATGCCTTCTGGCCCGGGCCTTTGACGCTGATTCTCAAGCGCGCCGCGCATATTCCGGCGGCGGTCAGCGGCGGACAGGATTCTGTCGGCGTGCGGTGCCCGTCGCATCCGGTGGCGCAACAATTGTTGTCGGCGTTTCATCGGCGTCGTCTGGGAACGGACAGGCAGGGTGGCGTCGCGGGGCCGTCCGCGAATCGTTTCGGCCATGTCAGTCCGACGACCGCGCAGCACGTGCGCGACGAGTTCGGCGATGCCGTGCATGTGCTCGATGGCGGCGCGGCGGATGTCGGCATCGAATCGACGATTCTGGATTTGTCGCGCGGATTCCCGGCGTTGTTGCGGCCGGGGCACGTGAGTCCGCAGCAGATCGCGGATGTCATCGGGATCGCGCCGAAGTTGCCGGATGGGTCGGATGCGACCGCGCCGCGCGCATCGGGGACGTTGAAAGCGCATTACGCGCCGCGAACGCCGTTGGCGTTGCTGCCGTTTGCGTCGATCGCGCCGCTGCTTTCGGCTCGGGATCGGGCGAGCGGGAAGAAGATCGCGCTGGTTGCGCGTGCGTCGAGCGCGGGAGAATGGGCGCATGCGGCGAACGTGCATTTTGTGGCTGCGCCGGAAGATCCGCAGGGTTACGCGCGCGATCTTTACGGGCTGCTGCGGGCGCTCGATCGGGCGGATGTCGAGCGGATTCTGATCGAGAAGCTGCCGGAGACGGTCGAGTGGATTGCTGTTAACGACAGACTTGGGAGGGCGGCGGCGGCGTTCGAGGCGCAGGAGTGAGGGTGGGGGTTGGGTCGGATTTTATGAAGATGTGTTGTGGGGATTTTGCTTTTAGATCAGTGGGTTATGATCTAGGGTTTCCTCCGCGTGCGCGGAGATAGACCCACGCTCGGGGCGTCGGATTTCGTAGTCGATGAGTTTCCTCCGCGTGCGCGGAGATAGACCCGAGTCTTCCCGGCGTTGGAAACGTCATTCGCAGTTTCCTCCGCGTGCGCGGAGATAGACCTCTTTTTTCCGGTCCGTTTTCAGGCCCCGCTTGGTTTCCTCCGCGTGCGCGGAGATAGACCGCAGTCGCGGACTGGCCAGCTCAATACGACCCGGTTTCCTCCGCGTGCGCGGAGATAGACCTTGATACGCCGTGCCGTGTGACGGTGTCGCGATGTTTCCTCCGCGTGCGCGGAGATAGACCCGCCTCATCAGGTCGGCAATATAGGGGCCCGTCGTTTCCTCCGCGTGCGCGGAGATAGACCCTTTTATCTTGCCGCTGAAGCGCTTCTGCGCGAGTTTCCTCCGCGTGCGCGGAGATAGACCTTTCATGTATCGCGGCTCGGTTTCGGGTCAGTGGTTTCCTCCGCGTGCGCGGAGATAGACCCGGGGTGTATCTAATGGCTGCGTGCTTGCGGCAGTTTCCTCCGCGTGCGCGGAGATAGACCGTAGTCGATGGATTGCAAGAACTGCGTGACGCCGTTTCCTCCGCTTGCGCGGAGATAGCCCCTTGTTGGTCGCGCCCGCAACCGACAGACGCGAGTTTCCTCCGCCCCTCCGAAGACCAACCCACCAAAACAAAAACCGCCCGGCGATACCTCAACCGAGCGGCTTTCCCATCCCTAAACCGAATCCCTTACTTCCCCAACCCCGACTTAGCAACCACTTGCTCCGCCGCCTGCGCGTAGAGCGCGCCGAGATGCGTCGTCGGATGGACGGTGTCCGCGTACATATACGTCTGATCCGCGCCCGCGACGGTCAACGTCTCCGGCGAGCAGAACAGCGAAGTCGCGAAAGCCTGCGGATTCGGCTCGCCGAACTTCTTCGCCGCCGCCGCCATCGCCTGCAGATTACAAGCCGTCCCGGTGTTCGACACCGTGAAGCCGAACTGCGCGAAATTCGCGGTGACATTGGCGAGCACCGGCACGATGTCGAGATAGATCACTTTCGACATCAGCCCCGTTTGCGTCAACGCCGCCGCGAGAGCCTGATTGAAGCCGAGCGATGCCTGCGTGAGCAACGCGCGCTGCGCCGCCGAAACCATCAAGCCTTGCGGCGTCGCGCCGATGTCCGGCACGTTCGACACCAGCACGTGCGTCGCACCGCTCTGCACGATCTTGCCGATCACGCCCGCGAGATCGATCGCCGCCTTGCCGATCGCCGCACTCGCCTGAGCAGGCGTGATCGCGCCGGCCACGGCCAGCTGGAAGTTATAGAGGATATCGTTGCCGCCGCCATTGACGATCACGAGCTGACCCGCATTGAAGCTGCCATGCGCGGTGAGATAGTTCTGCAACTGCTGCACGACCGGCACAGTGAGCGCGCCCGTGTAATTCGCCGGATCGCTCGACACGTGATTGATGCCGATCGGATTCGTCACCAGCGCGCCGCCTTGTGCGTATCCCAGACCCGATTGCGTCTGCGGCGCAACGCCGAACCCGCCCGTCATCGCGGGCGTGAGCGTATCGCCGTAATACTGCGCGACGTTCTGCACCCAGATCTGACCCGGATTCGTCGTGAACCGTCCGCCGCCGAAGTTCGCGGCCGCAACCGGCGTATACGTGCCGACATCGGAAAGGCTGTCGCCGAACGACACGACTTGCAGCTTCACGCCGCCCGCGGGCGTGGAATTGTTGTTGTCGTCGCCGCCGCCGCCGCACGCGGCGATCAGGGCAAAGGCCGCGCTGGCCGTCGCGACTTGGACAAAGCGCACCAGTGCGGCGCGCGTCGAGCGTTGCGTCTTCATGGACCTCGTCTCCCTTCTTACGTGTTTTCTAGTTTGATTACGGCGTCCGACCGTGATGCGGTCTTATGCCGCGTAGTTGCGAGTTTAAGCGATGCCGCGCGTCCATCCTTACGCGCGAAGCTTCCGGCCGAGCGCCGTGCCCGACAGCGTACACGCGCCGCGTGTCTTTCCGAACGCGACTTCGTAGAAGAAATCTTCGGTCGCCGCGGGCTTCCATGCCCGTCAGCGCCGCGTCCAGCGCATGTTCAGTCCGCCGCGCCCGGACGGCGCGCGCCTTCGTACACCCATTCGAGCAACGCATCGTGCGCGGCGCGCGCGGCCTCGGCGCGCGGATCGTTGATGAAGCTCACGACGACATAGCTCTCGCCGTTCGCCGCGCCGACGTAGCCCGCGATCGCGCGCACATCGCGCAGCGTGCCGGTCTTGATGTGCGCGTTGCCGAGCGCGCCCGCGTTGGTGAGACGGTTGCGCATCGTGCCGTCGACGCCCGCGATCGGCAGCGATTCGACGAACACCTGCGCGACCGGACTCGCGTTCGCGGCCATCAGCAGATCGGCGAGCGAGGACGCGCTAATGTGCTCGTCGCGCGAAAGGCCCGAGCCGTTGTCGAGCACGAGACCGTTCATCGGCAGGGCGCTGCGTTTCAGGAACGCCTGGATCGCCGCGGCCGATTTCGCCGTCGTCGCGGGCGGCTTCAGTTGCGCCGCGCCGATCGTGAGGAAGAGGTTGCGCGCCATCACGTTATTGCTGAACTTGTTGATGTCGCGAACGACATCCGACAGCACCGGGCTGCGATGCGTGCCCACGAGCCGCGCGTTCGAGGGCGTCGGGCCTTCGCGCGTCGTGCCCTCGAACGTGCCGCCCGCCTGCTTCCAGAGCGCGAGGAAGCCGCCCGCGAAGAAGGTCGAATGATCGAGCGCCGCGACGTTGATCGTGCGCGAGCCGCAACGCAACGGATAGTCGCCGACGAACGACGCCTGCACGAAGCCGCCTTGCGTCTGCGCGACACTCGGCGAGGCCGCCGAAAGCGAGCCGACGCACGCGCCGCGCGTGACGTGCAGTTCGTTGTCGATCTGCAGTTGCGCGAGTTGCGGCAGCACGTCGATGGACACTTGCCCGTCCGCGTTCGGCGTCAGCGTGAAGGACAACGATTTGAACGCGTAGAGCAGCGGATCGGGGCCGACGTTATAGGGCGCGCTGTCGTCGTTGTCGAAGGCGGGCAGATCGCGCGTGGAAGCGTCGAAGTAACGCTTGTCGAGCACGAGCGCGCCGTCGATGCCCGTGATGCCGTTCTTGCGAATCTGATCGACGAGATCGATCAGCTCTTCCGGCACGAGCTTCGGATCGCCCGTGCCCTGAATGTACAGATTGCCGTGCAGGACGCCTTGCGCATCGATCTGGCCTTCGGCATACGCCGTCGTCTTCCAGCGATAGTCCGGGCCGAGCATCGAGAGGCCGGAAAAGGTGGTGACGAGCTTCATCGTCGAAGCGGGCAGCATCGGCTCGTTCGCGTTGACCGAGACGAGCGGCACCGGCGCGCCGACGCGCTGCACGACCACACTCATCGACGAAAGCGGCACGTGGGCGCGCGCGAGCGCGGTCATCACCGATGCGGGCAGCGGGCCGGCCGGCACGCTCGCCTGGGCGGCGCGCTCGGCCTTCGCGCGCTTCGACTTGGCTCCGCCGATGGCCGCGCGCTGCGGCGCGTGCCCTTGCGAATCGGCCTTCGAGCCGCCGCCGCGCGCATTGGCATCGGGCATATGGCCGAGCGCCGCGCAGGCGAGCGCTGCGGCGAGCGCGAAGGAAGAAAGTCGGCGGGACACGGAACGGAAAGCGAGCGGCATGGACGAAGCGTTGTGAGCGTTGTTTTTGGGCTGGATGGCGAGCGGCGGCGCGTGGCCGGGCGGAATTGCGCCGCGCGGAAAGCGGCTATTGTAGACAAGCTGGCTTGCGGAAACTGCACGGGTTAAAAATCCTCACGATTGCGCTTCGGGCGCGACACATCGTTGTCCTCCGAAAGCGGACGATCCGCGCCGTTAAGTCCCGTTTAAGCCTGTGGCGACGCTGCACGGCTACAATGGGCCGCGGCCCGAGGGCTGCTCCACGTCACTACCAACAAACATGTGCCATGCGAATCCTGCTTGTCGAAGATGACCGGATGATCGCCGAAGGCGTGCGCAAAGCGCTGCGCGCGGACGGCTTCGCAGTCGACTGGGTGCAGGACGGCGAGGCGGCGCTCACGGCGGTCGCGGGCGAGCCGTACGATCTGATGCTGCTCGATCTCGGCCTGCCCAAGCGCGATGGTCTCGACGTGCTCAAGACCTTGCGCGCGCGCTCCAACTCGCTGCCGGTGCTGATCGTCACGGCGCGCGACGCTATCGCGGATCGCGTGAAAGGGCTCGACGCCGGCGCCGACGATTACCTCGTCAAGCCCTTCGATCTCGACGAACTCGGCGCGCGTATGCGTGCGCTCATCCGCCGTCACGCGGGGCGCGGCGAACCGCTCGTGCGGCACGGTGAGCTGACGCTCGATCCGGTCGGTCATCAGGTGACGCTCGCGGGCAATCCCGTCGCGCTTTCGGCGCGCGAGTTCGCGCTGCTCGAAGCACTCATGGCGCGGCCCGGCGCGGTGCTGTCGAAGAGCCAGCTCGAAGAGAAGATCTACGGCTGGGGCGAGGAAATCGGCAGCAATACGGTCGAGGTGTATATCCATTCGCTGAGAAAGAAGCTCGGCGCCGATCTCATCCGCAACGTGCGTGGCCTCGGCTACATGGTCGCGAAGGACGCCTGATGCGGTCGATCCGCCGGCAATTGCTGATCTGGCTGCTCGCGCTCGTGATCGTCGGCGTGGGCTTTGCGGGGTGGCTCATCTATCGGCAGGCGCTCGCCGAGGCCAACGAACTCTTCGACTACCAGCTTCAGCAGATCGCGGCGGCGTTGCCGTCGGAGCCGTTTTCCTCGGTGCTCAGTTCGCGCAGCGAAAGCGACGAGGGCGTCGTCATCCAGATCTGGAATCGCAACGGCGTGCTGATGTACTACTCGCATCCGCGCGTGCCGCTCGCGCCTCACGCGGAACTCGGCTTTTCCACCGAAATGACGCCGCGCGGCGAATGGCGCGTGTATAGCGCGATCGTCGGCGATAACGTCGTGCAGCTCGCGCAGCCGCTGTCGATCAGAAATCGCGTCGCGGCGGGCGTCGCGTGGCGCACGTTGTGGCCGCTCGTGCTGCTGCTGCCGCTGCTCGGGCTCGCGATCTGGATCATCGTCGGCGTCGGGCTCGCGCCTTTGCAACGCGTGACGCGCGCGCTCGATACGCGTCATCCCGAAGCGCTCGATCCGCTTTCCGACCGGCGGCTGCCGCAGGAAGTGCGGCCGGTCGTGCGCGCGTTGAATGCGCTGCTTTCGCGCTTGTCGGCCGCGCTCGACACGCAAAAAGCCTTCGTCGCGGATGCCGCGCACGAGCTTCGCACGCCGCTCGCGGCGGTGCAGATTCAGGCGCAGCTCGTCGCGCGCGCGCAAGACGACGGAACGCGGCGCGAGGCGCTCAAGGATCTGCACGAAGGCATCGCGCGCGCGACGCGGCTTGCGGAGCAATTGCTTGCGCTCGCGCGTTCGGAGCCGGATGGCAAGGCCGCGTTCGCCGCGCTCGATCTCGCGGCGCTGCTCGAATCATGCGTGCGCGGCTCTGTGCTGGTGGCGCAGGAACGCGGCGTCGATCTAGGCATCGAGGCGAGCGAGCCGGCGACCGTCGTGGGCGAGCCCGATTCGTTGCGCGTGATGTTCAACAATCTCATCGACAACGCGACGAAGTACACGCCGAAGGGCGGTCGCGTGGATGTGTGTCTCAAGACGAACGACGGTCATCCTGTCGTCGAAATCTCCGATACTGGGCCGGGCATTCCTCAAGAAGAACGAGAAAGGGTGTTCGACCGGTTTTATCGCGTGGGCGAGGGAGCGCAGCGCGCGCGCACGGACGTGTCCGGCAGCGGCCTCGGGCTCGCGATCGTGAAGCGCATCGCGGAGCAGCATGGCGTGACGGTGACGTTGGCGGAGTCGGATGCCGGCGGCCTTAAGGTTGTCGTAACGTTTTGATGCGCGCGTTCGCGATCCTTTCGAATTCAGGCCGTAGCACCAAGGGCGTGTCTTTTTTAAGAGAGCTTTAAGCGACACCCCGTAATCTTCTTTCATCGATACAGCGCGCTCTGCAAGAGCGCATTCCTCGTCAGGAGCACACGATGAAAGCGAAGATTCTCACCCGCAGCGCCGTCGCGGCGGCCGTTGCCATTGCCTTGTCGGCGGGCTACGTGGCGGGTCATAACAACGTTCCTGCACCGCAGGTCATAGCGCCCGTACAAGCTGCCGCGCTGATGCCCGCCGAAGCCGCCGCCAAGACGGGCATTCCCGACTTCTCCGGTCTCGTGGAAACCTACGGCCCGGCCGTGGTGAACATCAGCGCGAAGCACGTCGTCAAGCAGACGTCCGCGCGCCGCGGCCAGAATCAACTGCCGATGGACCCGGACGATCCCCTCTATCAGTTCTTCAAGCGCTTCGGCGGCATGCCCGGCTTCGGCGGCGGCGATGGCGGCCCGAACGCGGATCGTCCGAGCGAAGGCCTCGGCTCCGGTTTCATCGTGAGCAGCGACGGCTATATCCTCACGAACGCGCACGTCGTCGACAACGCGAATATCGTCACCGTGAAGCTCACGGACAAGCGCGAATACCGCGCGAAGGTCATCGGCGCGGACAAACAATCGGACGTCGCCGTGCTCAAGATCGAGGCGAAGAATCTGCCGACGGTGAAGATCGGCGATCCCAACGGCAGCAAGGTCGGGCAGTGGGTCGTCGCGATCGGCTCGCCTTACGGATTCGACAACACCGTGACCTCGGGCATCATCAGCGCGAAGTCGCGCGCGCTGCCCAACGAGAACTACACGCCGTTCATCCAGACCGACGTGCCGGTGAATCCGGGCAACTCGGGCGGCCCGCTCTTCAATCTGCAAGGCGAAGTGATTGGCATCAATTCGATGATCTATTCGCAGACGGGCGGCTTCCAGGGACTTTCGTTCGCTATCCCGATCAATGAGGCGATCAAGGTCAAGGACGCGCTCATCAAGACGGGTCACGTGGATCGCGGCCGCATCGGCGTGACGGTGCAGGGCATGAACCAGACGCTCGCGAACTCGTTCGGCATGAAGTCGCCGCAGGGCGCGCTCGTGAGTTCGGTCGAACCGGGCGGACCGGCCGCGAAGGCGGGCCTGCAACCGGGCGACGTGATCACCGCGCTGAACGGCGAGCCGGTGGGCGATTCGACCTCGCTGCCTTCGCTGGTCGCGGGTCTGGCGCCGGGCACATCGGCGAAGGTCACGGTGTGGCGCGACAAGGGCGCGAAGGAACTCAGCGTGACCATCGGCGCGCTGAAGGATGCGAAGACCGCCAGCGCGAACGCGGGCGACGACGGCGCGTCGGCGCAGGACGCGCGCCTCGGCGTCGCGGTGCGCCCGCTCACGCCGGAGGAGAAGCAGAACGATTCGCTCTCGCGCGGCCTGCTCGTGCAGCAGGCGGGCGGCGCGGCGGCGAACGCGGGCATCCAGCCGGGCGACGTGATCCTTGCCGTGAACGGCCAGCCGGTTACATCGGTGCAGCAGTTGAAGTCGATGGTTCAGCACGCGGGCGACAGCATCGCGCTCCTGATCCAGCGCGACGACGCGCAGATCTTCGTGCCCGTCGATCTCGGTTGACGCGGTTGCGTCGGCATGCGCGATGCGGGCACGAACCATGCTCCACGGTTTCCTGGTGCCCCATCGCGTGAGATCGACGCATCGGGCGTGACGCCGCCGGCGCTTTGCGGGCGCGGCGGCATCGGACAAAGGAGCGGAAATATGACGAGCAGAACTACGGGGAAGCTGGCAGCCGCGCTTCTCGTTGCGGCGGTGAGCGCGGGCATGACGGGCGGCGCTTGGGCGCAAACGACGGGCGGCACCGCTTCCGATTCGTCGAGCGCCGGCAACACCAACGGCGGCGGCCTGCCGCAGATTCAGCAGCAGGGCGACGTTTCGTACACGTCCGGCGGCGTGGGACTCGACGAATCGCACGCATTGTTGCGTGAACAGGCGCACTGGCCGCTGTCGTTGCGCTTCACGGGCCCGACCGCGGATTATCTGTCGGGCGTGAACGTGCGCATCGTCGGCGGCAAGGGCGGCGAAGTGCTTTCCACCGAGTCGATGGGACCGTACATGCTCGTCAAGCTGCCGCCGGGCAGCTATACGGTCTACGCGAAGTACAAGGATCAAGAGAAAAAGCAGGCGGTGACGGTCGCCGGGCCGGGTAAGGCGAAGGCGGCGTTCCACTGGAACATTCAGTAAGCGCGGGTTTCGGAGCGCGAGGGCACGGCGCATCGGAGGCGCTCACTCTCGCATCGAAGATGTTTCAGAAATAAGCCACGGGCATCGACTTTCAGGGTCGAAGGTTCGTGGCTTTTTTGCTTTCTGACCTGCGGCTGCCGCCCGAATTATGGCCGTCCGTCCGCGACTTGAATGCGTCGCTCGCGCGTTCGCCGGGCTTGCTCGATGTGCGGAAAAACTTCGTCACCGATGCGGCGTATGAACCCCGCGCGCGCTCGCAACCGCGCGGGTATCGGCTCAATTCGTCGCGCGTCCGCAGAACGATGCGACGCGCTCGCCGGCTTGCGTGAAGGGCATCGCGCGGATTGGGCCGAAGCGGACCGCAAGATTTCGCATGCGCGGTCGATCTCCAGGCACGCCTCGACGACCGAGTACGCGCGCGACTGGCTCGCTCGTTGAGTTTGAAGACTGACGCGAACGCGTGTCCGCGGATTGCGTCGAGACGCGAAGATCGCAGGGTGCGCGCGCCTTTCGAAGAATAGGCTCGCGATCGGTACGCAGTCGGTGATCGTTGGCAGCGCGCTGGCTCGGCAATCGCATAACGATCGCAAAAAACTGCCTTCAGGCCGACATTGAATTGAGGCCGAGACTCTGATGGCCGGTTCACCTCATCGCGCAATCAGATTGAAATTTGCTCCCATCTAAAAATAAAAAAATCGCAAATTGCCAATAAGAAATACCTGAATTAATTCTAAAAAGTTTTGCGTCTTTTAGGACGCAGCCTACTGTCTGCTAATAGGCAGATATATATAGTCCAATTTCAAGATAAATCGCGTTAGTGCCAGTAATAGTCGCCTCGTAGCGAAGTACGAAAGCCGCCTGACATCGCCGGAATTCAGTTTCCTGCTCGTATTCAGCGGGCATTCGGGATGGTCCGCTACAGGTCGACCTATTACTTCCAATTACCTCCAATTCGGGTGGCTTGGAAAAGCGATTTCATAACGCCACTCCACTACTTGAGTACTTCGACTGCCATGAACAAGATCTATCGCATCGTTTGGAATTGCGCAACCGGCGGCTGGGCCGTCGCCTCGGAAACAGCAAAAGGCCGCACGAAGTCGTCGGGTCGTACTCATGCGGTGCGAAGGAATACGCTGCTGAAATCGGCGATTGCTCTCGGCTCTGTCATATTCAGTGGCGGCGCCTTCGCAGACGCCTCCGTAGGCTACGAATACGGCGGCACCGACTACTGTGCCCACGCGGGCAGCACGCTAAGCGCGACAGGCTGTTCATCCTGGGGCCCGACGGTGACGAATTTCACGGGCGCCAACATTTCCTACTTGTCGGGCGACTCCACCGGCGCGACGGGCGGCGTGTGGGCAGCGGACAACAACGCGGGGATTTGGTACGGCAGCGGTGCCAACGGCACCAACCGTCTGTACCTGAATTCAACTGGGACGACCATCCAAGGCCCGGGAATCACGCTTAACTCCGCTAGCGGCGTGAACATGTCGTCCACCCAGATGCACAACCTGGCCGCGGGCACGGCGGCGACGGATGCGACGAATGTTTCGCAGATCACGCCGATCGTCTCCGCACTGGGCGGAGGCGCGACGTTCAACAGCGGCACGGGCGCCGTGACGGGTCCGAGCTATGCGCTGAGCAATGCCAACATCATCGCCGGCACGAGTGGCGCGGCGACGGACGTCGGCATGGGCTTCGGCAAGGTCGACGCGGCCCTGGGCTCGCTCAACAGCAGCATCACGAATATCAACAACGGTGGTGGCATCAAGTATTTCCGCATCAACTCGGCGCTGCCGGACTCGGTGAACTACGCCTCCGATAGCATCGCCGTCGGTGGCGGCGCCATCGCAGGTGTCGCTGGTCGTGGCTACGCGCAAATCGTCGCCATTGGCGCGAATACAAAGGCAACCGGTGCTGGCGCAATTACCCTCGGTGGCGGCGCGACGACCATTGATGGTTATTTGCCTAACTCGGGTAGCCTGATGGCCATCGGCTACAACGCCACGAGTAGTTACGGGCACTCGATTGCCATCGGCGCTAACGCGGTGGTCACCCCGGCAACCAATCTCTCGAACGGCCTGGGTTATGCCACGGGCTTAGGTGACGGCGTGTTGGTGACACAGGCCGGTGGCACGGCGACGGGCGCCAACTCATCGGTAACGGCAGCCTACGGTTCGGCTTTCGGCTATGCCGCCGCGACGTCGAGTAACAACGCGACCGCCGTGGGCGTGCAAAGCTCGGCCGCCGGTGCCGCAACTGTGGCCGTGGGCAGTAACGCCAAAACGGTGAATGACTATGCGATCGCCATCGGCAATGCCGCCCAAGCCAAAAGCGTCGGTGACGTGGCGCTGGGTGCGTCAGCCTCGGCGGACAACGGCGGCGGCAACAGCGGCTCCAATTACGCCACGGCGCTGGGCGCCAATGCAACGGTGTCGGCCGGCAATGGCACGGCCGTGGGTAACGCCGCCAAGAGCACGGCTTCCAATGGCCTGGCGCTGGGCGCACTCGCCTCTGCATCGTCGGCCAACAGCGTGGCGCTGGGCAGCAACTCCACGACCACGGCCAATTTGACCATCGCCGGTTACAACCCTGGCGCCGGCACGCTGTCGGGCATCGCCTCGACCGCCAATGGCGAAGTGTCGCTAGGTTCCAGCGGCAAGGAGCGCCGTCTGACCAACGTGGCCGCCGGCGCGAGCGCGACCGATGCGGTCAACGTCAGCCAGTTGCAGTCCGAGGTTGCCAAGGTCAATAACGTCGGCACCACCACAGCCACGGCTCTGGGCGGCGGCGCCAACTACAACACCACGACCGGCGCCCTCACGGGTCCGAGCTATGCGCTGGGCAATGCCAACAGCATCGCCGGAACGAGTGGCGCGGCGACGGATGTCGGCACGGGCTTCGGCAAGGTCGATGCGGCCCTGGGCAAGCTGAACACTTCGGCGACGACCGCGCAGTCGACGGCCGATGCGGCCAACACGACGGCAAACAAAGGTTGGAACCTGAGCACCGACGGCGGTGCTTCCTCGCAGAACATTGCTCCGGGCGCTACGGCGAACTTCGCGGCCGGCACGAACGCCACCGTCACTCGCAGCGGCAACACGGTGACAGTGGGCGTGGTCGCCAATCCGACGTTTGCGGGCATGGTGACGGCCAATGGCGGCCTTACCGTGAGCGCAGGCCAAACGGTCAACATGGGTGGCAACAAGGTCAACAATGTCGCCGCCGGCGTGGCCGCGACAGACGCGGTGAACATGTCGCAACTCAATGCGACGAACGCCGCGGTGACGCAGAACACGACGGATATCGCGACTAACACGACGAACATCGCCGGTAACACGACGTCGATCAACGACATCAATAACCAGATCAACAACGGCACGATCGGTCTGGTGCAGCAGGCTGCGCCGGGTGCGGACCTGACGGTGGGCAAGAACACCGACGGCAAGGCGGTGGACTTCGCCGATGTGAACGGCAACGCGCGCACACTGAAGAGCGTGAAAGCGGGTGTGGCGGACACCGACGCGGTGAACATGTCGCAGTTGAACACGACGAACGCAGCGGTCGCGCAGAACACGACGGATATTGCGACTAACACGACGAACATCGCGACTAACACGACGGACATCGCGACTAACACGACGAACATCGCGGGTAACACGACGTCGATCAACGACATCAATAACCAGATCAACAACGGCACGATCGGTTTGGTGCAGCAGGCTGCGCCGGGTGCGGACCTGACGGTGGGCAAGAACACCGACGGCAAGGCGGTGGACTTCGCCGATGTGAGCGGCAACGCGCGCACACTGAAGAGCGTGAAAGCGGGCGTGGCGGACACCGACGCGGTGAACATGTCGCAGTTGAACACGACGAACGCAGCGGTGACGCAGAACACGACGGACATCGCCGGTAACACGACGTCGATCAACGACATCAATAACCAGATCAACAACGGCACGATTGGTCTGGTGCAGCAGGCTGCGCCGGGTGCGGACCTGACGGTGGGCAAGAACACCGACGGCAAGGCGGTGGACTTCGCCGATGTGAGCGGCAACGCGCGCACGCTGAAGAGCGTGAAAGCGGGCGTGGCGGACACTGACGCGGTGAACATGTCGCAGTTGAACACGACGAATGCCGCGGTCGCGCAGAACACAACCGATATCGCGACTAACACGACGAACATCGCGGGTAACACGACGTCGATCAACGACATCAATAACCAGATCAACAACGGCACGATCGGTCTGGTGCAGCAGGCTGCGCCGGGTGCGGACCTGACGGTGGGCAAGAACACCGACGGCAAGGCGGTGGACTTCGCCGATGTGAACGGCAACGCGCGCGCGCTGAAGAGCGTGAAAGCGGGTGTGGCGGACACTGACGCGGTGAACATGTCGCAGTTGAACACGACGAACGCAGCGGTCGCGCAGAACACGACGGACATCGCCGGTAACACGACGTCGATCAACGACATCAATAACCAGATCAACAACGGTGCGATCGGTCTGGTGCAGCAGGATGCGATCACGCGCAACATCAACGTCGCCCAGAACACGGACGGTACAGTCGTGAACTTTGCGGGTCTGTCGGGTGCGCGCGTGCTGGACGGCGTCGCGGCGGGAGCGGTGACGAGCGCCAGCAAGCAGGCGGTCAACGGCTCGCAACTTTACGCGCTGGCCAGCTCGACGGCTTCGGCGATGGGCGGCGGCTCGACGGTGAACAGCGACGGCTCCGTCACCGCGCCGACGTACACCGTCAACGGCAACGTCGTGAACAACGTAGGCGACGCGATTTCGAACATCGATGCCCGTACGACGCAAAACACGACGGACATCGCGAACATCGGCGCCAGCGTGACGCAAAATACGACGAACATCGCGAACCTGACGACCAACGTTGCCAACAACACCACGCAGATCGCGCAGAACACGACGGACATTGCGGACATCAACAATCAGATCAACAGCGGCACGATCGGATTGGTGCAGCAAGACGCGAACTCGCGCACGATCACGGTGGCGAAGAACACGGACGGCACGGTCGTCGACATGACGGGCACCCAGGGCGCTCGCACGGTAACGGGTGTGGCGGCCGGCACGCTCGCGGCGGACAGCACGGACGCGGTCAACGGCTCGCAGTTGTACGCGACCAACCAGCAAGTGACCAACCTCTCGACGCTTGTCCAGAACGTCTCGGGCGCCAACTCGGTCCTGGCCTCCGACAAGACTGACACGCCTGCGGTGGCGAGCGGTTCCGGTTCGACTGCCATCGGTAACGGTGCGAATGCCTCGGGTGCGAACTCGGTTGCGCTCGGCAGCGGCTCGGTTGCCGATCAGGACAATACCGTCTCCGTGGGCTCGCAAGGCAACGAGCGTCGAATCACGAACGTGGCGCCGGGCGTCAATGGCACCGATGCGGCGAACATGAACCAGGTGGCTTCGGTGCAAAGCAGCGTCAACTCGGTGGCGCGTGCTGCGTACTCCGGCGTCGCGGCCGCGATGGCCATGCCGAATCTCACGCCGCGCGAACCGGGCAAGACGATCGTGGCAGCGGGTGTTGCGAACTACAAGGGCTATACGGCAATGGGTGTCGGCGGTACCTATCGTTCGCAAGACAGCCGCTGGCTGGTGAACGGTGCGCTGTCGCTCACGCCGCATGGCGATACGGGTGTCCGCGCTCAAGTGGGCTACGAGTTCTAAGCACGGACTCCAGGCAACGCAAGCAAGCAGCAGGCAGCAAGCAGCAAGCAGCAAGCACGCCGCAGCAGCAACGTGGCATTCAGAGGGGCGGTTGTCCGGAAAGGGCGGCCGCCCCTTTTTTCATGTCGTCGCAGCGGCTGTCGGCGATCGCGGAGCGGGCACGAAGCATGCCCAAGGATCGCGAGAAGATGCAGGCGGTGACGGTCGCCCGGCCGGGCAAGGCAAAGGCGGCGTTTCACTGGAACATTCAGCAAGCGCGGGCGTCGAAAGGGAAACGCCCGGGCCATCGAAAGCGCTCACGCAGCATCGGAAGTTTGTCTCATAATCAAGCCACAGGTGTCTCGATGACTCGTGGCTTTTTCTTGGGATATCGGTTCTCACGCGGGAGGGGCGGCACGATGGGCACGGATCTGAACGACGGGCACGAAACGGCGCATCACATCGAGATCACGCTGAACGGGCGGCGCTGCCGCGTGATTCATCAGGGCGTGACTTACGCCGACACGCACGCGTCTCTCACGCTCATCGAGCAAGGCGTGGAAAAGGTGCACTATTTTCCGCGCGCCGACGTGAACATGGCGCGCCTGGAACGCTCGATTCACATCACGCATTGCCCGATGAAGGGCCAGGCGACGCACTATCATCTGCTGACCGAGGACGGCCCGGTCGAGAACGCCGCGTGGAGCTACGAGTCGCCGCTCGACGCCGCCGTGAAAATCAGCGGCTATCTCGCGTTTTACGGTTCGCGCGTCGATCGCATCGACGAAACGTCCTAGGCGCGCAGCCGAACAGACACGCCCCAGCCGCTCAGCCATAACGAACGCATGCGATCCTTGCCCCGGAGGCTCGAATGGAAGTCACCGATGCGTTGTGCGTTCCGCTCGAACCGGCGCACGTTCGCGAGGCGCTCTCCGATATCGCGTTGCTGCGCGCGAGCCTCGACAATTGCGAATCGTTTACGCGCACGCCCGGCGGCGAGTATGTCCTCACGCTGATCGTGCCACTCGGCGCGCTGCGGGCGCGCTACGAAATCCGCGCGCACGACGCCGGGCGCACGCGTCAGGCGGCGCATGCGGCGGGCGAAGGCGAGGGCGACGGCGACGGCGACGAATCGCAGGATGGTGCCTACGCGCGCACGCTGAGCTTCAAGGCGCGCGGCGAAGGCGTCGGCTCGTTGCGCGGGCAGATCGCGGTCGCGCTGAATCCCGACGACGACGGCGCCGCGACCTGGATCGAATACACCGTCTGGGCGACGGTATCAGGACCGCTCGCCGGCTTGCCCGCGCGTCAGATCGAGAACGCGTTGCGCGAGGGCGCCGACGACTTCTTCGCCGAGTTTTGCGAAGTGGTGCGCGCGAAGCACGGCTTGCCGTCGATGCGCGCGGCGGGCGAAAGCGCCGAGCGCCGGCATGTGTTTTTGCGGCCGGGCGCGATGTCGGCTGCGTTCTCGCGTCGCTCGGGCGCGATGCGCGCGCCTTCCGCCGATGCCCACGCGAGCGGCGTGTTGCGGCATCGGCTGCACGGACACGGTTTCGTGCATCGCGAGCGCGATCATTCACAAGATCCGCATCCGCTCGGCCTGCCCGTGTGGGCGTGGGCGGCGATGCTCGTGTGCATCGCGCTGTTCGCGTATTTCGCGCAGCACGTCGGACTGCAATAGCGCTCACGCACCCCGGAACGCCCGTCGATAAGCCGATGGCGACGTCTTCAGCGTCTGCGCGAACTGCTGGCGCAACGTCGCGCCGGTGCGAAAGCCGCTTTGTTCCGCGATGCGATCGATCGGCAGATCGGTGTCTTCGAGCAGCCGCTGCGCGAACGCGACACGCTGCCCGATGAGCCACGCGCCAACCGTCGTTCCCGTCGTGTCCCGAAAGCGCCGCGTAAAGTTGCGGCGGCTCATGGCCATGCGCGCGGCGAGCGCGTCGAGCGAATGGTCCGTTTGCAGATTCGCGCGCAGCCAGTCGAGCAGCCCGGCGAGCCTTTCGCCGTGCGCGCGCTCGGGAACCGGCTCGTCGATGAACTGCGCCTGCGAACCCTGCCGATGCGGCGCCACCACGAGCCGCCGCGCGACCTGATTTGCCGCGTGCGATCCGACGAGCTTGCGCAGCACGTGCAGGCAACAATCGAGTCCGGCCGCGGTGCCGGCGGAGGTCGTGATGTTGCCGTCGTCGATATAGAGCACGTTCGGATCGAGCCGCACGCGCGGATGACGGCGCGCGAAATCGTCGGCGAACGCCCAGTGCGTCGTGGCCGCGCGGCCGTCGAGCAGGCCAGCCGCCGCGAGCACGTACGAGCCGAGACACAGTCCGACGATCTGCGCGCCGCGTGCGTGCGCCGCGCGAAGCGCGTCGAGCAGCGCTTCAGGCGGCGTTTCGGCGGGATCGCGCCACGACGGCACGATGATCACGTCGGCGGCGGCGAGATCGTCGAGCGAATGGCGGGCCGCGATCGAGAAGCCCGCCGATGTCGCGAGCGCATGCGGCTCGGCCGCGCAGACGCGAAAGTCGAACGACGGCACGCCCAATTCGCCGCGCTCCTCGCCGAACACGATGCACGGCACGGCGAGATGAAACGGGCTGATGCGGTCGAACGCGACGACGGCGATCGAATGGCGATTCATGACGTGACACCGGAAGAAGTTCGAATCCGGTTATTTTGGCCCGATTCCGGCGAAGATTGGCAATCGGGCCACTTCTGGCTGTCTCGCAGGCGCGGCGACAATGCTTCGACCCAAACCTGAAGGAGCTGACCATGCCGCGCCGCGCCCTGATCGTCATCGACGTGCAGAACGAGTATGTCGAAGGCAACTTGCTGATCGAATATCCGGATGTGAACGTGTCGCTCGCCAATATCGCCCGGGCGATGGACGCCGCCGCCAGGCACGGCGTGCCGGTCGTCGTCGTGCAGAATTTCGCGCCGGCGAGCGCGCCGATCTTCGCGCGCGGGTCCGCAATGGCCGACTTGCACGAAACGGTGGGCTCGCGCCCGCGCGCGCACTACGTCGAAAAATCGCTGCCGAGCGCGTTCGCCGGCACCGATCTCGCCGACTGGCTGAGCGCGCACGACATCGACACGATCACGATCGCGGGCTACATGACGCACAACTGCGACGATTCGACCGTGAAGCACGCGGTGCATGCCGGTCTCGCGGTGGAATTCCTCGTGGATGCAAGCGGCGCCGTGCCCTACGAAAACAGTGCGGGCCGCGCCAGCGCGGAAGAGATCCATCGCGTGTTCACGGTGGTGATGCAGTCGCGCTTCGCCGCCGTGCTCCGCACCGACGAATGGATCGGCGCGCTGGAAACCGGCGAGCCGCCCGCGCGCGACAACATCTACGCATCGAACCAGCGGGCGCGTGCGGCAAGTTCAGGCGCCGGCCGGTGACAGCAGCAGCGCCGGACTGCAACGCAAGGCGTCGAAGCACGCGTCGATGAGCGCTTCGGCGTCGCGCTCGGGATGCACGATGTCCGGCAGCATCAGCGAATCGTGCAGGATGCCGGTGAAAAGGCAGTGCAGCATGGTCGTCGCGCGGCCCGTGTCGAGCGTCGCGGGAAGCTGCTTCTTTTCGACGGCGTTGCGCAGCGCGCGCTCGATGCGCTCCATGCCGTCGCGCATGTTGTTCTGATGCCGCTCGCGCACCGGTCCCATTTCCTCGACGAACTCGCATTTCATGAAGAGGATGTCGAAGACGCGGCGGCGCTGCTCGTCGGTCGTGATATTGCGCATGCACCAGATGAACAGGTCGCGAAGGCGCGCGAGCGGGTCTTCTTCCTTGCCGTCGAGCGTCGTTTCGACGAGTTCGTCGAGCGGCAGCAAGCTGCGGTCGAACATCGCGTTGAACAGATCGCCCTTGTTGGCGAAATGCCAGTAGATCGCGCCGCGCGTCACGCCCGCCGCCTGCGCGATATCCGCGAGCGTCGTGCGCGACACGCCCTTCTCGTAGAAGACGCGCTCGGCTGCGTCGAGCACCCGGTTGCGCGTCGCCTGCGCTTCTTCCTTGGTTCGTCTGACCATATCCTGCGGCCTTTGGCCGTCTGCTCCTGCTACTGCTGTTGAAGGACCGCTTTTTAGCGGTCTTGTCGAAGATTCGTCTAACGCAATCGATTCCCCGAGGCGGTTTTTTCTCGCCTCCTATGGGGATAAACACGTACAGTTTTTTACATTCATCCACGAATGTATATACAATACCACCCGTTTACGAATATTCACAAATTCATCCGGCGGGCGGATTTCGAATAAGCTTTCCGTTCCATTGCCCGTTCTGGCCGTCCTGGTCACGGGCGACGCCTCCGAGCGTCGCGCACGGGCATGAGGCGCCGCCCGCAGCTGGCGGCGCCGCCCACTCGTCGGACAAGTTGGTGTATTCGCAGCGTCCTCGGGACGCTCGTGCGCGGCGTTGCCCGGGGAAGGCCGCCGCGTACCCAAATTCACTCTCAGTCTTAGACAGAGGTCGCTCCATGCGCGTCGAACGGGTTCCACTCCGCTTAATCACCGCCGCGACGGCTGCCGTTTTCCTGGCAGCGTGCGGGCAAAAACAATCAGCGCCTCCGCCGCAAACGCCCGAAGTAGGCATCGTCACCGTGCAGCCGACGAGCGTGCCGGTCATCGCCGATTTGCCGGGCCGCACCAGTGCCTACCTCGTCGCGCAAGTGCGCGCCCGGGTCGACGGCATCGTGCTGCGCCGTGAATTCACGGAAGGCTCCGAGGTCAAGGCCGGTCAGCGGCTCTACAAGATCGATCCGGCGCCGTACATCGCGACGCTGAACAACGCCAAGGCGACGCTCGCGAAGGCGCAGGCGAACGTCGCGTCGCAGAACGCGCTCGTGTCGCGCTACAAGATTCTCGTCGCGGCCAATGCCGTGTCGAAGCAGGATTACGACAACGCCGTAGCCGCGCAGGGCCAGGCCGTGGCGGATGTCGCCGCGGGCAAGGCATCGGTCGATACCGCGCAGATCAACCTCGGCTACACCGACGTCGTCTCGCCGATCACCGGCCGCACCGGTCTGTCGCAGGTCACGCCGGGCGCATACGTCCAGGCGAGCGCCGCGACGCTGCTCACGACCGTGCAGCAACTCGATCCGATCTACGTCGATCTGACGCAATCGAGTGTCGAGGGCCTGCAACTGCGTCGGCAGGTTCAGGAAGGGCGCCTCCAGACCGAAGGCATTCACGCCGCGAAGGTCACGCTCACGCTCGAAGACGGCCGCACTTACACCGAGCAGGGCAAGCTGCAGTTCTCCGACGTGAGCGTCGATCAGAGCACCGGTTCCGTGACCGTGCGCGCAATCTTCCAGAACAAGGATCGCGTGCTGCTGCCGGGCATGTTCGTGCGCGCGCGCATTCAGGAAGGCATGAACGACCACGCGCTTGTCGTGCCGCAGATCGGCGTCACGCATGACCAGAAGGGCACGCCGACCGCGCTCGTCGTCAACAAGGACGACAAGGTCGAACTGCGCCAGCTCGCTACGGGCGGCACCTTCGGCAACAACTGGGTGGTCGACAGCGGCCTGAAGCCCGGCGATCGCGTGATCGTGAACGGCGTCGAGAAGGCGAAGCCCGGCATGCAGGTGAAGCCGGTCGACGCGAAATTCCCCTACCCGGTAGCCGCCTCGGACGCGCAGGCGGCGCAAGCGCCGGCCGCATCGGGCGCCGCTTCAGCGAATGCCGGCGGCGCGAGCGCTGCGCCGGCCGCATCGTCCGCCGCCGCCGCATCGGGCGCGCAATAAAAGGGAGCCTGTTACATGGCAAAGTTTTTTATCGATCGACCGATCTTCGCGTGGGTGATCGCGATCATCCTGATGCTTGCGGGGATGGCGTCGATCTTCACGCTGCCGGTCGCGCAGTATCCGACCATCGCGCCGCCTGCGATCCAGATCAGCGCGACGTACCCGGGCGCATCCGCGAGCACCGTCGAAAACACGGTGACGCAGGTGATCGAGCAGCAGATGACCGGCCTCGACCACTTGCTTTACCTGTCGTCGACCTCCGATGACTCGGGCACCGCCACCGTCACGCTGACGTTCGCGGCGGGCACGAACCCGGACATCGCGCAGGTGCAGGTGCAGAACAAGCTGCAGCTCGCGACGCCGCTGCTTCCGCAAGTTGTGCAGCAGTTGGGCACGAAGGTCACGAAATCGAGTTCGAGCTTCCTGCTCGTGCTCGCGTTCGTGTCCGAAGACGGCAGCATGAGCAAGTACGACCTCGCGAACTTCGTGGCGTCGAACGTGGCGGACCCGCTCTCGCGTATCGACGGTGTCGGCACGACGACGCTGTTCGGCTCGCAGTACGCAATGCGCGTCTGGCTCGATGCGACCAAGCTCACGAACTTCGCGCTCACGCCTGTCGACGTGAAGAACGCCATCACGAACCAGAACGTGCAGGTGGCGGCGGGCGGGCTCGGCGGCACGCCCGCGGTGCCGGGGCAAATGCTCCAGGCAACCATCACGGAGGCGACGCTGCTGCGCACGCCGGAGCAGTTCGGCAACATCCTGCTGAAGGTGAATCAGGACGGCTCGCGCGTGTTGCTGAAGGACGTTTCGAGGATCGAACTCGGCGGCGAAAACTACAACTTCGATACGAAGTACAACGGGCAGCCGACCGCCGGCTTCGGTATTCAGCTCGCCACGGGCGCGAACGCGCTGCAGACGGCGAAGCTCGTGCGCCAGAAGATCGACGATCTGTCGAAGTACTTCCCGCACGGTCTCGTGGTGAAGTATCCGTATGACACGACGCCGTTCGTGCGCCTCTCGATCGAGGAAGTGGTCAAGACGCTGATCGAAGGCATCGTGCTCGTGTTCCTCGTGATGTATCTGTTCCTGCAGAACCTGCGGGCGACGATCATCCCGACGATCGCGGTGCCGGTTGTTCTGCTCGGCACGTTCGCGATCATGTCGGCGGTGGGCTTCTCGATCAACGTGCTGTCGATGTTCGGTCTCGTGCTGGCGATCGGCCTGCTGGTGGACGACGCGATCGTGGTCGTGGAGAACGTCGAGCGGGTGATGTCGGAAGAGCATTTATCGCCGCGCGAGGCGACCCGCAAGGCGATGGACCAGATCACCGGCGCGCTGGTCGGCGTGGCGCTCGTGTTGTCGGCGGTGTTCGTGCCGGTGGCGTTCTCGGGCGGCTCGGTCGGCGCGATCTATCGGCAGTTCTCGCTGACGATCGTCGCTGCCATGGTGCTCTCCGTGATGGTCGCGCTGATTCTCACGCCGGCGCTGTGCGCGACGATCCTGAAGCCGCATCCGGAAGGGCATCAGCCTGAGAAGAAGGGCTTCTTCGGCTGGTTCAACCGCACTTTCAACAAGAGCCAGGAGAAGTATCACAGCGGCGTGCAGCACGTCATTCGCCGCTCGGGACGCTGGCTGATCATCTATATCGTCGTGATCGTCGCGGTGGGCATGCTGTTCCTGCGTCTGCCGAAGTCGTTCCTGCCCGACGAAGACCAGGGCACGATGTTCGTGCTGGTGAACGCGCCGTCCGGTTCCACGCAGGAGTACACCGCGCACGTGTTGAAGGACGTGCAGGAGTATCTGCTGAAGGACGAGAAGTCGATCGTCGAATCGGTGTTCACGGTGAACGGCTTCTCGTTCGCGGGTCGCGGCCAGAACTCCGGTCTCGTGTTCGTGCGCATGAAGGACTATGCGGACCGCCAGCACAGCGACCAGAAGGTCCAGGCGCTCGTCGGACGGATGTTCATGCACTTCGCGCCGTACAAGGACGCGATGATCTTCCCGGTCAATCCGCCTTCGATTCCGGAACTCGGCACGGCGGCGGGCTTCGACTTCGAGTTGCAGGATCGCGGCGGCCTCGGCCACGCGAAGCTGATGGAAGCGCGCAACATGCTGCTCGGCATGGCCGCGAAGGACCCGACGCTCGCGCAGGTGCGTCCGAACGGCCTGAACGACACGCCGCAGTTCAAGGTGAACGTCGATCGCGAGAAGGCGAGCGCGCTCGGCGTCGCTGTGTCGGACATCGATCAGACATTCTCGATCGCGTGGGCGTCGCAGTACGTGAACAACTTCCTCGACGTCGACAACCGGATCAAGAAGGTCTACGTGCAGGGCGACGGTCCGTTCCGCATGAATCCGGACGATCTGAACAAGTGGTACGTGCGCAATGGCGCGGGAACGATGGTGCCGTTCGGCGCGTTCGCGACGGGCAACTGGACCTACGGTTCGCCGAAGCTCGAACGCTACAACGGCATCTCGGCGGTGGAAATCCAGGGCGCGGCCGCGGCCGGCAAGTCGACCGGTCAGGCGATGACCGCGATGGAAGCGATCGCGGCGAAGCTGCCGGCGGGCATCGGCTACGAATGGACGGGTCTGTCGTATCAGGAGCGCCAGTCGGGTTCGCAGGCGCCGATTCTTTACGGCATCTCGATTCTCGTCGTGTTCCTGTGTCTCGCGGCGCTGTATGAAAGCTGGTCGATTCCGTTCTCGGTCATCATGGTCGTGCCGCTCGGCGTGCTGGGCGCGCTGCTCGCGGCAACGCTGCGCGGTCTGGAAAACGACGTGTTCTTCCAGGTCGGCCTGTTGACGACGGTGGGTCTCTCGGCGAAGAACGCGATTCTGATCGTGGAATTCGCGCGGGATCTGCGCATCCAGGGCATGTCGACGGTGGAAGCCGCGATGGAAGCGGCGCGGCTGCGGCTGCGCCCGATCCTGATGACCTCGCTCGCGTTCATTCTCGGCGTGATGCCGCTCGCGATCAGTAACGGCGCGGGCTCGGCGAGCCAGCACGCGATCGGCACCGGCGTGATCGGCGGCATGTTGACCGCGACCTTCCTCGCCATCTTCATGATCCCGATGTTCTTCGTGGTTATCAGCAAGTTCAGCAAGGGCAAGGATGTACCGGCACCGGGTTCGTCCGGCGAGATCGAAGGCACGAACGGTAAGGAAGGACACTGAGATGCTTAAACATTCCTTGATCGCGGCAGCCGTGGCGGTATTCGCCGCGGGCTGCACGCTCCAGCCGAAATACGAGCGCCCGCCCGAGCCCGTCACGCAGACTTTTCCGGAAGGCGGCGTCTACGCGCACCAGCCGGATGCGAGTTCGAGCGCGAGCAACGGCCGCAGCGCGAACGGGCAGATCGCGCCGGATATCGGCTGGCGCGATTTCTTCGCCGATGCGCGCCTGCAGAAGGTTGTCGAACTCGCGCTGAAGAACAACCGCGACCTGCGCGTGTCGGTGCTCAACGTCGACGCGGCGCGCGCGCAGTATCAGATCACGCGCGCCGGTCTTTTCCCGACGCTCGACGGCGCCGCGTCGCAGACCAAGCAGCGCACGCCGAAGAACCTGTCGTTCTTCGGCAATACGATCTCGAACGAGTATTCGGTCGGCCTGAACGCGTCGTGGGAAATCGACTTCTTCGGGCGCATCCGGAGCTTGAAGGATCAGGCGCTCGCGCAATATCTGTCGACGGCGGAATCGCGCAAGGCGGCGCAGATCGCGCTGGTTTCGTCGGTGGCGGACCAGTATCTGACGATGCTCGCCTACGACGACGCGCTTCTCGTCACGCAGAACACGCTGAAGACCGCGCAGGAGTCGTATCGCATCACGAAGCTGCAGTACGACAACGGCACGGGCACCGAACTCGATTTGCGTCAGTCCGAAGGCGTGGTCGAAGAAGCGCAGTCGAATCTGCAGCAGCAGGCGCGTCTGCGCGCGCAGGCGGAAAATGCGCTCGTGGTTCTGGTGGGCGAGCCGCTGCCCGCCGATCTGCCGGGTGGCATGCCGCTCGACACGCAGAACCTGCTCTCCGATATTCCGGCGGGTCTGCCGTCCGATCTGCTCACGCGCCGTCCCGATATTGCTGCCGCCGAGCAGTCGCTGCTCGCGGCCAACGCGAACATCGGCGCGGCGCGCGCCGCGTTCTTCCCGCGCGTCTCGCTGACGGGCAGCTTCGGCACGCTCTCGCCGACGCTTGGCGGCCTGTTCAAGCCCGGCTCGGCGGCGTGGTCGTTCGCGCCGCAAATCACGGTGCCGATTTTCGAGGGCGGCCAGAACAAGGCGAACCTCGATCTCGCGAACGTGCAGAAGCGCATCGAGATCGCCAATTACGAGAAAGCGATCCAGACGGCGTTTCGCGAAGTCGCGGATGGCCTCGCCGCGCGCGGCACCTTCGACGAGCAGATCAAGTCGCTCGAACGTTTCGTGAATTCGCAGAGCCGGCGTCTGGAGTTGTCGGACCTGCGCTATCGCAATGGCGTGGACAGCTATCTGTCGGTGCTGACCGCGCAGACGGCGCTCTACGAGGCGCAGCAACTGCTGATCACGGCGCGGCTGGATCGCCTGACCAACCTCGTCAATCTGTATCAGTACATGGGCGGCGGATGGATCGAGCGTTCCGGCGATACGCCCCTTCCGGCAGATGCGCCGGCGGATTACGGCTCGCAAGCCGCGCCGCAGCCGGCCTCGGCTCCCGCGGCGGGTTGATTCGCCAAAAATCGATGCACGCGAAGCCCGGCCACGCGCCGGGCTTTTTCTTTGGCGCGTTACAAACGCGCGCCGCCCCCATGCAAAAGCAGTTGCCTGACGCATAACCTTTCGGCGGCATTTCCAGCACGACGGCGCGTTCGCCATATTTGTTTTATGTAAGTCAAATTTCTACACAATTGCCGGTTCCTTAGACATCCTCGCCAAGCACGATATTTATAATCGGCCGCTTGTCGCAGTCGTGCGCAGTCGTGACGACGCCAGCTGCTCCGTCGATCGTTCGAGGACAGTCTTTCCCGTTCTCGAAGCTCGACCCGAAAGCCGGGCTCGCTTAGTTATCCCAAAATTAGTTATCCCAAAAATACGACCGGCCTTCTCTTTGAGGGCGGTCAGCCCCATCCGAATCGAGCGGAGACCGCACCTATGGCGCGGGCGCCGCGATCCGCGACTTTCGCATCGCACGACGGCACGTCGCGTGCGGCCCGCCGCTAGCGCGCGGATGCGCGCGATTCATCTTCAGTAACTAAAGAGGTTTGCGTTCCATGCGTCTTAAACGGATTCCATACCGTCTCATCAGCGTTACCGCGCTCGCCATGCTTGCAGCAGCCTGCGGCGAGAAGCCACCCGCAGCCGCGCAGCATGCGCCGGAAGTCGGCGTCGTCACGCTCGAAACGGCCGCCGTGCCGGTTAGCACGGAGCTGACGGGCCGCACGAGCGCCTTCTTCGATGCCCAAGTGCGCGCGCGCGTCAACGGCATCGTGCTGCGCCGCGAGTTCACCGAAGGCGGTACCGTGAAGGCGGGTCAGCGTCTCTACAAGATCGACCCGGCGCCGTACATCGCGCAACTGAACAGCGCCAAGGCTTCGTATGCGAAGGCGCACGCGAACCTGGTCTCGACGACCGCGCAGGCGGAGCGTTACAAGGTGCTCGTCGCATCCAACGCGGTGAGCCGGCAGGACTACGACAACGCGGTGGCGTCGCAAGGGCAGGCCGCCGCCGAAGTCGCGCAGGCGAAGGCCTCGATCGACACCGCGCAGATCGACCTCGGCTACACGGATGTGATCTCGCCAGTCACCGGCCAGGCGGGAATCTCGCAGGTCACGCCGGGCGCATACGTGCAGGCGGCGCAGGCGACGCTGATGGTGACTGTCCAGCAGCTCGATCCGATGTACGTCGACCTCACGCAATCGAGCCTCGACGGTCTCAAGCTGCGTCGCCAGATCCAGGAAGGACGTCTTTCGACGGACGGCCCGAACGCCGCGAAGGTGACGCTGATCCTGGAAGACGGCCGCGTCTATTCCGAGCAGGGAAAGCTGCAATTCAGCGACGTCACCGTCGACCAGTCCACCGGCTCGGTCACGGTGCGCGCCATTTTCGAGAACAAGGACCGCGTGCTTCTCCCGGGCATGTTCGTGCGCGCGCACATCGAGGAAGGCGTGAATCCGAACGCGCTGGTCGTGCCGGTTCAGGGCGTGACGCACGACCAGAAGGGCACGGCGCAAGCCATGGTCGTCGACAGCGACAACAAGGTGGCGCTCCGTCCGATCGTGACCTCGGGCACCTACGGCCAGAACTGGGTGGTCGACAGCGGACTGAAGCCGGGCGACCGCGTGATCGTCGAAGGCATCGACAAGGCGCGTCCCGGCATGCCCGTAAAGGCGGTGCCGGCGCATCTGCCGGCTGCACCGGCCACACCGGCCGTACCGGCCGCACCGGCCGCACCGGCTGAGCCGGCCTCGGGCGCGGGCGCAGGCAAGGCCGCGTCCGGCGCTGCCGGCGCGTAAGGACGGAGACACGCTTCATGGCCAATTTCTTTATCGATCGCCCGATTTTCGCGTGGGTGATCGCCATCATCATGATGCTCGCGGGCGTGGCGTCGGTGACGACGCTGCCGGTCGCGCAGTATCCGACCATCGCGCCGCCTGCGATCCAGATTTCCGCGAACTATCCGGGCGCATCCGCCCAGACCGTGGAAAACACCGTCACGCAGGTGATCGAGCAGCAGATGAGCGGCCTCGATCACCTGCTGTATCTGTCCTCCACCTCCGACGACAGCGGCAACGCCACGGTCACGCTGACCTTCGCGGCGGGCACCAACGCCGACATCGCGCAGGTGCAGGTGCAGAACAAGCTGCAGCTCGCGACGCCCAACCTGCCGCAAGTCGTGCAGCAGCTCGGCATCAGCGTAACGAAATCGAGCAGCAGCTTCCTGATCGTGCTCGCGTTCGTGTCGGAAGACGGCAGCATGGTTCGCAACGACCTCGCGAACTACGTGGCGTCGCGCGTTCAGGATCCGGTCAGCCGTCTGAACGGCGTCGGCACGGTGACGTTGTTCGGCACCCAGTATGCGATGCGCATCTGGCTCGATCCGAACAAGCTCAACAAATTCAACCTCACGCCGGTCGACGTGCAGAACGCGCTGCAGGGGCAGAACGTGCAGGTCGCAGCCGGCCAGCTCGGCGGCACGCCTGCCGTCCCGGGCCAGTCGATGCAGGCGACCATCACCGAGGCGACCCTCCTGCGCACGCCCGAGCAGTTCGGCAACGTGCTGCTGAAGGTGAACCAGGACGGCTCGCAAGTGCGCGTCAGGGATGTCGCGCGTGTCGCGCTCGGCGGAGAGAACTACAACTTCGAGACGCAATACAACGGCAAGCCGGCCGCGGGCCTGGGCATCCAGCTCGCGACGGGCGCGAACGCGCTCGCCACGGCGAACGCGGTGCGCGCGGAGATCGACGCGCTGTCGAAGTACTTCCCGCCGGGCCTCGTCGTCGAGTATCCGTACGACACCACGCCGTTCGTCAAGCAGTCCATCGCCGACGTCGTCAAGACGCTCTTCGAGGCCATCGTGCTGGTGTTCCTCGTGATGTACCTGTTCCTGCAGAACGTGCGCGCGACGCTCATTCCGACCATCGCCGTGCCGGTCGTGCTGCTCGGCACCTTCGGCGTCATGGCGGCGGTCGGCTCCTCGATCAACACGCTGTCGATGTTCGGCCTCGTGCTCGCCATCGGCCTGCTGGTGGACGACGCCATCGTGGTCGTGGAGAACGTCGAGCGGGTGATGGCGGAAGAAGGGCTACCGCCCAAGGAAGCCACGAAAAAGGCGATGGGCCAGATTACCGGCGCGCTCGTGGGCGTGGCGCTCGTGCTCGCGGCGGTGTTCGTGCCGGTGGCGTTCACGGGCGGTTCGGTCGGAGCGATCTACCGTCAGTTCTCGCTGACGATCGTCTCGGCCATGGCGCTCTCGGTCTTCACCGCGATGGTGCTCACCCCGGCGCTGTGCGCGACCATGTTGAAGCCGGTGCCCAAAGGGCACGCGGAGAAGACGACGGGCTTTTTTGGCTGGTTCAACCGCAACTTCGCGAAGGGCCAGGACAAGTACCACAGCGGCGTGGCGCACGTCATCAGGCGCTCGGGGCGCTGGCTCATCATTTACCTCGTAATCATCGTGGCGGTCGGCATGTTGTTCACGCGCCTGCCGAAGGCGTTCCTGCCGGATGAAGACCAGGGCACGATGTTCGTGCTGGTTTCCACGCCAGCGGGCTCTACGCAGGAAATGACGCAGCGCGCGCTGAACGACGTCGCCGGTTATCTGCTGAAGGAGGAAAGCGGGATCGTCGACTCGGTATTTACGGTGAACGGCTACAGCTTCGCGGGGCATGGCCAGAACGCGGGCCTCGTCTTCGTGCGGCTGAAGGACTTCAAGCAGCGCTTGAGCGCCAACGAGAAAGTACCGGCGCTGGTCGGCCGCACGTTCGGCGCGTTCGCCGGATACAAGAATGCGCTCGTGTTCCCCGTGAATCCGCCGTCCATTCCGGAACTCGGCACGGCCTCGGGCTTCGATTTCGAGCTTGAGGATCGCGCCGGTCTCGGGCACGAAAAGCTCATGCAGGCGCGCGCGATGCTGCTCGGCATGGCCGCGAAGGATCCGATGCTCGCCCAGGTGCGGCCGAACGGCCTGAACGACGCGCCGCAGTTCAAGGTGAACATCGACCGTCAGAAGGCGTTCGCGCAAGGCGTCGAACCGTCGTTGATCGACCAGACCTTCTCGATCGCGTGGGCGTCGAAGTACGTGAACAACTTCCTCGATACGGACAGCCGCATCAAGAAGGTGTACATGCAAAGCGAACCTGCGTTCCGCATGTCGCCGGAGCACGTCGATAGCTGGTATGTGCGCAACTCATCGGGCTCGATGGTGCCGTTCTCGTCGTTCGCGTCGGGCGAGTGGAGCTACGGCTCGCCCAAGCTCGAACGCTACAACGGACTTTCGTCGATCGAAATTCAAGGCGTGGCGTCGCCCGGCAACTCCACCGGCCAGGCGATGGACGCAATGGAAGCGCTGGCGGCGAAACTGCCGGCGGGTATCGGCTACGAATGGACGGGGCTCTCGTACCAGCAGATCCAGTCCGGCTCGCAAGCGCCGATTCTCTACGGCATCTCGATCCTCGTCGTGTTCCTGTGTCTCGCGGCGCTGTATGAAAGCTGGTCGATTCCGTTCTCCGTGATCCTGGTCGTGCCGCTCGGCGTGATCGGCGCGCTGCTCGCCGTGACGCTGCGCGGACTGGAGAACGACGTGTTCTTCCAGGTCGGCCTGCTCACGACGGTCGGCTTGTCGGCGAAGAACGCGATTCTGATCGTCGAGTTCGCGCGCGATCTCCAGCTCTCGCAAAAGATGGGACCGATCGAAGCCGCGATGGAAGCCGCGCGCCTGCGTCTGCGTCCGATCCTGATGACCTCGATCGCGTTCATTCTCGGCACCATGCCGCTCGCGATCAGCAACGGCGCGGGCTCGGGTAGCCAGCACGCGCTCGGCACGGGCGTGGTCGGCGGCATGCTGGCCGCGACCTTCCTCGCGGTCTTCATGGTGCCGATGTTCTTCGTCGTCGTGCGTGCGCACTTCGGTGGCGACAAGGAAGACGCCGATACCGCGCTCGCGAATTACGCCGCCCAGAGGCGCGCCCAACAGGGCAACGAAGGACATTGACATGCGTAGACTTTCCTTGATTGCAACAGCCATCGCCGTATTGGCGACCGGCTGTACGATGGCGCCGAAGTACGAGCGCCCCGCGGCGCCGGTTTCGGCGGGCTTCCCGTCGGGCGGCGTATATGCGACGCAGCCGCGCCCGGCGAACGACGGCTCGCGCAGCGCGGACGGCGTGGCCGCCGCCGACATCGGCTGGCGCGACTTCTTCGTCGACGCGCGGCTGCAGCAGCTCATCGGCATCTCGTTGAAGAACAATCGCGATCTGCGTGTCGCGATGCTCAATGTGCAGGCGGCGCAGGCGCAGTACCGCATCACGCGGTCCGAACTGTTCCCGACGCTCGCGGCGCAAGGCGGCCAGTCGAAGCAGCGCACGCCGACGGATCTGTCGATGTTCAACCAGACCATTTCGAACACGTATTCCGTGGGCCTGAATGCGTCGTGGGAGATCGATCTGTTCGGCCGGGTGCAGAGCCTGAAGGATCAGGCGCTCGCGAAATACTTCGCGACGGCTTATGCGCGCAAGGCAGCGGAGATTTCGCTGGTGTCGCAGGTGGCGACGCAGTATCTGCAAGTGCTGCAAGCCGACGACCTGCTCGCCGTCACCCGTCAGACGCTCAAGAGCACGAGCGATTCGTACGGCATCGTGAAGCTTCAGTTCGACCACGGCACCGCGTCGGAACTCGATCTGAGCCAGGCGCAAACGGTCATGCAAAGCGCGGCGGCGAATCTGCAGGCGCAAGAGCGTTCGCGTGCGCAGGCGGTCAACGCGCTCGTCCTGCTGCTCGGCGAGCCGATGCCAGCCGACCTGCCGCGCGGCATGCCGCTCGGCGGCCAGAATCTGCTCACCGATCTTCCGGCGGGACTGCCGTCGGATGTCTTGCTGGGCAGGCCGGACATCATGGAGGCAGAGCAGAATCTGCTTGCCGCGAATGCGAATATCGGCGCGGCGCGGGCGGCGTTCTTTCCGAGCATCTCGCTCACCGGAAGCTTCGGCACGCTGAGCCCGACGCTCGGCGGCTTGTTCAAGCCGGGCTCGGCCGCATGGGGCTTCGCTCCGACGATCACGCTGCCGATCTTCGAAGGCGGGCAGAACCTCGCGAATCTGGACCTCGCGAACATCCAGAAGCGGATCGAGATCGCGCAGTACGAGAAGGCGATTCAATCGGCGTTCCGCGATGTCGCCGACGGCCTCGCCGCGCGCGGCACTTACGATCAGCAGATCGACGCGCTCGAACGCGACACGGCCGCGCAGCAGCGGCGGCTCGATTTGTCGACGCTGCGGTATCGGAATGGCGTCGATAGCTATCTCGGCGTGTTGACCGCGCAGCAGGATCTCTACTCGGCGCAGCAGACGTTGATCACCGCGCGCACGCAGCGGCTGGCGAATCTCGTGTCGCTCTATCAGGCGCTGGGAGGCGGCTGGATCGAGCGGACGGGGGAGACGCCGCGAGCGGTGGACGCGAGTTAGCGGCTTCGCTTTCACGTTGACGTATTTCCGCACCCCACGCGCTCGATCATCGGCGCGTGGGGTGTTTTTCATTGCATCGGGCGAAAACAAAAAAAACGCCGCGGCTCCCACCGCGGCGCATAACGCAAACATCCAGCAAACATCCAGCAAACACTTCCAGGGTTACGACTTCCTTAGTGCGCGTCGCCCGCGTGGGCCGCGCCTTCGAACTCATGCGCGGCTTCACGCGCGTCACGCCGCGCATCGCGTTCCTTGCGCACGCCGTTGAACACGACGTTCAACACGACCGCCGTCACCGACGCCAGCAGAATCCCGCTGTGAAGGATCGGCTCCAGCGCGTGCGGCAGTTGCGTGAAAAACTTCGGCGCGACGACCGGCACCATGCCCATCCCGACGCTCACCGCGACGATGAACAGGTTGTGCTGGTTCTTCGAGAAGTCGACGCGCGACAGCGTCTTGATGCCGTTCGCCGCGACCATGCCGAACATCACGATGCCCGCGCCGCCGAGCACGAACGGCGGCACCGACGCCACCACCTGCGCCATCTTCGGAAAGAGGCCGAGCACGACGAGAATCACGCCGCCGGTCGCGCAGACGAAACGGCTTTTCACGCCCGTCACGCCGATCAGGCCGACGTTCTGCGAAAACGACGTATGCGGGAACGAGTTGAAAATGCCGCCGATCAGCGTGCCGAGACCATCGACACGCAGGCCGCGCACGAGCGCTTTCTGATCGACCGGACGCTCGACGAGATCGCCGACCGCGAGGAACATGCCCGTCGATTCGATGAACGTGACGAACATGACGATGACCATCGTCGCGACGGAGAGCGCATCGAAATGCGGCATGCCGAAGTGAAACGGCAGCACGATGCCAACCCACGGCGCGTGCGCGACGCCATCCATGTTCACGCGGCCGAGCATCGCGGCGAGCACGAAGCCCACGACGATCCCGAGCAGCACCGAAATATTCGCGATGAAACCGCGCGCGAACTTGTTGATGAGCAGAATCAGCGACAACACGACGAGCGACAGCATCAGATACACCGGATTGCCGTAGTCGGGATTGCCGATGCCGCCCGCCGCCCAGTTGATGCCCACGCCCATCAGCGAGAGACCGATCACCGCGATCACGGTGCCGACCACGACCGGCGGGAAGAAGCGCAAGAGCTTGCCGATCATCGGCGCGAGCAGAATGCCGATCACGCCCGCCGCGATGGTCGCGCCGAACACGTCGAGAATGCCGAGCGAGGGATTGGTGCCGATCGCGACCATCGGTCCGACGGCGGCGAACGTGCAGCCCATGATGACGGGCAGGCGAATGCCGAAGATCCACAGGCCGAGCGTCTGGATCAGCGTGGCGACGCCGCACGAGAACAGATCCGCGCTGATGAGAAAGGCGACCTGGTCTTTCGGCAGGCCCATCGCGGCGCCGAGAATCAGCGGCACGGCCACCGCGCCCGCGTACATCACCAGTACGTGCTGGATGCCGAGCGTCAGCAGTTGACCGGCGGGGAGCCGTTCGTCGCACGGATGCACCGACGGGTTCACCGAACTTGAAGCCATGTCTCTCTCCTATGTCTACTTCCATTTGAATGGCCTCCAAGTTAAGTGCATCGGAGCGCATGAACAAGACCATGCGGCGCTATACGTCGCGTTCGCGAGCCGATATGGGTTTCACGCGCCATTGGCGGCGCAAACGTGCGGAGGGCCTTGCCACAAGGGGTTTGGCGCATATCGCGGGAAATTCGTTGCCTGACGGAAGGCCTCGATCTTCGGGCGGTCGTTATGATGTGCATCACGCCGCGCGTATAGTCCATTTTTCGTGTTCATCGCGCGATGGCGGGGTAAACCCCGGATTTGCGCGTTTTCCCTAACGTCTTTTCAGACTCGACATCCTATGCGTTTCTTAGGCATCGATCTCGGCACGGGCTCCCTCAAACTCGCGATCGTCGACGAAAGCGGGCGTGAAATCGCGTCGTCGAGCGCGGCTTACGCGGTGACGAGCGCACAGCCCGGCTGGGCCGAAACCACGGTCGATGCGTGGTACGCCGCGCTCGTCGATGCCGCGTCGCGCCTGCCCGCGAGCGAGCGTGACGCGGTGCGCGGAATCGGCTTTTCCGGGCAGATGCACGGCGTCGTGCCGAGCGCCGCCGATGGCCGCGCGCTGCGCGCCGCGATGCTCTGGCCCGACACGCGCGCCCGCGATCTGCTCGACGCGTGGCGCGAGCCGCAGCCGAATCCGGTCGCGCCCGGCATGGCGGGGGCGGTGTTG
>NZ_FCOJ02000049.1 GCF_001545035.1 Caballeronia glebae
GGCTGACGCTGCTACGCAGCGCCAGCCTTCACCACAAAACGATTCGTCGGTGACAACTAGCCGGGAGTAACATCATTCCGTGAGGCAACACGGGCGGCCACAGTAGTTGACGCCATACATCAGTTGACCCAACAGGGCGAACGGCTCCGAATCAGCTTCAGCGAGCGTCTGAAAGCGATAGCCTGCGGTTTCATCGTCGCCCGCAAGCTCGAATGCTTCGAGGGACAGCTGATCGCCGAGCAACAAACTGCGAAAGTGAAATTCGTGATCGTTGCCGTCCGCATCCCGGAGACGCAACGGTGTAAAGCTCGGATGTTCGAATCCCTGCATGTCAGCGAACCGCGCCATTTCAGTGTTGAAGCACCGGCTGCAGAGCAGGCGCCAAGTGCCGTCCGACCCCGCGCTCACGAAGTCGTGCGCCGGCCCAGTCGCGCTGCAGTGATCACATCGGGATTGCGTCATTAGAGCACCGGCTACACGTCGTCCATTTTGAGGACATTGTCGCACCAGCTGCCGACGCTGCGCGTGGCCTGAAATGGGTGATGAGACCGGTTTCTCCAGTCGGCATACGAAAGTTCGATCATGTTAATTATGTAAAATGAAGTGTGAACTTCGCCGCGCTGTTGTCCGAAATTGCGCGGGCGGCTGCGGCGCTTCGACTTCAGCCCCGCGTCATATCATTAATCCCCTCGGCCGCGGCCAAGAAAGATTGACCGAGTGGGCTAATATGGACTAGACTAACCTTAGTCCACATGGGGGAAATTATGCAAACCGTCAATATTCACGACGCCAAGACGAACTTTTCGAAGTTGGTCGACGCTGCGGCGGGCGGAGAAGAAATTATCATCGCCAAAGCAGGAAAGCCGACGGCCAAGCTCGTTCCGATCGAGCCGGCGCGGCCGACGCGCGCTTTTGGCCGGCTAAAAGGAAAACTGCACATTGCCGATGATTTCGACGCGCCGTTGCCAGACGACGTGCTCGCTTCTTTTGAGGGTCGTTAATGGTGCGCGTGCTCCTGGATACGCACATCTACCTGTGGGTGCTTCAAGACGATCCGCAACTGAGCCACATCGCCCGCGGCCTGATAACCGAGGCCGACGACGTTTTCGTCAGCAGCGCGTCGATTTGGGAAGCGTCGATTAAAGCGGGGCTGGGGAAGCTCGACGCGGATCCGAAGATGCTGGTAGCGGAGATCGAGGGCAGCGGCTTTCGTGAGCTGCCAGTGCTTGGAAAACATGCGGTGTTGGTTCGCGACCTGCCGGACATTCATCGAGACCCCTTCGACAGACTGCTGGTGGCACAAGCCATGTCGGAACCGCTGATCCTGCTGACGGCCGATGGCCACCTCTCGGCCTACTCCAAGCTGGTCATGACAGTTTGAAAATTGGGAAACGCTAAGATGGCAGACTTAACCCTGGCACTCGCCTGCGGGCCGCGATCAACCGGCTATTCGACTCTGCGGAGTGGAGAAAGCGACCGAGCGGAGATCGACGACGCGTTGATTCAACTGCACCAGCAGGCAGCGGATACGGTGAAGGCCTCTCTGGCTGATCTTCGAGAGTTCGAAAGAAAAAGGCGTGCCCTTTCTGACGCATTGATTGCTGGTCAACTCCATGGAAAATTGCAGAGGTATGGCATGCTCGAATGGGTTTCAAGCGTCGCTGGAGAGTATCAGTCACGGGGGCCATATTTTGTCGGCCTGGGGGCTGTCCTCACAGCGTTTGGCGGTGCGATGAAATGGCAATACGAAATCAGGAAGGCGAAAGCTGAAGCGAAGGCATCACCGAAGGTTGGCGCCTCCCGGTGTTGTTGTTGCCCATTAATTTAGGCGTTTATGGATGTTACCTTATGTGCCTGATATTCCTGCGTAGGAAGTTTCGACTCGCAATTCAGAGGGCCCGCGAAGAAACTTGAACGCACCGTGGCGCCATATTATTTGGCGATGTCATGGCCCGCGGTGAGGCCCCCGACGCCACGTGATCAGCTGCTAGCGACGCGGCCCTTACTTGCATGCGAGAATGCTGTTGAAGATGGGTGCCCAGGGGCACCTTGCTAACGCCCTATTCCTTCCGCTTCCAAGGGCCCGTCAATGTTGAGGATCACTAGGATGGGGTATCATAAAAAAACATTAGGACACCTACAGAAAAAGTGCTGATGTTACTTATGTAAAATCACGACCGTTTTCGCTTACCGAGATACGTGAGTTCACGGACTTTTGAAGGATGACGGGCATGAGAGCGTGCTTTACTGGTCTTCATCAAGGGTAAGCGCCGCCTCGTAATCTTGGCCTCCGTAGAAGACACCAACGATCGAAACGACCTCTTTCTCCACCGTATAGGCGATGATGGTCCGCTTGCGGAAATGAGTGACTCGAAGTCCGGGCAGCAAATCGTCACGTGCGACACCGCGCGCTGGGAATGTCTGGAGCTTCATGCAGAAATCGACGATCGAATCAACGTATCGTTCGGCCGTCATCGGAGCGCCCGCGTTTGCGATGCGCTTTTCAATGCTCTGCAGTTGATCGAGCGCTTCGGGCGCAAACTGAACGCGCCAATTCATTCGTGGCGCGTGCGAGATTTTTTCAGTTCGGCACGTACCTGGTCTGCTGATAGTGCACGGCTTGGATCGTCCCGAAGTGCTTGCGCTGCAGGAACGACTTCGTTTCGTAACCATGCTTCAACGGCACGGTCACGCTCGCGGAGCACGCGAAGCGCGTCTCGCAGCACCTCGCTGTCAGACGCGTAGTCGCCGCTTGCGACCTTTGTGCGGACGAATTCGGCCATCTCGTTGGGTAAAGTGATGCGGAACTGGGCGGCGTCGATCGGGCCGCGCTCGAACGCAACTTGCGCGAACTGGTCGCCCAGCGTCTTTCCCTGCCCACGCAGCGGGTGGATCAGTGGATTCGCTTCGACGTGTTGCCGGAAGTCGCCGCCCGCGAGCTGAAAATAGAAAATGGTCAGCCGGGGTTCATCATGGAAATGCGGGGCTACACGCTGCGCAACCGGCCTCTTTACTATCAGTCCGTGTATTCCGGGCCCTTTGCCGAGCGACTCATCATCCTGCGGGAGCACGAATGACGCGCCATGCGCCACGGACCGTGCAAAAGAAAACGACGAGCTGTGAGACAGAAGAATTGCTTCGTCTCACGGCGCGTCGAAATCGCAGCCGCTGAATAAAGCGCCGTTCAGGCGACCGCCCTCTTTTCCTCTCCGATGAACAACTGACGCGGACGGCCGATCTTCTGCTCCGGATCCGCGATCATCTCGTTCCACTGCGCGATCCAGCCGACCGTACGCGCCATCGCGAAGATGCACGTGAACATCGACGTCGGGATCCCCAGCGCGCGCTGCACGATGCCCGAGTAGAAGTCGACGTTCGGGTACAGCTTGCGCGACACGAAGTATTCATCTTCCAGTGCGATCTTTTCCAGTTCCATCGCGAGCTTGAAGAGCGGATCGTCGTGCAGGCCGAGTTCGTTCAGCACTTCGTGGCACGTTTCGCGCATCAGCTTCGCACGCGGGTCGTAGTTCTTGTACACGCGGTGACCGAAGCCCATCAGCTTCACGCCCGAATTCTTGTCCTTCACCTGCTTGATGAACTCGGGGATGTGGTCGACCGAGCCGATCTCTTCGAGCATGTTCAGTGCGGCTTCGTTCGCGCCGCCATGCGCCGGGCCCCACAGACACGCGATACCGGCCGCGATGCACGCGAACGGGTTGGCGCCCGACGAACCCGCGAGACGCACCGTCGAGGTCGACGCGTTCTGCTCGTGGTCCGCGTGCAGAATCAGGATGCGGTCGAGCGCGCGCACGAGCACGTCGTTGACCTTGTACTCTTCGCACGGGTTCGAGAACATCATGTGCATGAAGTTCGCGCTGTACGACAGTTCGTTCTTCGGATAGACAAACGGCTGGCCGATGCTGAACTTGTATGCCATCGCAACGAGCGTCGGCAGCTTCGCGATCATGCGAATGGCCGACACTTCACGGTGGCGCGGATCGTTGATGTTCAGCGAGTCGTGATAGAACGCCGAAAGCGCGCCCACCGCCGCCGTCAATACCGCCATCGGGTGCGCGTCGCGACGGAAGCCGCGGAAGAAGAAGTGCATCTGCTCGTGCACCATCGTGTGACGCGTGACCGTGTCCACGAATTCCTTGTTCTGCGCCACGTTCGGCAGTTCGCCCTTCAGCAGCAGATAGCAGGTCTCGAGAAAGTCGGCATTCACGGCCAGCTGCTCGATCGGGTAGCCGCGGTACAGCAGCTCGCCCTTGTCGCCGTCGATGTACGTGATCGCGGAATTGCACGCCGCCGTCGACATGAAGCCCGGGTCATACGTGAACTTGCCGGTCTGACCGTACAGCTTGCGGATGTCGATCACGTCCGGGCCCATCGTGCCCTTGTAGATCGGCATTTCGACGCTCGGCGTGTTGTCGCTAAACGATAGCGTGGCTTTGATGTTTGACCGCTTCATGATGCGTTCCATGAGACTTGATGATGAGCGCGCCCAAGTTCAAGCGCGAAATTCGGCTCGTGTAATGACGATCGGCCCGACGGCCGAATCCGTTGCCCTTCTCGCCACGATTTCCATGATCGCGGGTTGTCCGAACGCGAAGGCTTCGCGTCGGGACATGATCTGATCGACGCCGGTTGCGGCGCTCAACGCATGTTCCGTCAGGACGCAGTTGACCGTGACGCCATCGACGATCGCGTCGAAATAGAGGAGGCCTTCGCCTACGTACACGCTGTCGACGTGTGGAAACAGAATATTCACTTGTACCTCTATGGGAATCGCAGCGCCGATGGCGCCATGGGTTATGCCTGCTTCGCGATCCGCCCGCTTTCGATGAAGTCGAGTACGCGCATTCCGCGTCGGCTTTGAGTGCTTCCAGCTGTTCATCCGCTATACGTTCACGTGCGGATCGAGGGATCGTTTCGCGATGTGGTCAGCGTGCGCTGCGTGCCACAACGTAAGGCTAACCAACGCTCGCGAGCCGAACACCTCTCGCCACGGGAGGGATGAGGGAAAACGAGCAGTTCGGTGAAACGCGGAGCGTGTGTCAGACAGACCGCAACGGCGGGTTAATCGTCCCGCCCCGCAAGCCTGGCGCAGCCGTGCGCCGGCGAGCTTCGGGCGCGTCCGGAAGCTCGTGCAGGATCAAGGCTGCGGCTTGGCGGAAGTAGCCAAACTGCGTCTAGCGAGCCATCGAGATGAACGGCTCGTTAATGAATGCATCGATTGAAGCGCGTACGCTCAGGCTGAATAGTCGTACACTCCGCGACCGGATTTACGACCGAGACGTCCGGCCGCGACGAGTTCGCGCAACAGATTGCACGCGCGATATTTCGGATCGCCGAAATCCTTCACGAACACGTCCATCACGGACAGACACACATCCAGCCCAATGAGATCGGCGAGCGCGAGCGGTCCGATCGGATGGTTCGCGCCGAGCTTCATGCCTTCGTCGATTTCCGCCGCGCTCGCCACGCCTTCCTGCAGCACGAAAAACGCCTCGTTGATCATCGGTACCAGAACGCGATTGACGACGAAGCCCGGCGAATTGCGCACGCCGATCGGCGATTTGTCGAAGCGCTCGGTGAGCGCGCGCACGGCTGCCGAAGTTTCATCGCTCGTTTGCAGGCCGCGAATGATCTCGACGAGCGGCATCATCGGCACCGGATTGAAGAAATGCATGCCGAGAAAGCGCGACGGTTCCGCCAGTTGCGCGGCGAGCGCGGTAATCGAGATCGACGACGTGTTCGTCGCGATAATCGCCTCCGGCCGCGCAGCCGCCTCGATCTGCTTCAGAATGCGCCCCTTCAGCTCGACGTTCTCGGTCGCCGCCTCGATGACGATATCGACCGAAGCCAGCAGCGCGTAGTCGGTCGATGTCTCGACGCGTCCGAGCGCGGCCTCCTGCGTCGCCGCGTCGAGCTTGCCCTTCGACACCAGTCGCTCCAGGCTCGACTTGAGCGCCGCGCGTCCCTTGCCGAGCGCAGCGTCGGTGACGTCGATCATTACGACGCGAAGCCCTGCGACGGCCGCGGTTTGCGCAATGCCGCTGCCCATCGTGCCTGCGCCGATCACACCAATCGATTCGATATTCATGCGTGTCTCTCCGTCGATCACTGAAGGTTTTCTAAGATCGCCGCGATCCCCTGACCGCCGCCGATGCACATCGTCACGAGCGCGTACCTGCCGCCGACGCGCTTTAGCTCATAAAGCGCTTTGACGGTGATCAGTGCGCCAGTCGCGCCGATAGGATGGCCGAGTGAAATACCCGAACCGTTCGGATTAACTTTCGCCGGGTCCAGTCGCAGCTCGTTCGTGACCGCGCATGCCTGCGCGGCGAAGGCTTCGTTCGCTTCGATCACGTCGAGCTGGGCAACGTCGAGACCCGCGCGTTCGAGCGCCTTGCGCGTCGCCGGCACGGGGCCGATGCCCATATAGGCCGGATCGACACCCGCATGCGCGTAGGACACGAGCCGTGCAAGCGGCCGCGCGCCGCGCCGCTCGGCCACGCCGCGCTCCATGAGCAGCACGGCCGCCGCCGCGTCGTTGATGCCCGAGGCGTTGCCGGCCGTCACCGTGCCGTTCTCCTTGACGAACACCGGCTTCAGGGTTTCGAAGTCCCTGGCGCTCGCATCGAGGCGCACGTGCTCGTCGGTGTCGAAGACCGCTTCGCCCTTTTTCGTGCGCAACGTGACCGGCAGGATCTGGTCGCGGAAGCGTCCTTCCGCGATCGCACGCTCGGCACGGCGATGCGATTCGAGCGCGAGCGCGTCCTGCGCATCGCGGGCAATGCCGTATTTGCGCGCGACGTTCTCCGCCGTCACGCCCATATGAATCGTCTGGAACGGGTCGTGCAGCGCGCCGAGCATCATGTCGACGAGCTTCCCGTCGCCCATGCGCTGGCCGAAGCGCGCGCCGGGCAACGCGTACAGCGCGCGGCTCATGGATTCAGCGCCGCCGCCGATGGCGATGTCCGCATCGCCCAGCAGAATGGTCTGCGCGGCCGAGATGATCGCCTGCAGGCCCGAGCCGCACAGCCGGTTCACCGTCAGCGCCGGCACATGCTGCGCGACGCCGCCGTTGATCGCCGCGACGCGCGCGAGATACATGTCCTTCGGCTCCGTATGCACCACGTGGCCGAACACGACGTGGCCGACTTCGTCGCCTGTGACGTTCCCGCGCCCGAGCACTTCGCGCACCGTCATCGCACCCAGTTCGGTCGGCGCGAAATCCTTCAGACTGCCGCCGAAATCGCCGATCGCGGTCCGCACGGCGCTCACCACGACTACTTCACGTTTTGCTTCGCTCATTGATTCGCTCCGGTTTGTTTGCGCGTGCGCGCCGCGCGATTACATGTTCGGATAGTTCGGCCCGCCGCCGCCTTCCGGCGTCACCCATACGATGTTCTGCGTCGGGTCCTTGATGTCGCAGGTCTTGCAGTGCACGCAATTCTGCGCATTGATTTGCAGCCGGTCTTCGTCCTTGCCGTCCGTCTCGTCCCTGACGAACTCGTACACGCCCGCCGGACAGAAGCGCGCTTCCGGGCCCGCGTAGGTGCGCAGATTGACGTCGATGGGCACGTTCCCGTCTTTCAGCGTCAGATGCGCGGGCTGGTTCTCTTCGTGATTGGTGTTCGAAATGAACACGGACGACAGCCGGTCGAACGTCAGCTTGCCGTCCGGCTTCGGATAGACGATCGGCGTGCACTGCGCGGCAGGCTTGAGCGTCTCGTGATCCGCGTGCCGGTGATGCAGCGTCCACGGCACCTTGCCGCCCAGCAGCTTCTGCTCGATGCCCACCATCAGCGTGCCGAGGTAGAGGCCCTTGCCCATCCATTGCTTGAAGTTGCGCGCGCGGTGCAGCTCCGTGTGCAGCCAGGAGCGCCGGAACGACTCCGGATAGGCCTCCAGCTCGTCCGATTCCCGCCCGGCCTGCAAGGCGTCGAATGCGGCATCGGCGGCGAGCATGCCGGTCTTGAGCGCCGCGTGCGAGCCCTTGATGCGCGACGCGTTGAGAAAGCCCGCATCGTCGCCGACGAGCGCGCCGCCCGGAAACACCAGCTTCGGCAAGGACATCAACCCGCCCGCCGCGATCGCGCGTGCGCCGTACGACACGCGCTTGCCGCCTTCGAGGAACGTGCGGATTGCCGGGTGCGTCTTGTAGCGCTGAAATTCCTCGAATGGCGAGAGGTACGGGTTCGTATATCCGAGTCCGACGACGAAGCCGACCATCACCTGATGATTGTCGAGGTGATAGAGGAACGAGCCGCCGTAAGTGTCGGTCTGGAGCGGCCAGCCTGCCGTGTGAATGACGAGCCCGGGCTTGTGCTGCGCCGGATCGATCTCCCACAGCTCCTTGATGCCGATGCCGTACACCTGCGGATCGACGCCCTCGCTCAGGCCGAAGCGCGCCGACAGCTGCCGCGCGAGATGACCGCGCGCGCCTTCGCAGAACAGCGTGTACTTCGCGTGAAGCTCCATGCCGAGCTGGAAGGCCTCGGTCGGCTGTCGGTCGCGGTCGACGCCCATGTTGCCCGTCGCCACGCCTTTAACCGAGCCATCATCGTGATAGAGCACTTCGGCGGCGGCGAAGCCCGCGAAGATCTCGACGCCCAGTGCTTCGGCCTGCTGACCCAGCCAGCGCGTCAGGTTCGCGAGGCTGATCACGTAGTTGCCGTGATTCCTGAAGTTCTCCGGCAGCGCCCAGTTCGGCACGGCCCGCGCGCCTGTTTCCGACAGGAACAGAAAGCGGTCCTCGGTCACCGCGACATCGAGCGGCGCGCCTTGCGCTTTCCAGTCGGGAATGAGCTCGTCGAGCGCACGCGGGTCCATGACTGCGCCCGACAGAATATGCGCGCCGATCTCCGAGCCCTTTTCGAGCACGCACACGCTGATCTCGGCGCCCTGCTCCGCCGCACGCTGCTTCAGGCGAATCGCGGCGGACAGTCCGGCCGGGCCGCCGCCGACGATCACCACGTCGTACTCCATCGATTCACGCGGACCGTATTGCTCGATCCAGTTCGTCGACGCCTCCGTGCGGGCGTTGTCCAACGTCATACCGCCTCCTTCTCTCAGGCTCAGGACACGCGTACGCGTCAGAATTGCGCTTCGTTCAATGCGAACAGCGGATCGTCGCCGTGCGCGCAGACGATGGCGGTTTCGAGTCCGCGGGCCTGCGTCAGCACGTATTCGGAGAAGCAGTGCGCGGTCGCGATCTTCGCGCCGTAGAACTGCGGGTCTTCGGCCCGCTTGCGTTGCGCCGCGAGCAGCGCACGCGCCATCTGCCAGCCCGACAGCACGATGCCCGCGAGCTTCAGATACGGCACGCCGCCGGCGAACACCGCGTTCGGGTCGCGCTTGCCCGATTCGAGCACGTAGGCGACGACGTTCGCGAGCGCCTCGCGTCCATCGGCGAGACGCCGGTGCACCGCCTCGAAAACACGCGCGGCGTCGCCGGCATCGGTCGAGCGCAACGATTCGAGCGTCGCGTCGATTTCCTCGAGCAGCGCATGTGCCGCCGCGCCGCTGTCGCGAAGCGTCTTGCGGCCGACGAGATCGTTGGCCTGAATCGCCGTCGTGCCTTCGTAGATCGACAGGATCCGCGCGTCGCGATAGAACTGTGCCGCGCCCGTCTCCTCGATGAAGCCCATCCCGCCATGCACCTGAACGCCGAGACTCGTGATGTCGACGGCCATTTCGGTGCTCCAGCCCTTCACGATCGGCACGAGATATTCGTTAATCGCCTGATGCCGTGCGCGGCTCGCCGCATCCTCGTCGTGATGCGCGAAATCCGCGTGCGCGGCCGCGACATAGGCAAGCGCACGCGCGCCTTCGGTCAGCGCGCGCATGGTGCCGAGCATCCGGCGCACGTCGGGGTGGCGGATGATCGCGACCGAGCCCGCGTCCGAACCGTCGACGGGGCGGCTCTGAATCCGCTCCTTCGCGTACTCGGCGGCCTTCTGATAAGCCGCATCGGACAGCGCGATGCCCTGCAAACCGACGCCGAAGCGCGCCGCGTTCATCATGATGAACATGTACTCGAGACCGCGGTTCTCCTCGCCCACGAGATAGCCGATCGCACCACCCTTGTCGCCGTACTGGAGCACGGCCGTCGGACTCGCCTTGATCCCGAGCTTGTGCTCGATCGACACGCAGTGGACGTCATTGCGCGCGCCGAGGCTGCCGTCGTCGTTCAGCAGGAATTTGGGCACGAGGAACAGCGAAATGCCCTTCACGCCTTCCGGCGCATTCGGGGTGCGAGCCAGCACGAGATGGACGATGTTCTCGGCCATGTCGTGCTCGCCCCAGGTGATGAAGATCTTGGTGCCGGACACCTTGTAGGTGCCGTCGCCCTGCGGTTCGGCGCGCGAACGCACGAGCGACAGATCGGAGCCCGCCTGCGGCTCGGTCAGATTCATCGTGCCGGTCCAGGCGCCCTCGACCAGCTTCGGCAGAAAGCGCGCCTTCAACTCCTCCGAGCCCGCGGTCAGCAATGCCTCGATAGCGCCGTCGGTGAGCAGCGGGCACAACGCAAAGGAAAGGTTGGACGCGTTGAGCATCTCGATGCACGGCGACGCGATAAGCTTCGCGAGGCCCTGACCGCCGAATTCCACCGGATGGCTGATGCCTTGCCAGCCGCCTTCGGTATATTGGCGGTAGGCGTCGCTGAAGCCGGGCGTCGCCGTGACCATGCCGTCGCGCCATTCGCTCGGCCGCTGGTCGCCCGCAGCGTTCAACGGCGCGATGACTTCGGCGGCCAGCTTCGCGCCTTCGTCGAGGATGGCTTGCGCCGTGTCCGCATTCGAATCCGCAAGACCCGAAAGCTGGCTGATTCTTGCAAGACCTGCCAACTCTTCCATGACAAACATCATTTCCTTGACGGGCGGCGTGTAGCTCATCTGATCGCTCCTGGCACACAGCATTCCGAGGAGAGTCTCGCGGCTGCGGCAAACGTTGATATGTTGCGATGCATGGTATCAACGCTGCCCGGCTCCTTTGATACCGGAAGCTGCCTTTTCATTGACAAAACGTGCCAAATGAGGCGAGCCATCGAAGTGAAATGGCCGTGTTGCCGCGAATTAGCCGTCCGTTCTCTGCCGATAGGCGGCGGGCGTGCTGCCGGTCCAGTGACGGAAGGCGCGATGAAACGCGGTCGGATTATCGAAACCGACATCGTAGGCGATCGTCGCGAGGGCATCGTCCGACCGGGTGAGGCGCTGAATCGCAATGTCGCGGCGCACTTCGTCCTTGATCGCCTGGAAGGTTGTGCCCTCCGCTTCGAGACGGCGGCACAGCGTGCGCACCGAATAGTGAAGCTGCTGCGCGACGGCATCGACGGTCGGCGTTGTTGGCAAGCCGCCGGCGATGCACTGGCGCACCCGGTGACACACCACCTCTTCCGTGAACGACACAAAAATCCAGTCCTCCGGCGCACGCTGAAGGAAGGCGTTGAGGTCCGATTTTCGCTGCCGGATCGGGCGATCGAGATAAGCCGCATCGAACGCGATGAGGGTGCGATCGCGCCCGAAACGCACCGGGCCGGGAAACAGATACAGCAGATCGCTGGGCTGCGGGGGGCGCTGAAATTGGAACACTGCTTCGATGAGCGGAATCTTCTCGCGTATCAGCCATGACGCCACGCCGTGCACGAGCTTGAGCATTAGCTCCCGCGCGAGTGCGCTTGCCTGCGGACCGCCCGGGTTCGCTGCGAATTCGACGGTCCCGTGCGGTCCATCGCGGCGCGAGACAAGCTGGAAATCATCGAGAATCAGATGAAAGAACTGCCCGAAACGATGCAGCGCGACTTCGAGCCGTGGCGCGTCGAGCAAACTGAGGCACAGGAACTTGAGCGTGCCGTTGCGCAACGGACGCGCAAAGACGCCGGGCATCTCGTCGTCGAGTTCCATGGCGAGCAGCCGGTAGAGCGTCGAGAATTGCTCCTGCGTGACGCGCGCTGCCGGAATGCCGAGCAACTCGTGCGGGATGCCGGAATGCTCCGCGAGCCGCACGACCGCGGCGCGGTCGGCGCCGGAAAGGAAGCCGTTGACGATTGAAATCGGAACTGTGGCGGGCGGAGGGGCCATGACGAGATCGGCTAGATGCTAAGGCGAGACAGAATTCTGTCATATAAGTCGCGTGGTCCGCCGCGATATCCCGATCTCACGGGGAACGTCCCTATCCGACCCGCTTCGGTCAGATCACCTCCTCCAACGGTCATTCAGCCGATGTCGGTTCCTTCGAACCGAATTGGCCGAACTTCGACGGATGATTACCGTCTCAGTTCGCTCCTCGGCGGCCTTTCGCAGCGGCCTGCCCACGGACAGTTCCTCGCGCCGAAAGAGGCCGTGGGCCGGTCTGCAACGATCACTGCGCTACAATCGCCCCATGTAAATGTGCTTGGCGTAACGGTCATGGCACTGTCGCCGGTCAGCAGTTAGTTCGCCCGACGCGCAGCCCGATCAGGCAGCGCTGCCTTTTTCGACGGACGACTAGAGCCGTCGGTCAGAAAAAGGGATAAATGCGATGGCCAATCAGGTGATTTTCAGCGGCGCACCGTCGCAGGTATGCAACCTTCCGGCGCTCCTTAAGGGGGGCGTTGTCATGGCATTGATTGGCGGAATACATCTCTGCACGTCGAACTCTTTCCCGCTTCAGTGGAATGTGCTGCTTGCACAAGCCGGCGCGGTTTTGATCGGTGTCGGTTTACCGTTCGTCAAGACCGCATTCACTCGAATCGCCATCGATACCGCACGAATTACCTGGACGCAGGGCATTCTGCATCGCCGTGTGTCGACTCTCGAGCTTTCCCGGATTCAAAGCATCACCTCGATCCACCCGTGGTGGCTACGCCTCTTCGGCACCGGCTCGATCATTCTGACGACCAACGATGTAGCGCATCCCGTGAGGCGTTTGCCGGCCATCAGCAACGCGGATCAGCTCTGCAAGAGGCTCGACGAGGCGGTAGCTGTGCATCACGGACGGCATATTCCCCCATACACGAATGATCCGAACGCACCTGGTTACTCTCAGGTGCACAGTATTTGAACGGGCGACATCAGTTCGCAAATGCCAGATCGTTGTTGACAGTTCAATGCAGGCCAGGCTCGGGCTGTCGGCATCGGCTGCACGCGATCAGATGCGCGCTTCAGGACCGAGCGGCCGATGGCGCAAGTGCACGCAAGAGTGCGCGTTCATCGAACGGCTTCTGACAGCGCGAGTGCCGCTGGTAGCGCGGGTCGACCGATTCTTCGCCATAGCCGGTCGCGAAGATGAACCGGATCTTCCGCTGTACGAGGGCGTCGGCGATCGCATACGACTTCTGGCCATGTAGATCCACGTCGAGTATGGCCGCATCCACCTGCTCGCGCCCGCTCTCGACCAACGACAGCGCTTCATCCGCCCAGCCCACGGGGCCGATCACGCTCGCGCCCGCTTCTTCCAGCACACCCGCCACAGCAAGCGCTACCAGGTAGTCGTCCTCCACGACCAGCACCTTGCAACCCTGCAGCGGTTTGCTCTCGTCAGCCACGTTTCGTCTCCTCCCCTGTGCCTGCGCGCGTCCGTACGGGCTGCAGCGGGATCTCGATGTGACATGAAATGCCGTCGTCCCTGAAGACCAGTTCCGTCTGCGCGTGCAGGGTGAACTTGAGGGCCTTTTCGATAAGCTCGCGGCCAAAACCGGCTTTCGTCGAATCCGGCTTTGTGGTCAGCCCGCTCTCGTGCCACCGGATCCGGAGCGCACGCACGCCCTGGGCGTCCGGACCGATGTCCCAGCCGAGTTCGAGCCGCGCGGCACGATCCTTGAGCGCACCGTACTTGATCGCATTCGTCGCCAGCTCATGCAGCACGAGCGCAACCGTCTGCATGCTGCGAAAGCCGAGCGGCGCAGAAGGACCGCTGATGGTAATCCGTTCGCCGTCTGCCACGCCCAGTGCCTCAAACTCCAGCCGCACCATATCCCTGAGGTCGATCAGGTCGCCGTCGGCGTCACCGATCAGCCCCTGCAGCCGGCCCAGCGCCGCCAGGCGGCTCACAAATGTATCGAGCACGGGCCCGCGGCTGAGCGTCTGCTGCGCAATCGACTGGATGACCGACAGCAGGTTGCGCGTTCGGTGCTGCAGTTCCGCGATCAGCACATCCTGCCGTTCCTCGGCGTTGACAAGGCTCGTGATATTGACGAATGCGACGACCACCCCTTCTGTCTTCTGATCGGTGTTGCGATACGGCGTGAGCCGCACCAGATAGTGCGTGGCGCCGTCCGGGCTGCTGACCCGACGTTCCTGCGCCTGCTGCGCGGCAAACACGGCGGCGATGTCCTCTTTCAGGCCCGGCAGGTTGAAGCTGCTGGCGAGTTCCGTAATGGGCCTGCCCATGTCGCCGGGACGGATGTTGAAAATGCCGTCCATCGCCGGTGTGAACGACCTGATGACGAGATGGCGGTCCAGAAACACCGTCGCCACCGAGGTGCTCTCAAACAGGTTTTTGAGGTCGTTGTTCGAACGGTCCAGCGCTTCGATCTTGCCGTTCAGTTCGAAGTTGACGGTATGCAGCTCCTCATTCAGCGAGACCAGCTCTTCTTTCGACGCTTCCAGTTCTTCGTTCGAAGACTGCAGTTCCTCATTGACCGACACCAGCTCCTCGTTCGACGACTTCAGCTCTTCCAGCGCCGTCTCGTACTCCTCGATCATCGATTGCAGGCGCTCGCGGGTGTCGCGCAGTTCCTTTTCAACCTGCAGGGCGGCGCCGTCGTGGGTCGCCTGTGCGCGCGCCAGTGCTTCCTCACGCGTGAGCACGGGCCCCTGGTCGGTGAATACGACCAGATAGCAGATCGCCCGCGGTCTGTCCCGCGAGCGGTTCGACCGTCAGGCTGATGATCTGCACCCGGCCATCGTCGCTATCGACGGCCACGCCATCGCGGGTCACCCGCCGGCCCGACTCGACCGCTTCGCGAAACACCGCCCGCAGATCGAGCCCGAGACCCTTGCGTGCCATCGACACAAGCTGCCGGGACGGCACGCCCGGCGCGGCCTCCAGATACTTGCCGGTGCGCCCCGAGTAATAGACGACTTCGCCCTCGCGTGTGACCAGCACATGCGGCGGCGCAAAACGCTCCAGCATGTGGGCGTCAACCATGTGTCGCAGTGCGGTCGCGCTGGCAGGCGGCCGGCTCGTCGTATGGAGCGCCATCTGTCCGATGCGCGCTGAGGCGAGCGTCGCGGGTACGCGGAGCTGTGGCGACACGTCGTCGCGCCGGCGGAAGATGCGATGCTTCTTGTCGACGGGTGTAAAAAGCTCATCGAACTGGCTGACATTCTCGGAGGTCCCGAGGAACAGGTAGCCGTCCGGGCGCAGCGCGTAGTGGAAGGTCGGGATGACCTGGTTCTGTACCTCAACGCCGAAGTAGATCAGCAGGTTTCGGCAGGAAACCAGATCGATGCGCGAGAAAGGCGGGTCGCGAATGACGCTGTGCGGTGAAAAGACACACAGGTCGCGGATTTCCTTGGCGAGCACGTAGCTGCCGCCATCGGCGACGAAAAACCGCTCGCGTCGTGCCTCTGACACGCCGTCAAGCATCTGGGCAGGGTAACGTGCCGCGCGCGCCACCGAGAGCGCGTGGTCGTCGATATCCGTGGCAAAAACCTGCACGCGCGGCACCGGATCGCGGCCATCGAGCTGCTCGCGCAGCAGCATGGCAAGCGAGTACACTTCTTCCCCCGTCGCACAGCCAGGTACCCACACGCGTACGGTGTAGTCGGGTCCGCGACGCTCGAACAGTTTCGGCAGCACCTCGTTCGCGAGACTGTCAAATGCACTCGCGTCGCGAAAGAAGCTGGTCACGTTGATCAGCAGATCCCGAAACAGCGCGCTCACCTCTTCCGGGTCCGCCGTGAGGCGGGCAATGTAGGCATCGGGAGTTTCAACCTGCAGGACTTGCATGCGTCGCTGCACGCGCCGCAGGAATGTCTTCACCTTGTAGCCGCTGAAGTCGTGCCCCACCTGGTTGCGCAGGATCGTGCAGATTGCGTCGCGCGCCTCGTCAAGCGCCGTACTCTGGGCTGCGTCGTCGTTACCGGCGGCGATGCCGTCGAGCGTAAATGCGCCGCGGGCAAAATCAACTAGACGGGCGCCCATTGCCTCGGCGGGCACCGCAAAGTCAACGAGCCCCGTGGAAATGGCGCTCGCGGGCATGTCGGGATGATGCGGACCGAAACCGTCGGCCGCCTGCGCAAGCGTAAGCCCGCCCGCCTCCTTGATGGCCTTGACGCCCAGTGTGCCGTCCGAATCGCCGCCTGACAGCACCACGCCCGCCGACAGTTCGCCGATATCGGCGGCGAGCGCGCTGAAAAAGACGTCAATATGCTTGCGTTCGCGCTGCAGAGCCTTCTGCGCCTGCATGCGCAGCGTGCGCCTGTCGATGGAGAGCAACGCGTCAGTGGGCAGCAGATAAACGTTGTCGATTTCTACGGCCGTACCGTCGGCAATCGTATGCACAGGCATGGGCGAAAAGCGCGCAACAATCTCCGGCAGCATGCTTTCGCGATCCGGGCTCAGGTGCGTGATGATCACGCACGCGAAGCCCGGATTTTCCGGCACACCGCGAAAGAAGCCTTCGAGCGCTTCCACTGCGCCGGCTGACGCGCCAATCCCGACAATCGGAAAATCGGTTGCTGACATATCTATCGCGCCTCCTGCTTCGCGCGTGGGCGTCGGCCGGGGGGCGCTGTGTCCTGCGCGTGCGAACGGCCCGCTTGGCCGACACCGAACTGATGTTGCGTGCACTCGATATGGCGTTGCTGCAGCGACGCCACGAGGGCGTAATTCTACATTCGGATAGGGATGTCAATACACGTCCATTGCATTCGGACGGCGCTGCCGCGAAACCGGCGTGCAGCCGTCGATGGGCACGGCCGGCGACGCGTACGACAACGCGATGTGCGAATCGTTCTTCGGCACGCTTGAGGCGGAGCTACTCTCCAGAGAACACTTTGCGACCCACGAACAGGCCAGGCAGCGCATCTTCTGGTTCCTGGAGGGCTGGTACAACGTACGCCGCCTGCACAGCAGCATCGGCTACCGTTCGCCGCTTGAATTCGAAAACATCAACGTTAAACGGCAAACCGTATCGCCTTGCGGGTTGCCCACCGGCGGGCAGCGTCATGGTCGAGAGAGGCGACCCGCCGCCCGCCCGTGGACAACCCGCGACTCAACACTCAACGGAGGATAGATCGCATCAAATCGCTGGCCGCAAATCCGTCCGTCGAACCGGGTCAACCTCACGTTGCCACTAAAAGGGGCTGTCGGGATATTGAGCGTCGGCTGTCCGCACAAGAGCGGGCGCCCAAATGTCTAGGCGAGGACATTTTCCAAAGGCCGATAGTGGCCCGACAGCGCACGCTCGCCGGCCACCGGCGATCACACTTCGGTTTGCTCAGCCATTTCAAGTGCATCGTCTACCTCGATCCCGAGGTATCGCACGGTGCTTTCAATTTTTGTATGACCCAACAGCAATTGGACCGCGCGCAGGTTCTTGGTACGTCGATAGATCAACGACGCTTTCGTTCGACGCATGGTGTGCGTACCATACGCGGTGTCATCGAGTCCGATCGACGCGACCCAGCGATCAACGATGCGCGCATACTGGCGCGTCGACACGTGCGCTGAGGCATGTAGTCGACTTGGAAACAAATAGTCAGCAGGCTTCAATCCCCGCGCCGAGATCCAAGCGGAGACACTTTGACGAGTCTGCTCAGTGATTTCGAACTGCACTGGTCGATGCGTTTTCTGCTGCATGAATGTCGCGCGACCTACAACATGACCTCCCATGTAGACGTCCTACACCTGCAAGCGCGTCAGATCGCACGCTCGAAGCTTACTGTCGATCGCGAGATTGAACATCGCCAACTCACGAGCGTTGGACGACATCTGCAGCCTCGTTCGAATCGCCCAGATTTCCCGAAGCTTCAGCGGAGGCTTCTGGCCGGTTAGCCTCCCCTTGTTCCACGGCACCCGACGAGCGCCGGAAGAATTAAGCGGTTCCATGACAATCTCCTCTTCAACGAAGGGAGATCGATTCTGCGCTTGGTGGGGTACAACTGCCGTTCGCCACCATTGCGCCATTTCACCTCGGTACTTGCTCGGGCGCAAGGGAAAGTAAATTCCATATCCTTGCTGGGTGTTGCACCGCGTCCCATGCGGTTTGAGTGTCGCGTGGCACCGAAGATATCAAGCGGAAGGACTTGGTCTTTTGCAACTGAGCATCGCGACTGCATGTCACGGCGTTGAACTAACGCACTGCCCCACAGGGCTTCGTCATGTTGGCGATTGTGGGGCAACCCGTCACCTGATTGAGGCGATTGCTCAAAGGCAGGAGGACAGAAAGATCTGCGTGCGTTCGGGCAAACGAAAGCTTCCGTGAACGTGACAAAGCCCGCGCAGGCCATCCGCACTGCGGAATCCGGTGATGGTCCGCGCATGCCGATCCTGGACATTACCGGCGCCGCCACTCACAGCGAGTCTCTCATGTCGCATTGCTTGTGATGGCAGCGATCAATTCCCTGGTTGTCAATACTTCATGGGCGTAAGTGGGACCATTAATATCCATGGCAGCGCGAGGTGCTTCATGTGAACGCGCAGAGGTCGCATCCCGAACGAGAGTTACGTGATAGCCAAGTTCCATCCCGATGCGGCCCGTCGCTTCAAGGCAGGTGTTCGCAAGCAGTCCAATCAGGATGATCTTTTCCTTGTAGTTCCTCTTAAGCAGTTGATCCAGATCGGTATTTGGAAAGCCGCTGGATGCCCAGTGCTCAGTCGCAACAATGTCCCCTGGCTGCACTTGGAATTCGTCGTGAAACGTACCGCCCCATGTTTCCTTTGCAAAAGCTTGGCGCTCAGCGGCACCAAGCTGGTAAGGCGACGGATATTTCCAGTTCACGTAGTCACCCGACTCCCAACGATGGTGCGGCACGTGAAAAATCGTGACGCCAGAGTTACGCGCCGTTCGTACGATCGTCTGAAGGTTGTCGACCATGTTGTTCTCTTCGGCGATGTCCTTGATCCACGGAAATAGCTTGCCTCCATCACTCAGAAAGTCGTTGTACAGATCCACGCAAAGAACTGCTGTGATCTTGGGGTCATAGCTGGTCATCGAAATCTCCGCTGTTGAACTGCGAGCCGAGCCGGCCAGAGGCGACTCCGGCACTTGCTGAGAATAGATTTAGTGCGCGATCCTTATGGCCGCTGCTTTTTACAAGAGTCTTGAGAAATCCTGTGTCCAAGAAATTGATCCGACTTTCGTGAGGTCGGCGGTCACAGGCGTATCGAGCGCGCTCATGCAAACTTGAGTCCGATCACGCCACCGAGAATCAGCAGAATGAAAAACACCCGCAACGGTGCGGCCGAATCTCCGAGCAAAGCGATGCCAAGCATTGCCGTACCCGCCGCCCCGATTCCGGTCCACACGGCGTAACCGGTCCCGACCGGCACCGTACGAAGTGCCACGGAGAGCAGAACGACGCTCGACAGCCCCGTCGCGACCGTAAGCAGCCCAGGCGTCAGTCGCGTGAAGCCGTCTGAAGCCTTCATCGCAAAGGCGAAAGCGATCTCAAGCACGCCCGCCAGGCCAAGTAGTAGCCATGCCATCAGTGAAACTCCGTACGATATGAGCGATGTCAGGCTTTCGCGTATGCCGCAGCCGGAGCGGTGCGGAAGGCGATCCCGAGACGATTGAAAGCGTTCATCAAGCTGATCGCATAGGTGAGGTCAGCGAGTTCCTTGTCATTGAATTCGGCCGCCACCGCCTGGTAATCTTCATCGGGAGCGTGTGTTTCAGCCACCCGCGTGACCGTTTCCGCCCAGGCGACCGCTGCTTTCTCGCGCGCGCTGAACAGCGTGCCGGCGTCGCGCCAGACCTGCAGAAGGGTGAGCTTTTCCTCCGATACCCCGAGCCTCTTCAGGTCTCGCGTGTGCATATCGATACAGAAAGCACAGCCATTGATCTGCGAGACGCGCAGGTACACGAGGTTGATCAGCTCCTTCGCAAGGCCGCATTTCTGAAGTATCGAATGTACTTCACCGAACGCCCGATACGCGTCCGGCGACGCCTTGCTGTAGTTGATGCGTTGTGTCATGAAGAACCTCTCTGATTGACCGTTTAAGAGGCTTCATCTTGTCTCACCTTGGTCCAGTTCAAAAGGACCATGAACTTGCATCCGCGCTATGCCATGATTCTTGGCGCATGAGTCGAACCGGTCACATCAGCGCCAGGATTCGCTTGCCGAGTTGCGCTGCGGTTGTCTGACTGTCAACGTTCGTGAACCCGACGAGCAGCGCCGATCCGACTTGCCGTCCTTCGCCCCAATCCGAAAGTGCTTCGGCGTACATGCCGCTTTCACCCATACTCGCAACGAGCCGTCGGTCTGACCGGCGGCAGCGTAAGCGCAAGATCAAATGCATGCCGCCTGGTTGCGCATCAATGTCCACGTAGTTGCCCAGTGCACTTTCCAGACCCGCGACCGTTGCATCGCGTCGTTCGGCATAAAGCCTGCGCATTCGCTGAATATGCCGCGCAAAGTGCCCCTCTCTCATGAAAGATGCCACCATCGCCTGAACGAGGTGGGACGTGCCTGTGCCAAGCGTGTGAAAGACCTGCTCGAAGCGTTGGACGAGCGTTCCGGGGACGACGAGATACGCGAGTCGAAGGCTCGGCATCAGCACCTTGCTGAAAGTGCCTGCATAAAGAACTCTTCCGTTTCCATCCAGACTTTTCAGCGCTGGCAAGGGCCGGCTGATATAGCGATACTCGCCATCGTAGTCATCTTCGATAATCCATCCCTCGTTTTGTGCCGCCCATTTCAGCAGGGCTAGCCGGCGGGGCAACGAAAGTGTTACGCATAAGGGGCTTTGATGGGCGGGAGTCACGATCACCGCCCGCGCGCGCGGTGCGAGTTCGATGCCGCAGGCAACATCGATCCCTTCTTCGTCCACCGGAATGGGAACTCCGTCCAGATTCAGCATACCCATCAACTGCCGGGTCGGCGGGTATCCCGGATTTTCATACCACACCTGATCGCCCGCGTTGAAAAGCGCGTGAGAGATGAGTTCGATCGAGTGACGATAGCCTGATGTTACGAACACCTGCGTTGGGGCGCACTTGATGCCGCGCGAGACGTGAACGTATGTCGCGATAGCCGCGCGCAGTTCCTCCAGGCCACACACTTGCGGGTGAACCATGTCGAACGCTTGCATCGCACGAATACGGTTCGCGCCCAGCCGGGCCCAAATTTTTCGGGGAAACATGTCAAGTGCGGGCAAGCCCATCTGAAACGGCAAGATGGAATCGGGACGGAAGCTGGGCGCGTCTGGCGCGGCCTTCAACTTCGGCTGCACTTCGCGTGTTGGAATCCGCGCCCGGAGGCCGGGCGTCACGATGGTTCCCGCCTGACCTCGCGAGACGACGTACCCTTCGGCAGCCAATAGCTCATACGCGGAATTTACCGTGCCCCGGGCCAGACCAAGTTCAGTCATCAGGGCACGCGCGGAGGGTATTCGGTCGCCGGGCTTTAGTGTCCCATCGGCGATGACCGCCACGAGACGTTCATAGATCTGGCGGTAAAGCGGAGTCTCCGCGGTTGGGTCGAGCGGTGAAACAATCGATGTTTTCAATTTGACCATGAGCGGTCGCGTCTGCGCGTCTGAAAAAGGATTGAACCATGGCATGCGAAACAGGCGTTTCTTGCTGCTCGCAGCAATGACAGTTTGGTCTGCCGCTTCGGCATTGTCCGCTATTCATTTCGATGTCGTCATCATGGTCTATACGAAAACGCAATTCTTGGTTCTGTTAGTTGAACCATCCCCTCGTTAGAGTATTCCCACGCGACACCTTCATCAAGCGATCCAGGCGCATCAGAAGAACACAGCACCGCTGCCTTGATCCGGAACATTGGGAACCACATAGATGAACATCCTGCATCTCACATTCAGTGCCCGGGGAGAGTCCTCAGAGAGTCAAAGGCTTTCGAGGAAAATCGTCGAGATGCTTTTTCAAAGAAATCCCAAGGCCGAACTGCTCGTCCGCAGACTTGGTGATGGAGCGCTACCGCACGTCGATGCGGACTACGCGTTCATGCAGCATTCAAACAATGCGGGACCCTACGGAAAGGGGTCGTCCGCCATGTCCGACCAGTTGATCGCGGAGCTTGAGCGGGCGGACGTGGTTGTCATCGGAACGCCCATGCACAATCTCAGCGTGCCGTCCTCCCTTAAGGCGTGGATCGATCATGTGGTTCGTGCGCGAAGGACGTTCACCATGGCAACCTCGGGCAAGAAGGGCATGCTGCACGATCGACCTATGTACATCGCGGTAGCGTCCGGCGGACGCTTTTCCGGAACGAACGCTCATCAGCCGGATTTCCTGACGCCCTATCTGAAGGCCGTTCTGGCGTCGATCGGACTCAACAATCTGCTCTTCTTCTCAGTAGAAGGGACTGGCGCACGCGCGGAGTCCGTGGAACTCGCCCGTCGCGTGGCCGATCAAGCGCTCACGTCCCATTTCAACTCTCTTGAGCTCCAGCATGCCAGCGAAAACCTCGACTGAAACGCCGTCGCGCACAATCAACGCCATCGCCGTTTTCTGCGGCTCGAACTTCGGTTCTTCTGAACAATACGCACAGGACGCACGCAAGCTCGGCCTGGCCTTGGCAGGTGCGGGCATAAAGGTAGTGTATGGCGGGACGACCAAAGGATTGATGGGTGCCGTAGCCGATGCGGCAATATCGGCGGGAGGCCAGGTGGACGGCGTCATCACAGAAAGCCTGCATCGGCGCGGCCATTCGCATTCGGCGCTAACTCATTGCGAGATCGCATCCACGCTAAGAAAGCGCAAGGAGCGGATGGTCGAGCTTGCCGACGCATTCATTGCACTGCCCGGAGGAATCGGAACGATTGAAGAAGTGATGGAAGCCTGGACGATGAACCAGTTGCAGGAAATCGACAAGCCTTTGGGTCTGTTGAACACTGCGAACTTCTTCATGCCCTTCATGGGTTTCATCGATTACATGATTGAGCAGAGATTTTTGCCTTTCGCACATCGTGAATCCATCGCTATCCATAGCCACCCAAACGAATTGATTGAGTCGTTACGTCGCCAGCCACGTATCGATGTACCCAAATGGATTTAGCTGATGAGACCGTCATCTACATCATGAAAATGATCGGATGGCCGCTTACGAGTCTCGAAGAGGCACTCGCATGACCTAAGAGCGGAGGAACTGTACGACCGCTTGTGGCCGATTGTGTGAGATCGCCAAGGGGCCGCTTCGAGGCGCAATACGGGACGCTTTTGGGTATCCTGTCGACGTCTCCTCAGTCGCACGACGTAAGCGCAAGGTCCTCTGGTGCCCAGACGGTCGATGCAAGAAAAGCGGTTACTAGCTCGTGACGAGCAGACCTGCATTTGTCCCAATCGATGAACAGCACGCACTTCCGGAGGTTAAGAACGTCGTCAAACTTAGCGTACTCTCGATATATCAGGGAACGCCATAGCAACGAGCGCCTACACAGGTGCCTGCTGCGAACGCACGAGGATCGGCAGTGGCCGGCCGGATGCGGCCAGCGAAGCAGACCACACGTAGTCGTTAGCATCTGCCAGCAGGTTTTCTGCCGCATTGATCGCAGAGTTGCCAACGTCCGTCACGTGACGCGCGTCCAACGCACGGGCCAGATCGTCCAAGGCCGGCAAGATCCGTCCTCTCGCCGCTCGAATTCGAAAGCCAGCACGCGCCGCATCTAACGGCAATTGCCCGAGAAATTACCCAAGAAAACCAAACTTCTTGTTCTCTTCACGAGACCAAAGGTACCCATGAATAACGGTTTATTTATCGTCTGGCACACGTTAGCTGACTGGCTCTCCGCGATTGCAAACGCCCAAGACCAGATCGGCGTGTTGTGCGTCAGAACCCAATTCGAAGCGGCTCCGGATGGTGGCGTGTAATCACGAGTCTCGCGGCGGGCGCGTATCCCCTTTTCATGGTCGGGCTGTCGAATTGACGGCAGGTGGAACCGTCGGGACCGAGCCCCGAGCGCGCCACCAAGGACTGCTCAGGCCCAGCAGGTGCAAAGTACACGGTCACCTCGCTGCCGCGCCGGAACGGAATCGAGATGCGTGGTCCCCACGCGGATTCGATGATCGGATCGCCGCTGCAATCCGTCGATCCAAAAACACCCGACGACACGGCAAGCCATTGGAAATCGGTCGCTGAGAAGTGATAGCTCGCGTCCTGAACTCGCGTGAGCGGTACGACCGTGGTCGCGTGACCGACCGTGAACGCCACGCCGTTTTCCCCACTGAAACTTGTGAGATCGCCGATAACGCGACCGTTCGCATCAAACACCTTCACGGCGCGACGCTCTGCATGACGTTCATAATCCTCAGCGCTAGATGCGATGGCGAAGCACACCAGCAGTATTGCGGACAGACAGCGCTTCATATCGACCTCCGTCGGCACGAGCGATGGCGTCAATAGACGATGCGCAGCGGTTCGGGATGCCGCTCCGACAGCGGATAGCTGCTTCTCACTGCCCAGTACAGCGCGCCCTCGTCGAATGGCGTCGCGCTGCACGACGTCGCGCCGGTGCTGTCGGTCTGGCGCAGCGAATACACGTGCACGTTTCCGGAATACCCCTTCACCGCGGTATAAACCGTCACGTCGACGCCCGTTCTGACCGCGATCGCCGGAGTCGGACTCCCCGAGTACGGCACGAGCACGCCGCCGCTGCAATCGGTCGACGCATAGCCCACGGATGAATCAGCGACCCACGTGTATTCGGACGCAGAGTATTGCAACGGACCGACGAGTTTGTGATCGACCATCACGAAGACCGGTTCACCGTCGATGGCGATATACACGCCGTTCACGCCGCTGAAATACTCCAGCTGCCCGACCGCCCTTCCCTGCGCGTCGTAAACCATCGGCAGACGCGCTTCGTCGTGTGAATCGCGCTCCCCCGCAAACGTCGCGCTCGCTCCGATGACGAGCAGCGCAACGAGGACTCGGCACATGAACGTCTCCGTCGATTGCATGGATCAGTAGTGGATGGTCAGCGGCTCAGGATAGTGCGCCGACAGCGGATACGTCGTCTCGGACCGGAACGCGGGCACGGGCGCGGTCGACGGCGGCACGTGGCCGATAACAGGCGGCGGCGCGCAGTGGGACCCGTCGGAGACGGCGACGATCTTCGCCGGAGCCGAGACGGTATCGCCCGCGATCAGCAGTGTGACGTCGGTGCCCGTTCTCGTCGCGATGGATGGCCGCGGGCCGCTGCCCGGCGAAATGATCGGCGAATCGCTGCAATCGGTGGTCGAGTAGTTAAACGGCCCGAACGTCCACCATTGAAATTTGGAGGAGTCGATGTGGTCGGGATCGATACGCAGCCAGGTCACTGCAGCGAAGACGGTCGCGCCGTTGATGGAGAGATATACGCCGTCATAGCCATGATAGGAAGCGAGCCGGCCAACGAGCTTGCCTTGCGCATCGAACACTTCCAGGGCACGATGATCCTGGTGCCGGCGCCAATCCTGTGCGTCGTCTGCATGAGCAAGAAGCGACGTTGGGCTCATGACCAAGGCGAGCATGAGCAGTAACCAACGATGCATGTGCGCCTCCTTCGACCAACCGCGCCCTGGAGGCCCGCGGATCGAATCTGTCTGCTCAATGAGGATAGGCTCGCGACGTCCTTATTTCAAGACTGAAAGTCGTTTGATATCGTTCGGATGGCAAGCCTACGGTCGTTGGCAATGGGTTGACGCGCGCGGATCAGAGCTCGCGCTGTTACACGCCGCGACTGAGGTCCCTGATGGATCCTTCGCAAGCTTCACCCGCGCCCCTGCTCAGACTCGCCATCCTCAAAAGACGCTTATACGCCGCGTTGCAGTCATGCGGCGGCGAAAGGCAGAGGCCCCTTGTTGGCCGAGCCCTGTCGGATGACCGACGTGCGAGCTTCGGCCAGCCGGCGCTCACAGCTCATCCTCCATGTGGCTGCAACTCGCCGCTTCGCTGTCGTTCGTGATGCGGCACTGTCGAACGTCGGCATCCGGGATCGGAGAACGAGTCGTGACGACCCGTTGCGGTCGATCAACCCGACGCCGGATAAGGGCCGCTTTCGAGGAGCAACGGTCGTGGACATACCCGCGAGGAACTGGCGACATGGCGTAGAGTTCTCGCAGTCGTAACGGATTGACCTACTGCCGCGCAGTCGTGAACGCGTCGATCGCTGATCACAACGCTGCCCGAAGGCGTGGTCAGCAATTCGATCATTGCATCGCCTCAGCCCTAAGATCACAAACCCTGTCCCGCGATATCTAATAGCTGAACATTTCCGGCCGCAAGTCGCTTACCTCGATGATCACATCAGCCGGCAGATTTGCCCGGCGTGCTGCGGCGCGGATGGCCTCGGCATTGGGTGCCTCGTACAGGCAATAAGTCTTTTTCTTGTCGGCGCTGAGAAACGAAAAGAGCCACTCGACGCCTTCCTCGTCGTTGATTTGCTTCACAGTGGCCGCGCTGTCGCTCGTCACCTCAAGTTGTTCCGCAAAATTGCGTTCAATCATGAACCGTGGCATGGCATCCTCCTCAATATAGACAGCACATCGCACGCTCGAACCGCGCGATATCTTGCTCTAGTTTCGGGCCCCCGCGCCCGTCTGCGCCCCGCTAATGCGCTCGACGAGGGCGAACATTCCGAGTCTCCTGGCTTCGGCTGCCGCGAGCGCAAGCAGGTCTTGCGCTCGCGCCCTGTCTTCGATGCGATTGCGATCCGTCAGCATGAGCGCGTATTCGTGCCTGCTATGCGCGAGCCAGGGCCATGCACGCAAGCGTTCGTCCATGCGCAGCGCATATTCGAAATGCTGTTCAGCGCTCGACCAGTCGCCGAGGGCGTGGGCCAGCATGCCAAGAAACCGTGCCGCCGAACCGCAGCAAAGCGTAAAGACCGGTACCGTGACGGCCTGGTCGCGGAATGGCAGGAGAAGGGCGTAGAGGCTTTCGGCATGCCCGGCATCTTGCAGACGTGCGGCCACTTCCGCCAGATAAGAGAGTGTCACCAGCCGCTTGCTGTCCATGGGGACACCGTATGCCGATTCCGAAAGCCGGTTGAGATTGTCGCGCGCCTGGGCTTCGAAGCCGAGGTCGCTGCATATCAACATGAACCCCGGCCGCCACCTCGCATCCTCGGAATGCGCATCGTCGATAAAGCGCTTGAAGATCGGTGCGACCTCCGCGAGCCGGCCCTGTTCGCGGCGAATCGAGAACATCTGCATGCCGTAGACGCCGGTTGCAAGATTCGCATCGGCGCTCTGCGCCATTCGCAGCGACTCGCGGGTCTTGCGTTCCGCCTCGGCGAAATCGCCGACCAGAATTGCCCGCATCGCCTGCGCCCCAGTCACGCACCACTTGTCCACGAAGTGCTGCCCACTGGCGGCGATTTCCCGGTACCGCTCGAGCGCGCCTTCGAATTGGTCCACCTCACCGATCTCCAGATATCCGGCAAGACATCGAGCGCATGCATGGCCGATGGTGTGTGCATCGCCCAGCGTTTCCGCAATGTGTCTCAGCTCCAGCAACACGTTTGCGCGCTGCACGAAGCTGTCGGCGGACAACGGCAGAGCACCGACATGCATCAACTCGCACGCCAACGCGTCGAAAAGGCTCGGCAGATCGTTCAGTCGTCGGGCGAGCGCGACGGCCTGCAGTGCAAATTCGCTGCTTTGTTCGCGTGCGCCTGTCATATGAATGGTGCGCACGAGCCGACTCAACAGGCGGCAGCGCTCGACCGATTCCTCGGTGCCGGCCTCCGCGAGCGCCTCCTCCAGCAACGCAAGCGATGCATTCCCGGAGCCTTCGAGGAACGTCTCAGCGGTGTCGAACTCCAGTGCCGCCTGCACGAGATACGAGGTCAGCTTATGTTCGCGGGCAATTCGAGCCGCTTCGCGGAAGGTCGCAATCGCCTCGCGTTGTGCCAGCCGGAGTTCTGCCCTGCCTCTTGTCAACAGCAACGGCAGGATGCGGGTCGCTCGGTGAGGTTCGTCGCAAGAGCATCGCTCGACGAGTTCGAGTCCGCGCTGCGCATGGGCGATGGCCTCGTCGTAGGCCGCGCCCGCCAGCGCACGCTCGCCGGCACGCTGCCAGTAGCCGATCGCGCGCTCCGGCAGATCACCCGCGGCGAAGTTCTGAGCGATCAGCTCGGGTTGCCGCTCGGCGATGTCCGGATAATGTTCCTCGAGCGCGGCGGCAATGCGCGCGTGATAGTGTCGCCGGCGCGCGAGCAGGAGCGACTGGTATGCGATCTCCTGGATCAACGCGTGTCGAAACATATAGGCGTCGCCGTCAGCGCGTTTGCCCGCGGCCGGAACGATGATTTCGGCGGCGATCAGGCGATCAAGTTCTTCCCTCAGTTCGTTCTCCGACGTAGACGCGATCAGGCCCAGCAGCTTGGCGTCGAACTCCCGGCCCACTGTGGCCGCGATCTGCGCGGTCTCCTTGACGGCGGGATCGAGCCGGTCGAGCCGCGACAGCAGCGAGCCCTGCAGCGTGTCCGGAATCGCGATCGCCTGCGCCGCGCCTTTCAACTCGTAGCTCATTCCGGCATCCCGCAGCAGATCGCTCTGGAGAACGGCCTTGGTCAGCTCTTCCACGAAGAGCGGCACGCCGTCCGTCTTGGCGACGATCTGATCGAGCACGAGCGCGGGAAAGCGCTTGCCGTCCGTCAGCCGCTCGATCATCGCAACGCAATCTCGGCGCGACAACCGGTCGAGATTGAGCTGTACGAGATGCGGGAACGTCCATCCCGATTCGAACTCCGGCCGTGCCGTGAGCAGGACGAGAAGTCTCGCGGAAGTCAGCCGTTCCACCACCAGTCGAACGAATTCGAATGACGACGGGTCGATCCAGTGCGCATCTTCGATCACGAATAGCACCGGCTGAACGCGCGTCGACGCTTCGAGCAGGGAAACTAGGACGTCCAGCGTGCGGCGCTTGAAGGACGGCGAAGAGGTGTCGACGGTCGGATCACACGTGGCCGCGGGTATGCCTAGCAAATTCGCTAGAACGAGCAGTGTCTCGCTCGCATCGACTCCGAGGCTTGCGATTCCGGCCGTGAGCCGTTCGCTATCGGTGCCGCCCGACCCATCCGCCACATCCGGGCCGACGCCGAAGGTGCGCTGCAGCCAGCGCAGCACTGGCCAGAACGGACTGTTGCGATAGTATGCGGAGCAGTGAAGCGAGACGATCGCATGCGACTCGTCGCCGATGCTGTCGCACAGCGCCCGAAGCACCCGGGATTTCCCGATTCCCGGCTCGCCAGTCAGCAGCACGCAGCGCATTTCGCCTTCGACGCTCTGCTTCCAGCGCTGCCGGATCATGTCGAGTTCGGCAGCCCGGCCGATCAGCGGCGTGATGCCGTGGACCGCCCTGATTGCGAAGCGATCGATTGCGTCGGCCTGCGCAAGAATGCGCTGGACTCGGACCGCCCCGGTGATTCCCTTCAATTCCCGGCAACCCAGGTCTTCGAGCTTGAACGATCCTTCTATCAGGCGTTGCGCGGTCGGCCCCACGACGATCGCATTGGGCGGAGCGATGGCCTGTAGCCTTGCGGCGATGATCGGCGCTTCTCCGACGATCGCCTGCTGATCCAGCGACGATCCCGCACCCACCGCACCTGCGACGACGAGCCCCGCTTCGATTCCGATCCGCACCCGCAGGCGAACGCCGCACTCGGTCTCGATGCGATCGTTCACCTCGCGCAGCGCCGCGATAGCGCCGAGCGCGGCGAGCACCGCGCGCACGGCATCGTCTTCGTGCGCATTCGGGTAGCCGAAATAGACGAGCAGGCCATCGCCGATATAGAGCGCGATATGGCCTTCATGGGCTTCGATTGCTTGCGCACAGGCTTCATGGTAGTCACCCAGAAGGCGTCGCAGCTCCTCGGGATCGAAGCGCTCGGCGAGCGCCGTCGAGTCGATGAGATCGACAAACATCACGGTGACCTGCCGTCGCTCGGCCTCGATGGTCTTAGGTTCTGCCAAGCCGGATGAGCCGTCGCACGCCCTCGCCTGCCCAAGACTCGCAAGCCCTTTTGCGAGCCGCTTGCGATCACCGAGCGTGAGGCCGAGTTCCTTCAGGTCGCACTCGGAAAGATCTCCGAGCACATCCCAGTCGATCCCTTGCGAGATGAACTTCGCCGCATGAGCGCCAAGGCCAATTTGCGCCAACCATGTCTCCAGATTGTCGGTCATCGCTGAAGCTCTGCTGTCGGTCCACCTTCATCATCCGCGCGGCAGTGCGCCTTGTCACGTGCTCCGGCGGCCGCCTCGGGAAAGCCTGCACAGGCACATGGCGATGGGACTCTTTAAGCATCTGAATAACCTTTGCGTCGGCGACCTGGTGAGACGTCGAGCCCTCACGTTGAATACACCGGTACTACGTGAACGGTTTAATTCAAAAGTAGACGTGCCCGCGGCGATCAGTGCGAAGGTCCGGTGTCGCATTCGAGCCGACGCTCAAACGTCTGCGCTGCACCAATATACCGAGGCGACCGACGGGCCACAGCGGGCGAGTGGATGCGTTGCGGTCGCCGAACGGCAGGAGAAGGAGGAACGAGCCACTGCTTCAGCCCTCCCTTCGAGAGAGGGGAGCAATTGATCGCTCGTCTCTAGAATGGACAATTAACCAACGCAACGACTGCTTTGGGCAGCCGCGATCAATTGTCGCCGTTGGCTGCTATGCGTCGGGGCCTGATTTCGGCTTCGCGTTCTGATACCCGCGCTGCGTGGAAATCGCGAAATCGTTGCTTTCGGACTCTTCGCCTGCGCAACGATCAACTCCGCCTTGCGCGGGTCGCCACTACCACTTCTCATCTTGGTCGTCATGAAAATTCAGTCGGTCGATCTCGACGGTCAACTTATTCGCGTCGGCATTTGCCGCGCCAACTCTGCTTTGCCGCCCCTTCTTATCTTCAACGGAATCGGCGCCAATCTGGACTGCTAGAACCTTTTGTCGAGGCGCTGGGCGATGTTGAAGTCATTATTTTCGATGTCCCAGGGGTGGGCGGTTCGCCAACTTCCCGCAAACCATACCGCTTCTCGACGTTATGCGTTCTGACGGATAGGCTGCTAACAGAAAATCGGCTACGACGGGCCGGTTGATGTGCTGGGCGTGTCGTGGGGAGGCGCACTCGCGCAACAGTTCGCGCGTCGGTATCCGAAGCGCTGTCGACGACTCGTGCTAGCGGCCACAACTCCGGGCGTAATCATGTTTCCCGCTCGCCTACCAGTCCTTTTGAAGATGCTAGGTCCCCGTCGGTACCGGGACCCTGCCTTCCTAGAAAAGGTTGGCGCCGAGATATATGGTGGCGCGTACAGACGCGACCCCCAGTTGCTCAAGGAGCACGGCTACCACATACGACCCCCAAAAGGGCGTGGCTACATCTATCAGCTTCTTGCACTGTGGGGATGGAGCAGCTTGCTGTGGCTGCGACGCCTGCCACAGCCCACGCTCGTCATACATGGGGACGACGATCCAATCGTCCCCCCTGATCAATGCGAAAATAATCGCAGCGTGTATTCGGTGCTCTCCCCTTCATGTCATTGATGATGGGCATTTGTTTCTTGTCACGCAAACAGACAGAGTAGCTGGTCTAGTTCGGCACTACCTCCCGCGCCAACCATGTAAATCCTGATCCGACTGCCCACGCTTGGTTTGGCATCTAAAGATGCTTACCGACTGGATCGGCATGTCGAGCTTACTGCCTGGCATCTTTTACAAAGTAGTTTTTACGGAGACGTGCCGCGACGGTAGCTAGTTGCAAAAACATTCAACGGGTCGGGTAATGGGCGCGCTAGGATGGACTTCGCTCATGCATTCGGGTGTGATCAATCCATGGGACGTAAGGCACTCAACTCGCGGCGAGCAGCGCAATTTCCGGGTAGCGCGATTGACTTGTCGCTGGGCTTGTAGAATGGACGGCGTCCCTGTACAAAAATTGAACGACATGTCTCGCACCGAGAACCCGGATGGTCCCGCCGCTGAGTACTGGGCAACGGAGTGGGCCAGGCCCGTCACCGAACTCGCAGTATTCGCCATAACGCCAGATGGCTTCATCTCGACCTGGAACGCCGGAGCAGAGGTCATCTATGGCTACCGCCCCGACGAAATCATTGGAGCGCATTCGACCGTCTTGCTTCCCGATGATCCAAAGGATCGAGAGGCATTTGAAGCCGAACTTCGCCAGGCGCGAGAAAAAGGTAGCTCCGCGATCGAGGGCTGGCGTAAGCGAAAGGACGGATCGGTGTTGTGGGCGAGCGTCGTGACAACTGCGCTCGTAGATACAAACGGCACTCCAGTTGGCTTCGCAAAGCTTGTACGCGACGAAAGCGAGAAACGGAAGGCTCACGAGGCGGTAATCGAAAGCGAGCAACGATTCCGATTACTCGTCGACGGCGTTTCCGACGACGCGATCTACATGCTGTCACCAGACGGTTTTGTCACCAATTGGAACAACGGCGCACGGCGCATCAAGGGCTACAGCGCGCAGGAGATAATGGGCTCGCACTTTTCCCGGTTCTACACGCCGGAAGACGCAGCCGCCGGCCTGCCGCAGCGTGCACTCGAGATTGCAGCCCTTGAGGGACGTTTCGAATCAGAAGGATGGCGTGTGCGCCGCGACGGGACTCGATTTGTCGCCCACGTAATCGTCGATGCGATTCGCGACGACTCCGGCGCCCTGCTTGGATTTGCAAAAATTACTCGAGACGTCACAGAGAAGCGAGAAGCCGACAAGCTCCTCGAGGAGACAAAAGCCGCGCTTTTTCGGGCGCAAAAGATGGAGGCGATCGGCAGGCTGACAGGAGGCGTGGCCCACGACTTCAACAACGTGCTGCAGGTTTTGCGTGGCAATCTCGAACTGCTCCAAACCCGTTGCGCCCGGGATCAGTGGTCAATGGAGCGTTTCGGAAACGCGATTCAGGCGGTCGAGCGCGGCGCAACGCTCGCCTCGCAATTACTGGCGTTTGGACGGCGCCAGGCGCTGCGGCCGGAGCCCGTGAACCTCGCAGCTATGGTCCGCGGCACGGATGACCTGCTGCGCCGGGCACTAGGAGAAACCATCGAAGTGGAAACAGTGGTGTCCGGCGGCCTTTGGAATGCGTTCGTCGACGTTCACCAGCTCGACAACGTTCTGTTGAATCTGGCAATCAACGCGCGCGACGCGATGCCCGATGGCGGCATGCTGACGCTCGAATTGTCGAACGCGATGCTTGACGATGACTACGTGCGCTCGCTTTCGGACGTGCCGGCTGGTCAATATGTGATGCTCGGCGTGACCGACACCGGATGCGGGATGTCGGCCGATGTGCTCGAGAGAGCCTTCGACCCGTTCTTTACCACGAAGCCTGAAGGTCAAGGAACCGGACTGGGTCTCAGCATGGCATACGGCTTTGTGAAGCAGAGCGGCGGACACATCCGCATCTACAGTGAGCCTTAGCATGGCACTACAGTACGCATCTACCTGCCGCGAACGTCTGCCGAAGCGCGCGAAGCGACAACTAGACTTAATGCTCCCGCCATGGGAGGCAGTGAGACGGTGCTCGTAGTCGAGGACGACACCAAGGTGCAAGCGACGGTAATCGCGATGTTTACCGACCTTGGCTACACCGTGTTGAAGGCAGACAACGCCGACCAAGCCATTGCAGTGCTCAGCAGCGGCGTTCACATCGACCTTCTCTTCACAGACGTCGTGATGCCGGGAACGTTGAAGAGTCCTGAAATGGCACGACGTGCTGTACAGCTGCAGCCACATTTGCGCGTTCTTTTCACCTCGGGCTATACGCAAAACGCGATCGTTCACGGCGGCCGGCTAGACCCCAACGTTGAGCTCATCAGCAAGCCGTACAGCCGCAAGGAGCTCGCGGCCAAAGTCCGACAGGTCTTGGGCTCCGAGGGACTGCCTCTCAAAAACGGCGCAGACTCTGTTTCTGCAAGCACGCCCGAGGTCGCGGAGCGCATGGCTCTTCGCGTGCTAGTCGTAGAAGATGACGAGCCGACGCGCGATGCGGTAAGCGAACTGCTGCGACTGTTAGGGCATTGCCCGACAACCGCGTCCAGCGCGCAGTCGGCAATCGACGCATTCGATGAGGCCTCGTTCGACGTGCTTCTCACCGATGTGCACCTGCCCGACCTTTCCGGTATCGAGCTCGCTCATCGCATCGCGACGGTGCACAGGGGCATCTCGGTCATTTTCGCATCCGGTGATACGGTTCAAGACAACAAGCCAGGCGACTTTCATTGGCTGAGCCTTCGCAAGCCCTACGCAGTTGGCCAGTTGGAGGCAGCGCTTCGTAAAGCGCGGAGGGATAACGCTTGAAGGGGAATGCTGGTGCGAGGACGGACGCAGGCAGGACGGCACGACTGAGTCGCGCGCTGCGCTCTGCCGACCATGCCGACGATTCGTCGCACTTGCTGTGCGCAGCTAGACCGCAGCTATGACGGGCCGCTGAGCGACGAGCAGCGGTCATTCGAGGGGCAGGCTGATGGTACCTAAGGAAGTCCGCAATTGGCCGAGAGCGCCAATTCGATAAAGGTGCCGACTTTCAAGTCCTCGCCGCCCGCAGGCCGAACGCGAACAAACGGCCACAGGGCGATGTTAGTCAGCCACCGGACGAGACGTCCGGATGGCCGGTTCACCGTCGGCTATTGACGTTCGATGGTTTGCGTTATACGTCGTCTTTATCGTGGTCCACTATATCGCTGCGTCTGCCACGACAGGCACACTCGGGTTCGCTTCTGGACCTCCTCAAGAGCTCGCATTTGGCGAGCTGTACCGCATCCTTTGCGGCGATTGCCCAAACGCTCCGATAAACGCGCGCCGCATTCTCGAGTCGCCGAACCGGCAAGCACCTACTCCGCTCGGGTTTGTCCCTATCTTGCGATCACAAAATGGAATCGCTTCACGCGGAAATTTAATTGGATTTCTAACGGATGCAGACTTATCGTGCGTCAGTCCAATGCGGTACTGCGCCCGTTCGGATCAAAGAACGGCTTCGCTGATAAAACAAAACATCCAGGAGACAAACGCATGGAACAATCCACCACGGCGCCGCATGGCCCAGAGTCGGGCGCGGGCGGTGCTCAAAGCATCGCATTGAACGACAAGGCTTCACCGAGAGTGCGGCGGATTCAGCGTACCGCACTATCCCTGCTGCTCCTGAGCGGGGTCATCAACTACATCGATCGCGCGACGCTGTCGATCGCGAATCCGCTCATCCGGCAGGATCTCGGCCTTTCAGTCGCGGAAATGGGCCTGCTGCTCTCCGCCTTTCTGTGGGCTTACGCGTTCGCACAACTCCCGGCAGGCGCTTTGGTCGATCGCTTCGGTGCGCGTGTCATGCTTTCCGTAAGCCTTGCCACATGGTCGGTGGCGCAAGCATTCGGCGGAGTCGTGGGCAGTTTCGGCCAGTTCTTCACCGCGCGCATGGTGCTCGGCATCGGCGAGGCGCCGCAGTTTCCCACGAGCGCGAAAGTCGTTCGCGACTGGTTCGGCAAGAAAGAGCGCGGCGCGGCGACCGGTATCTGGAACAGTTCGTCGACGCTCGGCACCGCCATTTCGGCGCCCTTGCTGACGGTCGTCATGTTGACCGTCGGATGGCGATGGATGTTCGGCATTATGGGCATCGCCGGTCTCGTCGTGGCGCTGTGTTTTTACCTCGTGCACCGCGACCCGCGTCAAGTCGATCTGACGCAGCGGGAGCGCGCCTATCTGACCGATGTCGATGGAGAAGTGCAGAGCCGTCCGACATGGCGCGAGTGGCGTCGTCTGTTCGAGTTCGGCACCACGTGGGGCATGCTGCTGGGCTTCTTCGGCACGATCTACGTCTTGTGGCTTTACAACGCGTGGCTGCCGACCTATCTGCAGATGGAATTTCACCTGACCATCGCGAAGACTGGCTGGGTGGCGGCGATTCCGTATCTCTTCGGCGTGGTGGGCAGCCTGTCCGGCGGAAAGATCTGCGACGTGCTCGCGCGCCGCGGGGTATCGGCGGTCAACAGCCGGAAGTATCCGATGGCCGCGTCGCTGTTTGGCGTCTGCGTCTTCACGATACTGACGGGCCTCACGCACAGCGCGACGCTGGCTGTCGTGTTCATCTCAATCTCGATGTTGCTGCTGTACGTGTCGAGCAGCGCGGCCTGGGCAACGGCGTCCGTTGCCGCGCCCGCGAACTGCACCGCGTCGATCGGCGCGATGCAGAACTTCGGCGGCTACTTCGGCGGCGCGCTGGCCCCGGTCGTCACGGGCTTCATCGTGCAGCAGACGCACTCGTTCCAGCCCGCGCTGTTCGTCGGGGCGGGCGTTGCCGCCGTTGCCGTGATCGGCTACTGGTTGCTTGTGCGCGGCCCGATTCCGCCGGCTGCGCTGAGTTACGACGCGTAAAAGTTAAACAGCGCCAGCGGGAGTCCAGCGACTCTCGCCGATGTTCAGTGGATTAGCGCGAGGCAGGAAGCGCGATTCCATGACGCTTCGCGCAGGCTTCGAGCGCCGGGGCGATCGTCGGATGCAGCACGATGCCGTCGCGCAATTGCTCACGCTTGAGGCTCAGTCCGCGATCGCCCGGCATCCGCACGGCCGATGTCCCGGGGCGCGGCGGATTGTTGCGGCACGCATCGCCGAGCCAGTCCATCTGCCGCGCGAACGCGTCCGCGCCGCCAAAAGCCGCCGGATCGTAGAGCGACAGAAACACGGTGGCGCCCCAGCCATCGGCGGGATCGGCCCGACCGTGGCCTGCGAGACCTCCCGTCATCGCTTCGATCAGCAACGCCAGCCCGAAGCCCTTGTGTCCCCACGTCATGCCGCCAACCGGAAGGATGGAGCCCGGCGGTTCGGCGGTTAGCACGCCGGGATCGCCGCTGGGTTGGCCATCTGCATCGAGAAAACACGCTTCCTCGAAGTGGTGTCCCGCTTTATGCCGGCGCGCGGTCATGCCGTTCGTCACGGTCGATGCGGAGATGTCGATCAGAAACGGCGTGCCCGAAGTCGGAATGCCCGCGGCGATCGGATTCGGTGTGAATACGGCGCGCGTGCCGCCGTGCGGCGCCACGCTTTGCACCGCCGGATCGGAACTGCTGAGCAGGATCATAAATCCATCGACGGTCGCCTTCTCCAAATAACTGGCCAGGCACGCGATATGGTGACTGCGCCGGATCACCAGCGTCGCGCTGCCGTACTCTCTGGCCCTCGGCGCGAGCGTTTCGATACCGCTTAAAACCAGCCACGGGCCGGGCAGACGCCTGCCATCCCACAGGAGGCTCGTGCCCTTGTCCGACAAGACCTCCGGCTCGCCGGAGCAGGTCATCGAAGCGCGTTCGATCTCGCCGACATACCCCGGCAGCAACGCGAGGCCGTGCGTATCGTGTCCCATCAGATCGCCGTCCACGAGCGTCCTCGCGACGGCTTGTGCTTTGACATCCTCCATCCCGACCTTGATCAGCAGACGCTGTGCGAAGTCTTGCAGTTCATGGGCGGCGTATCGGACTGTTGAATTCATCTTGATCGCGTTGAGTGAGAGTGAACAACTGGAAAATTTGCCATCGCGATTGTCCTTTGCGCGTTTGATAAGCGTCCAATTGTTAAATGCGTAAAATCGATTCCATCAGGTTATGAGTCGACATGTGTTTACCCCTATGCCGCAAGATTCCACTCTTTCCGCCGCTCAAGTCTTGGCGAAGCTGCGCTTCAGGCATCTTCAATTACTTGAACTGCTCGGGCGCACGCGCAACTTGCGTATCGCCGCGGAGCAGATGCATATCACGCAACCTGCCGCGACAAAAATCTTGAGCGATGTCGAAGCGATGTTCGGCGCACCGCTGTTCGAGCGGCTGCCGCGCGAAATGCGTCCTACTGATCTCGGAGCGCTGTCGTTGCGCTACGCCAGCACGACGCTCTCCAATCTGGGCGAGTTCGCGAGCGAATTTGCGACGCTCAAGAATGGCGGCTATGGCCATCTCACGGTGGGGTTCATTCCGGCTTCCGCCGCGCAACTCGTCACGGCGGCGATCAAGGAAATCCAGCTCCGCCGTCCACGGCTGATCATCAAGCTGGTCGAGCAGAGTAGCGATCAGCTCGCCCGATGGCTGGAGGAAAGGCGTCTCGACATCATGGTCGGGCGTCCGACGGAGCCACGGCACGAAGCGCTGTTCCATGTGGTCGATCTGCTGGCGGAACCGGCGCGCGCGGTCGTCGGGCAGCATCATCCGTTGCGGAAGCAGCGGCGCATGGAGATTGCGGATCTCGGCCAGTGGCCGTGGATTCTGTATCCGCAAGGCACCGCAATGCGGCTGCTATTCGAAGAGACGTTCGCGGCGGCCGGGATGGTCGCGCCGATAGGCATCGTCGAAACGCCGTCGATTTTTTCGACGCTCGAGCTGCTGCAGGCCACCGACATGATTTCACTCCAGCCACAGGCCGCGATGGACAGGTACGTCAAGCATGGCCTTTTAGGGTATCTCGACGTGCCGATACGTCGGACCCTGTCGAACTACAGCGTCATTACTCGGAAGAACGAAACGGCGTCGCAAGCGATGGAGGAGTTCGTCGGTATTTTGTTGGCGATTGCCAATAAATGTTGAGGTGACCCGGGTGTCATGAATTAGAGATTCGTTGCGTCGTAGTGAACACAATGAGCGCTGTCTTTGCTCACTACGTGCAGTCGCGCCGGGGCTTTGCGCGCTCGACGTCGAGGTCGCGGTTCCTCTACCACGTTGTCTGCGTTACCACCTGCGAGTCGAGGATTGTAACGATCGTTCCGTTCGCCATCCTGACGTTTAGGATTGCATATCACCTTGCGCTAAGACCGCCTTATGTCACCCGATCAAACCCGCTCGGCGCGGGCGGTCGCTATGTCGCGCAGCTGCGATACGCGCCCGTTTCGCTGCGGCCTGCTCGACGTCTCCGGGACGGTCGAGCCTGGCAACCGCGCCGAGTCGCCACCTTACCCGCGAACAAGCGGCCGCCCACTGGGTCCGCGTTCAAGCTCCTTTAGTAGGATCGACATGGCGCGCTACACTGACGGATAAAAAGCCCTCGGAACCCGAGAAACGCCTCTCGACCCGACGCGAAAACATGAACCCGTCAAGACCTCTCGCTGCACCTAATGGACTTCACGGCTTTGCGCACTTACTTGAGCGCCTCGTTCCACGGACGGACGGTTCGACGCCGTCCGACTCGGACGTACTGACGCCGGCGCAACAAGGCGTTATCCCCGCGGACGCGGCCCGGCATACGACTCAGGCTACCGTTGCAGCGCGACCGAACCTGAGTCACCGCTGACACGCAGAATGTTCCCCTCTGGCGTGATTTGACGAGGTATATCGTTGAATGTGGGTGGCGCGTGCGGTCGTCCTGCCGCTCTCGGGTACCAACTGGCGGCTGCCGCTCGCACGCCGTGCTTGGCGTTGCTGCGCGGCAATGCCTTCATATGCGCTCGCCGTTTTGCACACGAAGTCATAGTGTCTTAAACGAACTCGGTCAGATCGGCTCCGCCGGGTGGCGCTTCAGAAGCGTCGACGATCTACCGCGAATCAACAGCGATTCGCTTCTCGCAGTTCCATTGACGCGGCGCTTCGATACCATTCCTACGTTATTATCGCTGATGTTCATCATGTCAATTGACCGAAGGTTGCGTTCGCTTCGACAACTGTCATCGCCGCCTATGAGCGTGCTCTGCTGGTCCTCATCTCGGGCAAGCGTTGCCTCGTAATCTTGGTTGCCGTAGAACACATTAACGATCGAGACGGCCTCCGCCTCCAACAGGTAGGCGATGATGGCCCGCTTGCGGAAATGAGGGACTCTCGAAGTCCGGTGGCAGCAGATCGTCACGTGCGACCCACGCGCCGGGAATGTCTGCAGCTTCATGCAGAAATCGACGATCGAATCAACGTATCGTTCTGCCGTCATCGGAGCGCCACCGTTCGCGAAGTGTTTTTTAAGTCTCCGCAGCTGATCGAGCGCTTCGGGCGCAAACGGGACGCGCCAATTCAGGCGCGTGCGAGATTTTTTCAGTTCGGCACGTACCTGGTCGGCTGATCCTACGCGCACGTGAGCGAGGGTCTTCGTCCAGCAGACCTGCTCGCCAATCATGCGGCTCTGCCAAATACGCTAAGCCAAGCGTCGGCAAATCTCCCTTTCCCTAACCGAATCTTAAGTTTCACCGAGTACGGTCTAGTCATGGATCGCGTGCACGGTGCACGTGACTAAGATAATCAAGGGATACCATCATGAAATTGCTGCCAATTTCGATTCTCATCGGCGGCTTGCTAGCGACGCCCCTCACCTCTTTTGCTCAGCAGCAGAATGCAGGCTTGACTCGCGCCCAGGTCCGGGCCGATCTGATTCAAGTAGAGAAGGCTGGCTACAATCCAGCACAGCGTGACAACACAAAATATCCGGGAGACATTCAGGCGGCTGAGATGCGCATTGCCGCGTCCGACCAACCCGCACACGACGGATCTACGGCAGTTGGCGGATCAGTGAACCACACGTCAGATTCCGGACACCGTTGGACAGCCAGTCACGAGAGGAACTCATTGTACGGTCATCACTGAAACGAATACGGACCGCGCCGGCATCATTTGCACGCTATGGTTGTGTCCACGGGCACACCTACGGCATAGGTCGCTTTTGTATCACGGTCCGGCAGTCCTCTTGCGTTTCGAACATGCGTTTTCTTAATCCGTGCCGTGGAAGCATGCGCATGCAGCCGAATGGCAGCGGCTCCCATCGAGGTCGTGGAGCACTCCGACGTACAGAACCCTCGTTGGCTGAATCCGGTCGCTGCCATTCCGAACCAGCAAAAGGTCGGGGATGCCCTGCTGCTCGCTTCGCATCCTCTCGTGGTCGTACCCAGTGCCGTCAGCAAGGAGTCGTTGAACCCTTCCTTATCAACACCTCGATTCGAGCCCAGACTGCCCGCCGCTGCGCGCCGCGCTCAACTTCCGCGCTGCGAGTCCTGAATCTCAGGCGCGATGGCCGCATGGTTGACGATCGCCACCATCGAGATACCGCCGATCATGTTGCCGATGAGCGTCGGCAGCAAAAAAACGCCGAAGTATTCTCCGATGCTCGCAGCATCGCTCATCACCGCAAAAGCCGCCTCCGCCGAACTGGCGATTACATGAGTCAGCTTACTTAGGCCCACCGTATAGGTCACGAGCAGGATGGTGAGCACGCGTGCCGAACGGGCGCTCGGCAACAGCCACACCATGAGCGCGATTAGCCAGCCGGCGAACACCGCGCGCACGAGCGTGACACCGAAGCCGGCCGAAAACGGCGCGTGCGCCACGTCGGCCAGCGCCGCCATGACCTCCGGCCCAAACACGCCCTTGAACTGCAACAGCGCCGCGAAGATGGTCGTGCCAACGAGATTGAAGAACAGAACGATCGCCCAGAGGCGCAAAGTCTTGCCGACGGTCTGGCGATCACGCCGCGTGAGCACGGGTAGCACCGCCGTCAAGGTGCTTTCAGTGAAGAGCTGCTGACGGCCCAGGATCACGAACACGAAGCCAATGGTGTAACCGAGACTCGAAATCAGGTGACGCCAGCTCGATTCCGGCAATGCGCTCTGGAGAATGGCCTGGACGAGAAACGAAAAACCCATCGACAGACCGGCGGCGAGCGCGGACCACATGAGTGCCGAGGCCGTGCGCTCCATGGCGGTCTCACCTTCCTCGCGCACGACTTCATGGATGACGAGCGGATGAGGCGATGCATGATCGGCGGCTTGTTCGCGCTGTTCATCGTCGAGGTGCGGCGAGTCGGCGCCGGCCTGCGGTTCGGGCATGAGCATTTTTCTCCAAAAACCGCCTCGTTGTTCGGCACGAAGGCGCGGCGGTGCCGGCACCGAGCAGGAACAATGCCTGAGCGTGGGAAGGCATGCCTGCGCGCTTTGCCAACGCGTCGACGATGCGACTGGGTAAAGCACATTGAAGGCGAGCAATTCGAATTCTGCGAAAGGACTGCTTCGATGGCACCCCCGCTGGTGCGACTCGGCAGCGGGGCGGGCACCTGCCAGGCAGGCTTCTTGCGAAGGAGCAGCCATTCTTGGCTCGGCCGTCTTCTTGGAACTCCGCATGCGCCTGTCGAATCACCTTGCTGTGGCGTTGGCTTTGCCCTTGGCCGCCTGCGCGATCGGACAATCAAGCTCAAGCGATACAGGCTTCGGCGCGACGCCGTCCCTACCCGCTCCGGAATCTAAGCTGATTCCGATGGTGAACATCGCGCCGACTGAAGCGCGCCCCGTCGGATTCTTGCCCACCGCTCCCGCGGGTTTTGTCGTAACGCGGTTCGCCAGCGGTCTGGCCCACCCGCGATGGCTTTATACCTTGCCCAATGGTGACGTCCTGGTAGCGGAAAGCGACGCACCTCAAGAACACGATGAAGGCAGTGGGATTTTCGGCTGGATTCGACGACAGGTTATGAAGCGCGCGGGTTCAGGCGTGCCGAGCCCCGATCGCATCGTGCTCTTGCGTGCAACGGATGGCGCGGGCGTCGCCCCTATACAAACTGTGTTTCTCAGAGGCTTACATTCGCCTTTTGGGATGGCGCTTATTGGCGACCATCTTTACGTTGCTGACACAGACGCGTTGCTGCGACTCGACTACGTAACGGGGGCTACTGCGATAACGAGCGCCCCGGTCAAGGTCGCCGACTTACCGGCCGGGCCGATCAACCATCATTGGACGAAAAATGTCGTTGCCGATCGCTCTGGCAAGCATCTCTACATCACAGTCGGATCGAACAGCAACGCCGGGGAGAATGGAATCGACGCGGAAAAAGGGCGAGCGAGAATCCTTCAGTTCGATGTCGATACCAGCCGTTTGAAACCCTATGCTACAGGTCTGCGCAACGCGAATGGACTCGCATGGCAACCTGACAGCGGCGCACTGTGGACGGCAGTAAACGAGCGCGATGAGCTCGGAAACAACCTTGTTCCGGATTACATGACCGCCGTGAAAGAGGGAGCGTTCTATGGCTTCCCGTACAGCTACTACGGGCAGCATGTCGACACCCGCGTCAAACTACAACGTCCCGATATGGTTCAAAAGGCCATCGTTCCTGATTATGCCCTTGGCAATCATACGGCTTCGCTGGGTCTGGTTTTCTACGACCGGACGGTGTTTCCGGTTCACTATCGCGGAGGCGTGTTCGTTGGCCAGCACGGATCATGGAATCGCAAGCCGCGCTCTGGATACAAGGTGGTGTTTGTTCCGTTTGTCGATGGACAGCCCGCCGGCGCACCCGAGGATTTCCTGAGCGGTTTCCTGTTAGCAGATGGCCACGCTGTGGGCCGGCCCGTGGGCGTCGCACTGGACGCAGATGGCGCCTTGCTCGTGGCTGACGACGTCGGTAACGCCGTCTGGCGGGTCGCACCACGCAACCAGGCCACATCGACGGCCTCGCCGCCGGTGGCTCAGTGAAGCCACTCACGGTCGCTTGTGGCCGATATCCACGACGTGACCTGAGATAGTAGTGGCCGTCAGTGCCCGGCTGACCGGACCGAACGAATGGCGCGAAAATGCGTCACGAGCAAGTGAGCAAACATGAAGAAATTGTTCATCGTCTTGCTGTGCGCCGCGTTGGGAGGATGTTTCACGCCGGAAATCGTGTTCACCCGGCCGTGAAAGATCTTGAAGGGCCGTACCAGCAACCCTCTGCCCACAACGCACCATGAAACCGGCAACGTCGGTGTAAAGAGTTGCGTCGAGAACGAGGGAGTTAATCTATCGAGTCGGTCGATAATATCGATACCTTATCGAATGCGCTAGATTCATTTATGACAAATTTTCGGTAGTTCCGTTCGCATCGACAACCGTCATTCGCCGCCTATCAGCGTGCTTTACTGGTCATCATCAGGGGCAAGCGCCGCCTCGTAATCTTGGCCGCCGTAGAAAACACCAACGATCGAGACAACGTCCATCTCCAACGTTCCGGGCAGCAGGTCGTCACGTGCGACACCACGCCGGGAATGTCTGGAGCATCATGCAGAAATCAACGATCGGATCAACGTATCGTTCTGCCGTCATCGGAGCGCCAGCATCCGCGATGCGCTTTTCAAGTCTTCGCAACTGATCGAGAGCTTCAGGCGCAAACTGGACGCGCCGATTCATTCGTGGCGCATGCGAGATCTTTTCAGTTCGGCACGTACGTGGTCGGCTGACAGCGCACGGCTTGGATCGTCGCGGAGTGCCTGCGCTGCAGGAATCACTTCACTTCGCAACCATGCTTCAATGGCACGGTCACGCTCGCGGAGCACGCGAAGCGCATCTCTCAGCACTTCGCTGTCAGACGCGTAGTCGCCGCTTGCGACTTTTGTGCGGACGAACTCGGCCATCTCGTTCGGTAAAGTGATGCTCATCTGCTGCGTCGTTCTCATGGCAGCCTCCGGTCAGTAGGATTTAATCCTATTCGCATCCGCCCTCGGGCGCAACTACGAGCGGCCTTCCGGCTCCCAACGGCTGAGGTAGAAATGGGGCGGATTTGTCGGCGATATGTACAGAAGCGCGTTGCGTGTGGTTGATTGGCGTGCGCCCGCTCATGTTCGCGATCACGATGAGAGATCGAATCCCGAAGTGCACTCGGGAAGGGCTTACATTCTCGACTGATCGTGGTTTCAGAAGCTTGGTTCTGGAGCGAGAACGCCTTTGGCGGACCGTCCGTTTCACTGAGTCTGCTCAATGGCGAGATCCTCCGTCGATCTTGTCGCTGCGGCGCCGCGCAGCGTTATCGCGATCGCGATGCAGACTACGCCGCAGCCGATGAGGAACATGAATGCGCCGGTGAACTGTCCTCCGCTCGCCGCGATCAGGAAGCCCATTGCCGCAGGCGAGACGACGCCCGCGAGCTGACTGCCCATGTTGATGACCCCTGCAGTCGAGCCGCTCGCATCGGTGTCATCGAACTTCAATGGCAGCGACCACACCGCGATGAAGCCAAGTTTTAGTGAGAAGGCGATCAGGGCCTGACATAACAGCACGACGGGCAGCAGCGAGACGTTCAGCATGACGACGAGGCATGCCGTACTCACGCTGACCGCGCCAATCAGCAACAGCTTTTCGCGCTCGGCGAACCAGGCGTCGGCGAGCCATCCGCCCGTCAGCATTCCAAGAACGCCAGCGACGCCGGGCACGGCCGCGTACAGGCCGACATGCGGCAGGTCGAGCGCGTGCACTTCGTTCGCTGCGTCATCTGTCGTATGGTGGCGCGCCAGCGGCGCCCGCGCTCATCACCGAGGCGTGGGAGCGGCTTGGGCCGGTGCTCGCTCAAGGCTACGGCGCCGGCGAGACGACGGGCGGTCTCGTGACGCTTAGCGTGGAGGATCACCGGTTCGCTATCGAGCAGGGTCAAGCGCACCTGCTGTCATCGTGCGGCAGGCCGTTCGGTGAATCACAGGTGCTTGTCGTTGATGACGAGGGGCGCGCGTTGCCGCCCGGCGACACCGGAGAAATCGTCGTGCGCGGACCGGACGTGTTCGCCGGCTACTGGCGCGAGCCTGAGCTCACTGCGGCCGCGCTGCGCGACGGTCGCCTGCATACGGGCGATCTCGCGCGCATGGATGACCGCGGTTACATCTATATCGTCGACCGCAAGAAGGAAATGATTATCTCGGGCGGATTCAACGTCTACCCGACAGAAGTCGAGCAGGCGCTGTATCAGCACCCGGCGATCTATGAAGCCTGCGTGATCGGCGTGCCCGATGAAACCTGGGGCGAAGCCATCAAGGCCGTCGTCGTCCTGCGGGGCGGATGCCACGCGAGCGCTGACGATCTGATCCGCCACTGCCAGGGCCTCCTCGCCGATTTCAAGAAGCCGCGCTCAGTCGAATTCGTCGCCGAATTGCCAAAGAACGGTAACGGCAAGCTCGCCCGTAAGGACGTCAGAGAGCGCTACTGGCACGGTCAGCACAGAAGAGTCGCATAAGCGATGTTTAGGTGCGGCCGGCGGTCAGATTCGAACATGATCGAATGCAAGGCGCACCCCCTTCGGATTCCATAGATGGTTCTCTATTGGCGCGAGATGCGAATCATCAAGAAAGTTCGTCACAAAAAAGACAGGAGACACAGAAGACGATGAGGCCAGCCATTCTCATGGGCGGCGCTTGCGCGGTATTCGCGTTCGCATGCACACCAGCTTTTGCTCAGGGCACCGTGACGCTCTACGGTCTGCTCGATGCGGGCGTCAACTATTTGAGCAACGCACAAACCGGCCGTCACGATGGGAAGCTCGAAGGAGGATCGAAGTATTCGCTCGAAGACGGCTCAACAGGCGGGCAGAACGGCAGCCGCTGGGGATTGCTCGGCACGGAAGAACTGGGCGGCGGCTGGCGCGCCGTGTTCCGACTGGAAGGCGGGTTCACGATCAATAACGGTGCGCTCGGACAAGGAGGCGCGGAGATGGGTCGCCAGGCCTATGTGGGTCTCGCGTCGCCCTACGGCACGGTGACCGCGGGACGACAATACGATTTCATAGCCACTCGGGTAGGCACGCTCGCCGCAAGCACACAGTGGGCGGGCTACATCAGCGGTCATGCAAGCGACGTTGACAACTTCCTGCATACGCGCCGCATCAATAACGCGGTCAAATACACGAGCCCGGACTACCGGGGGCTCTCCCTCGGCGCGATGTATAGCTTCGGCGGAGTCGCCGGCAGCGTCGGGCACCAGCAGATCTGGTCGGCGGGGCTCGGCTACGCCAACGGGCCCTTCACGTTCGGAGCCGCCTATCTGAACGCACGCAATCCTAACCTGTCGTTCTACGGCAGCAATCCCTCGGCGGGCACGAGTGTCGCCTCCATGAACACGGGGTCCGTCGGGAGCGCGACGTCGCCGGAGTCGAATCCCGCGTATGCGGGCTATGCGTCGGCAAGCACGCTGCAGATCGCCGCCGCCGGAGGCGCGTGGCGACTTGGCCCGGTCACGCTCGGCGCCACGTACTCGAATGTCCAGTTCCGCGGGCTCGGCGATACCGCCACGTCGGGGCCGAACCCCTTCGGCTACTCGGGCACGGCGACGTTCAATGTCGGCGAGCTCAACATCAGGTGGCAGCTCTCGCCGGCATTTTTGCTGGGCACCGCCTACAGCTACGTGCACAACGGCGGTGCCGATGGCCGTGACAGTGCGATCTATCGACAGGGCTCGCTCGGTGCCGACTATCTGCTGTCTAAGCGCACCGACGTCTATTCGATCGTCGTCTATCAGCACGCGTCCGGAACCGACTCGCTGAATCAGTCTGCGGTTGCATCGATATCCGGGCAGACTGCTTCGGCGAACAATCATCAACTGGCCGTACGGTTTGGTCTGCGGCACCGGTTCTAAGCGCCTACTTGTTCGGCACCACGTCAGCCCGGGCCACTTAGCTCTGATGTTGGCCCCTCGTTGTTCACATTTTTTGATACGGCATAAACATAGGATTACACACAGAAAATCAATGAATTCCTTTATGTTAAACGCCAAGAACGCCAGGCGACCCTCCCGCGTATGGCGGTCGACTTTGCAAAAAGAAAAGCTACGAGTTCGCGGGGCTAAATCGCTGAGGCACCCGCCAGCGAACGCGTTGCATGCAAAGCTTGGCGGGGCGGCCGCGACCAGCCTTACGGCGGGCGGTGCACAGCGCTTGCGCTGGCACTGATGAATAGCCAGTAGGAGAGCTGTTTCGCGTCAGTTCACGGCTCACGGCGGACGGCGAGCGCCCGAGCATTCGGGCCATGGCCCGAATGCTCACATCCTGCTGTCGTAGGCTTGCGATGGCAAGGCGTTCGTCTCAGGTCGAAGATGCTGGTATGAAGTAGTTTCGTCGAGCATTGCAACACCTTATACGAAATAAGTGTTGCACCTCGCTTTTGAGGCCGCCCTTGCAATGCCCCAAAAAAACTTTGCACCAGCACCAGATCGTCGTGACGATTCCGGTGCGGTGTCTCGGCCGTCCGGATGAGGTCGGGTTGATCGTGGCGTGGCTGGCATCGAAAGAGTCCGGCTTCTCGGCCGGTGCGGACTTCTCGCTGAACGGCGGCCTGCATATGGGCTGACGATTGCGACAGCTTGAGGGTCACCGCCGCCCAGCGAGGCGGTCGGTGGATCGTAAGACGGCTCCATCCGCTTGCTTTACTCCAGCGTTGCGGTCGGCAGTGTAAAGCGGGAGCACAGCGGTCTCGATCAGGCCGATCGCCTCCGTCGCCAGATGTGACAAGGTGTGCTGGCTGCTCGTCGCGATGGTGAGACGACTGTGCAGCGTCGGTCGCCGTATGCGCGTAACGGAGAACGGGCGCTTGAGCGGATCGGTGGCTGGCGCATTGATGGGCAACACCGCGTACCCATATCCCTCGCATACGAGGTCGAGGATCGCCCCCACTGCATCCACCTCGAGCGCGATGGTGAGTTTGACACCCTCCTCGGCCGCTCGCGCTTCGACGATCTGCCGCAGCGCATGCATGCGCCCGGGAATGACGAGTGGATAGCGCGCGATGTCCTTCAGGCGGATCTGCTTCGGCGCCTGATCAGCCGCACCGCCTGGCATGCCGATCAGGAATAGTTCCTCTTCGAACACCGCGCGCTTTTCGATGAGTGCGGTGAGCGAAGTGTCGTAAAGCACGGCTGCATCGATGCGGCCCATCATCAGCCACTCTGTCAGGTAAGTGGAAAGCCCCTCGGCCACCGAGATTGTCGCATCAGGAAACCGCTGCCTGAACTGCCGGATCAACTCCTGCGTGGCGACTTTTGCGAAGCTCGGCGCAAGCCCGATGCTGAAGTGTCCGCTGACCGTCCCCTTCAATTGCCGGAGATCGTGCCGCGCGCGCTCGGCCTGCAACAGCATCCCCTTCGCATGACCCAGGATGATTTGCCCCGCATCGCTTGCTATGACGCCGCGCCCGTGCCGCACGAGCAGGGTCTGTCGTAATTCCACCTCGAGCTGTCGCACGAGACGGCTCAAAGTCGGCTGATTGGTATCGAGGATGGTGGCCGCGCGCGTGAAGCTCCCCAGCTCGACCACGTGCACAAAGGCTTCCAGCTGTTTCAGTTCCATTTCAGCTCCTATACAAGAATCGTATATCAGCTAGTCGACTATGTCGATTGTATGGAGTAACCCGCAACGTCACAATGTGCCTCATCGGTTGTCCTGTCACGAAATGTCTCAATGGAGCGCGAACAAATCATGAAGTCCTGCCTTCCGCCAGATCCGAACCCGGTCAGACCCGCGCATGCGCTGCCCGCGCTCGCGTGCGATGCCCACTGTCATGTGTTCGGCCTCGCCGAGCGTTTCCCGTACGCTGAAGATCGCAGCTACACACCACCCGACGCGCCGTTCGAATCGCTGGTGGCCCTGCACGACCATCTGGGCGTCAAGCGCGGCGTGATCGTGCAGGCGAGCTGCCACGGCACCGACAACACCGCGATGCTTGATGCGATCGCCCGGGGCAACGGGCGATACCGGGGCGTTGCCATCGTCGATGCCGCGGTCACTGACGACACGCTGAAGGTGCTCAACGACGCCGGTGTGCGCGGCGTGCGCTTCAACTTCGTCGCCCATCTGGGTGGAGCGCCCGATCTGGACGTATTCGACCGCGTACTGCGGCGGATCGAAGCGCTCGGCTGGCATGTCGTGCTCCACCTCGACGCGCAGGACATTGTCAAATACGCCGATCTCATCGGGCGGATTCGGGTGCCATTCGTGATCGATCACATGGGCCGCGTGCGCGCCGAAGCGGGTCTGGATCAGGAGCCGTTCCGGCAACTGCTGGAACTGATGCGCAATCCGCTCGCATGGGTGAAGGTGTGCGGCTCAGAACGAGTCTCGGCGGGCAAACGGCCTTTCGACGACGCGATTCCCTTCGCGCGGGCACTCGTTCACGCCGCCCCGGATCGTGTGTTGTGGGGCACGGACTGGCCGCATCCGAACATCTCCAAGGACATGCCCAACGACGGTGAGCTGGTCGATCTGCTGTTTCGCATTTGCGAGGATCCCGCGCTGATCCGCAAGATCCTGGTCGAGAACCCCGAACGACTTTACGATTTCGCCCCCAGCAAATAACAGGCGGTCAGAAAGGCCGCGAGACAACATAACGGAGACAAGCATGACGCAAGCCGAATTTCGTTCGCGCGTTAGTTTTGCCGCGAGGCAGCCGCGATGAATGCCACCACTTCATCCCCTGAAACAACTCCGCGTCAGCGCGTCCCCTTTTATCGCCAGCTCTACGTGCACGTGCTGGCCGCCATCCTGATCGGCGTGCTGCTCGGCCACTTCGCTCCGACACTCGCCGTCCAGATGAAGCCTCTCGGCGATGCCTTCATTAAGCTCGTCAAGATGGTGATCGGCCCAATCATTTTCTGCACCGTTGTTACGGGCATCGCGGGCATGGGCGACATGAAGAAGGTCGGGCGCGTCGGCGGCAAAGCGCTGCTCTATTTCGAGGTGGTTTCGACGCTCTCGCTGGTAATCGGCCTCTTGGCAGGGCATCTGCTGCGCCCGGGTGCTGGTTTCAACCTCGATCCATCAAAGATCGATGCTTCCGCGCTGTCCGGCTACGCGACCCAGGCGCATGAGCAGAGCACCGTTGAGTTCCTCATGCACATCATCCCGAACACCGTGGTGGATGCGTTCGTGACGGGCAATGTGCTGCAGATTCTGCTCATCTCAGTGCTTTTCGGCGCATCGCTTGCCGCGTTCGGCGAACGGGGCAAGCCGCTGGTCGAGTTTATTGGCGGCATCGCCAACGTGTTCTTTGGCATCGTTCACATCATCATGAAAACGGCTGCCATTGGGGCCTTCGGTGCGATCGCCTATACCATCGGAACATATGGCGTCGGGTCTGTCTTGCCGCTCCTGAAGCTGATCGGCGCGTTCTACCTGACGCTCTTTGTGTTTGTTGTGGTCGTGCTCGGCGGTATCGGGCGGGTGATGGGCTTCAACATCTTTCGCTTCATGAGCTATATCCGCGAGGAGCTTCTCATTGTTCTCGGCACCAGTTCGTCCGAAGCGGCTTTGCCGGGGATGCTTGCAAAGCTCGAACGCCTGGGCTGCTCCAAGCCGGTGGTGGGGCTTGTGGTGCCCGCTGGCTATTCGTTCAACCTCGATGGCACCAACATCTATCTGACGATGGCGGTCCTCTTTATCGCGCAAGCCTTCAATATCCAGCTGACATTCACGCAGGAAATGACGCTGATCATAGTTGCGATGCTCACCTCGAAGGGCGCGAGCGGCGTGGCCGGTGCTGCATTCATCATGCTCACCTCGACGCTGCTCGTGTTTCCCGTCATCCCGGTGTCAGGCATGGTGCTGATCCTCGGCATTCACCGCTTCATGGGCACCGGGCTCGCGATCGTCAACACGATCGGCAACGGCGTCGCCACGCTGGTTGTCTCCGCCTGGGAGCGTGAACTTGACCGCGACAAGCTCGACGCCGCCATGAAGAATCACATCGTCGTGTAAAGCCCGGCTTCGCATGGAGGCTGCCAATCGAGCGGCCCCTCCAACTCGAATCACAACCAAAACATAAGGAGACTGATCGTGAAGATCAGGGGAACCGTACGTCCTAAGGGTTCAGCGCCAAAGAGATCCCGCCTGCAGGCCAGCGCTTGCGTTGCTTTTGCGTTGTGCGCGACAAGCGCTGGCGCGCAGGTGCAGATCGCGCCACAGGTGGAAGGCGGATCCCAAGTCCAGCTTTATGGACTCGTCGGCACCTACATCGACAGTCTTAAGCGCAGCGACATGGCGCAGTCGCAGGTTCAGATGGGGAGCGGCGGACTTACGACGTCGTTCTGGGGCATTCGCGGCAAAGAAGATCTTGGCGGCGGTGTGAGTGCGATCTTTGCCCTTGAGAGCTTCTTTCAACCGAACACCGGTGCACAGGGGCGCAGCGCAAGCGACCCGTACTGGTCGCGCAACGCCTACGTAGGCTTTACAGGTGCGTTTGGCCGGCTGACCTTCGGCAGGCAGACCAACCCCACCTATGTGGCGATGCAAGCAGTCAATCCGTTCGGCTCGTCCGTGGTGTTTTCGCCGCTGGTCGTGCAGACTTTCGTGACAAGTTACGGTGGTTCGATTATCGGCGATACCGTCTGGAACAACACCGCGCAATACACGAGCCCGTCATACGCCGGAATCGGCGCGACGGTCATTTACGGGCTAGGTGGCGTGGCGGGATCGCCGGGTATCGGCAATCTCGGCCTGCATCTTAGCTACACCGGCGGCGCCCTTACCGCGGTCCTGTCCGCGCAACGCGTGCGCTTCACGCAGGTAGGCCCGGTCGGGGCGCAGTATGCGTATCTCGCAGGTGCGGCGTACGACTTCAAAATCGTGAAGCTCTTTGGCGCAGCAGTGATCACAAGCAACGTCAGCATGCCGATAGGCACGCATACCTACGAGGCTGGCCTTTCGGTGCCGTTCTCGCCAGCGGATTTCCTGCTCGCCGAATATGCGCGCACGCGCCGCTCGGGCCCGGTCGACAATAGTTTGCGCCACACAGCGTCGATCGCATACGACCACTTCCTTTCGAAGCGCACTGACATCTATGCGGTCTATTCCCTTGACCAGTTGAGTGGACATCCGATCGGCAACACATACGGCGTGGGTATACGGCATACCTTCTGAGTCGTGGTTTGAATGAAGGTACGTACGCCCGCGGGGCGACTTCAAAGCCGCACACGGGTCATTAGGGAAGAGGGCGTGCATGGTACTTGTCACATCGCGCCGGTAATCAATTTTTATTCGAACGACCATGATCATCGATATTCACGGCCACTACACCACGGCGCCCAAGGCGCTGGAAGCGTGGCGCAACCGCCAGATCGCAGGCATCAAGAGCCCTTCGGAGAGGCCGAAGGTCTCCGAGCTGCACATCAGCGACGACGAGCTGCGCGAGTCGATCGAAGCGAACCAGCTGAAGTTGATGCGCGAGCGCGGCCTCGATCTCACGATCTTCAGCCCGCGCGCGAGCTTCATGGCGCATCACATCGGCAACTTCGAAGTGTCGAGCACGTGGGCGGCGATCTGCAACGAACTGTGCTTTCGTGTAGCGGAGCTTTTTCCCGACCACTTCATCCCTGCCGCGATGCTGCCGCAAAGCCCGGGCGTCGATACCGCGACGTGCATCCCGGAACTTGTGAAGTGCGTCGAGCAGTACGGCAACGTGGCGATCAACCTGAACCCCGATCCGTCGGGCGGCCACTGGACGAGCCCGCCGCTCTCCGACCGCTACTGGTATCCGATTTACGAGAAGATGGTCGAATACGACATCCCCGCGATGATCCACGTCAGCACGAGCTGCAACGCGTGCTTCCACACGACCGGCGCGCATTACCTGAACGCCGATACGACCGCGTTCATGCAGTGCCTCACCTCCGACCTGTTCCGCGATTTCCCGTCGCTGCGTTTCGTGATCCCGCATGGCGGCGGCGCCGTGCCCTATCACTGGGGACGGTTTCGCGGCCTCGCTCAAGAGATGAAGAAGCCGCTCCTCAAGGACCATCTGCTGAACAACGTCTTCTTCGATACCTGCGTCTATCACCAGCCGGGCATCGACCTGCTGACGCGCGTGATTCCCGTCGACAACATCCTCTTCGCGAGCGAGATGATCGGCGCGGTGCGCGGCATCGATCCGGAGACGGGCAATTATTTCGACGACACGAAGCGTTATATCGAAGCGGCGCACATCGATGCCGATGAGCGCTACAAGATCTACGAAGGCAACGCGCGGCGCGTCTATTCACGCCTCGATGCGGCGCTCAAAACGAAAGGACAGTGATCATGTTTGAACTGGGAGTGGTATACCGCAACATCAATCGCGCCGACGGCGAAGTCGCCACGAAGCTCGGCGCGCTCGGATCGGCGACCGTTCACGAGGCGATGGGCCGCGTCGGCCTGATGAAGCCCTACATGCGCCCGATCTACGCGGGCGCGCAGACGAGCGGCACGGCGGTCACCGTCCTGCTGCAACCGGGCGACAACTGGATGCTGCACGTCGCGGCCGAGCAGATCCGGCCGGGCGATATCGTCGTGGCCGGAGTCACGACCGAATCCACCGACGGCTTCTTCGGCGACCTCCTCGCGACGAGTTTCCAGGCGCGCGGCGCACGAGCGCTCGTGATCGACGGCGGCGTGCGCGACGTGCGCGTGCTGGCCGAGATGAACTTCCCGGTGTGGAGCCGCGCGATCTCGTCGAAGGGCACGGTCAAGGCGACGCTCGGCTCGGTGAACGTGCCGGTCGTGTGCGCGGGCGCGCTCGTGACGCCGGGCGATGTCGTGGTCGCGGATGACGATGGCGTGGTCATCGTGCCGTCGGCGATGGCGCAGAAGGTGCTCGACAAAGCGGCCGCTCGCGAAGCGTTCGAAGGCGAGAAGCGCGCCAAGCTGGCCTCGGGCGTGCTCGGCCTCGATATGTACAACATGCGCGAGCCGCTGCGACAAGCCGGGCTGCGGTACGTCGACTGATTCGGGGAGCGAATATGGACAAGCAAATCACCGGCATCTCGTCGATGGCGACGCGTCAGGTGCTAGCCGAACTCGTCGCCGAGTACGAGCGGCGGTTCGGGCAAGCGGTGACGATCGAATCGGTCGCCGGCGTGGCGGCTCTTCGGCGGGTTCAAGACGGCGAGCCGTTCGATATTGTCGTGCTCGCGGCCGACGCGATCGATCGGCTGGCCGCAGCCGGCCGGATCGACCCGGGCAGTAGGGTCGACGTGGCGCGTTCGGGCGTTGCGATCGCGGTGGCGGCCGGGACGCCGCAGCCGGCGATCGGTACTGAGGCGGCGGTTCGCGACGCCGTTCTGGCCGCACGCAGCATCGGCTATTCGACGGGCCCGAGCGGCGTTCACCTGAGCCGCCTGTTTGAACGATGGGGAATCGCTGAAGCCATGGCGCCGCGCATCGTGCAGGCGCCGCCCGGTGTACCGGTGGGCGCGCTCGTCGCGCGCGGCGAAGTCGAGCTGGGCTTCCAGCAACTGAGCGAATTGATGCACTTGCCGGGGATCGAAGTGATCGGCTCTCTGCCGCCAGAAATTCAGTTCATCACCCTCTTCTCGGCTGCTGTATGCACGGAGTCTGAGCAGCATGAGGTCGCGCAGGATTTCCTCACCTTTGTGACCTCTTCCAACGCTGACTCCGTCAAGCATCGTCATGGTATGGAACCAGGAGAGGTAAGGTAGCAGATACACGTTATACAAGGTCAACGTCGAGACGGCACAAAGCCGCGCCCCCCTCATTGAGCGCGACCCTTTATACAAGGACCGGCCGGGCATTGCGGCGATCGATCTGAATGCCGCGTTAGCGCGAAGTCGGACCGCAGGTCCGACGGCTATTTCACCCGCCTTTGGGCGGCTGCCGCCAAAGCGTTCACCGCACGAATAACCACCAGCGCCTACACATTCGACCTCACCCTTAAGACTATCATCATGGATCAGAACAGCACTCAGCACATTGCACGCATCGCGATAGTTGGTTTTGGCGAAGTCGGGCCCGTTTTTTGCCCGGGCATTGACCGCCGCCGGTCGTAAGGTATCGGTCTTCGACATTAAGCTGAAAGACGACGCGACGCGTGCAACGATTGTGGGGCGGGCGCGCGAATGCGGTGCGCTGGTAGCCGAAGACCTCGCGACGGCATTGCGCGACGCCCAACTTGTCTTCTCTGCCGTCACGGCAAGTCAGGCCGAAGTGGTAGCCACTGCATCGGCCGAACATCTCACGGCAGGCCAGACCTTCATCGACCTGAATTCGGTATCGCCCGCCGTCAAGCAGCGCAACTGCGAGCAGATCGAACGTCACGGCGCTGATTATGTGGAAGCCGCGGTGATGGCGCCGGTCCCGCCACAAGGCGTGCGCGTGCCGATGCTACTGGGTGGGCGCCTCGCCAAGCAAACTGCGGAAATCCTCAACAGTCTGGGTATGCGCACGGAGGCCGTGTCGCAAGACATTGGCCTGGCGTCGGCCATCAAGCTGTGCCGCAGCATCATGATCAAAGGCATGGAAGCGCTATGCGTTCAGTCGATGCTGGCGGCAAAGCAGTTCGACGTGGACGGCCGGGTGCTGGCGTCGCTCGCAGTAAGCTTTCTTGGCGCAGGCTGGGATACGGGCTACGAGGCGTATCTGATCGGACGGGTGGTCGAGCACGGGCAAAGGCGCTCCGAAGAAATGCGCGAAGCTGCGTTGATGCTCGATGGATTGGGAATGTCGAGCGCGCTCGCCACCGCGATTGCCGACGTGCAACAGGAACTCGCATCACGCGCCGCGCCCCTGGTCGAATCGCTCGATCCGAAAGGCAGCCTGCCCGAATGGCGGAAGCTGCTAAAACCTGCCTGAAGCGGTGAACGTCATATCCCGAAGTAGGTACACAGCGCTGAAGTCAGAAATTCGTCAACTCGGGACTTCGGAGCGCCCGATAGCGGGGCGAGCCTGACTCAGCACGCGTTTGCCTGACGCGAAATAAAGTCGTCACATCGCCCTTGAGATGCGGACTTCGACGCACGGCCGCCGATGGTGCTCAAGGAATACTGCGGCCAACGTATGCCAAGCGCATCGGGCTGCACCCGGCCAGAAGCCGACGAAACTGTGGCGTGCTTTCTTTACTGAGCGGAGCGCCGCGCTTTTCCCGGGCATGGCTTCTTTCCTGGCAGGTGTCTTCCATGCCCATGGAGGTCAGCATCACCACACCGTGAACGGCGCCAACGGCATCTCGCTCGCCACGATCCCCATATAGACGAACGTCAAGGACGTCAGACAATCAGTGCCGCCGATCAACGCGACTCCACCGATTCGCGGATTGCGCGGCCATCCACTGCACTGCAATGCCTGCGC
>NZ_FCOJ02000091.1 GCF_001545035.1 Caballeronia glebae
GAGTTGATGCCGTTGTTCTGGAAGATGCTCGCGCCGCCGACGATGGCGCCCATTTCTTCACGGCCGAGTTCTTTGCTGACTGCGAGGTTATCGATCTTCAACATGATGGTTCTCCGAATGCGTGGATGGTTTTGATGAGATTGGTGATCAGAGCACGACGCCGCCAAGCAGGCTGCCGACCGACGAGAGCGACTTGGTGATGTTCTTCACGTCGACGTCGGTGTGTTGCGATGCATCGACTTGCGTGACGGGCGCGACGTTGGTTTGCGGGCTGGCGAACGAGAAGCCGCCGTTGTAGTTGGAGTTGATGCCGTTGTTCTGGAAGATGCTCGCGCCGCCGACGATGGCGCCCATTTCTTCACGGCCGAGTTCTTTGCTGACTGCGAGGTTATCGATCTTCAACATGATGTAGCTCCTGGATCTTGGTGGTTGGATGAGCACCAATCGTTGCGCTCGCAGCTACATATGCGAGGGCTATGCCAGGTGAGGCTAGAAGTTCTGTTCGGTTAAAACAAGTTATTGATAAGAAAGGAAGTTATGGATCGACTGGCGATGTACACGTCGAAAGCGACCTCAATACGCGAGGCCAAAGTGTTGGCCGCATAAAGGCAGATCGAAGAGGCTTGTTGGTATCGAGCGAACAGCGTCGCGATGGAGGCATTCGATCTTCGATACGGAGCCGCGCGTGCGCTTGCGGGCCGCGTCCCGTATCGAAGACGAAGAGAGGAAGATCGACTCAGACTTGCGGAGAAACACCGAGCGGTGCAACAGGTTCCATGACCGGCGCGCTGTCCGGCTTCAGGTCCTTGATGAATGTGTCGGCGAGCGCGATCACGCTGGCCAGCGCGCGCGTGTCGTAGAGCGCGTGATCGACATCGCTGCACACGGCGGCCCTGACGCGCGTCGTTCGCGACAGCTTCTTGCCGTGCCTGCCGAAATGCGCGTTGAGCTGGTCGAGCCCTTCGTCACCCGCGCCGTACACGAGCAGCGTGCGCACGCCCTTGCGTTCGAGCGTGTGAACGATACTGTGCGGATCGGTGAGCGCACTGTGGTTGGCATGCACGGCTTTCTTGCAGGTCACACCGGGCATCCGCGATTTCAGCCGCGCCGCCGCATTCGACACGAAGGCCTTGACGATCGGCTTGAGCCCGCGCTTGCCGCTCAACACCAGCCACCACTTCTGCGGCTTTAAGATCGCCGGTCCGAGACGCGCCATCGTGTTGCGCCTTTGCGCCCTGAGCTCTTGCAGCGTCAGATGTTCGGGGATATAAAAGCGCTGCAGATTCACAGGGATGACGGCCCCGATAGCCGGCTCGACAAGCGACGCGCGCAACGCGCTATACGCGCCCGAGCAGATGCCGAACACGACGACGTTGTCGTAGCCTTTGCGCTTGAGCCATGCGGCCGCGGTCGCGACATCTTCGATCGTGGTCTCCGCATGGATCGACGCCACCGTCTCCAGCGGTCCATCCGGCGAACGCGCGGGACTATCGCCGATGCCGCGCGCGTCGAAGCGTAACGACGCGATACCGCGTTGCGCCATTTCCCGCGCGATGCGCACGGACAGACGGCTGTCGCCTTGATGCACGCTGCCCGCCGTATTCGTGATGACGATCACCGGTCCGCCCGGCAGTCCGTCGCGCGGCTCGCACAAGATGCCGAAAAGTCCGGCCGCGCCGAAGATCACCGGCCGCTCGATCGCCTCCGGCGTTTCGATGATCGCATCGTCGCTCATGCTCGGCCGCGCCGCCTTTCTCGTGCGGCCCGGTTTGAGATCGCCGGCCATGCCCTCGGCGATCCATTGCGCAGTGCGCTTGAGCGTCTTCTCGGGCAAGACGGACGATGCAGTCTCCTGCATGAAATCGAAGTAGTCGTCGAAGGCTTCCGCCTGCACGTCTGCGCCTCGCTCGCGCAATGCGCTGCACAGCGACTGGCTCGCGCCGGGCCGCAGATCGGCCACGAACACGCGCCGGGGCACGGCGCTCTGATGGCGCATGGACTTGCCGAGATCGAGCCCGCTCAAGCGGCTGCGGAACGCTTCGCTATAAACCTGTCCGAGCACGTGATAGGGCGAATCGATCTGCGCGGCTCTCACGACGACGGGAAGATTCTCGACCCACGTCTGTCGCAGCGCGGTGAGCTCGCGCAGATAGTGGCGTCCGTTCGACACGGGCGCGAGCAGCGCGAGCGAATCCACCAGCGGATGATGCGACGCCAGCGCCGCCAATGTGCCGCCCAGACGCAAGCCGCACAATGTTATCTTCGTCACGCCCGTCTCGTGCCGCAAACGATCGACCGCCGCGCCGATATCCGCGATGAATTGATCGAGCCGATCGCTTTCGTGATCGATGCCGACCGAGTCGCCGGTTGCGAGATAGTCGAAGCGCAGGACTGGAATGTCGCGTTGGGAAAGCTCTTCGGCCAGATAGCGCATGGCCTTGTGTCCCCACGCCTCCTCATGTCCGAAGGGATTGCACAGCACGACGCCGTGGGTTCCCTGACCGACGTGCAGCCACCCGAAGCGGCCTCCGAAGACGATAGGCGTCATGCGTCGACTCCTCGCTCGGAATTACCGAAGCGCACGCGCGCGTTTCGGTAAGAAGCGATGCTGGCAACGCGATGAATCTTTCGGCCGCTCGATGTTTTATTTAGCTCGCGCATTTTGTTGAGTTTCTCATTGCACGTTTTGCAGGATTTAACCTCCTTTCGATTCTTCTCTTCGGTGCGCTGGGCAACAAAATGATGTTTGGACTCGCGCATCGGGTAAACCGCCATGCGAGTACGGCAAATGTTCTGGAGATGATCGAACAAGCGGAGGTCTAGTCCACGATGCAATGTTGGCTATCGCACATTGCGGAACACGCGCGAACACGGTTTCTTATCCCGCAACCGATGATAAGTACTTCTACGTTCGTCGCGTGCACGAATGAAGCGGTTCACGAGATCGATCTTATTTCCGTGTCGATAAGGGGGGGCTTATTGACTATTCGGCGACATCGACTAGATTTTCCGACGTGGCCGCGCTCATCTCAACGCTTCGAAAAGGACACGATCATGTGCACTCACCTGAAACCGGGACGTCCGCATTCCATCTACTGCATTCTGCCGCCGCATATGCTGGAGCACATCGCGAAGCATGGCGATGCGAAGGAGCGTGAGATCGCGATCGACACGTTATCGAAAGATCACACGATGCGGCATTTTCGTGCGGTGCAGGGCGCGCTCGCACCCCGGGCCGCGGCGCCGATGCCCACGGCCGCCGCGCCCTCCGCGCACAGAACGATCTACTCGGCCAATCAAACCGAGACGTTGCCGGGCACGGTCGTTCGCACCGAGGGCGCGAAGCCCGTGAAAGACGTTGCCGCCAACGAAGCCTACGACGGACTCGGCGCGACCTTCGAGTTCTATCTGGAGGTGTTTCACCGCAATTCGATCGACGATGCGGGCATGCCGCTCACCGGCACGGTTCATTTCGGAAGCGACTATGACAACGCTTTCTGGAACTCGCAGCAGATGGTTTTCGGCGATGGCGACGGCGAGCTATTCAATCGGTTCACCATTGCGCTCGATGTCATCGGTCATGAGTTGACGCATGGCGTGACGGAGCATACCGCCGGCCTGAACTACATGGCGCAGGCGGGCGCGTTGAACGAGTCGCTGTCGGATGTGTTCGGCTCGCTCATCAAGCAATACGCGCACAAGGAGACGGCGGCCAAGGCGGACTGGCTCATCGGCGAAGGATTGCTCGCGAAGGGCGTGAAAGGCGTCGCGCTTCGCTCGATGAAGAATCCGGGCACCGCCTACGACGATCCGAGGCTCGGCAAGGACCCGCAGCCGGCCGACATGAGCAAGTACGTTCGCACGACACAGGACAACGGCGGCGTGCATATCAATTCGGGCATTCCGAACCGGGCGTTTTGCGTGACCGCTCTCGAAATCGGCGGACATGCCTGGGAGAAGGCGGGGCGAATCTGGTACGAGACGCTGACCGACTCGCAACTCAAGCCGACCGCTACCTTCAAGACATTCGCGAAGCTGACGCTTGCCACCGCGAGCAAGTTATATGGCGCGAGCAGCGCCGAGGCGTCGGCGGTCAAGAAGGGATGGAACGAAGTCGGTGTATTGTGATCGTGCGCGGGTCCGCATCCTCGTCGGACTCCTCGCTGGCGCGGCGCTGGTTTGCGCGAGCCGCGCTTCGCATCAATTGCCGCGGGAGCCTTCAATGCATGCGGAGCTGACGATCGACGGCGGCTTCGGCGCCTTTCCAGCACTCGCCCGGCCGATCGTTCTCGACGAGCAGGATCTTTCAACCGAAGACGGGGCCGCATTCGCTCGCCTCGTCGTCGCGGCGCGTGCCGAGGCGAGCGCGGCGAGTCCGCGCGCCTCGAAGCCTGTTCCGGATGGCCGCACCTATCGGATCGCGGTAGATGGCGACGATACGCTTCGCCTTCAGGCCGCCGATCCCTCCATTCCCCCTGCCTTTGCCGCCTTGATGGATTTCGTCAAGCGGCACGGACATCGCTAACTGCGCGCTAATTCAGTATCTTTACGATGCACGGTTATCCGGTTTTGCATGCCGGATTTTCGACTGCGAACGCGCGACACAAGCCAGCGTGAATAATTCTCCGCTAACTCGGTACTACTAAGATGTGCTCGTAGCTTTCCGATTTCCAATCATCCAATCATGGAGTGTCTTATGAAGCCCGCCAAAGTTATGCTTGCTCTGATCTGCATTTGCGCCGCCGGTGCAGCGAGCGCGAAGGAAGCGAAAGTCGCCCCCGCCACGATGACGTGCGCGGATTACGTGCAGGTCGACGAGGCGTATAAGCCGGCGCTCGTCTAATGGGTCGCCGGCGTCGACAAGCTCGGCGTGAAGGGCACCGAGACCACGGTGATCGATACGGCTCAGCCGGTTGCCGCAATAGTTTCGGAGGCGTGCATGAAAGATCCGGGCGCGAAGTTCAGAACCAAAGTCCACTCAATGGTGAAGGCAAATCAAATCGCGCTCTTCGATCACCATTGAGGGCGCATAACCGGCCTTGAGACGAGGCCGTCATTCATCAGACGTATGCCTGTGTGATTTGATCATACAAGGCATGCGTTTCCGTTTGCGCGATCAGTGGGGCGCGGTATGATGGCCAAACATTACAGAATGTAATGTTTGTGTTGAACGAATCGCTCACCCTTTTGTCTGCTAATACGCAACGCGAAGTCTTCGGACGTATCTAGATAACTGATTGACCCGAGTGGGCGCTTTTCTCGCGCTCTTTTTATGACTGACCTACTAAAACCATAAAGGAGCCTCCATGACAACTCCCGTGTTCGAGTCCGTGCGTCTGGACGATGTATTGCTGGAGCCAGATCCAATCGACCCGTCATGGATACTGGAAGGCAATCCTGTCGCCCGGAGCGGCAGATGGTCGCAAAGTCTCGACACCACGACATCCTCGTGGGTCTGGGACTGCACCGCCGGACGTTTCAACTGGTACTTCGAACAAGACGAAACCATCTACGTAATCGAAGGCGAAGTTATTATCGCCGCCGAAGGTCAGGAGCCGCGCACGCTTCGCGCCGGACACGCCGCGTTGTTTTACGCGGGCACGCGCTCCCAATGGCACGTCCCCAAGTATGTGCGCAAGCATGCCATTCTTCGTCCGCACATCACCAAGCCGGTATTGTTCGCTCTCAAGGTGAGCCGCAAGTTGCAGGGCAAGCCGAGCGGCTATTTGCCTCGCACATCGCCGTGATTGCGGTGACGTCGTGGGGATCGTCCGATCCGAACGCGCCGAAGGATAACTATGCCTCCCAATCCCGCCATAACTCGCAGTATGCGAATGGAAGTTATGGCATTTACGGTGCAGGCAATATCGCGTCCCTTCTGCACACGCTATGCGGCAGTCGCGCGCCTGGCGGCGGGACATATGCATCGCAAGGGTATTGCAACTGAGCGTCGCGACGACTCGCCGGTTCGAGCGAGCCGGCGAGTCTCGTAACAGCACGCGGTTCGAATCAATGAAGAATTACCGTATCCCGATCCTTGACCTATGTTTCTAGGAAACTAATATCCGTTTCCATGGAAATATAAGCGAGATTCGACTTGTGACTGACGAACCTCTGGAGCGGCATCTCGGATATTGGATGAGGCTCGTATCGACGAAGTGTCGAGCGCGTTTGCGCGCGCCCTGGCGGAGCAGCAGGTTTCCGTGGCGGAATGGGTGGCGTTGAACCATATCGCGCATCGCGCCAACGCAACGAGCTCGGTAATGGCCGCTTCGATGAATATGACGCGCGGCGCCGTTTCCAAAATTCTCGACAAGCTGGAATCGAAGGGTCTCGTCAAGCGGGTCACAAGCACGAACGACAGCCGAGTGCAAATCCTCTCGCTCACGCGCGAAGCGCGTCGCTTGCTACCGAAACTGAGAGCAATCGCCGACGGTAATGACGATCATTTCTTTTCCGTGCTCGACGATGCGGAGCGGGACACACTTCGCGCGCTGCTGCAAAAACTCGCGCACCTCCATAAGATTCGCGACATCCCAGTTGAATAACCGCAATGAAACGGAGAGGTGATGAGTCAGGCGATCGATAACCTCGTCGCAGCCCAGCAACGCGCGATACAGGGCAAACCGGCTGCCGGGGGATTTCCTTACCTCGCTGAAGTGCTTCGGCAAGCCGGCGTGAAAAGCAACGTCTGGATGCTACCGTCATGCCAGAGCCTCTACTTGACGACCCTTGGGCCGGTGATTCAGCAGGGCGCGCCGCTTGCACAAGGCACGTTCGACGTAGTCGCATTCGATCGCGATGCACTGACCAAGGCATTGCGCACGGATCAGGCCGGAGCCAGCACGTTCTCCGAGTTCCTCCAGAGTGCATGGGCCGCCGGAGTAGTCCGCTACGAGGTCGATCTGGTTCGCAGATGGGTAACGTATTTCGGCTGTCAGGGCGAGGAGTACATCGAATACTATCCGGAAGTGACCGTATAAGATGCAAGCGCTCCATCGCCCCTGATGCCATCTGCCGCCAATCCGCCCAAGAGAACCCGACACGTCCATTCCGGCATGCACGATCTGCGGGTGATGCGAATCGGCTTCCTGCTTATCGAGAACTTTTCGTTGATCGCGCTCGGCACGGCGGTCGATCCGCTTCGCATCGCCAACATGCTCGTTGAGCGCACGGTCTACGAGTACACGCTGATCGGCGCGAATGGCGATACGGTGCGTTCCAGCGACGGCATTCGCGTGATTCCCGATGTCGCGATGTCGGAGTCCGGTGACTTCGATGCAGTGTTCGTCGTTGGACCGAATCCGATTCCGCGCAAGGGCATCGGTGCGATCATGGACTGGCTGCGCTTGCAGGCGCGTCGGGGCAGCGCCCTCGGCGGACTCGATACCGGCAGCTATTTTCTGGCTCGCGCAGGCCTGCTCAATGGTTATCGCTGCACGATTCACTGGGAGGATCAGGACACGCTTCTGGAGCAGTTTCCGAAGCTCACCGTGTCGAATCGGCTCTATGAAGTGGACCGTGACCGGTACACGTGCAGCGGCGGTGTCGCGCCGCTCGACCTGATGGTGCATTTGCTCGCGCTTGCGCCGGGCAGCCCCGCACTCGCGGCGCGCGTGCTCGAATTACTTGTAGCCGAGCGCCGCGGTCACGAAGAGCGGCAGGTGACGTCGCTCAGGCAATACATCGGCGATGCGCACGCGAAGCTCGACGAAGCGTTGCAAGTCATGGAAAGCAATATCGAAGAGACGCTCGGCATAGCGGAGATCGCGGCATTCCTGAAAGTCTCGCAACGTCAGCTCGAACGTTGGTTTCAGGAGCGCCTCGACAAGACCCCCGCGCAGGCTTATCTGGAAATACGCCTGCTGCGCGCGCGCCAATTGCTTTATCGAACCGCGCGCACGCTGGAGGAAGTATGCGCACGCACGGGCTTCACATCGCTCACTCATTTCTCGACGCGCTATAAGGCGCAGTTCGGCATCTCGCCGATAGCAGATCGCCGGCGCTATCAAAAGGCCCTTTGAAGGGCACCTGCACGCTCCGCTCGTGTTAACCCTCGATGTCGAAAACGGGAATTTTGACGTCGAATCGGGAAATCTTCGAAACTGCCAGGCTCCTACCATTCACTCACACCGATGGTCTTTCACCAGGAGCTGAGTGCATGAAAATGGAGAACCTCATCCGCATCGAGAACGGCGAGAAAGCGAAGCACACGTTCTCGGACGCCGAATATGCGAATCGTCACGGCAAGCTGCGCGAACTGATGGCGCGTGAAAGCATCGATGCCGTGTTATTCACGTCGTATCACAACATCAACTACTACGCGGACTTTCTGTATTGCTCGTTCGGACGCAAATACGGGCTCGTCGTCACTTCGCAGAAGGTTGTGTCGATCTCAGCGAATATCGACGGCGGTCAGCCGTGGCGGCGCACCGTCGGCGACTATAACGTCGTCTATACCGACTGGCAGCGCGATAACTTTTTCCGCGCGGTACAGGGCGAAATCGAAAACAGGGGACGCGTGGGCGTCGAGTTCGATCATCTTCCGGTCGAGATGTTATCGAAGCTGAAGGCCGCGCTGCCATCCGTCGAATTCGTCGATATAGGCGTGCCGACGATGCGCTTGCGCATGATCAAATCAACCGAGGAAATCGAGGTCATCAAGCACGGCGCGAACGTGTGCGACGCGGGCGGCGCGGCTCTGGCAAGGGCCGTGGGCGAAGGCGTGCCGGAGCACGAAGTTGCGCTCGCCTCGACGCAGGCGATGGTGCGCGAAATCGCTCGCCGCTTTCCGGATTCGGAGCTCATGGATACTTGGACGTGGTTTCAGTCCGGCATCAACACCGACGGCGCGCATAACCCTGTCACGACACGCAAGGTGCAAAAGGGCGACATCCTGAGCCTCAATTGCTTTTCGATGATCGCGGGTTATTACACGGCGCTGGAACGCACGATGTTTTTCGATCATTGCTCGGACGCGCATCTGCGCCTGTGGAAGATCAATGTGGAAGTGCACGAGGCAGGTCTTGAACTCATCAAGCCGGGCGCGCGCTGTTGCGATATCGCGAGCGAGCTCAACAAGATCTACGCCGAATACGGCGTCCTTCAATACCGGACCTTCGGCTATGGTCATTCGTTCGGCGTGCTCTCGCATTACTACGGGCGCGAGGCCGGCCTCGAATTGCGAGAGGACATCGATACGGTGCTCGAACCGGGCATGGTCGTCTCAATGGAACCGATGATCATGTTGCCACAAGGATTGCCGGGCGCGGGCGGTTATCGAGAGCACGACATTCTCGTCGTCGGCGAGAAGGGCGCCACCAATATCACGGGCTTTCCTTACGGACCCGACCACAACATCATCGCGGCCTGAACCTGCAATGTTCGTACCGGCGACGGCGTCGTCGCCGGGGCGCGTGCAGCGATCGCATCATCATGTCCGGAGACAGTCGATGAATACGGAAAGAGCGGTAACGGCGCAGGTCGCGATGCCTCGGGCGTCGCACGAGCGAAACACGCAAGTCGACCCGAAGCTATTGAAGCGCGCCGCTTGCGCGAGCTTCATCGGCAATTTCGTCGAATGGTTCGACTACGCATCTTATGGCTATCTGGCGACGATCATTGCTATCGTCTTCTTCCCGAAGACCGACGCCGCTACCGGTTTGCTCGCGACGTACGGCGTATTTGCAATCTCGTTCGTCGTGCGGCCGATCGGCGGCATCGTGTGGGGTCATGTGGGCGACAGGATAGGCCGGCGGACATCACTGTCGCTATCGATTCTTATCATGTCGTGCGCGACTTTCCTCATCGCGCTGCTTCCGACCTATGCGCAAGTCGGCATGCTTGCGCCCGTTCTGCTACTTCTCGTGCGCGTGGTGCAGGGCTTCTCCGCTTCGGGCGAGTATGCCGGCGCGGCCGCGTTCCTCGCTGAATACGCACCGGACAGGCGGCGCGGGATCTATACGAGCATCGTGCCCGCGAGCACGGCGGCGGGCCTGCTATTCGGTTCGATTCTCGTCGTGCTTATGCATGCCGTGCTCACGAGCGAGGAGTTGCAGTCCTTCGGCTGGCGTCTGCCTTTTCTCCTGGCCGCGCCGTTCGGACTGATCGGGCGATATATCCGCGTGAAGCTCGAGGACACGCCGCGTTTCAAGGCAATGGAACAGGGCCATCATGCCGCGCAAGCACCGATGGCTGAATTGTTATCGAAGCATCGCGGACGGATGCTGATTGCATTCGGCGTGACGTGTCTGAATGCGGTGGCTTTTTACCTTGTGCTGAGCTATATGCCGACCTATCTCTCCACGGAGATGGGCATGAGCGAGACTTCCGCGTTCATTGCGGCGACCATTTCGCTCACGGCGTACATCGGCCTGATCTTCGTGATGGGCGCGATATCTGACCGCGTGGGACGAAAGTCGATGCTTATCGGCGCGTCGATTCTGTTCGCCGTGTTGACGGTGCCGCTGTTCAGGGGATTGGCGGGCGCCAGCTTCGCAATGATCGTCGTGATTCAGGTTGCATTCGGCGCGCTGCTCACCATGAACGACGGCACGCTGCCTTGCTTTCTCTCGGAGATCTTCCCGACTCGCGTGCGCTATAGCGGGTTCGCGTTCTGTTTCAATACGGCGAATGCGCTCTTTGGCGGCACGGCGCCGCTTGTCGCGACGTGGCTCATCGGCGCGACAGGCAGCAAGCTCGCGCCGGCATGGTATCTGGTTGGAGCGGCCGGTGTGGCGCTCGTTGCGATGCTTGCAAGTCGTGAGACTTCGCGCGGGCCCTTGGCGGATTAGCAATAGCTTGCTCTTCATAACATATGATTTGAGTCAGTCACGAGATAGCTTTTATTTTTATTGAATAAGTCATCTTGCCGATTCAGATATGGTTTCGGTAGGGACATTCACCGATAGGCGGGCGCGAATATGCGCCCGCTTTTTATTTCAGTTGTCGAAAGAAATGCGCGTGCCGAAGCATTCATCTTGCTGGCGTTATCTTGTCGAACGCTTCGGGGAAATAGCTTTTATTCAGATCATAGAGGGAACGTGCGTGTAGATAGCAAACGATTGCGCCAGCCATTGATGCGCGCACGTTGCGCGACCGAATGAAATCCTGCGGGAAATGCCGCATTTGCGCGATGAATTCGACCATTGTCGAGCTCAACTATTGAGACTCGTCCATCGCATTCTTCAGTCCTGATTATGCGGCTAGTCTATACGAACGTCCGTAATCATTCGTTCATCGAAAACGATCGCGAAGTTTTTTCATATGGATAACTATTTTGATTGATGCTCGACGCAATTTTTTCTTGCCTGTAACCTGCCCCTGTGAGAATGCCTGGTGACTCGCAAGTTATACGACGCATAACCGTCGATAACCTCGTCAGTAACGAATAACACTAACGTACGAATTGGAGGCTCCGCGATGTCAACCTCATCCGACGTCCTCGAAGCTATGCCCGCCGCTGGCGATTGCGCATATGGCATGCATGATTCGACGGTGATCAAGCATATCGGCATTGTTTTATACGACGGTTTCTCTTTGCTCGCGGCAGGTACGCTGGCTGAAGCATTGCATGTGGCGAATGAGCTGCAATCTGAAGCAGCAGACCATTCGCTGACGTATCGCGTGAATCTCGTATCGGCTCGCGGGGGCACGGTCTCGTGTTCCTCTTCGATGTCCGTCTGGACGGAACAGCTTGCCGGAGGAAAATTCGATAGCCTCGATAACCTTTTTGTCGCTGGCGGCAGCGGGGTGGCGCGCGCGTCCTCGGATGACAATCTTATCGAACTCCTGAGACACGTAAGTGGGAAGAGCATCACGATCACCGCCATGGGTAATGCGCACATGCTGCTATCGGCGGCCGGAGTCGGGCCGCGCGACTGGCCTTCGATGACGCAGGACATCCGCCTCGAGTCGACGGCAGAGACCGTGTCCAAGCACGAGCGCGATCAGGCCTTGATGACGTCGCTCGCTTTCGTCAAGAAGGACTTGGGCGCCGATCTGGCCATGCGTGTGGCGGACCGTCTCGATTCGGGCGGAGGCTTGTCGCTCGCGACCGCGTTCGAGGAGATGTACGACACGACGCTCGCGGAGAAAGCGCGCGCGGCGGCGCACTGGCTCGTGCTGAACTGCGCAAAGCCGATATCCGTGGTCGATGCGGCGCGCATGTCCTCGATGAGCGAGCGAAACTTCCTGCGTTTGTTCAAGCGCGAGATCGGCGTTACGCCTTCGAAGTACCTGCTTCGGGCGCGACTCGATCTCACGTGCAAGCTGCTCGAAAGTAGCGATCTTCCGGTCGACAAGATCGCGCGCCGAACGGGACTTAGCAATGGAGAAAGGCTTTCCAAGCTATTTCGTAAGGAATTCTCGATGTCTCCCACCGAATTTCGCGCACGAAGCCGGGAAAAGCGCTGAAGACGGGGCGGCTAGGTCGTCGGTGCCTCGTCGCCGACGCCGCGCTTGGCCTTCACCGAGCTTCGCAGACGCGCCTCGAATTGCAGAAGGATCGACTCCTTCGCAAGATTCGATGCCGCATATTGCCGGCCGAGCGCACCAAGACGCTCGCGAAGCGAGCGGTCGTTGGCGAGACGAAGAATGGCGTGAGTCAACGCAGTTGGGGATTCGGGTTCGACCGCGAGGCCGACCGAATTCACGACATCCCAAAGTTCCGTACCTTCATTTGCCGTGGCGATCACCGGACGATTGCTGGACAACATGGCGCCGAGTTTCGATGGCATGACGAGATCGGCGGCATCGGCGCGTTGTGGCAGAACATGCATGTCTGCCAGCGCGAGCAATTCATGAAAGCGCTCTTTGGGTTGCAGATCGAGAAATTTGACGTTCGGTAAGCCGCGGGCTTTGTCGAGCAAGAAAGTTCTTGCGGGTCCGGCCCCGCAGATCACGAACATGATGTCCTCGCGCCAGGAAAGAAGCTTTGCGGCGTCCGCGATAACTTCCAGACCTTGCTTGAGTCCGAGATTGCCCGAGTAGAGCACGACCTGTACTCCACGACCGAGAGCGAGTTGCGAGCGATACGAGTTATCCGTGCTGTCCGAATGTGCGTGCTGCATGTCGACCCAGTTGGGAAACGTGAACGCCTTCTCGCAAAGCACGCCTTTTTGCACTGCGAGTCGCGTCATCGCGGCCGAGGGTGTGGAGACCACGTCGGCCCGCGACATCAGCCATTTTTCGGCAGATGACGCGAGTTTCCTGGCCGCTCGACCCTTCAGGATTCCAAGGCGGAAAGCGGCGTCGATCTCGTAGTCCTGCACGTGGAGCCAGAACGATGCACTCGCGATGCGAGCCGCCACGAGCGCCATGGGCGACGCGAATAATGGCGGCTCGACGAGCCAGACGGCTTGAGGACGCCATGCGATTTGCAATACGGCGGCGGGAATGGCGAAGAACGCGAAGCTCATAAGATGCAATATGCGCTTCAGACCCGAAGGGCGCTTCGGGCACCAGAAGGGCACGCGGATCACCGAGACATTGTTGAGCTGCTCCGTCGCGTATGTGCGCGAGTTATAGCCGGCCTGAACACGCCACTCCGGATAATACGGAGACGCGGTGATCACGCGTACTGTGTGTCCGCGCAATGCAAGCCATTCCGCGAGTTCCGCGGAATACTTTCCAACCCCGGTAACTTCGGGGGCGTAGTTGAGCGAGATCATCAGCACTTTCATCGAGCCACCCATGTAGTTGGAACTGAAAAGTCGAGTGCACGTCGGCTGCGCTGACTTTCAATCGAAGCGCTTGCGAATGAAGCGGCATGGGTTTCCGCCGTATACGCCTTCGGGATCGAGCGAACGATGTACGACGGAAAGCGGCGTCACCACCGCTGAACGGCCGATGGTCACGCCCATCTGCACGACGCAGTTCGCCGTGATCCACACGCCGTCTTCTATGATGATCGGCGCGACGCGCAGGTTCATCGTCGTGCTCATGGCATGCGAGCCGGCCGTGAGGAAAGTGCCTTGCGAGATGCATACGTGCGACCCGACGCGAATGAGCGCCTGGTTGTAGATCCACACATCGGCGCCGAACCACGAGTGATCGCCCACTTCGAGATTCCAGGGTGCTTTCACGCGAAGCTGTTGCAAGAAGCGACAACCGACCCCTATCTTCGCGCCGAAGAGACGCAATAGCGCAACCCGCACGCCCGAGAACGGCATGAGCTTGTTATTGATGATGGAGGCTTCGACGACGAACCATAACGCTTCGACGAGCGTCGAACGGATCCTCTCGTAGTTATCTTTTCCGGCGCGGCTCAGGTCGATGACGCCACTGGAAGGGTGATCGCCCTCGATGTCGTGGACGAGGGTTTCCGAGTTCGACACTGGCTTGTCGGTGAAGAGTTCTGACGCCATTTCGAAGCTCCCCTCGGGGTCGTTGGACAAGAAAGGTCATCGGCGTTGCAGATGGGTCGATTCATCGCTCGCCAATCGGGGACATCTTTGGAGCGGTCTGCCAGCACATACGGCGCGCGCGGAACGCCTCCAATGCGGTTCGGAGTACCGATAGACGCCGTTCGTCCGTCAGAGACTCGATGCGCTGTTTTCCTCGCTCGACCAATAACATTTTCAGATCGGGATCGACGATGAGCTTCCGAAGTGCATCGGCCATACTGCCCGGGTTTAAAAGATCGATAAGAAGACCTGCGTCGCCGATCTGGTCGCGCAAGTTTTTCAGATCGGAATACAGCACCGGCACACGAAGTTGAAACGCCTCATAGGGCGGCAGGTTCGTGGGACCGAAATAAGTGGGCATCACCAATGCAATGGCTTGGCGATAAAGGCAAGTTACCTCGCAATCGGATACGAAGCCGGCGAAGCGGATTCTGTCGGTCAGACCGAGGTCGGCCGCTACGGAGCGCACGTGAGCCAGGTTGCCGAAGTCGCGCCCCGAGAATACGGCGCCAACCCTGATTCCGAAGCGATCCTCCAGACTGCGCAATCCTCGCAACAGGTAGACGTGGTTCTTATGCGGCCAGAACTGAGCGGGATAGTAAACGTAGTCGCAATCGAGGCCATACTTCTCTTTGATGTCGATGAAGCGGTCCGGACGATTGAGCTCGTGCTCGGGTAGCTGCGTTCCGATCGCGGGAGAGAAGGGAATCACATGAACTCTTTCCCGATCTACCGCATACCGTCGGACCACGTTATCGCGACCCGCTTCGGAATCGACCACGACGCCGGTCGCCTTCTTCAGCGCCAGTTGATAGATCTGCTCGCGGCGCTCGAACTCGCCGCCGGAGCGCACTTCGGGAAAGTCCACTTCGTCCCGATGCGCCAGGTCCCAGACCGTAAAGAGATAGCTGAACTGTGCTGTCACCAGGGCTAGATAAGACGGACCGGTGAAATAGACGAGGTCCGCACCCATTCCTCGTAAAGATCTATCGATCCAGTTGAAGTACACGTGCTTCTTGAGCAGCGGGGGCGGATTCAACAGGCGCCACATGACGTGGAAACGGGCGAGCAGTTTCTGCCAACGGTGAACGGGAAGATAGCGGGCATCGATGCCGCTGAGACGCAGTTCTTCGATTGCGGACCTACGCGTCGTGACGAAGGTCACGGTGCACAGTTCGGGTGGCAGACGCTTCGCTAAGAGCGCTGCGTTTGTCGCCTGCTGAAATCCTCCGCCGACCGAATTGTCCGTTTCGAGAAAGACGACCATCCGGACCGGCCGGACGTGAGAGTTGATGGCGACAAGATCGTCACTCGCCACATGTTCGCGATGTTCGACGGGGCGGTGGGCAAATCGGGGAACTGCCAGATCACTTTCGTAGGTCGTGCTCGAAGCGGCGCTCTTGGACAACATATCTTGAGTTCCCCGCAAAAGGATGCACATGTCGCGCTCATAGCGACGCGACTCTTTTCGGATCATCGATCGCTGACTGGTCTAACGATAGCCCGCCGTATATGCGGCCAACTCGTTATGACGGATGTCGGCAAGACGTTGGCTGACCGATGGGTGACACGGCGCGGGACCGCGCTACGGGTCCCGCGCGTGGATTGACGGCCAAAAGCTTGATGATTTCCGCCAATGGGCCTCGCCTGCCGGGACGGACGCTACGATGCCCTTCCGGGGGCATTTCATGAAGCTATCGAAAGGTATCGAGGAAATAGGCGCTCCTGCACGCGGCATGGCTCACTGGAGGACCTCTTTGAAAACGCTCCATATCATTCCGTCCATCGAGGCAAGGAGTGGCGGTCCGGCCGAGGCAATCAAGAAGCTCGCCGCAGAACTTCGACACTTCGGACATACCGTCGATATCGTCTGTCTCGATTCTTCGGCGCATGCTGACAAGTCCGATGACGCCGCGTTCGATCGTGTGGTCCGTCTTGGACACCACGCAGGAAAGTATTCGTTCAGCTTCCGCCTGGTTAGATGGCTGATTGAGCACGCCAAGCAATACGATGCGATCGTCGTCGATGGCATCTGGCAATTTCACAGCGCGGCAGCGGTGTTTTCGCTGCGTCCGCGAAAGATTCCTTATTTCGTGATGCCGCACGGCATGCTCGATCCATGGTTCAACACGGGCCATCCGCTGAAGTTCGCGAAAAAGCTTGTCTATTGGCTATTCGTCGAACGACACGTGCTGAGTAGCGCAAAAGGCGTTCTATTCACCACTGACAGCGAGCGCACGCTCGCGCGCAAAGCATTTCCGCTCTATCGCGTGAAGGAAAACACGATGACGATCGGCACCCTGCCGCCGCCTTCGATCGAAAAGACCGAGGTTCAGGCGTGGCGCGCTTCAGGGCAATCGGATGACAAGAAGCTCATGCTGTTTCTTGGGCGGCTTCATGAGAAGAAGGGCTGTGACCTGCTGATCCGCGCCTTTCACGATCTGCGGGACGCCGCGAAGGACTATCAACTTGTTATCGCGGGGCCGGATAACAATGGCCTTGCAGCGAAACTGCGCCGCGAGGCCGAACAGCTCGGGCTTGCCGGAAGAATCACCTGGATCGATATGGTCAGCGGCGCTGACAAGTGGTCGCTGTTGCGCGCCGCGGACGTCATGGTCTTACCTTCACACCAGGAAAACTTCGGCGTCGTGGTGGCGGAGGCGCTTGCGTGCGGGGTGCCAGTGCTTTTGACCGATAAGGTCGGGATCTGGCAGGAAGTCGTGGCCGATGGAGCCGGAGTCGCGGAGGTCGACACGCAAGAGGGAATTACCCGTTTGCTCTCGCGCTGGACGAGTTTGCCGGAACATGAAAAAGATGCGATGAGGGTGGCCGCGAAGCAGTGCTTCGACAATCGCTTTCACGTTTCCCGCGCGGCTAAGAACTATATATCGCTGATGAGTGACGGGACCGCCACATGATCGAGATCGAAAGCGTGCGCTCGTGCGCCCACGTTTCATATGCGTGACTTACTCGATGTTAAAGGGCGATTGCCGCGCAAGGCTATCGGGCGAGCGGGCACGCGAATCGGTCAACACCTTGCCAGATTCCGTCACGCGCCGAGGCACCGAGTAGCCAGGTCGCTATTCTTCAACCAGGGACGTATCGCGCGCTGGCCTCTGCTACGCGCTTCAACGTACGGTCTGCGTCGGACATTTTCCAGTCGGGATACATCATGAGGGTACTTTTGGCCGAGCAGGACACGATGGTTGAAGAAAGCGTCGATATCATCGCTCACGACGGCGTCACACTTGCTCTGATCATTCGGGCGTCCTTCTCGAAAGAAGGGGTCAATTTCTTTACGCCGAACGAATACTCCCAGCAACTCGCGCATATGACACATCCTGCAGGAACGAAGATCTGCGCTCACGTGCACAACATAATGGCGCGCGAAGTCACGTTGACGCAGGAAGTGCTGCTCATCAAGAAAGGCCGCGTTCGCGTGGATCTCTATGGTTCGAATCTGCACTATGTGACGAGCCGGACGCTCGGACCCGGCGACGTCATATTGCTATCCGCCGGCGGGCATGGCTTCGAAATACTCGAAGACGCCGCGTTCATCGAGGTAAAGCAAGGACCGTACATGGGCGACCACGACAAGGTTCGATTCGAACCGCGCTCGTGAGTCGCGGCATCGGGATCGTAGAAGCGCATTTCGCATGTGACAGTTGCATATGAGGAGAAGAAACGATGCCGAACAAGATCGCGTTGGTCACCGGGATAACCGGTCAGGATGGTTCCTATCTCGCTCAGTTCCTGCTGGACAAAGGATATGAGGTGCATGGCGTAAAACGCCGTTCGTCTCTGTTCAACACCGACCGGATCGACCATTTGTACGAAGACGATCATGTCGCCCAGCGACGGTTTCATTTGCACCACGGCGATCTAACGGATTCGTCGAGCATCTTGCGTATCATGCAACGCGTTCAACCGGACGAAATCTACAATCTGGCGGCGCAAAGTCACGTAGCGGTTTCGTTCGAGGAACCCGAGTACACAGCCAACGCGGACGGTCTCGGCGCCCTGCGAATTCTGGAAGCGATGCGCATCTTGGGCCTCGAAAAAAGTGCCCGCTTCTATCAGGCATCGACGTCCGAGTTATATGGGCTGGTGAGAGAAATTCCTCAGCGGGAAACCACACCGTTCTATCCGCGAAGCCCATATGCCGTGGCGAAACTGTACGCGTACTGGATTACGGTGAACTATCGCGAGGCCTACGGCATATACGCGTGCAACGGCATTCTGTTCAACCACGAATCGCCGGTTCGTGGAGAGACGTTCGTTACGCGGAAGATCACGCGAGCCATTGCTCGCATCGCGATCGGATCGCAGGACTGCTTGTATCTAGGCAATCTGGGAGCGATGCGCGATTGGGGACACGCGCGCGACTATGTTCAGATGCAGTGGCTCATGCTGCAACAGCCCGAGCCGGAAGACTTCGTGATTGCATCGGGCGTGCAGTACAGCGTGAGGGAATTCGTGCAACTGGCGGCGTCCGAGTTGGGCATCGTTCTGCGCTTCGAAGGCAGCGGCGTCGATGAGGTCGCGATCGTGGAGCGCGTCACCAGCAAGGAATGTCGGGTCGCGCCGGGCACCGTGATTGTCCGCGTCGATCCTCGATACTTCCGGCCGACCGAAGTCGAGACCTTGCTAGGCGATCCGTCGAACGCTCATGCGAAGCTCGGGTGGGCGCCGACCGTAACCTTTCCGGCACTCGTCAAAGAAATGGTGCTGTCCGACTATCAGATAGCAAAGCGCGATGCTTTGATAACACTGGCCGGATATCGCGCGCTGGAGCATCACGAATAGGAGCGCGCATTCGTATTCTTATCGGGTCCGCTGATATCGGCGTCAGAGGGCCTACTGGCGAAAAGTCGGCTTAGTTGCGGGCGAATCTGCGGATCGCGACTTAGAGGTGTTAACAGAATGACTTTTGCAGGTGTCGCCAGCATATGATGCAGCAAGCGATTTTCATGAAGGCTTCGTGG
>NZ_FCOJ02000094.1 GCF_001545035.1 Caballeronia glebae
CAGATGCAGCCAGCGATTCAGTTCGCGCAGCGGCATGCTGCCCGCCACGATGCACTCCCCGTCTTCGTTCCAGCCGCCGCGCGAACCGGTGCCGCGCGGGATCGTCGTCGTAAATTCGCCGATCAGTTCCTCGATGATGTCTTCCGGCGTGACGAGCCCCTGCAATTCGCCGTATTCGTCGACCACGATCGCGATGCGGTGGCCGCTTTCCTGGAAGTACTGCAACTGCTGAAAGACGGGCGTACCGGCGGGCACGAAATAAGGTTCGGTGAGCAGTTCACGCAGGGTGTCGCGCTCTAGTTCCTGGTTATGCAGCGCCGAGAGCGTCTTGCGGACGTGAAGAATGCCGAGCACGCGATCGATGTCGCCCTGAAACACGACGAGCTTGTTGTGATAGCACGTCTCAAGCTGATGCAGGATCTGCTCGAAGGGCGCGTCGAAGTCGAGCGCCTCGATGCGCCGGCGCGGAATCATCACGTCGTCGACGGTGATGTTCTCCAGATCGAACAGATTGAGCAGGATGCTGCGGTGCTTGGTCGGCATGAAGCTGCCGGTTTCCAGCACGATGGTGCGCAGTTCTTCGGGCGAAATCCGCTGATCGCGCTTGTTTTTCGTGTTGATGTGCAGCGCGGCGAGCGTCGCGTTGGCGAACAGATTGACGAACCAGATGAGCGGCCGCGCGATGCGCATGAGCGGCGCGAGCACGAGGCTCGCCGGCAGCGCGACTTTCTCGGGATAGGTTGCGCCGACGATTTTCGGCGCGATCTCTGCGAACACGATGATCAAAAACGCGATGACACCGGTCGTGATCGACAGGACGAGATTGTTATGGCCGAACGTGCGCAGCGCGATCGATGTCGTGAGCACCGGAATGATCGTGTTGATCAGGTTGTTGCCGATCAGGATGACGGAGAGAAGCTGATCGGTCTTCGCGAGCAGGCCTTGCGTCGTGCGGGCGCGTAGCGACCCCTTGCTTGCCAGATATTTCAGTCGATGGCGATTGAGCGCCATCATCGACGTTTCGGAAATCGAGAAGAAACCGGAAAGGAAGAGGAGCAGAAAAATGGCGCAAATTTGCGCCCATAAGGGAAGGTTGTCCACGCGGTGATCGAGTAGGGGCGGAGATGGGAGGCAATATAGCAGACGGGCCGGCAAGCCCGCCCTCGGCCTTTTGGCCAGCGTACGCGGTTTTGTCGCCGGAAATAAAAAACCCGCATGGCGGACCATGCGGGTTTTTGCAATTCTGGTCGGGGTGAGAGGATTCGAACCTCCGGCCTCTACGTCCCGAACGTAGCGCTCTACCAGGCTAAGCTACACCCCGAATTTGACCAAACTTGGACTCGTTCGCCGTTTCTGTCTCGTTTAAGACTGCCGCGACGTCGAGTAAGAACATAATTCTAGCAGGCTCTCTTTATAGATGGAAGAGGGAAATGCAGAAATTGCATTAGCCGCTGCCTGAGCTTCCTTTCGCGCGCATTCCAGCGTGTGATCGAGCGCGCCGGACGTGGTGATTGCGTGGAAAATTGTCTCGAAGCGATCCGTGCCGCCTTGCTCGATCGCTTCGCGCGCGAGCGCCGCCTGATCCGGTGTGCCGTGCTCCATCAGATAAATGAGCGGCAACGTGGGCTTGCCTTCGCGCAGATCGTCGCCGGCGTTCTTGCCCATCGATTCGGGCGTGCCGGTGTAGTCGAGCCAGTCGTCCATGATCTGGAACGCCGTGCCGATGCGCCGGCCGAATTCAGCCGCCGCCGCTTCGGTGCGCGCGTCCGCGCCCGAAAGAACCGCGCCGAGCTGCGCCGCCGCTTCGAACAGCTTTGCCGTCTTGTAGCGGATCACCTGCATGTAGCGCGCTTCGTCCACGTCCGGGTCGTGCATGTTGAGCAACTGCAGCACTTCGCCTTCGGAAATGATGTTCGTGGCGACGGACAAAATTTCCATGACGCGCATCTTGCCGACACTCACCATCATCTCGAACGAGCGCGAATACAGGAAGTCGCCGACGAGCACGCTCGCGGCATTGCCGAATAGCGCGTTCGCGGTCTTGCGGCCGCGCCGCAGATCGGATTCGTCGACGACGTCGTCGTGCAGCAGCGTCGCCGTGTGGATGAACTCCACCACGGCCGCCAGTTCGTGACGATGTCCGGTCGTGTCGCCGAGCGCGCCCGAGACGAGAAGCAGCAACGCCGGCCGCAACCGCTTGCCGCCCGCGCCGATGATGTACTCCGAAATCTGGTTGATCAGCATCACTTCTGATGCCAGGCGCTGCCGGATGACGCGATTGACCTGCTGCATGTCCTCGGCAATCGGGGCGAGCAGAGCGGCGGCGTTGGGGGAGGAAGTGGCGGTGGACGACATGATCGGCGATAAGGGTAATCCGGCGGATTATAAGGCGAATCCGACGGGCGCCGGGTGCTCGGGTGTGCCGATTCGTGCGAGGTCGGCGAAATTCAGACAAGATTCGCTTCGTCTTCGCCGAGGTTCGGGCCCGAATCGCGCATCGCGCCGGCCGCGCGGGAATGGTAGCGGCGCTTTGACGTGGCGCCTAACTCTATGTATAATCGCGTGTTTTCCCCGCGTGGTGCGTGGGAAATGTTGAAGCTTCCCGCGCAAGCGGGAAAGAATTTTGAGTGAGGTTCTCAATGTACGCGGTCATAAAAACCGGCGGCAAGCAGTATAAGGTTGCCGTTGGCGAAAAATTGAAAGTAGAACAGATACCGGCAGACATTGACGCTGAAATCACGCTCGACCAGGTTCTCGCAGTAGGCGAAGGCGAATCGATTCAGTTCGGTACGCCGCTGGTCAGTGGGGCTTCCGTCAAAGCTACCGTCGTGTCTCAAGGTCGTCACAAAAAAGTGACCATCTTCAAGATGCGTCGCCGGAAGCACTACCAAAAGCACGCTGGCCATCGCCAGAACTACACCGAACTGCGCATCGACGCGATCAACGCGTAAGCGCAACGGTAAGGAGCTAAGCAAATGGCACACAAAAAAGCAGGCGGGTCTTCCCGCAACGGCCGCGACTCCGAGTCGAAACGCCTCGGTGTGAAGGTGTTCGGCGGCCAAGCAATCAACGCAGGCGGCATCATCGTTCGCCAGCGCGGCACGCGCATGCACCCGGGTGAGAATGTCGGCATCGGCAAGGATCACACGCTGTTCGCGCTGGCCGACGGTCACGTCAAGTTCGTGACCAAGGGCGCTGCGCGGAAGCACACGGTCGTCGTCGTCCCGGCAGCGTAAATTTTACGCACGGGCTTCAGGACCGAGGAAATGGCCCCGCGGAGTTCGCGGGGCCATTTTTATTTGGTGCAGTCGAAAATCGGTTATGCATGACCGCATTAGCGGGTCGCGGCAAAATAGAGTGAATACACGGGACGGAGCAACGCATGAAGTTCATTGACGAAGCGAGGATTGAAGTCATCGCCGGCGACGGAGGAGATGGCAGCGCGTCGATGCGCCGCGAAAAGTTCGTTCCGTTCGGCGGACCGGACGGCGGCGACGGCGGCCGCGGCGGCAGCGTCTACGCGATCGGCGATCGCAATATCAACACGCTGATCGACTACCGGTTCTCCAAGAAGCATCAGGCGCGCAACGGCGAAAACGGCCGCGGCGCGGATTGCTACGGCAAGGGCGGCGAAGACATCACGCTGCGCATGCCGGTTGGCACGATAATTTCGGATCAGGAAACGGGCGAGATCATCGCCGACCTGACCGAGCACAATCAGCAGGTATTGATCGCGCAAGGCGGCGCGGGCGGCCTCGGCAACCTGCATTTCAAGTCCAGCACGAACCGCGCGCCGCGTCAGAAAACCGACGGCAAGCCGGGCGAGCGCAGCATGCTCAGGCTCGAACTGAAAGTGCTCGCCGACGTCGGTCTGCTCGGCATGCCGAACGCCGGAAAGTCCACGTTCATTTCGTCGGTGTCGAACGCGCGGCCGAAGATCGCGGATTATCCGTTCACGACGCTGGCCCCGAATCTGGGCGTGGTGCGCGTCGGGCCGAGCAAGAGCTTCGTCATCGCGGATATCCCCGGCCTGATCGAAGGCGCGGCGGAAGGCGCGGGGCTCGGGCATCGATTCCTGCGCCATCTGCAGCGCACGGGCGTGCTGCTGCATCTCGTCGACATGGCGCCGTTCGATGAAAACGTCGATCCGGTCGCGGAAGCGAAGGCCATCGTCAACGAATTGCGCAAGTACGACGAGGCGCTTTTCGAGAAGCCGCGCTGGCTCGTGCTGAACAAGCTCGACATGGTGCCGGAAGACGAGCGCGAGGCGCGCATCGCCGATTTCGTCGAGCGATTCGAGTGGGACGGTCCGGTGTTCGAGATTTCGGCGCTCACGGGGCAGGGCTGCGAAGCGCTCATCTACGCGATCTACGATTACATCTCGCAGAATTCGGATGCATCGCGCGCGGCGGAAGCGGAAGATCTCGCCGCCGACGTGCGCTTTCGCGACGATGGCATCAAGCCGGCCAATCAAGACGACGAATAACGACGGGGAGAATGCGCACGATGCGTTCGGTCATCGCCGCTGCGAAGCGAATCGTAGTGAAAGTGGGGTCCAGCCTCGTCACCAATGACGGTCGCGGGCTCGACCATGCGGCAATTTCTCGCTGGGCGTCGCAGATCGCGGCGCTGCGCGAGCAGGGCAAGGAAGTCGTGCTCGTGAGCTCGGGTGCCATCGCGGAAGGCATTCACCGGCTCGGCTGGACGAAGCGGCCGCGCGAAATCGACGAATTGCAGGCCGCGGCCGCGGTCGGGCAAATGGGCCTCGCGCAAGTCTACGAAAGCAGCTTCGGCGCGCACGGCATTCGCACCGCGCAGATTTTGCTCACGCACGCCGATCTCGCCGATCGCGAACGATATCTCAACGCGCGCTCGACGTTGCTCACGCTGCTGCGCCTGGGCGCGGTGCCGATCATCAACGAGAACGACACGGTCATCACCGACGAAATCAAGTTCGGCGACAACGACACGCTCGGCGCGCTCGTCGCGAACCTGATCGAAGGCGATGCGCTCGTCATTCTCACCGATCAGCGCGGGCTTTTCACCGCCGATCCGCGCAAGGATCCGAACGCGACGCTCGTCGAGCAGGCCGATGCCGGCACGCCCGAACTCGAACAGATGGCGGGCGGCGCGGGTTCGAGTCTCGGACGCGGCGGCATGCTGACCAAGATTCTCGCGGCGAAGCGCGCGGCGCACAGCGGCGCGAACACGGTGATTGCGAGCGGCCGCGAAGCCGACGTGCTCACGCGCCTCGCATCGGGCGAAATGATCGGCACGCAACTCATCGCGCGCACCGCACGCATCGCGGCGCGCAAGCAGTGGATGGCGGATCACTTGCAGGTGCGCGGCCACGTCGTGATCGACAAGGGCGCGGTCAACAAGCTCACCGCCGACGGCAAGAGCCTTCTGCCGATCGGCGTGGTCGACGTGAAGGGCGCGTTCGATCGAGGCGAAGTGATCGCATGCGTCGACGATCAAGGGCAGGAAGTCGCGCGCGGCATCACGAACTACAGCAGTGCGGAAGCGCGTCTGATTCATCGGCGGCCGAGCGGTGAAATCGAATCCGTGCTCGGCTACATGCTGGAGCCGGAACTGATCCATCGCGACAATCTGGTGCTCGTCTAAGCCGCAACGCGAAAGAAAAAGCCCGCTGAGCCGAAAGGCCAGCGGGCTTTGTCATATCCGAAAGCCGCATCAGCGCAGATTGATCGAGCTCTGCGTGCGCTTGTATTCCATGTTGTTGACGATCTGCTTCGCCGTGCCGACCGGCAGCTTGCTCGTGCAGAAGTAATCCTGATAGAGCGCCGCCTGATACGCGTTCAGCTCGCCGTTTTCGATGCGCTTGAACTCGAACGCGGACCCCTGATCCCAGCCGTTCTGATCGTCGTTGATGCTTGCGTAACGACGCCACTCGTAGGTGTCGCAACGAATGCCTTCGTAGTTGACGTTGCGCGCGCCCGCCGGGCTCGTTGCAACGACCACGTAACGCACGACGCCATCCTTGCCGACCGTGAGCGTCGTCTTGTCGACGGCGAAGGTGAGCGGCGTATTCTGCGAGACGTTGAACGCGATGAGATTCGACGCTTGCGGCAGCGGCGGCATCGCGTCGATCTTTTCCTCGGCCCAGGTTGTTTTGCGGTCGAGCAGATAGGTGAACACGCCGTCGTCCTGCGTGGCCAGTGCCTTGTTGCTGGAGCAGCCGGCGAGCACGGCGAGCGCCGCCGCGGATGCCGCGATTACCGCGAGTGAGGCATTCACTTTCAATTGGGTCTTCCCGAAAAACATGCGCGCGGGCATCATGCGCCCGCCCGGCGGAACAAAGCGAGATGGCACGGCGAGAAGTTCGCCGTGCCATCGATCGAAGTCGTGCTGAGTGTCAAAGTGTGCGATGAACCGCAGCGATCGGTCGCACGCCCGGTCTCACGACGAGCGATGCACGATCACGTGCAGTTCTTCGCTGACCGTGCATTCTGCCTGAACTGCCGCGCCGGAGGCAGTTACAGCAGGTGCTTCGATCGTCATCGTCTGGACGACGCGTGGATAGCGCAGTCCGTGCGCGGCCCGCTCGCCGCGTTCACCGCGGGAGGTGGTACGCCGCAGGAAGCGCGACAGCTCGGAGAGAGCCATTTGATAAACGTCGCGCTTGAACTCGATGACCGCATCTAGCGGTACCCAATACTCGTTCCAACGCCAGGCATCGAACTCCGGATGGTCCGTCGCACGCAGGCAGATGTCGCAATCGCGGCCCACCATGCGCAGCAGAAACCAGATCTGTTTCTGACCGCGATAATGTCCGCGCACCTCGCGCTTGATGAACTTGTCCGGCACCTCATAACGCAGCCAGTCGCGCGTGCGACCGACAACTTTTACGTGCTCCGGTAGCAGGCCGGTTTCTTCGTGTAACTCCCGATACATCGCTTGCACAGGGGTCTCACCATATTTGATGCCCCCTTGCGGAAACTGCCAGGAATGTTCACGCAGCCGCTTGCCCCAAAACACTTCGTTGCGCGCGTTCAAGAGGATGATGCCGACGTTCGGGCGAAAGCCTTCACGATCCAGCATACAGCCACCTTCAAATCCTTTAAAATTGCTTTGATTATAAACAGTTATCGGCCTCGACGCACTGGCACGAACCCCAATTCGGGGCATCCGTGTGAATGTCTTTGCCAGAGCAACCGGCAGGCGGCAAAATCTTCTTTCTCGCCGGTCGTTCCGTCGTTCACCTTGATACGCCTGCTTCGGCGCTATGGCAGCACCGAAGCGCGCCGCATTTGGAAAATTTGAATGAAAGCATCCCGTTTCTTCATCGGCACCCTGAAGGAAGCGCCCGCCGACGCCGAGATCGTCAGCCACAAGCTGATGATGCGCGCCGGCATGATCCGCCGTGTCGCGGGCGGTATCTACGATTACATGCCGATCGGTTTGCGCTCGGTGCGCAAGGTCGAAGCCATCGTACGTGAAGAGATGAACCGCGCGGGCGCGCTCGAATTGCTGATGCCCGCTGTGCAGCCCGCCGAACTGTGGCAGGAGTCGGGCCGCTGGGAACAGTACGGTCCGGAACTGCTGCGCTTCAAGGATCGCCACGAGCGCGATTTCGTGATGGGCCCGACGCACGAGGAAGTCGTGACGGACATCGCGCGCCGCGACATCAAGAGCTATCGCCAGTTGCCGGTGAACTTCTATCAGATTCAAACGAAGTTCCGCGACGAGATCCGTCCGCGCTTCGGCGTGATGCGCGGCCGCGAGTTCATCATGAAGGACGCCTATTCCTTCGACAAAGACCTCGACGGCCTCGCCGAGTCGTATCGCAAGATGTACGAAGCTTACGTGCGCATCTTCACGCGCATCGGCCTGGAGTTCCGCGCGGTCGCGGCGGACAACGGTTCGATCGGCGGTAGCGGCTCGCATGAATTCCACGTGATCGCCGAAACGGGCGAGGACGATATCGCGTATTGCCCGAGCTCGGACTTCGCGGCGAACGTCGAAGCCGCCGATGCGCTGCCGCTCATCGCGCAACGCGCCGCGCCGACTGAAGCGCTGAAAAAGACGCCGACGCCCGGCGCCGCGAAATGCGAGGCGGTCGCGCAGCTTTTGAACATTCCGCTTGAGCGCACGATCAAGTCGATCGTTCTGGCCACCGAAAACGAAGGCGCGGAGCCGACCATCTGGCTGTTGATGCTGCGCGGCGATCATTCGCTCAACGACATCAAGACGAGCAAGCTGCCGGGTCTGAAAGGCTATCGCTTCGCGACGGAAGCCGAGATCGTCGAATGGTTCGGCACGCCGCCGGGCTATCTCGGCCCGATCGGCACCAAGAAGCCGGTGCGCGTGATCGCGGATCGCACGGTCGCGAACATGAGCGACTTCGTGGTCGGCACGAACGAGGTGGATTACCACACGACCGGCGTGAACTGGGGCCGCGATCTGCCCGAGCCGGAAGTGGCGGATATCCGCAACGTCGTCGCGGGCGATCCGTCGCCGGACGGCAAAGGCACGCTCGAAATCTGCCGTGGCATCGAAGTGGGCCACGTGTTCCAACTCGGCACGAAGTATTCCGATTCGATGGGCGCAACCTTCCTCGACGAGAACGGCAAGCCCGCGCCGATGCAGATGGGCTGCTACGGCATTGGCGTGACGCGCGTGCTGGGCGCGGCGATCGAACAGAACTTCGATGACCGCGGCATCATCTGGCCGGAAGCCATCGCGCCGTTCGAAGTCGTGATCTGCCCGATGGGCTACGACCGCAGCGACGCCGTGCGTGAGCAGGCCGACAAGCTGTACGCCACGCTGCAGCAAGCGGGCATCGACGTGATCCTCGACGATCGCGGCGAGCGTCCGGGCGTGATGTTCGCTGACTGGGAACTGATCGGCGTGCCGCATCGCGTCGTGATCGGCGATCGCGGGCTGAAGGAAGGCAAGCTGGAATATCAGGGCCGCCGCGATGCCGAAGCCACGCTGCTGCCGGTCGATGAAGCGGCCGGCGTCGTGCTGGGCAAGGTGCGCGCCGCGCTCGGGAAGTAATGCAGTACAACTTCCTGTCCGCGACGATCCTTCTATTGCTGATCACCGATCCGCTCGGCAACATTCCGATCTTCATCAACGCGCTGCGCAACGTCGCCAAAGAGCGGCGTCGCGTGGTCGTGCTGCGCGAAGTGGCGATCGCGTTCGTCATTCTGCTGGTGTTCATGCTGGCGGGCGATCGCTTCCTGCGCGCGATGAATCTCACCGATGTGTCGTTGCGTATCGCGGGCGGCATCGTGCTGTTTCTGATCGCGCTGCGCATGATCTTTCCGCATCCGGATGGCGCCATGGGCGGCGATTCTCGCGGCGGCGAGCCGCTGATCGTGCCGCTCGCGATTCCGGCGCTGGCGGGACCGTCGGCGCTCGCTACGGTGATGCTGCTGACGTCGCAAGCGCCCGGCAAGATGTTCGAATGGATCGGCGCGCTCTCGGTGACGATGATCGTCTGCGCGATCGTGCTGATTCTCGCCGAGAAGATTCAGCAATGGCTCGGCGAGCGCGTGGTGACGGCCTTCGAACGCTTGATGGGACTCGTGCTGGTCGCGATTTCCGTCGAGATGATGTTGACGGGCATACGCACTTTCGTGCATCAGCTATAAAAAAAGCGGCCTCGGCCGCTTTTTCTTTGTGTGGGCGCGGATCACGCGCCTTCGGTCAATGCCCGAATCGTCGGCAAATTGCGCCAGTAACCCTTCGCGTCCATCCCGCAGCCGAACACATAGCGGTCCGGCACCTCGAATCCGCAAAAATCCGGACGCAGCGGTTTCGCCTTCGGGATGATCTTTTCGCACAGCACCGCGGACAGAAACGTCTTCGCGCCCATCGCCATGATCCGATCGCGGATCGCGGCCATTGTTTCGCCTTCGTCGAGGATGTCGTCGAGCACGAGCACCACGCGATCCTTCACCGATTCCGCCGGCGCCACGCGCCATTGCATCTCGCTGCCGCCCTTGATGGCGTTGCGATAGCGCGTCAGGTGGATGTAATCGAACTCTAGCGGGAAGTCGAGATGCGGCAGCAGCATGCCCGTGAACACGGCCGCGCCCCCCATGACGGAGAGCACGAGCGGGAAGTCGTCTTTCGTCGCGGCCTTGATGGCCGAAGCCATCGTGCCGATCGACGCGTTGACTTCGTCAGCCGTCACGATCTCTTCGGAGTGGCTGTAAATATGGAGAGCTTCTTCGCGATTCATAGGGAAAGCGGGGGAGAGGCTGACTTCTCAGTGTGGAAAAAAACGGCGTCGTGCGCCACATGATAAACCCGCGCGCCGCGTCGGGCGAAGGGAGCGCGGGCCGGGTGAGCTGCGTGTCAGCGCATGCCGGGCAGCATGCCCTTCATGCCGCGCATCATTTTCTGCATGTTGCCGCCCTTCAGCTTCTTCATCATGCCGCGCATCTGCTCGTACTGATTGAGCATGCGGTTCACTTCCTGCACGTGCACACCGGCGCCCGCGGCGATGCGGCGCTTGCGCGCAGCCTTGATGAGTTCGGGTTTCGCGCGTTCCTTCAGCGTCATCGAGTTGATGATGCCTTCCATGCGGCGCATCTGCTTTTCGGCGTTGTTCATGTCCGCGCCTTGCGCGGCCTGCTGGAACTGCGCGGGCAGCTTGTCCATGAGCGACGAGAGGCCGCCCATTTTCTTCATCTGCGACAACTGCGCCTTGAAGTCGTTCAGATCGAAGTCGCCGCCTTTCTTGACCTTGTCGGCGAGCTTTTGCGCAGCTTGCTGGTCGACGCCACGCTGCGCTTCCTCGACGAGCGCGAGAATGTCGCCCATGCCGAGAATCCGGTTCGCCATGCGATCCGGATGGAAGACTTCGAGGCCGTCGAGCTTTTCCGCGACGCCGACGAACTTGATCGGCTTGCCGGTGATATGGCGCACGGAAAGCGCCGCGCCGCCGCGCGAATCGCCGTCGAGCTTGGTGAGCACCACGCCGGTGAGCGGCAGCGCGTCGTTGAACGCCTTCGCGGTGTTGACCGCGTCCTGGCCGAGCATGGCGTCGACGACGAAGAGCGTTTCGGCGGGCTTGAGCAGCGCGTGCAGCTCGCTGATCTCGTTCATCATCGCTTCGTCGATACCGAGACGGCCGGCCGTATCGACGATCACGACGTCGTGATAGTGACGCTTTGCCCAGTCGATCGCCGCGCGCGCGATGTCCGCAGGTTTCTGATTCGGCTCCGACGGGAAGAAGTCCGCGCCGACCTGTTCGGTCACCGTTTGCAACTGGCGGATAGCGGCGGGGCGATACACGTCGACGGAAACGGTGAGCACCTTCTTCTTGCTCGTTTCGCGCAAGAGCTTGGCGAGCTTGCCCGTCGTGGTGGTTTTACCCGCGCCCTGCAGACCGGCCATGAGGATGACCGCGGGCGGCGTGACGGCCAGATTCAGCTCGGCGGCCTTGCCTTCGTAATCGCCGCCGATCACCGCCGTGAGTTCCCTCTGGACGACGCCAACGAGCGCCTGACCCGGCGAGAGGCTCGACAGCACTTCCTCGCCGAGCGCCTTTTCCTTCACCTTTGCGATGAACTCGCGCACGACCGGCAGCGCGACGTCGGCTTCGAGCAGTGCCAGACGCACTTCCCGCAACATCTCTTGCGTGTTGGCCTCGGTGAGGCGAGCCTCGCCGCGCAGCGTCTTGACGACGCGCGCCATCCGTTGAGTCAGGTTATCGAGCATGGGGAACCGGTAGTGAATGCGGCCCTTTTTCAGCGAAAAACGACGTACCGCCCCGCGTCGCCGCAAGGGAGAAAACGTCGTGATTCAAGGGCCTAGTGTAAACTTCGAACATGGATATTGTACTGTATGCCCTCACTGCGTTTCTCTACGGCGGACTCGCCGTAGCGGGCTGGCGCGCGCATCGCCACACGGCCGCGGAGCCGGCGTTGGCCGGCGTGCCTTCGGGCATTGCAGCGCCGGCGACGCCCAGAAAGTCGCCGGACATGGGCGGACTGGGCCGCGCACTATTATTAGTAGCGTTGCTCGTGCACGGCCTCTTGCTGCACACGACGATCTTCCCCCAGAACGCGATGATCTTCGGCTTCGCGTTCGCGCTCTCCGCTATGTTCTGGCTCGGCGCGGGCATCTACTGGATCGAGAGCTTTTTCTTCCCGCTCGACGGACTGCGTCTGCTCGTGGTGCCGCTCGCGTGCGTCGCGTCGCTATTGCCGCTCGTCTTCGGCGGCGTGCGCGTGCTGTCGTACTCGGCCGCGCCGATGTTCAAGCTGCATTTCCTGATCGCGAACATCGCGTATGGCCTTTTCGCGATCGCCGCGCTGCACGCCGTGCTCATGCTGATGCTCGAACGCCGCCTGCAGCGCATGCGCGGCATGGCGACGCGTCATACCGGCAACGGCTGGCTCGCAAGCTGGCTCGACACGCTGCCGCCGCTTTTGACCCTCGAAAAGCTGCTGTTCCGGTTGATCGCGGCCGGCTTCGTGCTGCTTACGCTCACGCTCGTGTCGGGCATCGCGTTCAACGAACAACTGGTCGATCGCGCGCTGCGCTTCGATCACAAGACCGTGTTCGCCTTCGTTTCCTGGCTGATGTTCGGCGCGTTACTTACCGCGCGCCGCATCTCCGGGTGGCGCGGACGCGCCGCGTTGCGCTGGGTGCTGGCGTCGTTCGCCGCACTGCTCCTCGCGTATGTCGGCAGCCGCTTCGTGTTCGAAGTGCTGCTGCATCGCGCGGTCGTCTGAGCGTCTGAATCTTTCGGCATTTGAATCGATGCGAAATTTCTTCTTTCTGATCGTACTTTTCTTTCTGGGCCAGTGGCTTCTGAAGAAGCTGCGCCGCGCGAACGAGCGCGCGCAGCGGGGCGAGGCGCAAGCCGGCGGCGCGACCGCGGGCGGAGCGCATCGCGCCCGCAATGGCAACGGCGGCCATGACACGGCCGCCAGCACGCCGCAACTTTCCGATCCGCTCATCCGTTGCGCGCAATGCGGCGTGCACACGCCACGCAGCGAATCGATCGTCGTCGCGGGCGAGCGCTTCTGCTGCGCCGATCACGCGCGCCACTACGCGAGCCGTCCGACCGGACGCGACGCACGATGAACATGCACGTGCGCAGGCAGAGCGATCCGCATATCGACGCGCAAGGCTGGTTCACGAACGCGACGCGCCTGCCGTCGCCGAACTTCGAGGCGCGCCCGGGCAACGCGGCGCCGACGCTCGTCGTCGTACACAACATCAGCCTGCCGCCGGATGACTTCACGACGAACGCCGTCGCCGAGTTCTTTCTCAACAAGCTCGATCACGACGCGCATCCGTACTTCGATCATCTGCGTGGCATGCGCGTGTCGGCGCACTTCGTGATTCGTCGCGATGGCGCGATCGAGCAGTTCGTCTCCTGCGATGAACGCGCGTGGCACGCGGGCGTCTCGTCGTTCTGCGGACGCGAGCGCTGCAACGATTTCTCGATCGGCATCGAGCTGGAAGGCAGCGATCGCGTGCCCTTCGACGATGCGCAATACGACGCGCTCGCCGCGCTCGTGCGCGTCATCGTGAAGCGTTATCCGATCGATGCGGTGGCCGGTCACTCGGACATCGCGCCCGGCCGCAAGACCGATCCCGGCCCGCACTTCGAGTGGCCGCGTCTGCGTCACGACAGCGCGCTGCCGCCTTCATTCTTCCCGTTTCAATCCAACATCTGAGCGCTGCGTAAGGTCTTTCTCGTTGCGGCGCAGCAGCGTCGCGCGCGAGGCCTTGTCGCGCTTTGCGATAGCAAAAGTCAACCCCGCCACGGCAGACTCAGGGCAAATAAAACTTTTTGAGAGTGCGAGGTTGTCCACTATACTTGGTGCCGACAGACGTAATTTGCACTAGATCTTGTGTTGTTAACGCGGCGCCCGCTCCAATGAGCCGGCGCCGTTGGCTTTCCGGCGTAGAAGAAGTTTGGCTGGCCCGGGGCGATGCGCGAGACGGTTTCTCTTGGCGAGGAGAGAGGCGTCGGGCGCATCGGGCGCCAGCGAGCAGCACCGTGAAGAAGGCAAGCAAGCGAGCGCGAATTGCGTCGACCGACACCGTGCGCCAACGCGGGCACCGCATGAGACGCCAAGAAAAATGCGGGCCGTAAGCGCCGCGATTCGTGTTTTCAGCCTGCTGTATTCACAGCCCGGCTTGACCGCCAAACACCGCGCGACTTCCATGACGAGTTCGTGACGCGCGCGGCATAAGTGATAAATCCGCGGACCATCCGCACCAATCGAACACCAGGAGTTTTGCACATGCAAACCACCGAAAACGCCACGACTTCATTCGAAGGCGCATCCGCACAGCCCATGAGCGGTGCGCAGGGCGGGGGCGCTCAGGCGCTCGCGCCGAACACGACGTTTGCCGACTACAAGGTCATCCGTCGCAACGGAAGCGTGGTGTCGTTCGAGCCGACGAAAATCGCGATCGCCGTGACGAAGGCGTTCATCGCGGTGAACGGCGGTCAGGGCGCGGCTTCGGCGCGTGTGCGCGAGCTCGTCGAGCAACTGACGCAAGCCGTCGTGCGCTCGCTCGTGCGTAGCCGTCCGCATGGCGGCACGTTCCATATCGAAGACATTCAGGATCAGGTCGAACTCGCGCTGATGCGCGGCGGCGAGCACAACGTCGCGCGCGCCTACGTGCTGTATCGCGAGAAGCGCACGCAGCAGCGCTCGCAAGAGGGCGCGCAGGCGCAGAACGCGCAGCCGCACGAAGGCGCGATCAACGTGACGGACAACGGCGTCACGCGCCCGCTCGATCTCGATGCGCTGAAGTCGCTGATCGTCTCGGCATGCGCGAATCTGGGCGATGCTGTCTCCGCCGAGCCGATCGTCGCGGAAACGGTGAAGAACCTGTATGACGGCGTACCGATGTCGCAGGTCTACGACTCGGCCATTCTCGCCGCGCGCACGATGATCGAAAAAGATCCGGCGTACAGCCAGGTCACCGCGCGCATCCTGCTGCACACGATCCGCCGCGAAATTCTCCAGGACGAAGTGACGCAAGCCGAAATGGGCGAGCGTTACGCCGAATACTTCCCGCTGTTCATCAAGCGCGGCGTCGAAGCCGGCCTGCTGGATGAAAAGCTGCAACAGTTCGACCTCAAGCGCCTCGGCGCCGCGCTCGACCAGAACCGCGATCTGCAATTCGGCTATCTCGGCCTGCAGACGCTGTATGACCGCTACTTCCTGCACGTCGAAGGCGCGCGCATCGAGTTGCCGCAGGCATTTTTCATGCGCGTCGCGATGGGCCTGTCGCTCAACGAAATCGACCGTGAAGCGCGCGCCATCGAGTTCTACAACGTGCTGTCGTCGTTCGACTTCATGTCGTCGACGCCGACGCTGTTCAACTCGGGCACGCATCGCTCGCAATTGTCGTCGTGCTATCTGACGACGGTCGCCGACGATCTCGACGGCATCTACGAAGCACTCAAGGAAAACGCGCTGCTCTCGAAGTTCGCGGGCGGCCTCGGCAACGACTGGACGCGCGTGCGTGCGCTCGGCTCGCACATCAAGGGCACGAACGGCAAGTCGCAAGGCGTCGTGCCGTTCCTGAAGGTCGTGAACGACACGGCCGTCGCGGTGAATCAGGGCGGCAAGCGCAAGGGCGCGGTCTGCGCGTACCTGGAAACGTGGCACCTGGACATCGAGGAATTTCTCGAACTGCGCAAGAACACCGGCGATGACCGTCGCCGCACGCACGACATGAACACGGCGAACTGGATTCCCGATTTGTTCATGAAGCGCGTCGTCGAAGGCGGCGACTGGACGCTGTTCTCGCCGTCGACCTGCCCGGATCTGCACGATCTGTTCGGCGCGGACTTCGAAAAGGCGTACGTGGCTTACGAAGAGAAAGCCGCGCGTGGCGAAATCAAGCTGTTCAAGAAGCTGCCGGCTGCACAACTGTGGCGCAAGATGCTTGGCATGCTGTTCGAAACGGGCCATCCGTGGATCACGTTCAAGGACCCGTGCAATGTGCGTTCGCCGCAGCAGCACGTCGGCGTCGTGCACTCGTCGAACCTGTGCACGGAAATCACGCTGAACACGAGCGAGACGGAAATCGCCGTCTGCAATCTCGGCTCCGTGAACCTCGTCGCGCACATGATCAAGCAGGCCGACGGCAGCTACGCGCTGGATCACGCCAAGCTGAAGCGCACGATCAGCGTCGCGATGCGCATGCTCGACAACGTCATCGACATCAACTACTACGCGGTGCCGAAGGCGCGTAACTCGAACCTGAAGCATCGTCCGGTCGGCATGGGCATCATGGGCTTCCAGGACTGCCTGCATCTGCTGCGCACGCCGTATGCGTCGGGCGAGGCGGTCGAGTTCGCGGATCGCTCGATGGAAGCCGTCTGCTACTACGCGTATTACGCGTCGACGGAGCTCGCGGAAGAGCGCGGCCGTTACGCGACGTATCGCGGCTCGTTGTGGGATCGCGGCATTCTTCCGCAGGATTCGGTGAAGCTCCTGGCCGATGCGCGCGGCGGTTACGTCGAAGTCGATATGTCCGAATCGATGGACTGGACGCAACTGCGTTCGCGTATCTCGACCTACGGCATGCGCAACTCGAACTGCGTGGCGATCGCGCCGACGGCGACGATCTCGAACATCATCGGCGTGTCGGCGTGCATCGAGCCGACGTTCCAGAATCTGTACGTGAAGTCGAATCTGTCGGGCGAATTCACGGTCGTGAACGACTACCTCGTGCGTGACCTGAAGACGCGCGGCCTGTGGGACGAAGTGATGGTGTCGGATCTGAAGTACTTCGACGGCACGCTCTCGCGCATCGACCGCATTCCGGCCGATCTCCGCGCGATCTACGCGACCGCGTTCGAAGTCGATCCGAAGTGGCTCGTGGAAGCGGCGTCGCGCCGTCAGAAGTGGATCGATCAGGCGCAGTCGCTGAACATCTACATGGGCGGCGCGTCGGGCAAGAAGCTCGACGAGGTCTACAAGCTCGCGTGGATTCGCGGCCTCAAGACGACGTACTACCTTCGCACGATGGCGGCGACGCACGTCGAGAAGTCGACGGTCGCGCACGGCGCGCTGAACTCGGTGCCCTCGGGTGACGGCGGCAACGGTGCCGGCGGCAGTTTCGGTGGCGGCGTGAGCGGCGGCGCATCGGCGGCGGGCAACGGCGGCTTCAACGCTGCTGCTGCGGGCGCATCTGCAGTCGAGGCAGCGCCCGCGCCTGAAGCGGACGGCCCCGTCTGCATGATGCGTCCGGGCGATGCGGGCTTCGACGAGTGCGAGGCGTGCCAGTAAGGGTCGCTTGAGTCGATCGAGCCGGTCGGGCGGGCCGGCATCGGAGC
>NZ_FCOJ02000161.1 GCF_001545035.1 Caballeronia glebae
GGGGGTGCGGCGGAATTCTTGGACTGGTTTATGTCGTCAGCCCCAGACTCTCCCGGTATTCAATCGGACTGAGTGCGCCAAGCGAGATCTTGATTCGTTTCTCGTTGTACCAGCGAATGTACGAGTCAACGACTTCAATGAACTGATCGGTGCTGATGGCCTGCCAGTCCCGGGAGTAAAACAGTTCGGTCTTCAGCCGTCCAAAGAAGCCTTCGCACGCCGCATTATCGGGCGAGCAGCCCTTGCGCGACATTGAACGAATCAGATTGGCCTCACGTATTCGGGCAAGCCACCCTGGCCAGCGGTAATGCGCACCGCGATCTGAATGGATTACAGGTCGGCTGTTGCTACTGCTCATTGCTTCGACGGCAGCATCGAGCATCGTGTTCACAAGTTCGGCATCTGGTCGCGTACCGATTGACCAACTAATCACGAGCCCATCGAAGCAGTCGATGATCGGCGACAGATAGACTTTGCCAGCAGGAATCTGGAACTCTGTGATGTCTGTGAGCCACTTTTCATTCGGTGCTGCGGCCCGAAAGTCCCGGTTGATAAGGTTATCTGGAGCAGGACTAATTTCTCCAGCGTAGGAACCGTATCGACGCCGCCTCGTCGTGGTCGCGCTTAGATGTTCCTGCTTCATCAAGCGCCGAACGACCTTCTCCGAGATGAAGACTTTCTGCCTGCCAAGTGCCGCACGCATCCGGCGATATCCGTAGCAGCGGTGATTCAGTTCAAAGATATCCGCAATGGCAAGGCGTACATGAGCATACTTGTCGGCAGTCTGTACCCGCGCCCGGTGATAGAAGTAGGAGCTACGGGCGAGCCCCAGTTCAGCAAGAAGCTCCGACAGCGTGTAAGTCTGTTTCAGGGCATCAACCAGCTCCGTCTTCTCCCGATTCGTCAGGAGTTGCGGGTCGACGCCCAGGCCTTTTTTTAATATTTCATTGGCCTTCTTTAGGATGTCGTGTTCGATCTGGAGCTTCCGGATATCTCGTCGGAGTGATTCGACCTGCTGCTCCAGCGTCGTCTGCTCGGAGGTCTGCGGCGGATCGTTGCGGCGTGTCATGTTTGAAACAGCCTCCTGATCGAGTAACCGATTTCTCCAGTTGTACAACGTTGGGCGGCTCACGCCAATCTTTTTGGCAACTTCCTCGGCGCTTTCTCGTCGAGTGCACAGATCGATGACCGCTGTCTGCCTCAGCTCTGGTGCGTACCGAATACCCGAAGTCTTCCCGAGAGCGCGTTTCTTTCGTTCAGGATGCAGCTCGTCGAGCCAGGCGACGAGCGTCCCACGTCCCGGATATCCCCAGGCCTTTGTTGTTGCTGCCAGACACTGGCCGTGGCTCATGTAGTGGTCCGTGGCCGCCTTTTTTTGTTCTGCCGAGTAGCGCGGCCTCAAGCAAATACGTTTTTTCCTCGGCAAATCGAGGCACCGCTCGTACTCGTGATACCAACGTTCGAGAGATTTCGTTGTGGGATAGCCCAATTGACGAACGGTCGCGGTAAGGCGCTTTCCAAGCTTCAAATAGAGCTTCACTGCTCGGATGCGGTCTTCGTACGAATACATGGACTAGCTCCTGATAGTCCAAGAATTCCGCCGCACCCCC
>NZ_FCOJ02000101.1 GCF_001545035.1 Caballeronia glebae
AACCCCATCCGCTATGTCATTGACCGTAAACGACTTTTCGCGGCGCGCCACTGTCACGACTTATGTGTAATGAGGTGCCTTAACAGAGGGTTTCAACTCGCCGTTCCCGCGGGAACGCTATGCCGTGCCAGGCCTGCGGAAGAAGGCCAAAAAGCGCTAGGAAATATCATGATATTTTCTGAAAACACGGCTCTGGCCACGCAAATTATTGATTTAAAAAGGAAAGAATTTCTGAACAAGGGTGTAACAAAATCCCAGCGTTCGAAATATTGTTACACTAGTTCGTCGAGCTGGCACCTCGCCTGCCGACAGGCTGGTTGCTTACTACGCGGTGTACGCATCGTCCCAGCGAAAAGCTGCACGTTTTCATGCCTCTTTCCTTGGATCGACCAATATCATGATATTTCCTAGCCGGACATAGTGAGGCTAGGCATAGGGCCGATAAGCGCACCGTACAAAGACGCCAAAACTAGCCGTCTTTCCACCAAAAAAAGGACGCTCGCGCTGATTCAATGGTGACCATTCCAAAGGGTTGCCATGCGTCTTTTCAAGAACAAGCGTCGGGCCGCGCTGTCCACGGCCCCCGGCTCATATGCCGAGGAAGATCCGAGCAAGGTAATTTTCGAGACGAGCACGAGGCTCACGCTCGAAGCTAACCGCTGGATGCTCATTGCGTTCGGCTTGGCTTTCATCGCGGCCGGCGCTGTATGGACGCGCCAACCGCCTCCGTCGGTCACGCGCGTCGTTGGCGTGTCGGCCGACACCGGCGGCCACCCGATCGTCACCGAGCTCGTCGCGTACAAGCCCGACTCTCAAGCCGTTCGGACAACGGTCAAAGATATGGCGGTTCGTTGGTTCACCATCGAGCCAGTGCTTTCGGACCGTCTCGAAACCTCTCGCATGACCGCCAACATCAACTCGGTGAAGGCGCAAATGATCGGAGCCGCGACCGGTCAATTCCGCGACTGGCTGAAGGTCGATGCTCCTTTCCAAGCGATCACCGCAAACCCGAAGCTCATCCGCGAAGTCGATGTGCGCAACATCGCGTTGCTTCAAGACTCCACCGTGCTCGTTGAATTCACGACGACCACTTCGCAGGCTGGCGCCACGGGTAAGCCCGACGTGAAGTCGTACGCGTTGACCTTGCGCTACCAGATCGTTGCGCCGACGGCCGAACAGGCGCTTACCACAAATCCCTTCGGTATCTTCATTCCGTTCTTCCGCCTTGAGCGGACCGCATAAGCATGACCGCAACCATTCTCCTTAAACGGCCGGTCATCGGCATGAGCCTTCTCGCTGCGTGCGCAGCGTTCCTTGCTCAACCGGCTGTAGCTAAAAAAACCGCAAGCGACTCGGCGTTTAATGCCGCAATGGTCGCAGGCGACCCGATGAGCCCGGTCAATCCGTTCAACGGCGGGGCGGACCCTTTGACGATGCCCGGCGACGCGCGCATCGGGGTGTTTCCGTACAGCCGCGACCAGATCTACCGCGTGCTGACCGCGCCGCTGAAGCTCACGACGATCGAACTGGAGAAGGGTGAGAAGCTGATCGCCGACCCTGCCATGGGCGACAGCGTTCAATGGGAGATTGACGACGACAAGATGAACCATGTGTTCATCAAGCCCCACAAGGCCGACCTTGTCAACACGCTGCATCTGACAACGAACCTCCGCGAGTACGACTTCACGCTCATCGCGTCGCCGGCGGGCGGCATGTTCTATCAGACGGTGCGCTTCCAGTACCCGCGCGCGCCGATGGCCCGCGTCAGCGCACGCGAGGACGCGACCGCGAGCGGCGGTCGCGGTGATGCGGACTCGGGAAGCATCGGCGTTGCACCGGAAAAGCTGAACTGGGGCTACAGCGTCGAGGGTCGCGCCGAGTTCACGCCGGAAACCGTCTTTGACGACGGACATGCGGTCTGGATGCGCATGCCTGCCAAGGCCCAGGAGTGGCCGGTTCCGTTCATTCTCGACCACGGCGATCGAGTCGTGGCGAACTTCATCCGCCGCGGGGATTTCCTCGTCCTTCAACGTCTGGCCGACGAAATCGTCCTGCGTTCCGGCAAGGATGAGGTCACGGTGACGCGCGGTCGCCGCCGCTTGTTCGGGGTGTTCTGATCGTGGCGAAAAAACCGGACTCGGCTACGCCCAGCGCGGAGCAAGAAGCGCTCGTCAAAGGCAAAACGCCACGCAATGCGATCATGAGCATCGGCATTCTGGCTGCTGCCGTCATCGGTGGCCTCGGCTTTTACTATCAGCTACAGGCGACGAACAAGGCCGATGAAGACGCCCGCGTTAAGAAGGCGACCGCGCTGAAGTCGAGTACGGAAGCGCCGACTGCCGCGAACAACAACGACATCGACCAGATGATCCGTCAGCAGCGCGACGCAGCGGCGTCGGAGGCTGCCGCGCGCGCTGCTTCTGAGGCAGCGGCCCCAAAGCCAGCCGTCAAACCGATGCTGACCGGCGCTGACTTCCAGGATGAAGTCAAAGGTTCGGGCACGGACGCGCGTGAGCTTTCCCGCAAAGCCGCGCAAGACGCGATCTATACGTCCTCGATCTTTAAGCAGGCCGGCGCTTCGCGTTCGGCTAACCACGCGACCGGCGTACTGCCTGCTGGCGTTCCATCGTTGGATGAGGTGCGAGCAGCTCGGAACGCTGCGGGAGCCAACACCCCCGATGCGATGGCGCTCGCCTTGGCGAAGCAGGGCCAAGCGCCCGAAGATCGCGACCGCGCGTTCCTGCGGGATGCGGCTTCGCAGGGCGGCATCGAACGCACGACCTTTAATGGCCGGTCGACCGGCTGCACGTTGACGCCGCCGCACGTCATCCACGTCAAGACGCTCGAGGGGCTGAACTCGGACAAGCCGGGTCGCGTCGCCTTGATGGTGGACGAGGACGTGTATGACACCCTGCGCGGCGACTGCTTGATGATCCCGAAAGGCGCGTTCATCAATGGTATGTACAGCGCGGACGTCAAAATTGGCCAAGAGCGCTTGCTGGTTGCTTCGACGAGTCTGCGTCTGCCCAACGGCAAGAGCGTGCCGCTCAACGGCATGCAAGGTGCCGACCAGAACGGCTACGCCGGATACTCGGGCGATGTGAACAACCACTTCCTGAAGATTTTCGGCGCGGGCTTCATCACGGCGATTCTGCTGAAGGCGTTCGACAGCAGCCCGCAGACGGCGACGACCGCGACGCCAAACGGCGTTACTACTTATGGTGACACGGCGGGGCAGGTCGCTGCAGCGACGGCCCAGACCGTTATGCAGCGGAACCAGAATATCCCGCCGACCGTCACCGTCGAGCCGGGCCAGAAGTTCCTGGTGCAGGTGACCCAGGACATCGTCATGGAGCCATACCATGACTAAGGGATGGGCGGCGGCCTGTCTGTCGGCGATCGCGTTCGGCGCACACGCGACAACCATCGATTCGATCATCAGCCCCACGCGCATCGTGCTCGATGACGGTACGAAACGCGCGATCGTCGAGCTGCCCGGCGAGCCGGTGTACGCATGTGGGCTCAAGCCATTTCTGGCGTGGGCTAACCGATTTGAAGGCCAATCGGTTGAGTCTACGGCTAGCGGTGTTGCGATCAGCATCGACGGATTGGCCGTCAGCCTTGAAAGCCTCTTCGTGAAGGCGGGCTGGCTGCTCCCCGCGGCCCTTACCGATGACGCTCAAGCGAGCATCACGGAGCGGCGTGGGGGATGGTCGTGCGCATCGGCGCAGGCACCGTTCGACGCGATGCACACGTCCGTCGATCCGAAGATTCTGGCTGGCATCGCGCTTAATGAGTCGGCATACAACGGTCGCGCATGGCCTTGGACGTTGAACGTCGCTGGTCGGGGCTTCTTCTTTCGCACCCGCGAAGACGCGTACCGGGCGGTCCGCTATCTGATCAGCAACGGCCGATCGAACTTCGATATTGGCCTGATGCAAGTGAACTGGGGATACCACAGTAAGCGCTTCACCAGTGCTTGGGATGCGCTCGCGCCGGCGACCAACATCCGCGTAGCCGAAGACATTCTCAACGAGAACTATCGCCTCACGCACTCTGCAGCGAAGGCTGTCGCGTATTACCACAGCGCCAATCCCGCCCCCGGCCGCGAATACCTCGCGCGCTTCGTGAAGCACCTTTCTCAAATCGAACGCGGTCTATGAAGCACACGCTCTCTCTTCTCACTTTCGCGCTTGCGGCAGTCACCCTCAATGCGGTGGCCGCTGGCACAGATCCGCTCGACTTTGACTACGAGATCGCGGGCAACGTGCTGGAGCGACCGGCACTCGTCTTCAACGATGGGAGCGACACCTACTTCCAACCGCGTGCCGGTCAATCGCTGCGCGTGGACGGTGGGCATAACCAGGGACCGTACATCGTCGTGTCGGGCACGCCCGAGGTGATCCGTTACTCAGCGGGCGGCTCGAGCGCCACCGCTTACTGGAAGAAGGCCAATCGCTTCATTGGCGACAAGGCGCGCAGTGACTCGCCTTCCGGCTTTTCTGGCTTCTCTGGCCGCCTTGCGCTCATCGGACCGCGCAGCAGCCTCGAAAGCACGAGGCCTTTGAACGCGACGCTGCCGCTCGCGCAACTGGTTAAAGCGCTGGTGCCGCAGGGTTGGACCGGATCGGCACAGAAAGACATTGATCTGACGAATTCGACGAGCTTCGGCACGCGTGATGGCGAGAACTGGATGCAGTCGCTCGATCGGCTGGTGGCAGCTTCCGACTTATACGCCGACGTCGACTTCAACTCTCACCATGTAACACTCCGCCGCTCGGCTCCTCAGTCGGTGGCCGTCAACTATGTGGCGCCCGTATCGCAGGTCGCTGCAACTGCGGCGGCCGCGTCATCGAGAGTGACAACGGGCGCGGACCCCATCGCAGACATCGCCAAGAAGGTCGATGCAAACGCGCCGGCCGCATCCGGGTCGGTGCTGGCGGCGAAGTTCGGCGCGCTGGCGATCCGCGACGGTGACGACAGCCACATTCAGATCAAATTCTCGGAGAAGCCCAACGCAAAGTTGAAGATGACCGGGCAAGACGGCAAGTCGCTGCGTCCGGAGTGGGATGAAGCGACCGACGTGGTGACGTTCAACCGCGCGGAGCGTATCACGATCTCCAACGGCACCGACAAGGTCGAAGTCGCCCGTGTCGCCGGAACCGTATACGAGTTCGACACAGCGAATAAAGCCGCTCTTCAAAGCGTGTTCGATGAAAACGGCTCGACGTTCTTCAAATTCGCCGACACCGTCGGCAAGGTGACGGTCGCTGACGTCGCGCACATGGGCTCGGGCGAGCAGAAGGGCCGCTATTACAAGTTCAACGGCACGGCCGACCAGTTCATCGTCAACGCGGACGGCAACGTCGTCAATGTGCTTCGCAAACACGATGTGCGGTTCTTCGATCGGCCGGCGTCATGAACCGAATGCTTCAAGTCGCAACGCTGCTATCGGCAGCCGTCTCCTTTCATGCGCATGCGGATTGCCTCGACGATGCAGCGCGCTATCACCGTGTGAGCGTTCAGGTGGTACGTGCGATCGCACAGCAAGAGTCTGGTATGCGCCCGTATGTGACGAACCGCAATACCGATGGTAGCGAGGACATTGGTCTGATGCAGATCAACTCGTCATGGCTTCCAAAACTGGGTCGCTTCGGCATCACCCGGCAACACTTGCTCGATGCCTGCGTGAACGCCTATGTGGGGACCTGGATCTTGGCTTCGAACATCAAGCAGTTCGGTCCGACATGGAAAGCGGTCGGTGCCTACAACGCCGTCTCCTCGAACAAGCAGCTTATCTACGCCAACAACATTTATCGCCGCCTGCAACGCGCGAACTGACCAACATGACGCCTATCTTTTCTCTTCAAACGCATCGCACCGCGCGCATGGTGGCTCGCTTGTTCGCGTGTCTGGCACTCACGACCGTCTCGGGTGTTGCAGCAGCGGACCCCGACCAGTCTCGCCTTGCACCGCCGCCCGGTGACGGCTGGCAACTCCTCTCCGCGCCCGCCGCGAAAACTCCTGTCGCACAGTTGGCGATGGCGTCGCCGGTTGCACCCGGCGTTCGTGCTGCTCCTCCAGTTCCCGCTGCGCCTGCTGCTCCGGCCGCGCCCAAGGCCCCTATCGGCGGTCCCGCTCCGGTCGCACTTCCCGGTGCCGCCGCGCCGTCGCCAGTTGGCTCAATGGATGTCGCCCCGGTGATCGTGCCGTCGCAAGGTGGTGCAACGGTGCCCGGCGGAGTCCTTACTTTGTCGATCACGCGGCAGGACATCAATCTGCGCAATGCGCTCGATCGCTGGCTGCAGCAGCAGGGTTGGCAACTCGCCTGGAAAATCGACGACGACTTGCCGCTGGAATTCAACGCGAGCTTCTCGGGTGACTTCAAGTCCGTGCTCACGCAAGTGATGCAGACAACCAATCACATGCGCACGCCCACGCGGGTTTGCAAGCACACCAATAACGTAATCCGCGTCGTCGCACGCGCAGCCAACTGCCAAGAGTAATCGCCATGCGCCTCACGAAAATCAAATCTGCCATTGCCATTCTCGTGGCTGCATCGCTGACCGGCTGCGCGGTGTCGCAATCCGACGTGAACCACGCCTATGATGCAACCAACGCGGAAGCCACGCGCGCGATGGGCAACGGCCCCGAGTCGATGTCGCTCGTTGAAGATGTACCGACGGCGTTCCTCGGCGACCGGTTGGTGCCTGTCGCCTACGAAGCTACGCTGCCCGCGATTTTCCGAGAGAAGTCGGTTGTCTTCCCCGGTAACCTCCCGCTGTCCAAGATCGCCACGCTGGTCTCAACGGCTACCGGTTATCCGGTGCATCTGAGCCCGGACGTGTTCATTCCCCGCGACGCGCTAATCCCGAAGACGAACGGCGGGAACGGGCAGAGCGCCCCGATGCAGCCGCAAGCGATGGCGAAGTCGAATGTTGAGCCGGTCTATGCGCAGGCGTGTAACTGCAAGGTCGGGGAGTATCTGCGTGGCGTGACGGAAAACCTCGGCCTCGACTGGACGTTCGATGGCAGCACCATTTCCATCAGCCGGTTCGTCACCAAGACGTTCACGATAGCGGCGATCCCGGGCAGGGTGTCCATCAAGTCGACCATGTCAAAGGGAACCGATACATCGACTGGCAACCAGGCGTCCGGTGGCACGACGGGCGGCACGACGGGGAACACCGGTTCGTTCTCGGCGGTCACCTCGACCGGCCGGGATGGCACGTTCGACCAAATTGCGATCATCCAGTCGGAACTGGAAAAGCTTAAGTCACCGCTCGGCGAAGTTGTGGTTAATCCGCAAAGCCGTCTGGTGATGGTTCGCGATACGAAGGAAGCCGTCGATCGGATGGGCGCATTGCTCGCGCGCGAGAACGCGATTTCGACGCGTCAAGTCGCGCTGCGTGTGCGTACCTTGCAAGTCGATCTGAGCAATTCATCGCAAGCGGGCGTCAGCGCGGACATTGTGTTCAACCGCATTTCGGACGGGCTGAAGCGCTATTCGATTACAGTTGCCTCGCCTACCTCGTTGGCAACTGCGATTGGCGGCACCGTCGGCCTGTCTGTTTTGAAGCCCGGCTCGCCGTTGGAAGGCACCAACGCGATTATCAGCGGCCTCAGCGCGTTCGGCAAAACGGTACAGGACAACACCCAGACGAAGATGACGCTCAATGGACTGCCGGTTTCCATCGGATCGTTTGAGACGAAGGGGTATTTGGCAGCTACCACGCCGAGCGTCGGCTCCATCGCCGGTAGTAGCGCGGGCGTACCGGGTCTGCAGCCGGGATCGGTGACGGTGGGTGACTTCGTGAACATCCTGCCGTCGGTCAACGACCACAATCAAATCATTCTCTCGTACTGGAGCGATAGCTCGAAGCTGAACGGGCCATTCACGACCATCAGCACGGGATCAGGCGCCACGCTGCAGCAGATCCAGTTGCCCGACATCCTCGGCAATAAGGACGATCAGACCATTGCCTTGTCCGATGGGCAGACCGTTGTGCTGTACGGCGCGGTGAGCAATCGCTACGACGGCAACAGCAACAACGGCATTGGTGGAGTGTCGGGCGCATGGAATAAGGGGCGCACGTTCCAAGTGATCATGTTGACGGCAACTGTCGTCCCGTCAATGTGAGCGCGAGGTAAGCATTCCTATGCACTTCGAATCCATACCGGGAGAAAAGGGCGCGAAGCTTGTATTCGGGCTGGATTGGCGCGCCTATTCCGCCAAGGGCGCTCGCGCCGAACGCCGACACTTCGCCGAGGAATCGGGCGCGACGCACTTCACCGAGTACAAGGCGAACGACGAGACCATCGTCGGATTCTGCGAACTCGAACCTGCGCAGCGAAAGGGCGGCAAGCTGTACTCTGCTGCGGCGCGTATCGCGTTGTTGGACCGCGTTCGTCGGCGTCCGGCGGTACTCATTCTCATACAGAACGATGAGCGCGTGCAATTGGTGCTCGTGCAGCGCGGCGCTGTCTCGCTCGATCAAGAAGTCGCGCTTAATGCGCTTGCCGATCGGCGAGACGAGATTGAGGACGGGTGCGCGAAAGCCGGGCTTGAACTGGCGACCCTGGGCTACGGCGCGCAATTGCACGCGGTCGATGAGTCGTTCGATCTTCGCGAGCTGCTCGTCGCGCGCAAGGTCGGGTTGATCAAAAAAGTCCCGGTGACCGTGCCAACGACGGTGCCGTTGCTCGTCATCCTGGCTGCTGTGTTCTTCGGGGGCAAGCAATTGATTGACGTGCTCAATCCGCCCCCACCGCCGCCGGCACCGCCGCCGACGTTCATGCAGGAGTACCAGTCCGCAGCGATGCGCACGCTTGCCGCGCCTGCTCCGCTGGCTAACCAACTTACACCTAAGCTGCTGGCGAGTTTCGGCGCGCAGGAAACGAACGTTGCAGGATGGCAGTTTCAAAAAGCGTCATGCACGATCGCGGGGCCGTGCATGGCGACCTACAAGCGACAGGGCGGCACATTTAAGGAATTCGACGCACGTGCGCCGGAGTCGCTGCGTCCGGTCCTCTTCAACACGGACGGTTGGCATCTGACAGCGCGCGGGCCGGAGGTGACAGTTGCCGAACGCGTCGCGCTAGCCGAACAAAAGACGTGGCCGACTCAGCAGGCACTCATCAAGGCGTTGCAGACCGACCCGCAAAAGCTTTCTACGAAGCCGGACACGCTAGATAGCCACGGCTACGTCGTCGATATCAAACCCGCCGAGCGCCTCATTGCGCGCCAACCGACGGCTGGTGAAGTGCAGGGGCCGCTCGTGTTGCGTGGCGCATGGCAGATCGACGGATACAAATGGCAAAGCGCGCTCCTCGCGCGTCTGCCCGACAACATGGCACTGGACACCCTCGACGTCGAGTTGAAGGAAGACGGTACCGGGGTGCATTTCACTGCGAAGGGTAAATACTATGTTCTCAACTAAGTGGCCAGCACGAGCCGCCTGCTTTGGCGCGCTCATGTTCGTCGCAGGCGCGGCGTTCTCGCAGGAAAGTCATCTCACGCTCGACGACATCGACAAGCTCGCGCGAGCGAAGCTAGTCGACTCGATGCGCAGTGCGCAAGGTGGCCAAGCCGGATCGGCGGCACCGGGCAGCGCCGTTGGCCTCTCTTCGCCGCTCGGCGCGACGGTTGCGCCGGTCACCGCCGCCGCACCGGCAGCGCCCAAGGTAGAACGCAGGTCCAGTGCGCCGCCGCCGAAGCGCGTCATTCCCGCGACCTTCGTTGGGGCGTATTCCGACATGTCGGGCTCGTACGTGCTGTATGACTATCGAGGCACGACCTATACCGCGCGGCGCGGCGGCCGGTTGCTCAATGGCTGGACGGTAGCCTCCATCGACGGCTTCACGGTCAATCTTGTTGACGGCAAGCGCCACTGGACAGAGACCATCGCTGCGCCCTCCGACGTACCCGCCGTGATTCCAGACTCGCCGGCCGTCAGGGCCATCACAGATCTGTCCTCGCCGCTTCCTCCGGGCGGCATCTCGTCGACGGCTTCCACCTTCGTACCCTTTGGGAAATAAGAAATGGGTCTTTTCGCACAAGAAGAACAGGGAGCGCCAGACGCTCCGCGTGGTGGCTTCCTGAAGCGGTTTCGCGCGCCGCGCTCGACCTTCGTTGAGCCTAGCATTGCTGCAGAGCCGAAGTTCGGGTCGGCAGAGCCGGTTGCCGAAAGACGGAAACGGCGAGATAGACCTTCCGAACTGGCGGCGGAGCAAGCGTCGCCCGTGACCACGCGTGCGATGAATCCGCAAGTCACGTTTCTCGGTCGCGCGCTTTCGGGTGGCGACATCGAAGACGTCGAGAGCACAGAGATCGGCGACGGCTGGCACTCGTCGGCGAAGGCGGTGCCTGAGAAATCCGAAGCGCCGGTCCATGCGGCCGACGACGAAGCGACGTTTCGGCCGTTCGTCCCGCCCAGCTTCGAACGACCCAGCTACGCGAGCATGTCCGCCGCGATGGCGGCTAAGGAGGGCGGCGAGCCGGTAGTTGGCGCGGGCTCGGCACCGGAAGCGGAAGCGGTACCGGCTGCTGCGGATCCGCACAATGAGCCGCTACGTGAACCGCAGCGAGTCCCTGTGCCGTCGACTCCCACCGAAGACGTTGTTGCTGGTGTCAGCGACGCGGATGCTGACATGCGCGCGGCATCCGTTGGGAGCGCCGATCCGCTGCGGTTTGAGAAGCAACCGGAACTCGAGCCGCAACGACCAGTCGGCTTCCGCGACGAAAGGTCCGTGCCCCCACCGACGAAGGCAGCGCAAGAACATGCAGCGGACGACGAAGATCAGCCCGAGGGCGGCGGAATGTCGTCCGGGCGGCCGGAACTCGTCTCGCCCGATTCGCTTCCGGACTTCAAACGTATTCTCACCGTCGCGGATGACGATGCCGCGCTTCGCATTCCCGCGGCCGCGCGCAAGCAGTTCGTCGCAGTCGAATTGCAACCGGGTGTAGCGATTACAGTTGCGACCGCACGGTTCGCCGAGAAGGCACAGTACGCGACCTTCATCAAGGATCTGGGCGCTAACGACATTCTCGTGCGCGAGGAAATGATCGCGACCGATGCCGTGATCGCCGCGATCTACTCCGGTAAGGGCGCCGCATTGGCAAACTCCACAGTCCGCGAAGCGAGCCGCGCGATCGGTAATTTCCGTGACATCGTCGAGGCCGCACATGCGTACGGCGCGAGCGACATCCATTTCGAACCACGGGAATTCCACAACGAGGTCGAAGTCCGGTTCCGCGTGAACGGCGATATGTACACCTTCAGCCGCATGCCCAAAGCGATCGTGCGTCGCGCCTTGTTTGCGGCGTACAGCGATCTCGTTCAGCGCAACACGAACTCGGGCAACAGCTTCCAGCCGAACGCACCGCAGTCGGCAATGATTCCGCTGGTCGTCAAGACGGACACGGTCAACCTGCGCTGGCAGTCATCGCCGCTGGTTGGTGGGTATGACGTCACGCTGCGTCTGCTCGACGGCAACTTCAAGAACTATTCGGTGCTGCTGCCGAAAAACATGGGCTTGGAGAAGAGCCAGCTAGAGCTCATCGAGACGCTTAACTATGTGAGCGGCGGTATCACGGCGCTCACCGGCGAAACCGGCTCGGGCAAGACGACGACGCTGCGGGCGCTCTCGTACATGCTGCCGGATCGTGAACTCAAAAAACAGTTCGCGGTGAACGAGCCGTCGGAATACCCGATGCCCTGGCTGTCCGACTACTCGATCATTCGCCGGCCAGACGAGACCGACGATGAAGCGAACCGCAAGTACGCGGAGGTGATTCGAACGCTAATGCGGCAGGACCCGGACGATCTGACGATCGGAGAAGTTCGCGACCGCGTCGTGATGGGGCTGGTCGCAGAACTCGCCTTGACGGGCCATCCCGTGCGGTTTTCGCTGCACGCCGGCGACATCATCGCCGCCGTGATGCGTATGGCGGGCGGGCGGCTGCAACTGCCGATCGACGAGTTGGCTTCCGAAGGGTTCATCAATGCGGTCGGTAACCAGAAGCTAATTCCTACGCTTTGCGAGCACTGCAAGCTGCCGGCAGAAGATGTCATGCCGAAAGCTGACCTCGAATTGCTACGCGCGAAGTTCGGACTCGATACTTCGCGCATGGCATGCCGCAACTACGAAGGCTGCGAGCAGTGCCGACTCAAGGGGCTTTTCACGCGCAACGGCAAGGTGGCAGGTGGCACCAAGCGTCCGTCGTTGGCCGCCGAACTGTATCGTCCAACCCCCGAATTCCTGGAGCGTGTTGCCCAGCGCGACTGGGCCGGTGCGCGCGCAGTTTGGCGCGGCGAGCGTCGTACCGGCTTCGATAACGCGGATATGAATGGAAAGACGCTATATGAACATGCTCTTTTCAAGGCTTCGCGCGGTTTGATTGACCCACAATTCATCAATCGCTCGATGCAGTCGTTCGCGCAGTACCGCGTGATGCCCGGCGTCGATGGTTT
>NZ_FCOJ02000095.1 GCF_001545035.1 Caballeronia glebae
CGGCCGCGAGCGGCGACGGCGCGGGCAACTCGCGCGTGACGAGCCGCACGTCGCCCGCTTCGATGCGTCTCAGGAGCGCGAGCCACGCGTCGGAATCCATCGCGTCGTGCAGACAATCGTCGATGGTCTGCTCGACGAGCGGATGCGCCGGCACATCGCGCTCGCCCGCGACGTTCTCCGCGCACGCGACCTGATCCGGAAACACCGCCGCGAGCAGATCTTCGCTTTTCATGCGCTGCAATTGCGGCGCGACCTTGCGCCCGCCGGTGTAGCGCGGCAGCGCGAGCGCGTTGGTCGCGTTCCAGCGCCAGCGCACGCCGAAGAGCGGCGCGTCGAGCAGCGCCTGGATCAACACGTGCTCGGCCGTCGCCGATTTCAGATAGCGCCAGACTTCATCGAGCGCGAAGCTGTGGCCGCCCGTCAGCGACAGCACGATCGCGTCCTCGGTTGCCGCCGCCTGCAGCTCGAAGTTGAACGTGCGGCAAAAGCGCTTCCTCAGCGCCAGGCCCCACGCGCGATTCACGCGGCTGCCGAACGGCGCGTGGATGACGAGTTGCGTGCCGCCGGATTCGTCGAAAAAGCGCTCCATGACGAGCGTGTCCTGCGTCGGCAGCACGGTGAGCGCGGCGCGCGAACGCGCCAGATAATCGACGATCTGCCGCGCCGCTTCGGTATCGACGCTCGTCGCTTGCGCGAGCCACGCGACCGTTTCGTCGACGCTGCCTTGCGCGAGCCGCGCGTCGATCTGCGCGCGCAGCCGCGCGATGGCGTGCGAAAGCTCGTCGCTGCGGCCGGGCGCTTCGCCCAGCCAGAACGGGATGTTCGGCGGCTGGCCGTTCGCGTCCTCCACGCGCACGCGCCCGCCTTCCACGCGCACGATCCGGTACGACGTATTGCCGAGCTGAAAGATGTCGCCCGCGAGACTCTCGACGGCGAAATCCTCGTTCACCGTGCCGATCTGCAAGCCCTGCGGTTCGAGGATCACGGCGAAATCGGCGTTGTCGGGAATCGCGCCGCCCGAGGTGACGGCCGTCAGCTTGCCGCCGCGCCGGCCGCGCAGCGTGCGCGAGACCGCGTCGCGATGCACATACGCCGCGCGCACGCCCTGTCGTCCGGTATAGCCTTCCGCGAGCGTGCGCAGCACGGCCTCGTAGTGCGCGCGATCGAGCGTCGCATACGGATACGCGCGCGTGATGCGCTCGAAGAGCGCGTCCTCGCCCCACTCGCGGCACGCGACTTCGGCGGTGATCTGCTGCGCCAGCACGTCGAGCGGCGCGTGCGGAATGGTCAGCGCGTCGAGTTCGCCGCGCCGCACGCAGTCGAGCAGCGCCGTGCATTCGATGAGATCGTCGCGCGAGGTCGGAAAAAGCCGTCCTTTCGGCACGCCGCCGACCTGATGCCCGGAGCGCCCGACGCGCTGCAGAAACGCGCCGATCGAACCGGGCGAGCCGATCTGGCAGACGAGATCGACATCGCCGATATCGATGCCCAGCTCAAGCGACGCCGTGGCGATCAGCACGCGCAATTCGCCGCGCTTCAAGCGCTGCTCCGCGTCCAGACGATGCTCGCGCGCGAGGCTGCCGTGATGCGCGGCGACCGCTTCCTTGCCGAGCCGCTCGGTCAGATGCCGCGCCGCGCGCTCGGCCATGCGGCGCGTGTTCACGAAGACGAGCGTGGTGCGATGCTGCCCGGCAAGCTCCGCGAGACGGTCGTAGACGCGCTCCCACGTGTCGTTGGACATGATCGCTTCGAGCGGCATCGGCGGGATGTCGAGCGCGAGATCGCGCTCGCGGACGTGGCCCACGTCGACGATCTCGCACGGCTCGTTTTCACCGACGAGAAACTTCGCGACGAGTTCGATCGGCTTTTGCGTCGCCGACAAACCAACGCGCACCGGCCGCTCTCCGCCCGCTTCCTCGCAGAGCGCGTCGAGCCGCGCGAGCGACAGGCTCAGGTGCGAGCCGCGCTTGGACCCCGCGACCGCATGGATTTCGTCGACGATCACCGTTCGCGTGGTCGAGAGCATCGCGCGGCCGGAATCGGAAGACAGCAGCACGTAGAGCGATTCCGGCGTCGTCACGAGGATATGCGGCGGACGCTTTCTGACCGCGTTGCGCTCCTGCTGGGTCGTGTCGCCGGTGCGCACGGCCGCGCGAATCTCGGGCGCGGCCACGCCGGATTCGCGCAAAGTCCGCGCAATGCCCGCGAGCGGTTCCTCCAGATTCACGTGGATGTCGTTGGACAGCGCCTTCAGCGGCGAGACGTACACGACGCGTGTCTCGTCCGGCAGCGCCCCGCCGCGCGCGAGCCCGTCACGCACCAGTTCGTCGATGGCCGCGAGAAACGCGGTGAGCGTCTTGCCCGAGCCCGTCGGCGCGGCGACGAGTGTCGAGCGGCGCGCGTGCACGAGCGGCCACGCGCGCGCCTGCGCGGCGGTCGGCGCGGGAAAGCGTGCGCCGAACCATTCGGCGACAGCGGGATGAAAGCCGTGCAAAGCGTTGGCGGTGGAAGCGGATTTTCGAGACATCCGGATATTTTATGGGCGCTTGAGAAAAGACGTACTGCGTGCGATTTTCAAGCCGGCGCTCCGCGATGGAATGACGCGCCCGCCTCCCCCGTCGTTCAATCGCCCTTAAGATGGTCCGCATGACGTCGCGCGTGCGCTGCAACCAAAACGCCACGAACAACCCCCGATCATTGAACGGCGAGCAGGACTCGATCCTGCGCAAGCCCGCACGCACGACGCTTGACCACTCCTCTCACTTGCCAGGAGAACCAATTGAACGACGACGTCATCCGCACGACCGCCATCGAGACGCCTCTCGACCCCGATCTCCTCGCGAAGATCGACGCTTACTGGCGTGCCTGCAACTATCTTTCGGCCGGCATGATTTACCTGCGCGAGAATCCGCTTCTGCGCGAGCCGCTCAAGCCCGAGCACATCAAGCGGCGTCTGCTCGGTCACTGGGGCTCCGATCCCGGTCAGTCGTTCGTGTGGGTGCATTTGAACCGTCTGATCAAGCGCGACGATCTGAACGTTCTGTTCGTCTCCGGCCCCGGCCACGGCGCACCCGCGACGCTCGCCAATTCCTGGCTCGAAGGCCATTACTCGGAAATCTATCCCGACCGCAGCGCCGACGAGCGCGGCATGCTCAGGCTTTTTAAGGCGTTTTCGTCGCCGGGTGGAATCGGCTCGCATTGCACGCCGGAAACGCCGGGATCGATCCACGAAGGCGGCGAGCTCGGCTACAGCCTGTCGCATTCGTTCGGCGCGGCATTCGACAATCCGGATCTGATCGTCGCGGCGGTCGTGGGCGACGGCGAAGCGGAAACCGGCCCGCTCGCCACATCGTGGCATTCGAACAAGTTCCTCAATCCCGCCACCGACGGCGCCGTGCTGCCGATTCTCCATCTGAACGGCTACAAGATCGCCAATCCGACGATTCTCGCGCGCATTCCGCACGACGAACTCGAAGACCTTTTCAAGGGCTACGGCTACGCGCCGCATTTCGTCGAAGGCGACGAACCCGAAGCGATGCATCAGCGCATGGCCGCGACGCTCGAACGCTGCATCGGCGATATCCGCGCGATTCAGGCGAATGCGCGCGCGAATCCGCAAAACGTGAAGCGTCCGCGCTGGCCGATGATCGTGCTGCGCACGCCCAAAGGCTGGACCGGCCCGAAGGAAGTCGATGGCCACAAGGTCGAGGATTTCTGGCGCGCGCATCAGGTGCCGATTGCCGATCCCGTCAGCAATCATCGAAATCTCGCGCTGTTGGAAAAATGGCTTCGCAGTTACAAGCCGGAAGAACTGTTCGACGAAGACGGCCGCCTGATCGAGCCATTGCGCGCGCTCGCGCCCGAGGGCACGCGTCGCATCAGCGCGAATCCGCATGCGAACGGCGGCGCGCTGCGGCAATCGCTCGATATGCCCGATATCCGCGATTACGCGTTCGAATTCAAGCGCGCGGCGAGCGTCTACACATCGCCGACGGCCGTGCTCGCCACCTTTTTGCGCGACGTGATCCGCCGCAACATGACGAGCTTCCGTCTCTTCGGCCCCGACGAAACCGCGAGCAACAAGCTCGACGGCGTGTACGAAGCATCCGGCAAGCGCTGGATCGCGGAGACGCTGCCCGAGGACCAGGACGGCGGCGCGCTTTCCGTCGATGGCCGCGTCATGGAAATGCTTTCCGAGCACACGCTCGAAGGCTGGTTCGAGGGTTACGTGCTCACCGGGCGTCACGGTCTTTTTGCGACCTACGAAGCCTTCGTGCACGTGATCGACTCGATGTTCAACCAGCACGCGAAGTGGCTGGAAAAGGCCAAGACCGAGCTCGACTGGCGTGCGCCGGTGCCGTCGATCAATCTGCTCATCACGTCGCTCGTGTGGCGGCAGGATCACAACGGCTTCACGCATCAGGACCCCGGTTTTCTCGATGTCGTTACGAACAAGAGCCCGGGCGTCGTGCGCATTTATCTGCCGCCGGACGCGAACTGCCTGTTGAGCGTCGCGGATCATTGCCTGCGCTCGCACGACTACGTGAACGTGATCGTCGCGGACAAGCAGCCGCACTTGCAGTATCTGAGCATGCGGGACGCCATCGTGCATTGCGCGAAGGGCATCGGCATCTGGGACTGGGCGTCGACGGATCAGGGCGCGGAGCCGGACGTCGTGATCGCGTGCGCGGGCGATATCGCGACGATGGAAGCGCTCGCCGCCGTCGAAATCCTGAAGGCGAATTGTCCCGATCTGAAGATTCGCTTCGTCAATGTCGTCGATCTCTTCAGGCTCATGCCGGACACGGAGCATCCGCATGGTTTGTCGCATCGCGATTTCGATTCGATCTTCACGCGCGACAAGCCGGTGATCTTCAACTTCCATTCGTATGCTTCGCTCGTGCACAAGCTCACGTACAACCGCACGAATCACGCGAACATGCACGTGCACGGCTATCGCGAGCGCGGCAACATCAACACGCCGTTCGAACTGGCGATCATCAACGGCGTGGATCGCTATACGCTCGCGATCGATGTAATCGACCGCGTGCCGCGCATCGCGACCAGCAGCGCGCATACGAAGGAATGGCTCAAGAATCAGATCATCGAGAGCGTGCGATACGCGCATGAGGAAGGCATCGATCGCGACGAGATTCGCGAATGGACGATGAAGGAGTGATGCAAAAACGCCCGGCGGAAAACCATTCCGCCGGGCGTTTTCATTTGCCAGGAAGCCGTTGCGTGAAGCTCAGACCTCGTGCGCCGAATGATCCTTTTGCCTGAGCGTCTGCGGCAGGCCGAAGAGCAGCAACAGCGCGCACACCACGCTCATTGCGCCGATCGCGTACAGCGCGGGCGTCGTGCTGCCCATCGTGTCGCGGATGCGGCCGACCATCACCGGGCTCACGATACCGCCCAGTTGCCCCAACGTGTTGATCAGCGCGATGCCGCCTGCCGCGCCCGCGCCGGTCAGAAGCTTCGGCGGCAACGCCCAGAAAGCAGGAATCGAGGCGATCACGCCCGCGCCCATCACGCCCAGCGCGGCGATGAGCAGCGTCGTCTGCTTGTCGAAAATGCCCGCCGCGAAGAAGCCCACGGCCGCCATCACGAGCAGCGCGGCCACGAACTTGCGGCGCTCGCCCGAACGGTCCGACATGCGCCCGACCACGACCATGCAGATCGCGCCGCAAATGTACGGCACCGCCGTCAGAAGACCGATGATCGTCGGATTCTGCGTGCCTGCCGCGCGGATCAGGTGCGGCGCCCAGAAGTTCAGGCCATACGACGCGACCTGAATCAGGAAGTAGATGAGGCCGAGCATCAGAAAGCCGGGCGTCTTGATTGCGCCGAACAGCGAATGGCCGGTGTCGGTGTGCTGGCTTTGCGTCGAGATCTGACTCTTAAGATACGTTTTCTCGTCGCTCGTGAGCCAGCCGGCATCGTCGACGCTATCCTTCAGCACTTTCAGCACGAGAATGCCGAGCAGCACGCACGGCATGCCGCCGAGCAGGAACAACCAGTGCCAGCCCGCGATGCCCGCCACGCCGTTCAGATGCCCGAGCACGAGCCCCGACAACGGCGCGCCGAAGAGACCCGAGAACGCCGACGCGAGAAACAGCATCGACGTGATACGGCCGCGATAGCTCGCGGGAAACCATAGCGTGAGGTAATACAGCACGCCCGGCGCGAAACCCGCTTCCATCGCGCCGATGATGAAGCGCAGCCCGTAGAACTGCCATTCCGTCTGCACGAACACCATGAGCGTGGTCGCGATGCCCCACGAAATCATGATGCGTGCGATCCAGCGGCGCGCGCCGACCTTGTAGAGCAGCATGTTGCTCGGCACTTCGAACAGCACATAGCCGATCACGAAAAGGCTCGCGCCGAGACCGTAGGCGGTGTCGGAAAGACCGAGCGAACTCTGCATCTGGAACTTCGCGAAGCTGATGTTGATGCGGTCGAAGAACGCGAAGAAATAGCACAGCATGATGAGCGGCATGAGCCGCAACGCCACCTTGCGAATGATGTCCGAGGTGTTGCCGAGAATGTGCGGCTCATCGGCCGCGTGGACGCTTAGATCGCTCATGTTTGTCTCCAATATTGTTTTGTGTTGATCTTTTGATTCAGATGGCGCGCGCGAAATCGGGCGCCGGATGCAGGTCGCAGTTGCGTCCCGCCTTCGCGACTTGTCCCGAGACGTCGTGTCCGACGAGCGCGGGCAAGGTACGCGACAGCGCGATCAGCTTGGGCAGATCGATGCCCGTGGGAATGCCCATCTCGTCGCACAGGTTCACGAGGTCTTCGGTGCAGATGTTGCCCGATGCGCCCGGCGCGAACGGACAGCCGCCGAGACCGCCGAGCGCGGCATCGAAACGGCGCGCGCCTGCTTCGTAGGCCGCGAGAACGTTGGCGAGGCCGAGGCCGCGCGTGTTGTGAAAGTGCAGCGTGAGATCGGCGACGGGCACGTATTCGAGCACGCGCGTGACGAGCCGCGCGACCTGACGCGGATTCGCCATGCCGGTCGTATCGGCGAGCGTGATGCCTTCGATGCCCATTTCCCGATACGTCCGCGCGATCGACACGACGCGTTCTTCGTCGATATGTCCTTCGAACGGGCAGCCGAACGCGGTCGCGACCGTGGCGTTGAGTGAAGCCCTGGCCGAAGCGAGCCGCACGACATCGCCGAAACCGGCCAGCGACGACTCGCAACTCATGCGCATGTTCGCGCGGTTGTGCGTCTCGCTCGCGGACATCACGAGGTTCAGTTCATCGGCATTCGCGGCGAGCGCGCGTTCGGCGCCCTTCACGTTCGGCACGAGCGCGACGTAGATCACGCCCGATTCGCGCCGGATGCCGCCGAATACCGCGTCGCCATCGCGCAGCGCGGGAATCGCTTTCGGCGACACGAACGAGCCCGCTTCGATACGCGTGAAGCCGCACGTCGAAAGCGCATCGATTAGCGCGATCTTGTCGTGGGTCTCGACCCACTGCTTCTCGATCTGCAAGCCGTCGCGCGGCGCGACTTCCTGCACGATCAACTTTTCGCTGTACTCGTGGTTCATTGCACCGCTCCCTCGGCACGCAGCCGTTCCACTTCGCCCGCCTGGAAGCCGAGCGATTCGAGCACCGATTGCGTGTGCTCGCCGAGCGCCGGACCCGGCCAGCGGACTTCGCCCGGCGTGTCGGAAAGCTTCGGCACGATGCCCGGCATCTTCACCGATGCGCCGCCCGGCAGATCCGCCTGGAGCAGCATGTCGCGCGCGCAATAGTGCGCGTCGTTCACGATGTCCGCGACCGAGTAGATGCGGCCCGACGGCACGTCCTCGCGTTCGAGCGTCGCGAGAACCTCGTCCATCGAGTGATGCGAGGTCCAGGCGGTGATCGCCTCGTCGAGCATCGCGCTATGACGCACGCGGCCGTCGTTGCGGGCGAGCGCGGGATCTTCCGCGAGATCGGGACGGCCGATCACGTTCATCAGGCGCTTGTAGATCGGGTCGCTGTTGCCCGCGATCACGACGAAGCCGCCATCCTCCGTGCGATACGTGTTCGACGGCGCAATGCCCGGCAGCGCCCCGCCGCTGCGCTCGCGTACATGGCCGAGCAGGTCGTATTCGGGCACGAGACTTTCCATCAGATTGAAGACGCTTTCGACGAGCGAGACATCGACCACCTGGCCATCGCCCTGACCGGTCTTCACGCGCAACACCGACATCAGCGCGCCGATCACGCCATGCAGCGAAGCCAGCGAATCGCCGAGACTCACGCCGACGCGCGCGGGCAGTCCTTCGGCGTCGCCGGTCGTGTAGCGGATGCCGCCCATCGCCTCGCCAATCGCGCCAAAGCCCGGCCGATCGCGATACGGCCCCGTCTGGCCGTAGCCGGAGATGCGGACCATCGTGAGCTTCGGGTTGATCTCGTGCAGCACGTCCCAGCCGAGACCGAGCTTTTCGAGCGCGCCCGGACGCATGTTCTCGATGACGACGTCGGCGTCGGCGGCGAGGCGCTTGATCACGTCCGCGCCCTCGGGCGACTTGAGATTCACGCACACCGACTTCTTGTTGCGCGATTGCAGATACCACCAGAGCGACGTGCCCTCGTGAAGCTTGCGCCATTTGCGAAGGGGATCGCCGGTATTCGGCGCTTCGATCTTGATGACTTCCGCGCCGAATTCGGCCAGCATGCGCGCCGCGAACGGCGCCGCGATCAGCGTGCCGATTTCGATGACGCGAATGCCCTGAAGAGGTCCGCTCATGCTGCTCGTCTCCTGATGTGTTTTTGATGGAGACAAGCTTATTGGCGAACGCTCGCCCGCGTCCAACCGCATTTCGGCAAGCATCGTTCGTCAAACGCGAACGCTCGCCGGATTTGCGAGCGCTAGCCGCGCACCTCGACGGTGCGCAGATGATCGAATAGCAGGCGACTCACGGGCGAAAGCGCGTCCGAATCACGCACGACGATCACGAGACTGCGCGCCGCCCATTCGTCGTCGAGCGCGATAGCCGCGAGGCCGAGCTGACGGCCCATCGCATCGAACACCTGCATCGGCAGCACGCCGACGCCCATGCCGGCCTGCACCATGCGGCACACGGCGTCGAAGCCGGGCACGTGAATGCGCAGCCGCAGCGCGCGCCCCGCCTGACGCGCCGCGAGATGCGTGCGCATGTTGATCGAACTCGCCGAATGCAGTCCGATGTGATCGAAATCGAGCGTTTGAGCGAACGCGATGCTCGCGCGCCCCGCCAGCAGATGCTCGCCGGGCACGACGAGCGCGAGCCGGTCGTGGCGATAATGCGCGGTTTCGAGGCCGCGCGTGTCGGCGTCGCCGGAACAGATACCAAGATCGACGAGACTGTCCGCCACGCCTTCCACGATGCCGCCGCTCGGCCGCTCTTCGAGATCGATCTTGATCTGCTCGTGCATGGACGAAAACGCGCGCAAATCCTCCGGCAGGAATTCGACGATCGCCGAGAGGTTCGCCATCATGCGCACGTAGCCGCGCACGCCGCTCGCATGCTCCGCGAGTTCGATGCCGATGTTCTCGACATCGCGCAGCACGCGCCGCGCGTGATGCAGCAGCGTTTCGCCCGCCGGCGTCAGCGCCATGCCGCGCGCCTTGCGCTCGAAAAGCACGGCGCCCACGGCCTGCTCCAATTCGAGCAGACGCTTGCTCGCCGCCGACACCGCGATCGCTTCGCGTTCGGCTGCGCGCGTGAGCGTGCCTTCCTCGAACACCGCGAGAAAGAGTTGCAGCGTCGTGAGATCGAGACGCCGGAGGAGATTGCGGGTGGCCATCGTCGGACGGGCCGCGATCAGTGCGCGTACTTGAACGTGCCTTGCGCGCTCGCGATCATCACGCGGCCGTCGACCCACGCCTCGCCGCGCGCGAAATAGACGGAGCGTCCCTGGCGTTCGAGAAAGCCTTTGGCGACGACGCTGTCCCCGATACCCCGATCGAGATAGTTCACGGTCAGCGAAAGCGTGAAGCCGTGCACGGGCGCGGCGCCCGTCGTGAAAAGGCCCGCGTAGCCGCAAGCGGCGTCGAGCAGCGTGGCGATCGCGCCGCCTTGCAGAATACGTTGCCGGTTGAGATGCCCCGCGTGTATCGGCATCGTGAATTCGGCGTAGCCCGCGCGCCACTCGGTAAAAGTCGCGCCGAGCGCCTCAAGAAACGGATTGTCCAGATCCAGGTTCGCCACCTTTGCTCCTGTTTGCCTGCGTTGCGGCGATTGTGCCATCGGCGGGCGCGGGCTGCCGGGCAGCGCGAACATCTTTCCGGACACGCTATCAATAGAAAACCCGCTCGCGGCGGGTTCGATTTACGCGGCGCCGGTCGATAGCTGAATCGGGCCGTTTTCCGTATTGCAACGCACACAAAAATTCGCTATGCCGGACTGATTCAATCGGCATCATGCGTTTCATGAAGCCTCGTCATGAATCGCGTGCTATCCATTTTTGCGCGCTTTAAATATGCGTCGTGACAAAGCGTCTCACGCGCGCAACACAGTGCTTTAAAGGGCGTCAGTTATATCCGCGAATCACGCAGGAGTTTTTTTCATCGTCGGTCTTTCCGAAACGTCCACAAATTTCTGCAACATAATCGGGTTCCGCGGATACCTGGCTGGAACGATGCGACACGGTAACGCTCGTGTCGGGCGGCAACTCGCCGTCGTCGATCCAGGCATAGTAATGCGCGCTCGTATTCGCTTCCATGTTTTATCTCCTATGTATAAAGCGCGAGAAAAAAGCGTTCTGACAGATTCAGAATGCGCTCATCCAAAGCGGCTGGCCCTAGTGGATTTCATTGATGGACTTAGGCCTCCAGGCTGACCATGATGATAAGAATGCCCGTTCGCAACGCATTCCGGACCGGTTTCAATCCGCTCATCTATATCCGTAGCCAAAAAAATGCCCGGTACGCGACCGGGCGGGTTTAAATCGTCGGTTATGGAATACGGGGCTGGCAGGTCTTCTATCAGTTATACGACATTCTTTTCGACGATCGGCCTGCCTTCGAGCACGCGAGTCCAGTTGAGCGGCGATAAATCAAGCGTCTCGAAACGCCCGCGCAAAATCAGTTCGCTCACGCCGCGCCCCGTCGCCGGGCCTTGCTGCAGGCCGTGTCCGCTGAACCCATTCGCGAAGATGCAATTCTCGACATCCGGGTGATGGCCGATGATCGCGTTCTGATCGAGCACGTTGTATTCGTAATAGCCGGACCAGCAACGCTCGACGCGCAGCGCCTCGAACTCCGGCACGCGATGCGCGAGCGTCGGCCAGATCACGTCGTCGAAAAGCGCGTGATCGACTTCGTCGAGCGGCAGATCGTCCGGATCGTTGTCCGCCGAGGGCGACGTGCCGCAAATATACGTGCGCCCCTCGGGACGAAAATACACGCCGGTCGGATCGATCAGCAAAGGCGCGCGGTCGAGATTCGCCGGCGACGACACATTGAAAATGCTGCGCCGCCGCGCGAACACGGGAATGTCGATGCCGAGCATCGCCGCGATCGGACGCGACCACGCGCCCGCCGCGTTCACGACGACATCGCATGGATAGGCTTGGCCATTGGCCGCGCGCACGGACGTCGCGCGCCGCCCTTCGCGCCCGACACCGACGACTTCGGCCGTCACATAGCGCGCGCCGAGCGATTGCGCCTTGCGCCGCAGCGCCTGCACGAGACCGTAGCCGTCGAACCAGCCTTCGCCGCTCTCGCCGAACGCGCCCGCCGCCAAGTCTTCCGTGTTGAGCCAGGGAAAGCGCGCCTGCAGTTGCGCGGCGTCGAGCAGGCTGATGTCCGCACCGAGTTCGCGCTGCAACGCGTGGTTCTCGCGCAGCGTCGGCGCGCCCGCCGCGCTCGCGAGGAAGAGATAACCGCCTTCATGCAGATCGATCGACGGCTGCTCGCCGTTCACTTCGAGCCGCTCGCCGATCGAGCGCAGAAAATCGATGCCGAAGAGCGACATGCGCACCGAAAGCGGCGTCGAGAACTGCTGCCGGATCGACGCCGCCGATAGCGCCGACGACGAGCGCGCGTAAGTCGGATCGCGCTCGATCACCGTGACTCGCACCGTCGGGTCCGTTGCGCGCAGAAAATATGCGACCGAACTGCCGATCACCCCGCCACCCACGATCACCACATCAGAAGCCACGCCGCCTCCGGACTGTTGTGCTTCAGCCGATATTGAAGTCGATGCCCTGCGCGAGCGGCAATTCCGACGAGTAGTTGATCGTGTTGGTCGCGCGGCGCATGTAGGCCTTCCACGCGTCCGAACCCGATTCGCGGCCGCCGCCGGTTTCCTTCTCGCCGCCGAACGCGCCGCCGATCTCCGCGCCGCTCGGCCCGATGTTCACGTTGGCGATGCCGCAATCGCTGCCCGATGCGCTCAGGAAGCGCTCGGCCTCGCGCAGATCGGTGGTGAACGCGCACGACGACAGACCGTGCACGGAGGCGTTGTTCGCGGCGATGGCTTCGTCGAAATCGGCATAGCGCATCACGTAGAGAATCGGCGCGAAAGTTTCCTTCAGCACGACGTCCGTTTGCGACGGCATTTCGACCAGCGCCGGGCGCACGTAATAGCCGTTTTCATGGCCCTTCACGGTCACGCGTTCGCCGCCCGTCACCTTGCCGCCCTCGCCCTTCGCCTGCTCCAGCGCGTCCTGCATGCGCGCGAATGCCTGAACGTCGATGAGCGGGCCCATCAGCACGCCCTGCTCCAGCGGATTGCCGACGGGCACTTTGGCGTAGAGATCTTTCAGGCGCGCGACGGTTTCGTCGTAGATGCTTTCGTGCACGAAAAGACGCCGCAGCGACGTGCAGCGCTGCCCCGCCGTGCCGACCGCCGAGAACAGGATGCCGCGCACGGCGAGATCGCGATTGGCGGTCTGCGAGACGATGCCCGCGTTGTTGCCGCCGAGTTCGAGAATCGACCGCCCGAAGCGTTGCGCGACCGCGACGCCGACCTTGCGGCCCATTTCCGTGCTGCCCGTCGCGCTGACGATGTCCGAGCGCTTGTCCGCGACGAGCGCCGCGCCGACATCGCGTCCGCCGATGATCACGGAGGCGAGGCCCTTTGGCGCCGAGCCGAATTCATCGATGGCGTCGCGCAGGATGCGATCGACGGCGAGCGCGGTGAGCGGCGTTTTTTCCGATGGCTTCCACACGACCGCGTTGCCGCACACGAGCGCGAGCGCCGCGTTCCACGACCACACCGCGACTGGAAAATTGAACGCCGAGATGATCGTGCACACGCCGAACGGATGCCACGTCTCCGCCATGCGATGGCCGGGCCGCTCGGACGCAATGGTCAGACCGTACAACTGGCGCGAGAGACCGACGGCGAAGTCGCAGATGTCGATCATTTCCTGCACTTCGCCCAGACCTTCCTGAAGAATCTTGCCCGCTTCGAGCGACACGAGGCGGCCGAGCGCCTCCTTCTTCTCGCGCAGGCGGTTCCCGAGGAGGCGCACGAGTTCGCCACGGCGCGGCGCGGGCACGTTGCGCCACGCGGCGAACGCGGTGCGCGCGGCGGCGAGCGCGGCATCGACGTCGGCGGTGGTGTTCTGCTTCACACGGCCGATGACTTCGCCCGTGATCGGTGAGACGACGGCGATGTCGCCGTCGGTGACGAGGCTCGCAATGCCGAGGTCGGAAAGAATCGATTGTGCGTTCACGATGAAGTCCTTTCGAAGCGGGTTCGTTCTGCAGAGAGCGAAGTTTCTGATAAGAAACTTTCGGAGGTCAGGAGACTATACGCGCTGCCGCTGCCGCTCACAACAGCGGACAATATTGGGGTTGTCACCAATGCGCGCGGCCTTGCGCGGCGGTAGATTCGCCGTGTCCGGCGCGTTGCGGCAGCGCTCGACGCCTGTTCGCGCGATGTTATTATCGGAAACAAAAAGCTTCTCCCACTCATTTTTCTATGTCCACTCCCGGCACGAAAAATTCGCCCGAACAATCCGCATCCGATCTCGGTCGCCGGGTGAAGCGCGCGCGGCTCGCACATGATCTGACGCTCGAAACCGCGAGCCGCCTGTGCGGGGTGTCGCGCTCGGCGCTGTCGAAAATCGAGAACGGATTGATGTCGCCGACTTTCGATGTGCTGCAGAAAATCGTGCGCGGCCTGCAGATCGATCTCGCCGAACTGTTCGGCGCCGCGCCCGCGCCGAACGCGAGCGGACGGCGCGCGCTCACGCGCCGCGACGAAGGACAGCGCCACGCGTATCGCGGCTATCAGATGGAATTGCTCGCCACCGAGCTCGCGCATAAGGCGATGTTGCCGTTTCGCATCCGCATTTCGGCGCATACGCTGGACGCGTTCGATGACTGGGGCCGTCACGAAGGCGAGGAGTTTCTGTATGTGATCAGCGGCAGCGTGTGCCTCTATTCCGAACTTTACGCGCCGACGCATCTGAATGCCGGCGACAGCATCTACTTCGACAGCCGCACCGGCCACGCGGCGATCTCGACGAGCGAAGTCGACGCCGAAGTGCTGTGGATGGCGACGGGCGGCGTGCCGGCGCCCTCATCCGCGCGCGATGCGGTGGATGCCGACTGACGTCGCTACGGTGCCCCTACAACATGCGTCACTCCTACGCCACGAACATGCTGATGGCCGGCATGACCTCGGCCTTCTGCGCGCGCCAGCTCGACCACACCGCCGAGATGTTCCTGCGCACCTACGCGAAGTGGATCGACGGCAGTCAGGACGACCTGAAGACGGCGCGGCTGGATAATGCGCGGACGTTGGCGGAAGCGTCCCCGCGTACCGCAAAGCTACCGTAGCCGTCTCTTAACATGAACGCACTTCAGATGCTCACTCGCCGTTCCGATCGATAAGCGTGAACGGCCATTTCAGCGTGTGATGAGCTACTGAGACGAACCGCGTCAATGCGGTCAAGACTGGCCGATCCGGTCGGCCTTATCGTCATAGAACGGCCAGCCAGAGATCGCGCTGCAAAAGCACTGTTCGGCAAACTTCGCCATTGTGGGCGTGTGCGGGGTGCTTCAAAGACCGAACAGGCGGGCGAGGAAGCCGCGCTTCCGTTCAGATGCAGGTCTGACGTCGGCCGTCAACACCACGCGCGCGCCGACGTTTTCCTCTCCGTCGCCCGAATCCACGCCGCATTCGCGGGCAGCACGCGCAAAGCACCCATATTCAAGACCCGTGTCCGTCGTGCGCCGGTAATCCTTGCGGTAAAGGTCAATGGCGCGCGCAATCCAGAAAGCCGGGTTGTCGGTCGCCATGATGTCACGGTAGTTCTTATGATGTTCATGCGTTACGAAGTATTCAACCATTCGCACAGCATCCTCCGAGCGGTCGCCGAGTTTGAGAAGCCAGGGCTCAGTCAGCGCGTCAACCGCCTCCGCCTTGACCTTAGCGGCCTCCGAACGGGCGTCCGCCACCTCATTTGCGAATGATTTGCCGCGCGCCTTGTATTGCGCAATCACGTCGTCCCGAAACGCGCGCGCCGCAGCGATAGCCTCCGCCTCAGTGGCGAATATCGTCTTGCCGATTTCGTGGGCCCATTCTGGCGCGTATTTGCGCAGTTCATCCAGATCGCGGTAAGAAAAATTACGGTGAAATTTCACGCCGCCCCGTACTAGATCCACGCTGTAACCAGTGCCGCTGCTTCGTTTGATGTTTTTCATCATGTCCGTGGCTCCATCGCTAACATAGCAATCCTATGTAATTAGGACCGCTCGGTATTTCTACTGGATGTCCATTTGGACATGTCGATTGAGATTGCTCACATCAAGCACAGCCCGCATCGCTTTCGGTCGCTCCGCAAAGATGACCATTGTCGCCGCGTCGCGAAGCCATGCACCAAGGCAGGATCACCGCACACGATGGAAATCTCTCGATCATTCACTACCGACATCGTACCGCTTGCGCTTCGCGGGATTCTTTGTCCGCTCGAGGACAGCGCAGTTCGGACACCATGAACCTCGCCTGATGGTACCGGATATGCTCTGCCAGATATGTCCGCGATGACATTCCCAAGTGTGTTTGACGCGAGCGCCAAGCGACTCGGGCGAAAGACAGCGCCCACCGTGCTCGACGGCAAGCGCCTGCAATGCCTCGATCGGCGTTCGCTGCGCGATCTTCACGCATCGCGCGCACCACATGCCGCCACAGACTCGGCCCGCTTCCTGCGTCCATTCGTGTCCCGCCGCGCAACGAAAACGGTATCGGTCACGCGACCCGGTGTATTCGCTCGCCAGGCATTCCCCTCCACGGCCGCGTGCTGCTCCGTGCAAACGCTCCAGCCCATCACGATAGAAAAGTCGTTCAGCGGTTTGCTGGCCCCGCTCAGCACTTGAGCACTGCGCGCACCATGTTCCTTGTGCCACTCGTGCGCCACGCGCTCTCCACTGGTGACCTTTCGCGCATTCAAACAGATAGAACTCGCTGCCTCCGATGTAATCCTCCGCAAGACAGCGCCCGCCTCTTTCTGCGGCAGTCGCCTGCAATCGCTTCAGACCGTCGGTCTTTCGCATATATTGCGCATGATGCTCGTGCTGACACTTGGGACACCAACTGCCTTGACCGATCTCATTCCCCCGTACTTCCCATTCATGTCCATTCGCACAACGCAATCCGTATCGCTTCTTCGTTCCCGTGAAAGTCCCCAGCAGCGTGCCACCTCGGCCGGCCACCAATGCCAGCCAACGCGTGCGAAGCTCATCGGCCCGGCATTCGAGGCATTGCGTTCTTTCGTTGATCGACTGCATCGGCCTTTCGAAGCGATGTCCCTTCGCGCACTCGAAGGAATATTGGGCATGACTGCCTGACCACTCCGTCGACATACATCGCCAGCCGATTGCAGCCGCGCGTGCGTGCAGCTTCGCCAGGTATGGATTGCTCTGCGCGATGCTGACATCCTGGCCGGATCTCGATTCATCGCGGGTTGTCTTATGCTGCCGCATCTCGCTTGCGCCTTCCACGCGTTTGATTGATCAGAACTGCGCCGTCATCTGAAAGCCAACAGTCACGCGCGAAGTCGGAAACCCCGACGGCTTGTAGATCGGCGTGCCCGCGAACAGCTCGTAGCTGAACCCCGCATA
>NZ_FCOJ02000011.1 GCF_001545035.1 Caballeronia glebae
AAACCTTCCTCTGATACTTCGTGTGAGACTCTTGATACTTTTGCTATTGCTTCAGCCCCGAAAGACTGAAACCGCACCCGTCATCAAGCGCCCACACTTATCGGCTGTTAGTTTTTAAAGAGCACATCGCAAGAACCACATCAACTTCCGTCTTGCGTCGCTGCATCAGCAGCAGAGAAACGAGATTATGAAGAACCGATGACACGTTCGCAAGCCCCTTTCGCAAATTATTTTCGCGTCCGCTGGATGTATCCCGAAAGCCAAATATCGAGACGGCAAGCAGCGGACGCGAAGAGCGCGAACCGATCTCCTCGCGCCTGAGAACCGTCCGGCGACTCAGCTTCCGAAAAATGGGGTGCAGAAACTCGCCGGCCCGACGCAATCCGACGTCGACATCGAACCATGCTTCATGGACATAGGCGCGCGCATCGAGCCCGAGCCCGAAGCGGCGCCGCCGGCATGCGTGCCGCCGTACGCTTCATTGGCCTCGTTCGTGTTCTGTTGCGCGGCGACCCTCGCTTCCGCTGCCTGGATATCCGAGGGATAGTTGGCTTGCTCGCCCGTGGCCGGCGAATAGCCGGCCTGTTCGAGTTGAACGAGTTCGGCCTTTACTTGTGCGCGCGTCAACGGGGCGTTCTGGCTCTGCGCGAAAACAAACGTGGGTGCTGCGACCACGGCGAGGGACACGACGAATTTGGCGATGGCGTTCATGATGTTCACACTCCGACAGAAAAGGTTGACCGGATCGCACGCGATCCACGAACCTCATCGAACGCACAGGGCCCATGCGCGGCTTCGACTCACTCGACCTAGGTTTCAAGCGTAGAGGCTTCGATTGGTTAACCCGGGCACGTGGCGATCTATTCCCGCGCCGGAGAAGAACATCAAGGAGAAAGAGAAAGAGAACGACGGGAAGCGCGGAGGACGAACCGGATGAGGAATCCGGCAAGGCGCCAGCCAGCACCCGTCCACCGCGATCGAATTGTGACGCAAGACGACGTGAAGATCATCGACGCTCGCGTTGAAGATGCCTTGCCGATCCCGCAACAATGACGCCGGCGCGCCCGGTGCTCAATGCGCGTCCGGCACGAGATGCACGCGTTTCTCGGTCGCGGCTTCGACGGCCGCGCGTGAATACAGCAGCGGGAAATACTGCCCGTCGAGCCACATTCGCGCGAGATCGCGATAGTGCGGGCTATCCGGATCGCCCGATTCGCCAGGCAGATTAACCGCGCGCGAGTTGTCCCAGTTGCCGACATCGACGACCACACGGAACGACGGCCCATTCGTCTCGCGGAAGTCGCTCGCGCGATACGTCGACTGATTCGGCGTGTAAGCGCTGCCTCCTTTTCCGATTGGCCCGACATTCAGTTTCGCGCGCATGTCCGTATCGACGACATCGGCCAACGCATGCGCGTTCAGGTTGGTTTGCAGCTTGCCCCATTGCCACTGGCCTGCATCGCCGCCTTGCAAATGCCGCATTTCCGCATAGGCATCGTGCAGGCTCGACAGGAGGACGGTATCGCGTTTAGCCGGCGCGTTATCGCCGAAGCGCGTCTCGGGATGTTCGAGTGTATCGAGCATCACCGCGGTATCGGGAGGGCCGAACGAGGCCGCCGCGTTCTTCGGCAACACCGCTTCCTTGAACGTGCGTCCGAGATGCCGCGAGAGCCACACTTCTTCGAGCGCGGCTTGCGGCGAATCCGCGCCCATGTGCGCGTCCCAGCCCTTGAGCATCGCGAGCGCCGCGCGCGTGTCGTCATCGTCGCTCGAAAGCGGAGCGAGCAATGCGACGAGCCTTCGCGCCGGAATCGAAACGATATCGTTTTGCAAACGCTCCGAGTCTTCGATCGACACTTTGGGCAGCGACTTCAACACCTCGTCGATACGCTGATGCCGCGACCCGTTGGTCCATTCGAAACCGAGCTTGCGTTCCGCATACGGATAACTCGCGGGCAGATTCATTTCATTCGACGTGGTGAAGTAACCTTGCGCCGGGTTATAAACCGAAGGCATTGCATCGCGTGGCCAGAAACCCGCCCATTCATAGCGGCCATCGCCGGGTACGGGCATGAGGCCGTCCCAGTTCGGGCGTTTCGGCGCGAGGCCGCTCGGCACCCAGCCGATGTTGCCTTCCTTATCCGCATAGACCTGATTGACGGTCGGCGCGCCCCATGTCGCGAGCGACGCCTTGAATTGCGCGTAGTTCTTTGCGCGCATATAGCGCATCGAATCGAAATAAGGCGACATGCCAGGTGAGAGCCACGCCGTGCGCACCGCGAAGGCGCGATGCTTGCCCTCTTCCGTGTAAATCACGGGACCATGCCGTGTGAAAAGCAGATCGGCGGTGACAGGAGCGCCATTACGCACGCCGATCTGCTCACGCACGACGCGCATCGGCTCCCACTTGCCCTTATAGCGATACTGGCGCGGATTCGCCGGATTCAACTCATACACATAGAGATCTTCCTGATCGATATTGAAGATCGTAAGTCCATAAGCGATCGAGCCGTTATGCCCGATCGAAATACCCGGCGCTGAAGGTTCGCCCGCACCGATGATGTCGAGCGTCGGCGTGCTGATCTGTTGAATGTAGCGAAGGCTCGGCGCGGCATAAGCGCGATGCGGATCGTTGGCCATGATCGCGCGGCCCGTCGCCGACTTCGATGGTGCGATCACCCAGTTGTTGCTGCCTTCGGTCACTTCCTCGGGATTCTCGGCTGCGGCGATCATCGTCGTCGATGCATCCGCGCTCTTCATGGACTCTTTCGTCACGCGCACGCCTTGCGTCGCGAGCGTGAAGACCCTGAGCACGTCGTCGGGAAGGCAGGGATCGAGGCCCGCGGGCATCTGCGCTTTCCACTGCGGTTGCAGGCCGAAACGCACGGTATCCGCGTCGAGTGAACTCTTGCACGCCACGCGCGCACGCGCCACTTCGCTCGTCAGATTTCGCGTGAGACCGTGACTGCGAATGCGCACGATATCGTCGGCGTTCCATCTCGCGGGCCAATAGCCGATCTTGCGAAATTCATAGGGCATGCGGTCCGGATGCGCGGCAAGCCAGTCGATATACGCGTTCACGCCGGCCGCAAAGCTCGTCGCGGCCGGCTTGGCATCGGCACCGTAGCGCTGCCATTCAGTCGCCATGTCGCCGCGATAGAGAAAGAGCCGCGTGGCCTTGTCCTGTTCCACATAGGCGGGACCAAAGACTTCCGAAAGTTCGCCCAGCCCGCGTCTGCGCCAGAGATCGATCTGAAACATACGGTCCCGCGCGGCATTGAAGCCTTGCACGAAGAACGCATCGCTATCGTTGGCGGCGAAAATATGCGGCACGCCCCAGCGGTCGATGAGAATATCCGACGGTTGCGACAAGCCCGCCACGGCGATCGTTTCGTCGCCAGGTGTGTCGGCGAAGGCCATTGGCGCGCAAAGCGGTGTGATCAGCGATGCGCCGATCGTCAGTGCAAGCAGGCGTTGTCTTTTCGTTCGATTCATCTTGGCGTCTCCGTTATTATCGGTTTCGATTCGAGTCACGCGGATATCGCACTGTAATCGAATGCGGAGCGCGCGCAAAGGCTGGCCGATGATTAGTGATGAATCTCGGTATGAGAATATTTTGTTCGCATTACGAATCATTAGGCAGCGCGTTCGCGGATAACATCCACTAAGATGGCTTTGTTCCCACCGATCACGACGCGCCGCTCCGACCGACGAAGGCCCAATCACTCGTCCTGTCGCGGCTGCTCCTGCAAAGCCGTGTCGCGTATCACTTCCGCAAACTTCTCCAACGCCTGCAGCGGGCCACTCACGCTGTTGTATTCCTGATTGCCGATCCGGCCTTCCAGCACTACCGAAAAGCCGCAATCCTGCGCGATCTTCAAAAGCTTATCCATGTCGTCTTCGCCTCGTGTCGCTATCGGCGCAGCACACGTAATGCCTGCCCGGCTTTCGTCGCGCTTTCATCTCGCACTGAATTGAATCTGCGAGGCTGCGAACGAATAATGCGCGCCTGCGCTCGTGCGCTTTTCATCGAATGTTCATAAATGGATGGAGAAGCGTCGCGTGATTGCCGTGGACGCCTCGATCCAGACTTGGCCGGTGCATATCGCCGCCACGTCCGTCATTTTTACTCATGCGCTCCCTTCAACTGCCGGCTTTTACCTGACGAAAGGGTCGGATGAGACCGGCAGGTTTCTGCGCATGTGGAGCGCCCATGCCGCTCTATATAGATGGCGATCGCCTTTGGCAGCCTATCGGAACAATGTGATCGCCGGCTCGGCCATCGGCGCGCTCTCGGCATGGTTCCTCACGCGCGCCGCTACACTCCCGCCTGAGCGCCGCCTCCTTTTCACAGGCCCACGCCTCAACGGCATCGTCCTCTCCTATTCTTGACTTGATGCCCAAGCGCGTGCGACTCACGCACGCTCCGCTTGACAGCGCGGATTTATTTCACGTATTGTTTGGTACACCAACCAAGACACGGAAAAGCCCCTTTTCACGGAGCGCGCCATGAGCCGCATCATCGCCATCCCGATCTGCTTGTTTTTCGCCACGGCACTCGCGGCATGCTCCCACCACGATCGCGACAGCTATCAGGGTTATGTCGAGGGAGAATTCGTGTATCTCGGCTCGTCGCAATCCGGCAAGCTCACGGCGTTGTCCGTCGGGCGCGGGCAAACGGTGAAAGCGGGCACGAGCACCTTCGCGCTCGAATCCGTCGATGAAACAGCCGCGCTCGATCAAGCCCAGCGTCAACTCACGGCCGCACAGTCGCAACTCGAAGACATCCTCACGGGCAAACGCGCGCCGGAAGTCGCATCGGTGCGCGCGCAGCTTGCGCAGGCGCGAGCGAACGCCCGCAAGGCGGCGTTGCAATTGAGTCGAGATGAGGCGCAGTTCAGCGTCGGCGGCATTGCCAAAGCGCAGCTCGACGACTCACGCGCGAATGCCGACGCCACCGCCGCACAAGTGCGCGACCTCGCCGAACAGGTCGACATCGCGCGCTTGCCGGGCCGTCCTCAACAGATCGCGGCCCAACGCGCGCAAGTGGCCGCCGCGCAGGCCTTCGTCGCTCAGGCGCAATGGAAGGTCGACCAGAAGCGCGTTGCGGCGCCGGCGGACGGGCTCGTGTACGACACGCTCTATCGCGTTGGGGAATGGGTGCAGGCGGGCAGTCCGGTCGTGCAGATGTTGCCGCCGCAGAACGTGAAGGTGCGCTTCTTCGTGACGGAGAGCGTGCTGGGAAGCATCGCGACGGGGCGCGCGGTATCGATTCGTTGCGACGGCTGCGCGGAAGACGTGCCCGCGAAAATCACTTACGTGTCCAATCAGGCCGAGTACACGCCGCCGGTCATCTATAGCAACGAAAGCCGCTCGAAGCTCGTGTTCATGGTCGAGGCGCATCCTCAACCGGCCGATGCGTCGAAGCTTCATCCCGGCCAACCCGTCGCCGTGAGGTTGCAATGAGCGCGCAGGACACGCCTTACGTCATCGACGTACACAATCTCAACAAGCATTTCGGCGACAAGCATGTCGTCAACGATGTGTCGCTGCAAGTCGCGCGCGGCGAGATCTTCGGTTTTCTCGGTCCGAACGGCAGCGGCAAGACGACGTCCATCCGCCTGATGTGCGGCCTGCTCACGCCCGATTCCGGCAGCGGCACGTGTCTCGGCTACGACATCGTGCGCGAAAGCGAAGAGATCAAGCGCAATGTCGGCTATATGACGCAGCGTTTCTCGTACTGGGAAGACCTGACGATTCGCGAGAATCTCGACTTCGTCGCGCGCATCTATCAAATGGCGCGTCGCCGTGAAACAGTGGATCGCGCGCTTGAAGCACTCGGCTTGCAGAGCCGCGCGAATCAGCTGACGGGTTCGCTCTCGGGCGGGTGGAAGCAACGCCTCGCGCTCGCCGCATGCATGCTGCACGAACCGAAGCTGCTCTTGCTCGACGAACCGACTGCGGGCGTCGATCCCACCGCGCGCCGCGACTTCTGGGAAGAGCTGCATCGGCTTGCTGCGAAAGGCATCTCGGTGCTCGTGAGCACGCACTACATGGACGAAGCCGAGCGTTGCCACAAGCTCGCCTATATCGCGTACGGCAAGCTGCTGGCGCAGGGCACCGCGAGAGAAGTCATCGCATCGCAAAACCTCGCTACGTGGAGCATTCATGGCGAGCATCTGAGCGCGCTGTCGGAACGCTTGCGCAAGACGCCCGGCATCGATCAGACGGTCGTGTTCGGCTCTGCGTTACATGTGAGCGGAAGCGATCACGCCGCGCTCGAACAGGCCGTGCGCGATGCGACGAAAGACGGCGCAACGCGCGCGGAGCCCATCGAAACGAGCCTCGAAGACGTCTTCATCTATCTGATGAGCCGATCCACCGATAACTTCAAGGTGACGTCATGAAGGCACGCGGCCCGTTCGCGATGTTCGCGCGCTTCTCCGTGACGCGCTGGTGGAGCATCGTCATCAAGGAGTTCCTGCAACTGCGGCGCGACCGCATCACGTTCGGCATGATCGTCGGCTTGCCGATCGTGCAACTGGCGCTCTTCGGCTATGCGATCAACACCGACCCGAAGCATCTGCCGACGGCCGTGATCGTCGGCGATCAAAGCCCGTTTTCGCGCAGTTTCATCGCGGCGATGGAGCACTCCGATTATTTCGATATCGTCGGCACACTGCCCGACGACCAAGCCGGCCGCCGCGCCCTCGCGCAAGGCCGCGTGCTTTTCGTGCTCGACATTCCCGTCGATTTCTCACGCAAGCTGTTGCGCGGCGAGCGGCCCGCGCTGCTAGTCGAGGCGGATGCCACCGATCCGAATGCGGTGAGCAAGGCGAGCAATTCGCTCGCCGCGCTCGTGCAGTCCGTGGCTGACAAGGACTTGACCGGCCCGCTCGCACGTTTGAACGCGACGCCCGCCGCATTCGACGTGCAAGTCCACAACCTCTATAACGCCGAAGGCATCACGCAATACAACGTCGTACCTGGTCTGATGGGCGTGATCCTCACGATGACGCTCGTCATGATGACCGGCCTCGCGATGACGCGCGAACGCGAGCGCGGCACGATGGAGAATCTGCTCGCAACGCCCGTGCGCCCCGTCGAAGTGATGACAGGCAAGATCGTGCCATACGTGTTCATCGGTCTCATTCAGGCGTCGATCATTCTCGCGGCCACGCGCTTCGTGTTTCACGTGCCGTTCGTCGGCAATCCGCTCGCGATCTATCTGGCCGCGCTGCTTTTCATCGCCGCGAATCTGACGGTGGGCATCACGCTGTCGTCGCTCGCGCAGAATCAGCTTCAGGCGATGCAACTGACCATGTTCTACTTCCTGCCGAACATTCTTCTGTCCGGCTTCATGTTCCCGTTCGCGGGCATGCCGGCATGGGCGCAATTCATCGGCAATTTGCTGCCGCTCACGTACTTCAATCGCCTGATACGCGGCATTCTTCTCAAGGGTAACGGCTGGGCGGACCTGTGGCCTTCGGTCTGGCCGATGGCGCTCTTCACCGTCATCGTGATGGGTATTGCGTTGCGCTTTTATCGGCGCACGCTCGATTAGGGAAACGTCGATGAACAAGATTCTTCCCCTCTGCGCGCTCGTGTTGTGCGGCTGCACTGTCGGCCCCGATTTTCACGCCCCGCCGCCACCGGATACGCAGACTTACGTCAAGACGCCCGTGGCCGCGCAAGGCTTTCCAGCCGCCGATCACGCGTTGCCGCTCTGGTGGACGCAGTTCGGCTCCGACACGCTGAACCGTCTCGTCGATCGCGCATTGAGCGACAGTCCCACGCTCGATCAAGCGCGCGCGAAGCTCGTGCAGGCGCGCGAAGACTATCGTGCGCAAGCGGGCGCGACGTACTTTCCCGCCGTCGATGCCTCGCTCTCCGGCACGCGTCAAAAGGTGGACCCCGCCGCGTTCGGCGTGCCCATTCCGAGCCCCGGGCCGTTCACGCTTTACGATGCATCCGTGAGTGTGTCTTACACGCTCGACGTTTTCGGCGGCGAGCGGCGAGCGCTCGAAGCATTGCGCGCGCAAGTGGATTACCAGTCGTTCGAGCTTGATGCGGCGCGGCTTTCGATCGCGGGCAATGTCGTTTCCACTGCTATCCGGCGCGCTTCGCTGCAGCAGCAGATCACGCTCACCGAGCGTCTCGTCGATGCGCAAGCCCGACAACTGTCGATCATGGAAGGCCGCCTGAACGCGGGTGGCGTGGCGCCCTTCGATGTGCGCAGCCAGCGCACGCTCGTCGAGCAAACGCGCGCGAGCCTTCCGTCGCTCGTTACGCAACGCGATCAGGCCGATCACCGGCTTGCGGTGTTGCTGGGCGTCGAGCCATCCAAGGCCGACTTCGATGCGATCACGCTCGACTCGCTTCATCTGCCCGCCGACGTTGCGCTCACCTTGCCTTCGACGCTCGCACGCGAACGCCCCGATATCCGCGCATCGGAAGCATTGCTGCATCAGGCGAGCGCGAATGTGGGCGTGGCGACGGCCGATCTCTATCCGAAGTTTTCGCTCTCGGCGGGCGTGGGAACTCAGCGCACGAACATTCACGACATGCTCAATAGCCTGAACGTGTGGAACGTCGGCCTGAATTTGACGCAGCCGTTATTTCATGGCGGCGAACTGCGCGCGAAGAAGCGAGCGTCGGAAGCGGCCTACGATGCAGCCCTGCAAGCCTATCGACAGACCGTGCTGGACGCGTTGCAACAAGTCGCCGACAGCCTGACCGCGCTTCAAAACGACGCCGATGCAATTCGCGCGCGCGAAATCGCAGCGAACGAAGCGCAAGCCAATCTCGACACGACCACCGCACGTTACACGGCAGGCGGCGTGAGCCGCTTCGATCTGCTCGACACGCAACGTCAGGCGCTGCAGACTCAACTCGATTACGCGCTCGCGCGAGCCAGCCGTCTTTCGGATACAGCCGCGCTCTTCCAGTCGCTGGGCGGCGCGGGCGAAGATATGAAAGCCGTAGGCAAACCGGTTGCATCTGCAACTAATTAGCGAGCCGTCCAAGCCGATGCTTGAGCACCTTGCCGCTCGCGGACACAGGCAATGCGTCGAGTATGCGAATCGAAGAAGGACGCTTGTAGGGCGCGAGCCGCTCGCCGACCCACTCCGCGAGTTCGCGTTCGTTCGCCGCGCAATCACGCCTCAATTCGACGAACGCGAGCACGTCCTCATTGCCTTGCACGCTTCGTCCGATCACGGCGGAATGCAACACGGCGGGATGACTGTTGAATGCCTGCTCCACTTCGGCGGGATACACGTTGAAACCCGAGCGGATGATGAACTCCTTGCTGCGCCCGACGATATACAGATTGCCGCTCTCGAAGCGCGCGAGATCGCCGGTCTTGAGCCAGCCGTCCTCCGTCACCGTGGCCGCCGTTTGCGCCGCATCGCGGTAATAACCGAGCATCACGTTCGGGCCGCGCACCCATAGCTCGCCGGGATCGTCGGCGCCGCCTTGATGCGCGAGCGGCACAATGCGCGCCTCGACGCCGGGAATCAACGGACCGACAGACGAATCGCGCGCGGGCGCATCGAGCAGCGTGTTCGATACGGTCGGGCTGCTTTCGGTCATGCCGTAACCGTTATGCAAGGGCACGCCGTAGAACGCCTCGGCAGCGGTCTTGAGCGACATGTCGAGTGGCGAGCCGCCGCAATAGACGAAGCGCAGCGATGGCGCATTCAAGCCACCGCGCGGCGTGAAATGGTCGATCAGTTTTGCATGCATCGCGGGAACGCCCTGAAAGATCGTCATGCGTTCATCGCTAAGCACGCGTCCCGCGCGTCCGGCGTCGAAACGCGCCGCGAGACGCAGCGTCGCGCCCGCATACAGCGAACCGAGACACATGGATGCAAGACCGAACACATGCGAGATCGGCAGGACAGCATAGACGCGATCGCTGGAAACGACGCGACGCAGCGTGCTCGACACGGCCGCGACAAACAAAAGATTGCGATGCGACAGCATCACGCCCTTCGGCTCGCCTGTCGTTCCCGTCGTATAGATAAGCGCGGCGCATTGCTCGTCCGATGGCAGACCGTGCGGCTCCTGTTCGGAAGCTGCATCGATCTTGCCTAATGCAAACGCGCCGATGGGCGTCGCATCGAGCGATTCGACGCGGGCGCCGTCGCGTTGCGCATGATGCGCGGCATCGTCGGAGGTTTCGACGGTATAGAGCGCGATGCGCGGCCTGGCGTGCGCGCGGATCGCATCGAGTTCGACAGTGGACAATCGCGCGTTCGCGATGAGCGCCCATGCATCGAGACGACTTGCGGCAAAGAGCGATGCGACGAGCGCGACGCCGTTCTCGCCGATCAGCATGACGCGATCGCCGGGCCGCACACCCGCTACCGCGAGACGCGTGGCGAGCGCATCGACGGCATCGTCGAGTTGCGCATAGGTCAGCGTATGCGCGTCGTCATGCAATGCGATGTGATCGGGATGCGCCTTCGCGCCGCGCGAGACGATCGCGTCGATGCGCGCGGGCAGCGACGCGATGAGCTGTTTCGTATCCATGTCGTGCGATATCGTTCGTGACTCCAAGGCCGCATGATAACGCTCAGGCGCTATCCCGCGAAACGCGGTTCGGGAATGCCGCGCACGCCGACGCCCGTCACCGCGAACAGGCCGCCCTTGTCGCGCTCCTTCTGCGGAATGCCCCACATCGGGCGGCCCATCGTCGATACATAGAGGATGTCGAGATTCGGCCCGCCGAACATCACGCTCGTCAGATTGCGCACCGGAAACGGCACGATGCGATCGAGCCTGCCGTCGGGTGCGAAGCGCAGAATGCGCCCGCCGAACACGAGCGCGGACCACACATAGCCTTCCTCGTCGACGGTCGCGCCATCGAACGTGCCCGCCATGTCATGCGCGGATGCGAACAGGCGCTTGTTCGTCGCCGCACCGGTTTCGATGTCGTAATCGTAGGCGTACATCTCCTTGCTGTACGTGTCGGTGAAGTAGAACGTCTTGTTGTCGGGGCTCCAGCATGGACCGTTCGAGCAACTGATGCCGCTGTCGAGCCGCGTGACCCTGCCATCCGTATCGAGCCGGTAAAGCCCGCCGCTGCGCGTCGAGCGCTGACCGCGATCCGCGTCGTAGCGGTCGAAGTCGTAAGCCATGGTGCCGGCGATAAAACGGCCCCGTCGATCCACCTTTCCGTCGTTGAAGCGCGTCTCGGGATCGTCGCTTTCGGGATCGGCGATGAACTGCACGGTCTGCGCTTCGAAGTCGTAGAAATGCAGGCCGTTCGCGAGCGCGACTACCGCGCCGCCTTGCTCGCGCAACGCCATCGAGCCGATGTGACGCGGCACGAAATAGCGCTTCACGTCGCCGCCGTCCGCGCGGCAGCTATAGATTTCCGCGGCGGTGCTGTCGATCCAGTACAGCCGTTCCTCCTTCACGTCCCAGAGCGGTCCTTCGCCGAGGTGATTGTTCGCATCGACCAGCAAGCGTACTTCGGCCATCGTCGTCTCCTTTGGTCAGGCTTCACCGTCTTCGATATCGCGCCGATGCGCGAGCAGCGCCATCAGACGGCGATCGCGCCAGCGGCTGCGTTCTTCGATCTGCTCGCGCGGCAGCACCGCGCGGCGTTCGGCATCGAGCTTGCCGAGCGTCTCGGCGGACCAGTCGAACGGCAGGCGTCCCGCAGCGATGCTCTTGTACGTGCCGCCGTAGCGCGCGGCGTAGTCGGCCACGCCGCCTGGCGCGTTCAGGTCGATCGTTTCGAATGGCCCCATGAACGACCAGCGCATCGCGAGTCCATCGCGTATCACGGTGTCTAGATCGGCGGCGCTCGCATAACCTTGCTCGTACAGACTCAGCGCCTCGTCGAGCAATGCGCCTTGCAGACGATTGAGCAGAAAGCCCGAGATCTCGCGATTGACGGTCACGGGTTTTTGCCGTGCTTCTTCGTAGACGGCGCGAGCGCGTTCCATCGTGTCCCGCGAAGTCCACGGCGCGCCGCACAACTCGACGAGCGGCACGAGCGACGGCGGATTCACCGGATGCGCAACGAGGCAGCGCGCGCGGCCGTCGATGCCTTCCGTGAACATCGATGCCGGCAAACCCGATGTCGAACTCGCAAGAATCGAATCGGGCTTCGTGAGCCGGTCCAGTTCGATGAACAACGCGCGCTTCGCCTCCACCACTTCCGCGATGTTCTCCTGCACGAGATCGGCCTCGGCGACGGCATCGGCGAGGTGTTCGCGTGCGGTGATGCGAGACACGACCGTATCGACGGATTCATCGATCAGATCGAACGACGCTAGATCCTGCACGCTCTCGCGGATCGCGGGAATCGCGCCGTCGAGCATCGCCTTCGATGCATCGTGGATCGTCACGTCGAAGCCGCTCTTCGCGAAGACGATCGCCCACGCGCGGCCGATGCGGCCCGAACCGATCACCGCAATGTTTTTCGCTTGCATCTGTATCTGGTCCTCGTTCGAGTTGGTTAGCCCTTCTTGTCCCGCAACGTGATGACCGCCGCCAGCACGACGAGTCCGTTGATGATGTCGCGCACCGCCGGCGGCACGGTGGTTCCCGCGAGCAAGGTCCCGAGCGCGGTGAGCAACAACGCGCCGCCGAACACGCCGAGATAGTGCCCGCGTCCGCCTGTGATCAATGCGCCGCCGACGACCACCACGGCAATCGACGGCAGCAGATACGGATCGCCCATGCCGAGAAACGCTTGCGAACTAAATCCGGCGAGCAGCAGGCCGACGATCGCCGAGCACAGACCCGAGAGGCAATACACGGCGATCAGCGTCGTGCCGACTCGCACGCCCGACAGCTTCGCCGCGACCGGCGAATTGCCGAGCGCATACACGCGCCGGCCGAACGGCGTGCGATGCAGCAGCAGCAATGCGATCACGAGAAACACCGGCACGCTCCACGCCGCGAGCGACAGCGGTCCGAAGCGCTCATTGGTGAATTCGCTGATCGTCGCTGGCGACCATCCCTGCGGCGAGCCGTTGCAATAGATGAGCGTCAGGCCTTGCAGCAAGCCGTTCGCCGCGAGCGTGACGACGATCGGCGGCAAGCCGAGCATCACGACGCCCACGCCGTTGAACACGCCGACGAGCAAGCCGACGACGAGCACCAGCGGCACCGCCCACGCGGCCGCGCCGTTCACGCCGTGCGTGAGTCCCGTCAACAGCACGCCGGATAGCGTGATGAGCCAGGGCATCGACAAGTCGAGTCCCCCCGTCAGGATCACCGCGCCCTGGCCCAGACCAAGAATCGCGAGAAACAAGGTCAACGTGAGCAGGCTGCTATAGAAGTTCGCGCTGACGAGCACGCCCGGGCCATAAACGAAGCCCGTGATGATCACCACTGCAAAGAACAACACATAAGCCGGCACGACATATTTGACCCATTCGCGATTGCGCTCGATCCAGTCGGCAATCGGGCGGCCCTTAAGCTCCGTGTTCTCGACCGGCCGAAAATCGTCGACTTCGAACGCAACGCGCCGGGCATTTTTGTCGTCGCGTGCGCGCGTGCCCGTTCGCACCGCCTTGAGCCACTGCGCCGCGTGACGCGCGCATTCGTGCGCCGCGGATTGCTTGCCGATCGACGAACCGAGCACCGCGAGAATCAGGATCACCGCTTCGGCAATCGTTGTGAAGAACGCCGATACGTTCAGCACGAGCAGAATGTTCACGGTGATCATCAGCGTCATGGCGGCGAACACGGTGCCGACGCAACCGCCTCGTCCGCCGCCGAGCAGCGTGCCGCCGAGCACGACCGCCGTGAACATCGAGAGCAGAAGCGGACGGCCGACTAGCGGATCGGCCGAACCCGTCTGCGCCGATACATAGAGACCCGCCGCCGCGTAGAACATGCCCGCGAGCGCGTAGGTCGCGATGCGATAGCGCGTGACCGGCATGCCGTTCGCGTAGGCGCCGTCCGGGTCGCTGCCGAGCGCGTAGAGACCCACGCCGAAACGCGTGCGCTTGATGAACGACCAGATCAGCAACGCGAGAATCAGCAAGGCCGCCGACATCGGCATCTTGTCGGGGATGAGATCGGCGGTGAGCACCGCGCCGAACTGGTCGCCGACGCTGCCGCCCGGCTTGTTCTGAATCAGCAGCGTGAGGCCTTGCACCATGAACATCGTCGCGAGCGTGACGACGATCGATTGCAGGCGAAACCATGCGATCAACGCGCCGTTCACGAGCCCGATGCCGCCGCCGATCGCGAGAATGAGCGCGGCGCCGCCCCATTGCTCGACGGGCGATCCCTGCACGAAGCGCACGGCGAGCACGTTCGCGAGCGACACGACCGCCGACGCCGACAGATCGAAGCCGCCCGACAACACGACGATGGTCTGCCCGATCGCCGCGAGCGCGAGCGTGGCCGAGCTCGAAATCACCGATCCGATGTCGTAGAGCCCGACGGGTGTCGCGGACAGCGCGACCCATCCGGCGAGCATCGCGAGCAACGCGCTGATCGCGATGATGAGCCCGCGATGATGATCGATGCGCGCGCCCAATCCCAGGCGCGCGCCCGGCCGCACGATCTCGCTATCGGGCGACGCAACGGCTATCTTCATGAGCAACCTCTCAACTGGAAAGCATCTTGCGCATCACGTTTTCTTCGGTCAGCGCGTCGCCGGTCAACTCGCCGGCATTGCGCCCGCGATACATCACCGAGACGCGGTCGCATACGTTGACGAGTTCGGGCACGTCCGTCGAATAGAAAAGCACGGAGCCGCCCGCCGCCGCGAACGCGCGCATCAACACGAAGATCTGATGCTTGGTGCCGACGTCGATGCCGCGCGTCGGATCGAACATGAGCCACACGCGACTTTGCGTGAGCAGCCACTTGGCCATCGCGATCTTCTGCTGATTGCCGCCGGAAAACGACAGGCACGGCTTGTATAGCGCGCGCGGATTCACTTCCATCTGCGCGAGCGCGCGACGGATCGCGGCCTGCTCGCGACGGCGATCGATGAGGCCGAAGCGCGCATAGCGGCCGATCACCGGAAGCGATACGTTCTCGCCGCCGGGCAAGCGCAGGAACAGGCCTTCGGTCTTGCGGTCTTCGGGCAGAAAGCTCGTCGATACGCCGGCCTTGAGCGAATCCGCCGTCGATGTCAGCGTGACCGGCCGGCCGTCGATGCGAATCTCGCCATCGTCGATGTAGGTCGCGCCGAACAGCGCCTCGAAAAGCTCGCGTTGCCCCATGCCCTGCAGCGCCGCGATGCCGTGCACTTCGCCCGGCTTCACGGCGAGATCGAAATCGGTGACGACGCCATCGACGCGAACGTTGCGCGTCTCGATCGCCGGCGTCGCATCGCTTTGCACCGACGTGACCTTCGGCGGATACTTCGCCTCCATCGAACGGCCGATGACGAGACGGATCACTTCGTCGTCCGATATATCGGTGGCATCGAACGCGCCCACGTCGCGGCCATTGCGATACACCGTGAGGCTGTCGCAGAACTCGCGCACTTCCTGCATGCGGTGCGAGATGAACACGAAGGTGACGTCTCTCGCCTTCAATTCGTCGATGCGCCTCGAAAGCCACGCGACATCGCGACCCGACAACGCCGAAGTCGGTTCATCGAGCAGCAGCACTTTCGGGCCGCGCACGATCGCCTTCGCAATCTCGATCTTCTGTCGAACGGGCAACGAAAGATCGCGGATATACGCGCCGGGACGCACGTCGGAGAGTTCGAGCTTGTCGAGCCATTCCGCCGCTTGCCGCTGCGCTTCGCGCTTCTTGATGCGCCCGAGAAAGCCGGTCGGCTCATACGACAGCAACAGGTTCTGCGCGACCGTGAGATCGCGCACGAGCGTCATCTCCTGAAACGCGGTCTGCACGCCCGCGCGATGCGCGTCCTTCGGGCTCTTCATCGTCACGTCGCTGCCCATCACGCGGATACTGCCCGCGTCGGGCTGCATCAATCCCGACAGCAGCTTGACCGTGGTGGACTTACCCGCGCCGTTCTCGCCCAGCAGCGCATGCACCGCGCCGCGCTTCACCGAGAACGACGCGCCATCGAGCGCGACGGTCGCGCCGAAGCGCTTCGTCACCTTCGACAGATCGATCGCCAATGATGCATCGTTCATCGTCACGCCTCCGCCCCGATCTCAGTCCTGATTGCCCGTGAGCGCCGCGTTGAAGCCCACTTCCTTCGTGTCTTCAGAGTAGATGTCGGCGAACCAGCCCGGCGGCACCTTGTCCGGCGGGAACGCGGTGCAGCCCGCCTTCAGTTCGTCGATGCTGCCGGTCTTGCAAAGCTTCGATTCCGAGGTCAGCACGAGCGGCAGCTTGAGCGTCACGCGCGCCGGAAAGTCGCCACCGTCGAGCTTCTTCACGGCCATCTTGAGCGCCATTGCGCCGGAGTACGGAGGCGCGCCGTAAGAGATCGAGCGATAGCCGATCGAGCGATAGCCGCCCTGTCCCTTCACTTCGCCCGGCGGCAGCATCTGCACGCGATGCCCGTTCGACGATTCGCCCGCGCACGGCTTGATCTTGTCGTCGGCGATGCCCGCTTCGAGCTGCATCGACGCCGCCGTGAAGCAGCCCACCTGCATCCACAGGCCGTCGATCTTGTCCCAGCTATTCGTCGCGAGAATCTTCGAAAGCTCGGTCTTCGCGGTCGCCTGACTCCACATGCCGGTTCCTTCCGCGACGATCTTGATCCCCGGATACTTCGCGAACACGGCCTTGGCCGCTTCGGTGCGCGCGCGGTCGACCGACGTGCCCGGCACACCCGTGATCATCACGACATTGCCCTTGCCGTTGATGGTCTTCGCGAGCCATTCGGCGGTGACGGTGCCGGCCTGATGCTGATCGATCGTCACGTTGTGCGCGCACGGCTCGGTCACTTCGCCGTCATACGCCGCGACGACGACGCCCTTCGAGCACGCGTTCTTGATCGCGCGATTGAGCGCCGTCGGCGAGATCGGATAGATGACGATGGCCTTCGCGCCCGCCTGCACCATCGAGTTGATCTGCTGGATCTGCTTCTGCGCATCGGTGCCCGCGACCTGCACTTCGAGATCGACCTTGTCCTTCAGGCCCGGCGTATTGGCCATTGCCTTGACCATGTTCGCGGCTTCCGTCTGCCAGTCGTTGCCGACATAGCTCATCGACAAGAAGATCTTGTATTTGCCGGCCGCGTGCGCCGTGCCCGAGACGGCGAGCGCCGCTGCGAATGCGAGGCCGAGCGCGGCCCGTCCCGCATGACGAATCGACTGCGTCAATGCTTTCATGTCTTCCTCCGGTCTTCGTATGGTTATGAAGCGAGCGCTTCTAACTTCGGATGTGCGGCAGACGAGCGCTCGCGGGCAGAGCGATGCCCGCGCTGCCGGGCACGACATTCGGGTCGTGTCCGGGTATGACGAAATCGGCGATCTGGCGAATGCGCGAAAGCGAGCCGATCTCCGCGAGCGTTTCATACACGATGCCCACGGGCACGAGATCGACGACGTTCTCCATGCAGTTCGCGCAATCGCCCGCGATCAGCACGACACCTTCTTCCGTATCGACCGCGACGGACTGATGCCCCGGCGTATGACCCGGCGTCGGCACGACGCGCACGCCGGGCACGATATCGGTCACGCCGTTCACGAACTGCCAGCGGAAATACGCGAGCGGCTCGCGGCCGATCAGAAACTCCTGGTAGTACGTGGCCTGCGTGGGCAGTGGATGCCCCGCGTATTCCCACTCGGCCGCCTGCACGATAAAGCGCGCGTTCTTGAAGAGCGTGTTGCCGCCGGAATGGTCGTAATGCAGATGCGTGTTGATGACGATATCGACGTCATCCGCGCTCCAGCCGACGTACTCCTTCAACGCGCGTTCGAGCTTCTCCTCGGGCGCCTGATCGCACGGGCACACGAAGTTCGACACCCAGCCCGGATCGTGTATGCCCGTATCGACGACAATCTTCTTTTGCGCGCCGACGATCGCCGTGGACCATACCGGCACCTTGATCTGCTGGCCGAAATAGCGGCCGTACACTTGCGACGAGCGATCGACGGTGAGCCAGCCCGTCGGCATCGCGACTACTTTCAGCTTGGCGCTCACGATGCCCTCCGTTATCAGAAGTTGGTGTCGCTCGCGCCCTTGAGCTTGAGCATCTCGCGTGCTTCGGCGGGCGTCGCGATATCGAGCGAGAGTCCTTCGATCACCTGGCGGATCTTGCGCACCTGCGCCGCGCTCGATTCAGCGAGCTTGCCCGGCTCGATCCACAGCGAGTCTTCGAGGCCGACACGCACGTTCGATCCCTGCGCGACGCCCATGGAGCCGAGCGGAATCTGGTTGCGCCCCGCGCCGAGAATCGACCACACATAATCGCCGCCGAAGAGACGATCCGCCGTGCGTTTCATATGCGCGAGATCCTCGGGATGCGGCCCGATGCCGCCGAGCAGACCGAACACGCTCTGCACGAAGAACGGCGGCTTCGCGAGCCCGCGATCCACGAAATGCGCGAGGTTGTAGAGATGCGAGATGTCGTAGCACTCGTACTCGAAGCGCGTGCCGTTCGCGCTGCACGACGTGAGGATGTATTCGATATCCGCGAAGGTGTTCTTGAACACGAGATCGCGGCTGTTCTCCAGATGCTTGCGCTCCCACTCGTACTTGAATTCCTTGAAGCGCTCCAGCATCGGATACAAACCGAAATTCATCGAGCCCATGTTGAGCGATGCAACTTCGGGCTTGAAATGATGCGCGGGCTTCAATCGCTCCGCCACCGTCATGTGCGGACTGCCGCCCGTCGTAATGTTGATCACGGCGTCGGTCTCGGCCTTGATGCGCGGCAAAAACTCCTGAAACACGGCGGGGTCCTGCGTCGGATGACCATCGTTGGCATCGCGTGCGTGCAGATGCAGGATCGCGGCGCCTTCCTTCGCGGCCGCGAGCGCCGCATCGCCGATCTGTTGCGGCGTGAGCGGAAGATAAGGCGACATCGAAGGCGTATGGATCGCACCCGTCGGCGCGCACGTGATGATGACCTTGCGTTTCGTTGCCATGTGAGCCTCGTTGTTTTAAAGGACTTCCACGTTGCCGCAGACCGAGATCGCCTGACCCGAGATGCCGCTGCCCGCGGGCGAGCACAGAAAGAGCGCCGTAGCGGCGACTTCCTCGGGCGTCGTCATGCGGCGCAGCGAAATCTTCGCGAGATATTGCTTCTCCATCTCTTCATACGAGAGGTTCAGTTGCTGTGCGCGCGCCGCGATCACGCGTTCGATGCGCGGCCCTTTCACGATGCCCGGCTGTATCGCATTGACGCGAATGTTCGACGGCCCCAGCTCGATCGCGAGACTCTTGGTCATGCCGACGACGGCCCACTTCGTCGCGGCATAGGGCGTGCGAAACGCATAGCCGAGCCGCCCCGCCACCGACGACAGCGCGATGATCGTCCCGCCGTCGTGCGCGTCGCGCAAGAGCGGCACCGCGCGGCGCGCGAAGTAGAACTGCGCGTTCAGATTCACGTCGACGGTCTGTTCCCACTCGTTCGCGTCGAGCTCGTCGATACCGCCCGTCGGCCCCGCGATGCCCGCGTTGTTCACGAGCACGTCGAGTCCGCCGAGTTCGCGCTCCACGTCGACGAACACGCGCTCGACGGCTTCCTTGTCCGAGACATCGGCAAGTGTCGACGTGATCGCATTGCACTCCGCGCTCGCTTCGGCTTTCGTCAATTCATCGATCGCTTCGGGACTCGCATCGCAGACATGCACCCGCGCGCCCGCATCGATGAACGCGCGCGCGATCACGAGCCCGATGCCCGATGCGCCGCCCGTGATGAGCACGCGCAACCCCGCGTGCGGTTTCAGCATCTGAAGGACCGTCATGCATGTCTCCGTTTTTGTTGTAAGGCTCAGGCGCTCGCTTCACTGCTCAGTTCGCCGCTTTGCAAACGCTCCTGCAGATCGGCGGCCGCATCGCCGATGTCTTCCTCGATACCGGCGCGCGCACCTTCACCATCGCCACGCCAGAGCGCTTCGACGATATGACGATGCGCCGCCATCGAACGGCGCATATGCGGGATGTCGGGTGCGACGAGATTCAGAAACGGGCCGATGCGCATCCAGAGGTTCTGGATCGTCGCGAGCGTGAGATCGCTCGCGCCGTGCGTATAAATAGCGATGTGGAATTCGAAGTTGCTGCGCAGATAAGCGGGCACGTCGCCGGCTTCGACATGCGCGTCCATCGTGTCGAAAATCGCCTGCAGCGCGTCGAGATGCGCGCGCGTCATGCGCGATGCCGCGCGTTTCGCGACCGCGCCTTCCAGTGCGATGCGCACGTCGCGCAGTTCGTCGAGCAGGTCGAGGGTCATCGGCGGGACCATCAGCGCGCGGCCGGGACCGTCGATCAATGCGCCTTCCGCCTGTAAGCGCGTGAGCGCCGCGCGCACGGGCATGGTCGATGAGCCGACCGCTTCCGCGACGCTGCGCAAGCTGAGCAACTGTCCGGGCGCGAAGCGGCCCGTCATGATCGCTTGCCTCAACTGCGCATAGACGCGGCCAGCCATAGTTTCGCGTGCAACTAATTCGAGCGCGGGTAAGTCCGTCGTCGAGCGTGTCGCCAACTTATGCCTCCGTTCTTTCGTTCGGCTGCTGCGATACTTCCGATTGGTGTGACCTGTGATCACACCTGCATGACTAAAGTGTCGGACGCGCGAGTGCGTGAGTCAACCTTGAATTGCTAGGTGAAAACGCGGAGGCGGATCATTCGAGGCGGCCCGAAAGCGCTCTTTGAATTTCCGCGAACGCCACCGGCTTCACGAGATGATGATCGAAGCCCGCTTCCTTCGAGCGCTGACGATCGTGCGCCTGACCGTATCCCGTCACCGCGATCAGCAATGCATCGGCGGTTGCGGGGCGCGTGCGCATCTCGGCCGCGAGACGATAACCGTCCATGCCCGGCAAACCGATATCGAGCAGCACGATCTGCGGCAAGAAGGTTTCGGCGAGCGCGAGCGCTTCGATCGCGTCGTGCGCGGTGCGCACGTCGAAGCCGTCCGCTTCGAGCAGGAGCGCCATCGCGGTGGCCGCGTCCACGCTGTCATCGACGAGCAGCACGCGCCTGCCCGCGCTCACGCTCGCGGGTTCCGGCGGGACGCCCTGCGCCGCCACTTGCGCATCTTTCGCGAGCGGCAGCCACACGATGAACTCGCTGCCCGTTTGCGGCCCGCCGGAGAACGCTTCGATGCGTCCGCCCTGCAACTCGACGAGCGTCTTCGCCAGCGGCAAGCCGATGCCGAGCCCGCCTTCCGATCGTTCGAGCGATGTCTCGGACTGCACGAAGAGATCGAAGATATGCGGCAGCATGTCGGGCGCGATGCCAATGCCCTTGTCGCGCACGACGATGCGCACTTCGTCGCCGAACTGTTGCGTGTCGATTTCGATCTCGCCTTCATCGACGCTGTACTTCGACGCATTCGACAGCAGATTGCCGAACACCTGCGCGAGCCGCACGTTGTCGCCGACGATATAAAGCGGCGCATCCGGCAGCTTCACCGTCAACGCATGACGCTTTCGTTCGAGCGCGGGTTGCACGGTTTCAATGGCCGCCGCGATCGCCACCGCGAGATCGACCGTTTCCTGACGCAGCGTGATCTTGCCCTGCGTGATGCGCGCGACATCCAGCAGATCGTCGACGAGACGGCTCAGATGCCGCACCTGTCTGTCGATGATCGCGCGCACCGTCGCGAAGTGCTGCACGGACGGCTCGCGATCGGGATCGAGCAGATCGACCGCATTGCGGATCGGCGCGAGCGGATTGCGCAGCTCATGCGCGAGCATCGCGAGAAATTCGTCCTTGCGGCGGTCCGCTTCGCGCAACAGCAGCTCGGCGGCCTTGCGCTCGGAGATGTCGTTGACAATGCCCGCGATGCGATCCGGCCGCGCCGGATGACCCGCCGCCCCGCGCACCGGAAACGCGCGCTCCGCCACCCAGCGCGCCCCGCCGTGCGCGCGCACGATGCGGTATTCGACCTCGTATGGCGTACCGTTCGCGAGCAGTTGCCGATACGCCTCGGCAACATGATCGCGATCGAGCGGAAGAAGGTCGCCCGACCAGTGATCGGGTCCGGGCACGGGCGCGGGCGCGCCGCCGCCGGTATCGAAGAGATGCGCGTAGGCGGGGCTCACATAGAGCAATTCATTGGATGCGGGATCGAGCATCCAGAACACGTCGTCGATATTTTCGGCGAGCTGGCGAAAGCGCTCCTCGCTCTCGCGCAGCGCATTCTCCGCGAGCCGCGCGCGCAACAACGCACGCACATGCGCGATCAGTTCCGCGGGTTCCACAGGCTCGGTCAGATAGCTGTCCGCGCCGCCTTCGAGACCGCGAATGCGATCGAGGCTATGCACGGCCGCCGCCGATGTCTGCAGCACGAGCGTGCCCGACGTCTCCGGCGACGCCTTGATCTGCCTGCACACTTCGAGCCCGTTGATGTCGGGCAGCTTCACGTCGAGCAGCACGAGATCGGGCGCTTCGGCGCGCACGCGTTCCAGCGCGGTCGTGCCCGTCGGCGCTTCGATCACGTTGAAGCCCGCGCGCGACAGGATGCGCGTTTTCGCATAGCGCGCGCCGTCGTTGTCGTCGACGTTGAGGATCAGGACCTCGTTCCAGTCGCTTCTCATGATGGTCGTCCCTCGCCCTCGCGCGCGCCCGTCACCGCATCCAGCACGCCTGGCAGTTTGCCGCCGCCCGCCGGCTTTTCGATGAACGCGGTCGCGCCCAGCGCATGTGCTTCATGGCGATCCTCGTCCTCGCCGAGCACGAGGATCGGAATGCTGCGTGTCGCGGCCTGCGCGCGCAGTGCGGCGAGCCAGATCCATGCTTCCGACGGCGCGGGCCGCACCGCGAGCAGCAACGCCGCGGGCTGCGTGCGCGCGAGCAGACGTCCGGCCTCGTCGAGCGTCGCGGCGCTCATCGCGCGATACGGCGAATCGCGCAGCGCGGCCTCGCAGTCGAGCCGCTCGATCGGATTGCTCGCGACGATCAGCACGGCGGGCCGCGTATCGCTCGCGGCGTGATGCGCGGCGTCGAAGTCCGCGCCGTAATGCGCGGGGATCGTCGCGCTGAAGGTCGAGCCGCGCCCGGCTTCGCTCGTGAGCGACACGTCGCCGCCGAGCAGCTTGCAGAGCTTGCGGCACAGCGGCAAACCGAGGCCCGTGCCCTTCACGTATTGCTGCAGCCGATTTTCGACTTGCCCGAACTCCTCGAACACGACCTGCTGATGCTCCGGTGCAATGCCTATGCCCGTATCGCTCACGGAAAACGTGATGAGCCGGCGCGCGTCGTCATAACTCGCCGCGACGCGCACTTCGCCGCGTTCGGTGAACTTGAGCGCGTTCGACACGAAGTTGCGCAGCACCTGCGCGACCTTCGCTTCATCGGTGCGGATGGGCGGCAGGCCTTCGCACGATTCGAACAGAAGCTCCACCGCGCCGCCCGGCGACAGCGGCCGCAACATGCCGCGCAGCGCGGAAAACAAGGTATCGACTTCGAACTCGGCGGGACGCACCTCGATCTTGCCCGCTTCGATCTTCGCGAGATCGAGCAGGTCATCGACCGTTTCCGACAGATCTTCCGCGGCCTTGCGGATGAAGCGCACCTGCTTTTCCTGCTCTTCCGTCAGATCGCCGTCGATGCGTTCGAGCAGAAGCTTCGAGAGCGCACGGATCGACGAAAGCGGCGTGCGGAACTCGTGGCTCATGTTCGACAGAAAGCGCGATTTCGATTCATCCGCGCGCCGCAGATGATCCGCACGCGCATCCAGCTCTGCATAGAGCGCGACGACGCCGCGATTGGTGTCCTCCAGTTCGCGCGTGAGACGCGTGAGTTCTTCCTGACGCTCGCGAAGATCGGCAAGCGCGGCGATCAATTCGCGGTTCTGGCGTTGCAGCTCCGCCGCCGTGTCTTGGCTCGGCTGACGCGAGAGCACGGCCTTCACCGCCTGAACGTCGCACGGCACGCCATCGGGCAAGGCCTTCGCGAGCGAGATCGACGTGACGCCGTCGGCTTCCTCGGCGATCGCGCATTGGTCCATCAGACGCTGCGCCGCGAGCAGGCCGAGCGCCGCTTGCGAGTCGTCATGGCGCATCGCGCGCAGACGCTCGCCCGCGCCGGCGCCCGCCAGAAAACGCACGACGAAGCGCGGCGGGCGCGCGTCGTTATCGACGAGAAATTCGGCGCGCGCCGCCCGCCCCGCGATCAGCACGGTGCGCGCGGCTTCGAGCACGGACGTGGAAATGCGCGTCTGGTCCTGCGGCGAGAAGCCGAACGCCGCGCTCGCATCGCGCGCCTTCACGCGGACCGCGACGATATCGCTTTCGTGATCGATACGCATCGCGTAGAGCGGCTGCGTCATCATGCGCTCCCGGCCGCGCGGGCGACGAACACGGTGATGTCGTCGCGGCCGCGCGAAAAGTCGCGATACAGCACTGCCGCGACGAGCGCCGGATGCCGCATGGCGAGGCCCGGATAGCGCGCGAGATCCCAGCGCGACGTGAGCCCGTCCGAATGCAACACGACGAGCGCGTGCGGCGGATACGGCACGTCGAAGATCTGCGCGCGCCGCGCCGCATGCCCGACGATGCCGCTGTGCGACACCAGATGCTTGTGCGTGTCTTCGGTCCACACGCTCGCCGCGATATTGCCGATGCCCGCGAAGCTCACCGCCTTGCCCGGCGCCGACGCGAACGCCGGCATGCGCGCGATGCCGACCGCCGCGCCGCGCGTCGGGCGCAGCGCCTGGTTGGCGGCCTCCATGATGCGATCGAGCGCCTGATCGCCGTTCGCGGCGAGCAACTTTGCCGCCTCGATCGCCGCGACATTGGCGAGCGGGCCGTGACCGAGGCCATCGGCGACGAGCACGGTGAATTCGCCGTCATGCGCATGCACGGCCCACGCATCGCCAGACACGATTTCGGTTTGCAGCGGCAGGTTCACGACGCCATAAATCAGTCGCGGCGCAGGCGCGCTCGCCGCGCCCGGCGCATTCCAGGACACGACGCGCAGCACCGTGCCACGTTCCGGCGCGCTCCAGATGTCGAGTTCGTCGGAAAGACGCTCGATCGCGCCCATGCCGTTGCCGGGGCTGCCCGCCGTCGTGTAGCCATCCTCGAAACAGCGATGCAGATCGTGAATGCCCGGCCCGTTGTCGATAGAGAGCACTTCGATGCCGAAACGCAAAGACGCGCCCGCGCTGGCATCGGCGAGCGGACGCACGAGCAATTCGCCGTGCCCTGCATGTTTCAGAAGATTCGTGCCGCATTCGGTGACGACGATCGCAAGCTCGCCCACGGCCGTCTCGTTGAAACCGAGCCCGCGCGCGAGTTCGCAGATCGAGCGCCGCGCATAGGCAATCTGACTCGCCTCGGCGATCTCGTGGCGCTGCTGCGCGGCCATCGATTCCTTCAAAACGGTTTCCATTTCGTGATTGAAACGTGCGTGCCCTCGCCTGGCGCCGAGCGGATGTCGAATTCGTCGCACAAGCGTTTCGCGCCGCCGAGACCGAGCCCGAGACCGCTGCCCGACGTGAAGCCATCGGAGAGCGCGCGCGGGATATCGGCAATGCCCGGACCGTTGTCGACGAATTCCAGTTTGAGGCCGCGGCGGCCATTTCGCTCGACGAGATAACAATGCACGTCGCCGCCGCCACCATAGATGAGCGTGTTACGTGCCAGCTCGCTCGCCGCCGTCACGAATTTCGTCTGATCGATGAGAGACAGGCCCTGCGCGACCGCCTTCTCGCGCACGAACTGGCGCAGCCGCACGATCTGCTCGTCGGAGCGGATCGGCAGCGTGTCGGGCGGCGACGAGGACGCCGGCGCGGCTGTGAAGTTGAAGGTCGTCATGGAGTCGTTGGCATACGGCACTCAGGCCGTGCCGCCCCTCGAAAGGAGCGCCATGCCCTTCTCCACGTTGAGCGCGGTGCGCACGCCCGAGAGCGTGAGGCCGAGTTCAACGAGCGTGATCGCGACCGAAGGCTGCATGCCGACGACGACCGTCTCGGCATCGAGCACGCGCGCCATCGCGGCCGTGTTGCCGATCATTCGTCCGATGAACGAATCGACCACGTCGAGCGAGGAAATGTCGATGAGCACGCCGCGCGCACCGTCCTTCACGATGCGGCCCGTCAAGTCGTCCTGCAGCGCGAGCGCGAGCCGGTCGTGCATGTCGACCTGAATGGTGACGAGCAAGAGCTTGCCCATCGTGAGAATCGGAATGCGTTCCATCGCTTGAAACCCCGTTCAGTCGCGTTGCGTTCTGTGCGTTCTTTGAATGTCGGGACGCGGCGTCATTCCGGTTGCTGCGAATCGAAGCCGTCGCTCGCGCGGCTGCCACGCGATGCGTCGTGCCCGAGCCCCGTCGCCACCGACTTACCGGTGCGCTGCAGCGCGACGACGAAAGCCGACGCGAGCGTCGCCTTGGTCGTGACGTTCGAGAGATTCACGCCGAGATGCACGATAGTCTGCGCGATCTGCGGACGAATGCCGCTGATGATGCAATCCGCGCCCATGAGACGCGCCGCGGCGACAGTCTTCAGCAAGTGCTGCGCGACGAGCGTATCGACGGTCGGCACGCCGGTGATGTCGATGATCGAAATGGCCGCGCCCGTTTCGACGATCTTCTGCAGCAGGTTTTCCATTACGACCTGCGTGCGCGCGGAATCGAGCGTGCCGATGAGCGGCAGCGCGAGAATGCCGTCCCACAACTGCACGACGGGCGTCGAGAGTTCGAGCAGTTCCTGCTGCTGGCGCACGATGACCTGCTCGCGGCTCGCCTGGAAGACTTCCATCGTGAAGAGGCCGAGCCCGTCGAAGAGCGTGCTGATCGTCCACGTGAGATCGGCGATCGTGGCCGCGTCGTCGCCGAGCGACTCGCGCAGGCGCGTGAAGAGCGGCTGCTTGAGCGAGAACACGAACATCGCGGTCTCGACCGGCGTAAAGCCCTGACGCGCGCGCTGCGTGGACATTTCTGCGAGAAACGCCCGCACTTCCTGCCATTCGGGCGACTTGACATCGACCCGCTCGGAGCTGCGAAGCGCCGTCGCCGTAAGCGAGACGAACTGCGTGAACTGATTGCGCAATTCCGCCTCGCCAACGAGCCCGCGCCGCGACGCGACGGCGTGCTGCTGCGCGAACCACTCCGCGAGCAATTGCTCCTGATTGCTGGTGAACAACTGGGCAAGCCGCGTTCCGCCGACCATTTCCATGCCGAGATTCCTGTGCGAATGATGTTATTGGGCGCCGCGGCCCGGAAGCTGGTTTGTTGCATTGCCGCGAGAGCTATCGAAATAAAGCGAACGCGAAGCGCTCGGAATGTAGCACGTCATCCCAAAAATCGACAGTACGGCGAGCCTTATAGCGCAAGGGATTCGAAATTATTCGATCTCGCGTCCATCGCGCGTTCGGTGAATCGGAAATTGCTGCCGGACGTTCGTTTTATCCTCGACAAAAACCGGTCAATTATCCTTATCAACGTCACCCGTGTCCGATCCCATGTATAGCGTTTCGATTATTTTTCGGCCATCGCCCGATGCAATACTCGGGCGACCGACTCAACGTCCTTCGACCTGCCGGAGCGCACATGGCCCAAACGATTCATCCCGTCGACGAAGTGTTGCCCATCGGTCAGATGCTCGCGGTCGGCATCCAGCACGTGCTCGTGATGTACGCGGGCGCGATTGCCGTGCCGCTCATCATCGGCGCGGCGCTGAAGCTGCCGAAGGAACAGGTTGCGTTTCTGATCAGCTCGGACCTCTTCGCGTGCGGGCTCGTCACGCTGGTGCAGTGCATCGGCGTCTGGAAGTTCGGCATCCGCCTGCCGGTGATCATGGGCGTGAGCTTCGCCCCAGTCGGCCCGATGGTCGCGATGGCGTCGTCCGGCGCGGGCCTGACGGCGATCTTCGGCGCGACGATCGCGGCGGGCCTGTTCGCGATTCTGATCGCGCCGTTCTTCGGGCGGCTGATGCGCTTCTTTCCGCCGATCGTCACGGGCACGATCATTCTGACGATCGGGATGACGCTCTTTCCGGTCGCGATCAACTGGGCGGGCGGCGGACGCGGCGCCGCGAATTTCGGCGAGCCGCGCAACCTGATGATCGCGGCCATCGTGCTGCTCGCGATTCTGCTCATCAACAAGTATCTGAAGGGTTTCCTTGCGAACATTTCGGTGTTGCTCGGCATGGCGGCCGGTTTCGCGATCGCGTTGCCGCTCGGCTTCGTCGATTTCGCGGGCGTGGGCCAGGCCGCGTGGTTCGCGCCGGTGCGCCCGTTCGCGTTCGGCATGCCGACCTTCGATATCGCGGCGATCGCATCTCTGTGCCTCGTGATGGTCGTCATCATGGTGGAATCGCTCGGCATGTTTCTCGCGCTCGGCGACCTCGCGATGCGTCCCGTTTCGCGTATCGATGCGACGCGCGGGTTGCGCACCGATGGCCTCGGCACCGTGATCGGCGGCATCTTCAATACGTTTCCGCATTCGTCGTTCTCGCAGAATATCGGGCTCGTGGGCATTACGGGCGTGAAAAGCCGCTGGGTGGTCGCGGTGTCGGGCGTGATCCTGATTCTGCTCGGGCTCTTGCCGAAGCTTTCGAATCTGATTGCTTCAATACCGGTGGTCGTGCTCGGCGGCGCGGGCATCGCGATGTTCGGGATGGTCGCGGCGACCGGCGTGAAGATCCTGAGCAAGGTCGATTTCGACAGCAAGAACAACTTGCTCATCATCGCGATCAGTCTTGGCGTAGGCGTGATTCCGCTTGCCGCGCCGACGTTCTTCGCGCATATGCCGCCGTGGGCGGGACCGCTGACGCACAGCGGGATCACGCTGGCCGCGGTCTTTGCGATTCTGCTCAACGCGCTTTTCAATCGCGGGCGGGATTCGGCGGAGGTGGAAAAGGAAATCGCCGCGGAGATGCCTTTGAGCTTGCGACAGGGAGATGTGGATGTGCGGGAGTGAGGACAGCGCAAACCCACTAACATACGAGGAACGTCAAACCGCCGACATCTCCGATGCGCGAAGTCCTCTGGACCGCCCTCTTTGCCATAGCGCTGATCTACTCCATCGCACTAGCGGGCCTGTACTGGCTGCAAGGCCGGCTCGTCTATCCGCTCGAACAGATCGAGGCCTTCAAGAACGCCGAACTGGAAGCACGCACCGAAGCGGTCAGCATAAGAACCGCGGACGGCCTCGACCTGACCATGCGCTATAAAGCGCCGCCCGATGAAACCGCGCCGACGGTCATCCTCTTTCACGGCAATGGCGAAGACCTCGCCCAACGCGGCCATATCGCGCTGGAGATGATCGAAGCGGGCTACGGCGTGTTGCTCGCCGAATATCGCGGCTACGGCGGCAATCCCGGCAGACCGCACGAAGCCGGCCTCCATGCCGATGCGCGCGCCGCCTACAACTACGCCGCGGCACGCTCGCGCAACATCGTGCTACACGGCTATTCGCTCGGCTCCGGCGTCGCCGTGCAGCTTGCAAGCGTCGCGAAAGTCCGTGCGCTGATGCTCGAAGCGCCGTTCACGAGCATCGTCGATGTCGCCGCGAAACGCTTCTGGTTTTTCCCCGTGCGGCTTCTCGCACGCGACCGCTACGAAAGCCTCGCGAAAATTGCATCGATCGATGCGCCGTTGCTGATCTACGGCGGCACGAACGACGGCGTGATCCCGCCCGCGCACTTCCAGCGCCTCTTCGATGCCGCTCGCGGCGACAAGCGCCTCGCGCTAATCGAAGACGCCGATCATCTCGACGTATGGACGATGGGCGGCCGCGAACACGTTATGCAATTTCTCGCTTCACTGCAACCGACCCGCGACACGCTGCAAGCCTAGGCATCCGCCGCTTTCTTGCGAGTGCGGCCGAGCTTGAGCGTGACCCACGTCGGCGCATGATCGCTCGCATGCGGCTCGCCCCGCACCCATTTGTCGACGCCCGCCGTGTCCAGCTTCTTCGCGAGATCCTTGCTGAGCAAAATGTGGTCGATGCGCAGGCCCGAATTCGTCTGCCAGTGATTGCGAAAGTAATCCCAGAACGTGTAGATGCGTTCATCGGGATACGTCTTGCGCAGCGCATCCGTCCAGCCCTGCGCGAGCAAGTCCGCATAGGCGGCGCGGGTCTCGGGCTGCAGCAGGGCATCCTTGAGCCACGAGCGCGTGTTGTAGATATCTTCGTCGGTGGGCACGACGTTGTAATCGCCCGCGAGCACGACCGGATGACCGCTCGCGAACAACGCCTTCGCGTGCGCATTGAAACGCGCGAACCAGTCGAGCTTGTAAGCGAACTTCGGTCCGGGCTGCGGATTGCCGTTCGGAAGATAGAGACAACCGATCAGCACGCCGCCCACGGCCGCTTCGATGTATCGGCTATGCGTATCGTCCTCGAAACCGGGCAGCCCGCGCCGGCTCAGCACCGGCTCGGCATCCTTGGCGAGAATCGCCACGCCGTTCCACGATTGCTGGCCGTGCCATAGCGCGCCATAGCCCGCGTTCGCGATCGCGTCGGCGGGAAACTGCGCATCCGTCGCCTTCAATTCCTGCAGGCAGACGATATCGGGCGATTCGCGTTCGAGCCATTTCAGCAACGCATCGAGCCGCGGACGGATGCCGTTGATGTTGAAGGTCGCGATTTTCACTCGGCGTCTCTCCATCGGTGGATCGGAATCGATGCTACACGCGTCGCAGTTTGCGTGCCGCATCGTCGGCGCAATACATCGGGCAGGTGACGGGACCGCTCGCGGGCGGCTTCATCGCGGCGCATTCGGACATGCCGGCCGTCGTCGCGATGACGAGCATGCTGATGTTCGCGGCGCCGCGTTCAATGCGTGGGTGTTCTCAGCACAGGAACCGCACACGCGAGATCGGCGCCTGACGCTTAACGCCTGACGCCTAGCGCTTCTCGCTGTCGAGGTGCGCCATCTGCACGGCCTCGTAGCGATCGCCCGCCGCCGCGCCTTTCGGCACCGCCGCTTCGATCGCGGCGAGTTCCTCCTTCGTGAGCGTCACGTCCAGTGCGCCGAGCGATTCCGTGAGCCGGTCGCGACGCCGCGCGCCGATCACGGGAACGATGTCGTCGCCCTGCGCGAGCACCCACGCAATCGCGATCTGCGCGACGCTCACGGCTTTCGCATCGGCGATCTTGCGCAATGCATCGACGAGCGCGAGATTGCGTTCGACATTGCCTTGCTGAAAACGCGGGCTGTTCGCGCGCCAGTCGCCCGACTGCGCGGCGTCCTTGTTCCAGTGTCCGCTGATGAGCCCGCGCGACAGCACGCCATACGCCGTGATGCCGATGCCGAGTTCCCTGCACGCCGGAAGAATCGATTCCTCCATGCCGCGCGAGATCAGCGAATACTCGATCTGCAGATCGCACACCGGATGCACGGCGGCGGCCTTGCGGATCGTGTCCGCGCCCACTTCCGACAAGCCGACGTGACGAACATAGCCCGCGTCGATCATCTCGCCGATGGCGCCGACGGTGTCTTCCACCGGCACGCCGGCATCGAGCCGCGCGGGCCGATAGATGTCGATATGCTCGACGCCCAGGCGCTGCAACGTGTACGCGAGCGAATTCTTCACGGCGACAGGACGGCCATCGAACGCGATGAAGTTGCCTGCCGGATCGCGCATGCCGCCGAACTTCACGCTGAGAATCGCCGAATCGCGGCGCGAAGGCGGCGCGCTTCTCAACGCCTCGCCGATCAGCATCTCGTTGTGGCCCATGCCATAGAAGTCGCCTGTGTCGAGCAGCGTCACGCCCGCTTCGAGCGCCGCGTGAATCGTCGCGATGCTCTCCGCGCGATCCGACGGCCCGTACATGCCCGACATGCCCATGCATCCGACGCCGATCGCCGACGATCGCGGGCCGGTCTTTCCGAGTCTGCGCTGTTCCATGTTCGTTCTCTCCTGAAGGGATGGAGACGATTATGGGAGCAAACCACGCGTGCGATAATCCGCCTCAATCCGAATGGGCTGTGCGCCCAGGCGAACAATGGGGCGAATCATGAGCGAACCGGATCTGTCGGATCTTCACGCGTTTCTGGCCGTCGCGCGTTCGCGCGGCTTCAGGCAGGCGGCGCTGTTGCGCGGCGTGTCGGCATCTTCACTGAGCGAGGCGATACGCAGGCTCGAAACGCGTCTGGGCGTGCGCCTGTTGAATCGCACGACGCGCAGCGTCACGCCGACCGAAGCGGGCGAGCGGCTGATCGAACGGCTCGCGCCCGCGTTCACGGAAATCGCGGGCGCGCTCGATGCCGTCAACGGCTTTCGCGACAGCCCGACCGGCACGCTGCGCCTGAACGTGCCGAGAATCGTCTCGCGAGAAATATTGCCGCCGATCGTCGCGCGTTTTCTGACGGCGCATCCGGGCATCAAGCTGGAGATCAGCGCGACCGATACCTTCATCGACGTGCTCGCCGCCGGTTTCGACGCGGGCATCCGCTACGACGAACGCATTGAGCGCGACATGATCGCCGTGCCAATCGGGCCGCGCACGCAGCGCTTCGTCGCGGTTGCGGCGCCTTCGTATCTCGCGGCGCACGGCGAGCCGAAGCATCCGCGCGAACTCGTGAATCATGCGTGCATCGGGCATCGCTTCGACAGCGGCGTGCTGGCCGTGTGGGAATTCATGCGGGGCAAGGAAACGATACGCATCGCGCCGCAAGGGCCGCTCGTCACGTCGTCGATCGAAATCAGCCGAAGCGCGGCCATCGCTGGCTTGGGTCTCGTCTATACGTTCGACGAGTTCGTGCGCGGCGCCATCGACGACGGCGCGCTCGTGCCGGTGCTCAAGCCGTGGTGGCAGAGCTTCACCGGGCCGCGTCTTTATTATCCGAGCCGCGCGCACATGCCGGGGCCGTTGCGCGCGTTCATCGACTTCATTCGCGCGGCGAATTGAGCGCCGCTTATAGCGCTTACTGCTGCACGCCCCAGCGCCGCACGGTCACGCGCTCGATGGTATCGAACACGAGATGCTCGACCGCGAGCCCGATCACGATCACCGCAGCCAGCCCCGCAAACACGCGGTCCGTATAAAGCTCGTTGCGGTTCTGGAAGATGTACCAGCCGAGCCCGCCTTTGCCCGAGCTCGCACCGAACACGAGTTCCGCCGCGATCAGCGTGCGCCACGCGAAGGCCCAGCCCACGCGCAAGCCGGCGAGAATCGAAGGCAGCGCGGCGGGCACGAGAATCAGCATCACATGACGCATGCCGTTGAGCCCGTAGTTGCGGCCCGTCATGCGCAAGGTCGAAGGCACGGCCTGAAAGCCCGCATACGTGTTGAGCGCGAGCGGCCACAACACCGAATGCACGAGCACGAACAGCAGGCTTCCCGTGCCGAGTCCGAACCATAGCAACGCGAGCGGCAACAGCGCGATGGACGGCAGCGGATTGAACATCGCGGTGAGCATCGTCAGGATGTCGCGGCCGATGCGCGTCGACACCGCGAGCGATGTCAGCGCGAACGCGAGCGCCGCGCCGAGCGCATAGCCGCGCAGCAATACCGACATCGAAATGCCGATCTTCTCGATGAGTTCGCCCGACGCGATGCCTTGCACGAACGCAACGAAGGTCGCGCTGAACGTCGGCAGCAGGAGATCGTTATCGACAGCGCGCGCGGCGATTTCCCACATCGCGATCAACACGAGCGCGATGATCGACTTGCGCAGCCACGTGCGATCCGCGAGCCGCTTCGAAAGCGGCAGCGGCGCAACATGTTCGACGGCGACATTCGCGGCGGGCGCGACTTCGTATTCGGGCCGCACGGGCGGCACCATCAAATGCGGCGTGCTCAAAGCGCAGCCTCCTCTTCGAACAACAGACGATGAATGCGCGCGACGCTCTGCTGAAACTCGCCGCGACCCAGGCTTTCCTGCGTGTATTGATGACTGTTCAACTCGGCGCGCACGCGTCCCGGATGCGGCGTCAGCAACAGAATGCGATTGCCGACGATAAGCGCTTCCTCGATCGAATGCGTGACGAACAACAACGTGAAGCGCTCGTCGCTCCACAGGCGCAAAAGCTCTTCCTGCATGCGGCGTCGCGTGAGCGCATCGAGTGCGGCGAAGGGCTCGTCCATCAGCAGCACGCGCGGCTGCATGGCGAGCGCGCGCGCGATGGCCACGCGCTGCTTCATGCCGCCCGACAGCGTGTGCGGATAAGCATCGGCGAATTTAGCGAGACCGACCTTGTCGAGATAATGCAGCGCACGCTCGCGGGCTTCGGCGCGGCCGAGCTTGCGCGCGGCGCGCAGCGGAAAGGCCACGTTCTGCACGACGGTCTTCCACGGCGGCAGTTGATCGAATTCCTGAAACACGACGATGCGATCCGCGCCCGGTCCGCGCACGCGCTCGCCGCCGATTTCGATGCTGCCCGCGACCGGTTCGATGAAGCCCGCCACGGCCTTGAGCAAGGTCGATTTTCCGCAGCCCGAAGGCCCGAGCAACACGAAGCGATCGGCGCCGTAGACATCGAAGCTGACATCGTGCGTCGCGCGCACTAGACGCTCGGGCGTGCGGTATTCGAGCGTGACGTTCTTCGCGCTGAGAAGCTTGCCGCTCGTGGAAGCCTCACGATTTACGTCGTGAGAATAAAGCGCTCGGGGATTGGCGGCCATGTTCCATGTGCTCGATTGCAAACGATAACGATACCGGCGGGCAACGTCCGCGCTAACCAATCAATGCGCATATCGATTTCGCGCTCGCCGATAAGCACGCACTTACATTCAGCTTCCGTCCTTCGTTGCGGGATCGCTGAAAAAGTAGTCCTGCCATGACTTCGGCTCGTTCTTGATAACACCGACGCGATGCATGAACTGCGCGAGCGCGAACGTGTTTTGCGGCGCGACCTTGAATTGCACGGACGGATCCTTGATCACCTTGATGAGCAGATCGCGGTCGATCTTCGCGTTGTTCACGCGCAGATAGATATCGGCCGCCTGCTCGGGATGCTGCGTGACGTAGCGCGCGGCATCGGCGAGACCGGCGACGAACGCGCGATACGTCTTCGGATTCTCGTTGCGGAATTTCTCGGTCGCGTAGAGCACGGTCGCGGAACTGGGGCCGCCGAGCACATCGTATGAATTGAGCACGATATGCGCCTTCGGATTGCCCGCGAGTTCCTGCTGCTGGAACGGCGGATTGCCGAAGTGCGCGTTGATCTCCGTGCCGCCCGCGATGAGCGCCGCCGCCGCATCGGGATGCGGCACGGCTTGCGTGTACTTGTCGAGACGGTCGTATTGCTTGTCGCCCCATTGCTTGGCCGCCGCGTATTGCAGAATGCGCGACTGCACCGAGACGCCGACCGCCGGCACCGCGATGCGGTCCTTGTCCGTGAAATCGGCAATGCTCTTCACGCGCGGATCATTCGATACGAGGTAATACGGAAAATTGCCGAGCGACGCGACGCCCTTCACGTTCTGCCGTCCGTGCGTGCGATCCCAGATCGTCAGCAGTGGGCCGACGCCCGCCGCCGCGATATCGACCGAGCCGGACAGCAGCGCGTCGTTGACGCTCGATCCGCCCGACAGCTTGGCCCAATCGACCTTGATATCCAGGCCTTCCTTCTTGCCTTCCTGCTCGATGAACTTCTGATCGCGCGCGACATTGAGCAGCAGATACACGACGCCGAATTGCTCGGCGATGCGCAACGTGCCCTCGGCATACGCGCTCGCCGACGTAAGGCCGATCGAGACCGCGAGCGCGGCGACGAGTGCGCGTGCGGCGCCCTTCCCTGTTCGAGAATGCATCGATGAAACCCCGTGGAAATTGTGCTTTTAGAAAGGCGCGTCGCCTTCGATGGTCGTGCGATACAGCTTGCGGCGCTGATCGTCGGGCGTGCCGGCCGCGAGATGCATGACCGAGCGGTTGTCCCAGAAGACCATGTCGTGCGCCGCCCATCGATGCCGATAGATGAACTCCGGCTTCGTGCTATGCGCGAACAGTTCCGCGAGCAAGGCGCGGCTTTCGTCCTCCGGCAGGCCGATCACGCGCGTCGTGAAATGTTCGCTCACGAAGAGCGCGCGACGCTGCGTTTCCGGATGCGTGCGCACGATCGGATGCGTCACCGGTTTGACCTGCGCGATCTGCTCCGCCGACAGATTGGGACGCCACGGACTGCGCTTTTGCAGCTCGCCGTATTTGGCGAGATAGGTGTGTTCGGCGACGCGGCCTTCGATTGCAGTACGCAAATGCGAGGGCAGTGTGTCCCACGCGAGATGCTGATTTGCAAAGAGCGTGTCGCCGCCGGTCGCCGGCAACTCCTGCGCGTGCAGCAGCGAGCCGAGACTCGGCTTGTCCTTGTACGAGAGATCGGAATGCCAGAAATGGCCCGCATCGCCGAGACCGATCGGCTTGCCGTTTTCGAGGATGTTCGACACGATCAGCACTTCCGGATGCCCCGCGAGCCCGAACTGATTCAACACGTGAATCTGCAGCGGGCCGAAGCGCTTGCTGAACGCAACCTGCTCGTCCGGCGTGATGCGCTGATCGCGAAACACGAGCACGTGATGGTCCAGATGCGCGCGGTGGATGCGTGCGAAATCGGCTTTCGATAACGGCTTCGACAAATCGAGCCCGATCACTTCGGCGCCGAGCGGCGCATCGAAGCTACGAATCTCGATGAGTTGATCGGCGGCTTCGTCGGATGATTCGAGTGAAGCGAGGGCGGGATTGGGGGCAGTCTGAATCGTCACGGGGTCGAGCTGATAGCAATCGGATAACAATCGATGACTTCGGGGAAGCGATCAATCTAACGCGCGGCGATCCGGGCGGCAACGAAGCATCTGAGATTTCTTTATGCGCCAACGAAATAAGGCGCGCCTCACTCGCCGGCGATATCGAACGGCAATTCGACCTGCACGGGCTCGACAAAACCGCTTTCATCGCGCCCGGCGAGCGCGCTCACACGCACGCCGAGCAGCCTGATCCGGCGATCGAGCACGATGCGCTTCAGGCATTCCGTCGCGGCGCGGCGAATCTCGACGGGATCTGCGGTCGCGACGGGCACGGTCAGATCGCGCGTCACGGTGCGAAAGTCGTCGAAACGCAGCTTGATACCCACCGTGCGTCCGACATAGCCCTTGCGCCGCAAGTCCTCGGCAACGCGCGTGCACAGCCCCGTGAACTCGGCGGACAGCGTCGCGCGATCCTGCTTCGGGTGAAAGTCGCGCTCGAAGGTCGTCTCGCGGCTCATCGACTTCGGCGTCGATTCCACGACGACGGGCCGCTCGTCCTGCCCCTGCGCGACGCGCGCGAGCCACGCGGCATAGGTGTGGCCGAAATGCGTCTGCAGGAAACCGGGATCGGCGGCGGCGATGTCGCCCACGGTTACGATGCCGAGCGCCGCGAGCCTCTCGTTCGCCTTCGGCCCGATGCCGTTGACCTTGCGCGCGGCGAGCGGCCAGATGCGCGTTTGCAGGTCGTCCATCGTGAGGATCGTGAGGCCGTCGGGCTTGTCCAGCTCCGAGCCGATCTTCGCGAGCAGCTTGTTCGGCGCGATGCAGATCGAGCACGTGAGCCCGGTCGCGTCGCGCACGGCGTCCTTCATCCGCTGGCCGATCTCGGCGGGTTCGCCGGGCAGTTCGCTCACGTCGATATAAATCTCGTCGATGCCGCGATTTTCTATCTGCGCGGTAAACGTCGCGACGGCCGCCTTGAAGACGCGCGAATAATGCCGATACGACTCGAAATCGGTTGGCAGAAGAATCGCGTCGGGCGCGAGTTGGGCGGCTTTCATCATGCCCATCGCGGAAAAGACGCCGAACTTGCGCGCCTCGTAGGTGGACGTGGTCACGACGCCGCGTCCCGCGTAATCGCGCAGGCGCCTGAAGCGGCGCGTGCCGTCGGGAAGCGTTTCAGGCGTGGCGCTGCGGCCGCCGCCGACCACGACCGGCATGCCGCGCAATTCCGGATAACGCAGGAGTTCGACCGACGCGAAGAACGCATCCATGTCGAGATGCGCGATGCGGCGCGGCGCGGGTGCGCAAGACGGCGCGTCCATCGCGGCGGTCAGAACGCCGCCGAGCGGACAGACGCGCTCAAAGCGAAATCGACAGGAACGAACGCACTGAACATGCTTCAGGCAATGCCGCCAGGGCAAGAAAATGGCTTACTGTACATCCATACAGTAATTCGCGCTAGAGGCCGCCCACGCGCGCAATGAAGGATTCATTCAGGCGTGCGCTTTTCCGCGAGCGCGCGGCGGCAGTCGTCGAAAACCTGCCGCACGACATCCGATTGATAGTTGAGGTCTTCGCTGTCGAGAATTTCCTCGACGGCGTCGCGCGCCCAGTCCGCTTCGAGCAGCGCGCAATGTTGCGTGGCGATTTCGCGGGCGATGGCCGCGAGCTTCGCGACCGTGAGCCAGTCCGCGAGCCGCTGATGCCGGTCGAGCCACTTGTGCGCGGCCTGCACGTGAAACGAGGCCGCCGGCCAGTCGCCATTCAGGTAGTACGCGCCGAGACTGCCGCACGTGAGCCAGCACAGCAACTCGACGCGGTCGCGGGCACTGAGGATACGAGACACATCGTTCATGGCGGCCTTCACGAGAGACGATCGACGAATGCGAACAGCGCACGGCGTTCCGTATGAAACCCTGTCAAAGACGATATCACGGGATGGTGCGGCGCGGCACTGCCTTCCTGCGGCGCGACCCAAAACACGGTGCGCTGGCGAACGCTTCGTCATGCGAAGAGCAGCATCGCGCATGCCGCGACGCGCGCCTTCCGGCTCTCATTCGCTGCTAATTCGCGGGGCATAACCTGCTTTCGTCGGCCACTCATCGGCCTTCGACCAACGACGGGAGCACATCATGTTTGAACGTCTCACTCACTCCATCGAGCATCTCTTTTCGATCCGCACGGCGCAGGAAGCGCGCGACACCTATCTCGCGTCGTCGAGCGATCTCGCCGATCTCGAACGGCGCATGCGTCAGGTCGAAACGCAGGATCACGACTACAGCATGTACTTTTGCGGCGCGCTCGGCCGCCGCTACGACGAGCATTGAACGCGCCGCCGATGCCCCGCGCGCTACTTCGTTTCCTCGCGGCCCGCCTGGCCGAGCATCACGGTCCAGCCGAGTCCGCGCACGTTGCGGATCACGGCCGCGCCGAATTTCTTGCGCACCGAATGGATGAGCACGTCGACCGCGTTGCTCTCCACTTCCTTGCCCCAGCCGTAGAGGCGGTCTTCGAGCTGATCGCGCGAAAAGATCGTGCCGGGACGTTCGAGCAGCGCGTGCATCAGCGCGAATTCACGCGCGGACAGCACGCCCGAAGTCTCGCCGCACGTGAGCGTGCGCTGATCGAGATTGAGGCAGATCGAATCGTCGCCGAGTCGCGAGACCGCGTAGCCCGCCTTGCGGCGCAGCACCGCGCGGATGCGGGCGAGCAGCTCGGGCATGTCGAAGGGCTTGAGCAGATAGTCGTCGGCGCCGAGATCGAGGCCCTGCACGCGTGTATCGAGATCGTCGCGCGCGGTGAGAATCAGCACCGGCGTCGCGTTGCCGGCGCTGCGCGCCTGTCGCAGAAGCTCGATGCCCGTCATGCCCGGCAAGCCGAGATCGAGCAGCACGACCGTGTATTCGGCGGCGTTGATTGCCTCGCGGCCGGCGTTGCCGTCGCGCACCCAGTCGACGGCGTAGTCGGCGTCCTTGAGCGCACGCATGAGGCTCGTGCCGATCTGCACGTCGTCTTCGATCAGAAGAATTCGCATGTTCCACCCCGCGCATCGCGAGAATGGCGCGCGCCACGCGCCCGGAATGCGGCCCGAAGGATTCAAAACGCACGACCGGTCTTTTTCGATTTCTCCTGACCGGCGACGATCGCTTCGCGCCACGCAGCGAATGCATTGTAATCGGCGTAAAACCGCGCGCAAATCTCTATAGATTCATTGCGGGCGCGGCGGCGTTTTCGCGCACTTCCTCGACGGGAAAGCCGATCGAAGCGACGATGCCCGAGCGGCCGTCGCCGCGGTTTTTCAGCGTCACGTCGCCGCCGTAGCGCGCGGCGATCGCCTTCACGATGGACAAACCCAGCCCGCTTCCCTCCACGTCCGGATTCGCGCGAAAAAAGCGGTCGAACACGCGCGGCAGCAATGCCTCGTCGATACCCGGTCCGTTGTCGATCACATCGATCCAGACCAGTTCGCCGTCGCGCCGCATGTGCAGATCGATGGTGCCGCCGTCGGGCGTATAGCGCACCGCGTTCGACACGAGATTCTTCACCGCCATGCCGATATCGGTTTCCACGGCGCGCACGTGCGCGTTCACCATTTCCTCCGCGCCGATGTCCATGCCGCGCGCGAGCGCTATCGGCAGCACGTCGGCGACGGCGCTCGTCACTACCTCCGAGAGATCCACGCGCGCGAGCGGCGCGCCGTTCGCCGGCGCATCGGCGCGCGCGAGCCGCAACAGTTGCGCGATGAGCTTGCCGCTGCGCGCAATGCCCTTGCGCAACTCCTGAAAGCGCTCCTGATTGCCGGGATAGATATGCGGCGCGAGATTGTCGGCCTGAAGCTGCAGCGCCGTGAGCGGCGTGCGCAGTTCGTGCGCGGCGTCGGCGATGAACTTGCGCTCCTTCTCGATCGATGTCGCGAGGCGCTCGATCATCGTGTTGATCGAATGGATGAAGGGCGCGATCTCCGTGGGCACGCCGACCGTCGGCAGCGGCTGAAGATTCCCCATGTCGATGTCGCGGACTTCCGCGCCGAGCTGATTCAACTGACGCAGCGAGCGCCGCACGACGAGCGCCACCGCGATCCACACGAGCGGCAGCAGCACGGCGATCGGCCAGAGCGTTTGCGTCGCGGCTTCCTGCGTCAGTTCGCGCCGTATGGACGAGCGTTGCGCGACCTGAATCGTCATGGTCGGCTCCTGACGTGTGAAGATGCGCCAGTGCTCGTCGTTGACGTCGACGCCGGAGAATCCCGGGTGCGCGTCGCGCGGAAAATGCAGCGACGGGTCGGTCGTGCGAAACGGCAGATCCTGGCCGGGCTTCCACACGACGGCGACCACGTCGCGTTCGTCTTGCGTTCCGCGCGAGGGATTTTTCGGCAGACTTTCGGCGAGTCCGTCGCGCAGACGTGCCGCCACCTGTTCGAGGCGCATGTCGAGCAGCGCGTTCATGCCGGTCTGGGTCAGCTGATACGAACTCACGCCCTGCACGACGCCGATCACGCTGACGAGCAGCCCAAGTGCGAGCACCAGCTGATTCTTCAGTGATTTGATCATTCGGGTCCGCCGCTTCGGAAGGGAACGGGGCAACGCTGCCGGCCGTTCGATTTTAGGCGACATTCCCGGAGATTTCGGTCTGAAAGACGACATGTGCGTGGCAGATGCGCGTGGGCGCTTTAGAGAAAAAAAAAGCGCCGGTCCATTCGCGGCCGGCGCCAAGGGCTGAGGAGATGTGTGAAACGGACCGCGTATTGCTCGGGGAAGCGCGCCGCCCGTCCACGTGAATAAGCGTAGGCGCGAAGAATTAGCGCCGAATGAGCGCGCGACGATGCAGCCAGCGCCGTTTCGCGCGGCGGGATAACATTGCATCCGGCGCTTTTTCATCGGCGACATTGCTTCGGCTGCAAGCTATTCGCAAGCCGGGGTGTCACCGCCGCATCTCCAATCTTTCGAGCATGGCCCGCCTGGCGCGCATCGTCTTCCGGTTCGCGCGGCGGGCGCTATGCCTTCTTACCGCATGTCACAGAACAGCAAAACCAACCGTCCTCTCGTCATTGCAGCGGTGATGGCCTCGATGGCCATGGTCGCGATCGAAGCCACCATTGTCTCTACCGCGATGCCGCAAATCGCGACGCAACTCGGCGGCCTCAATCTTTATAGCTGGGTGTTCTCGTCGTTCCTGCTCACGCAGACGGCGCTCACGGTCGTGTTCGGCAAGCTCGCCGACCTCTACGGCCGCAAGCCTGCGATCCTCGTGGGCATCGCGATCTTCCTGATCGGCTCGGTGCTCGCGGGCTTCGCGTGGTCGATGCCCGCGATGATCGTCTTCCGGCTGATTCAGGGCGTGGGCGCAGGCGCGATCCTGCCGGTCGCGCTGACGGTGGTCGGCGACCTCTATCCGGCGCGCGAGCGCGGCAAGGTGCAGGGCTATCTCGCGAGCGTGTGGGCCGTGTCCGCCGTGCTCGGGCCGATGGTCGGCGGCCTTTTGATCCGCCAGTTCTCGTGGGCGTGGATCTTCTGGATCAACGTGCCGATCGGCATTCTGGCCGCGCTGCTCTTCACGCTCTATCTGCACGAGGAAAAGCGCCACGACCGTCCGGCGATCGATCTCGCGGGCGCGCTCTTTTTCACCGCCGCCGTCGCCTCGCTGATGATGGCGCTGACCGATGCCGGCCACGCGAGCAATGCGCGCGTCGGCGCGGAGATCGGCGTGCTGGTGCTCGCCATCGTCGGCTTCGTGGTGCAGGAGCGCCGCGCCGCCGATCCGATGATCTCGTTCAAGCTGTGGTCGCATCGGCCGATCGCCGCGAGCAATGTCGCGACGCTGCTCGCCGGCATGGCGATGATGGGCCTCACCACTTTCCTGCCGATGTACGTGCAGGGCGTGATGCACCGCACGCCGGTGCAAGCGGGTCTCGCGCTCACGATGATGATGATCGGCTGGCCGAGCGGCGCGACCTTCACGTCGCGCACGTTCAGCCGCATCGGCCTGAGGCGTCTTCTGATGATCGGCCCGGTGTTCATTCCGCTGGGCGCGTTGCCGTTCGTGCTGCTCGGGCCGGAGTCGAGTCCCGTCTGGGCGGGCGTCGGCTCGGCGGTGCTCGGCTTCGGCATGGGCATCACGAGCGTCTCGTGCCTCATCCTGATCCAGGAAATCGTGCAGCCGCTCGAACGCGGCAGCGCAACGGCGTCGAACCTGTTTTCGCGCAATCTCGGCAACACGCTCGGCGCGGCCGTGTTCGGCGCGGTGCAAAACTACGGCCTCACGCACGCGGACGGCCTGCCGCCCGTGCACGCGGATCAGTTGAAGCAACTGCTTACGGCCGTGCCCGGTGACTTCGCGATGAACAACGAGATTCGCCTCGTGCTGCATCACTCGCTGCATCTGACCTTTACGGCGATGTTCGTGATCGCGCTCGGCACCGTGATTTCGATGCTGTTCATGCCGAAGATCGAGATCGGGCACGCGCGGGGAACGGTCGAGACAGTCGGCGCGACCGATGCGAAAAACGCCGCGAATCAGGCGTTTCACTAAAACTAAGCGCCGACCCGAACGCATGGTGCCCGACGGCGAGCGCCGGGCGTGTCTTCAGTCCTGCGACTGGAGCAGCGGACTTTCGTGCTTCACGGTCGCCACGCTCGCGCTCGCGGGCTCGCTGTCGCTCGCGAGCGTCGCCGAATCGGCAAGGTAGCGCGACAGCAGCGCGTTGTCGTCCATGTAGTACGTCATGGGACCGTGGCTGCGCGCGAGCGCGTAGCTTCCGACGACCAGCGCCGCAATCAGAACGATGCCGATGAGTCTTCCTGTCATGGTAGTGCTCCTGAGGGTGTCCAAGGGTCACTTCATGGGCCTCGACGCACTGCCTGCCACAGGCTCGACCTTCCGAAATGTGCACGCAGTGTACGTGCGCGCCCGTTGCTTGAAATCCCTCCAGAAGCACGGCTGAAAACGGGTGGATCGTCACAGAAAATGCGGGAATTTGGCAGACGTTTGCGTGGCGGCACGCCGATAGCTACGTCTGATACAAAGGCGTGGCAGCGATGCCGGGGCTGCGGGTAGACTGTGGCGTCAGCGGCATCTTGTCCAGGAATCGTCCACCGCCGCGCCGACCACCCGAACCATGACCCGATCCAAAGCCGCCACGACACTCGACCTCGCTCGCCACACGCCATCGGAGCCCGTCATGGGCGAGCAGCAGTATCACGCGCTCGTCGATGCGATCGAAGACTGCGCGATCTTCATGCTCGACCTGAACGGCTGCATCACGAGCTGGAACAAGGGCGCGCGCAAGATCAAGGGCTACGAGGCGCACGAGATCGTCGGACAGCATCTGTCGCGCTTTTACACGGCGGAATCGGTAGCGCGCGGCTGGCCCGAATACGAGCTGAAGCAGGCCTACGCGACCGGGCGCTTCGAAGACGAAGGCTGGCGCGTGCGCAAGGACGGCACGCTGTTCTGGGCGAACGTGGTCATCACGGCGGCGCGCAATACGAAGGGCGAGATCATCGGCTACGCGAAATACACGCGCGATCTCACCGCGAAACGCGCCGAGGAAGAAAAGCTGCGTCTGTCCGAAGAGCGCTTTCGTCTGCTCGTGGAAAACGTGAGCGACTATGCGATTTTCATGCTCGACCCCAGCGGCCATATCGCGAGCTGGAACACGGGCGCGATGCGCATCAAGGGTTATCAGCCGGCGGAGATTCTCGGCAAGCACTTCTCGACCTTCTATTGCCCCGAGGATCTCGAAGCGAATGTTCCCGAGATCGAGTTGCAGACCGCGATCCGCGCGGGCCGCGTGGAGAACGAAGGCTGGCGCGTGCGCAAGGACGGCTCGCTGTTCTGGGCGAACGTGGTGATCACCGCGGTGTACGACGAGCATCGCGTGCTGCGCGGCTTCGCGAAGGTCACGCGCGACATGAGCGAGAGAAAGCGCCTGGAACAGCTCGAAGTATCGTCGCGGCGCATCAGCGAATTTCTCGCGACGCTCGCGCACGAGTTGCGCAATCCGCTCGCGCCCGTGCGCAATGCGGTCGGCGTGATGCAGATGGAAACGGACATGCCGCAACGCCTCGCCGCGTGCCGCGACATCATCGACAGACAGACTTCGCATCTCGGCCGGCTCGTCGACGATCTGCTCGACATGGGCCGCATCACCACGGGCAAGATCGATCTGCGCATGGCGCGCGTGGACGTGAGCGACATCATCGCGCGCAGCATCGAACTCGTGCATCCGTTCACCGACGAGCGCACCCAGAGCGTCGTGGCGAAGCTGCCGCAAGAGCGCGTTTATGTCATGGGCGACAGCACGCGGCTTGTGCAAGTGGTGCAGAACCTCTTGAACAACGCGTCGAAGTTCTCGGCGCGCGCGAGCACGATCTGCGTCGAAGTCGAGCCCGAGGCGACGGGGCTGCTGCTGAAAGTGATCGACACGGGCCGCGGCATTTCACAAAAGGGCCTGACGTCCATCTTCGATCTGTTCGTGCAGGAGGATCACTATCTCAATCCCGGCGAATCTGGCCTCGGCATCGGGCTCACGCTCTGCCGGTCGATCGTCGAGATGCATGGCGGCTCGATCAGCGCGGCGAGCGGCGGTCTGAATCAGGGCAGCACGTTCACCGTGCGCCTGCCTTATGCGTCCGACGACGACGCGCCACGGCCGCATCGCGTACTCGCGCAGAGCGCGATACAAAGCGTGGGCGACGGTCTGCGCATCGTCGTGATCGACGACAACCGTGATTCCGCCGACAGCCTCGCAATGCTGCTGCAAATGAAGGGGCACGACGTGCGCATCGCGTATCACGGCAAGGAAGGGCTCGACGTGATCCGCCATTTTCCGCCGGAACTGATTCTGCTCGATCTCGCATTGCCCGATATGGATGGTCACGCGGTGCTGCGGACGTTGCGCTCGCAGCGGCTCATCGGGCGCGCGACGGTGGTCGCGATGACGGGATTCGGGCAGGAGAGCGACAAGGAACGCTCCGCGCAGGCGGGCTTCGATGCGCATCTGGTGAAGCCGGTGGATTTCGACATGCTGGACCGCTTGCTGGAGAAAGTGGCGCAACGGTGAGCGGCCTCACGCCCTCACCACCCGCAGCGGAAACACCACGCGCGACGCAACCAGCCCCAGCGCCCCGCCCAGCAGCGTCTCCCACGCCCGCGCCGTCAGCAGTTCGACCGAATGCACGCCGCTGGCGGCGAGCGTCACGATAAGCACGAACGCGAACGCCCCGCACGCGATGTCATACCGCTCCGGCAGCGCCATCGCATAAGCGATCATCGCGAACGCGGACAGCATCCAGACGACGAGCGGCCAGTGCTCGGCGAGCGGCAGACACACGATGCCGATCGGCACGCCGACGAGCGTTCCGTAGATGCGCCGCCGCACGCGCTCCGCCGTCCCGACCGCCGAAGTCGCGACGACATACACGCAAGCCGTGATCGCCCACGCCGATTCCGCAAGCCCGAACGCGCGATTCAACGCCACGACGACGAGCGCGCCGCACGCCGCCTGCAGGCCCATCGCGAACGCGGGCGAAATTCCGTAGCGACCGAAAGCAGGTTCGGACGCCAGCGCCGGCAGCACGACTGGATGCTCCGCCGGCCCGCTCAGCACGCGCGGCACGATGGCCGCGAGCATGCCGATCAGCAACGCGAGCAGGATCGCCGAGGAGTCGCCGGGCCTGAGATCCATTCCGTAGGCGAGAAGCTGCCCGATATAAAGCTGCGAGCCGACGCCCGCGCCGGTCATCCCGAAGCGCTTCAGATAGCCCGCGAGAAACGCGCCTGTCACGAGAATCAGCTCGGCGCCGCCGCGGCCGAATTCGCGAAGCATCGGCGCGAAAAGCGTGAAAGTGAACGCGCCGAACGCGGCCGCGACGCACAGGACGAGGAGATCGCGGCTCGACTCGAAACGCGTCGTGCGCGCCTCGGACACGCTCGCCCACAGCGCGAAGCCGCCCGCGAGCGCGCCCACCGACACGCTGGCTGGCACGCTCTGCGTCACGTCCTGCAACGCGCCGAGCGCCGCCGCGAGTCCATACGCGGTCACGAGCCGCAAACCCTTGATGCGCCGATGCGTGCCCGGGTCCACGCGGTCGAGCCATGCGAGCGCCGCCTGCACACGATGCACGAGCGTTCGCGCGATCGTCAGCGACGAATCCGCGAGACGCGTTTTCGCGTCGCCGATGTGCTGCTCGTCGTCCATTGGCGTCACCGAAGGAAGCGGGCCTGCAAGGCATTCTAGGCGATGCCGCGCGGCGCGTTTCGTCTTCGTGCACGTTCCACGGGCACTCGCGTTCCGCCCCGCCGCGCCGCTTCGACGATGCAGCCCGCAAGCCGCGCCGCCGCATCCGGCTCGTTCGCGCCCGCGCGCCGCGCGCGCTCCACGAGCCCGATCTCGCGATGAAACGTGTCGTCGCCGAGATCGAGCGCGACCGCGCCACGCGGCCACGGACCGATGCCATCCGACACCGGCACGAGCGCCACGCCCAGTCCGCGCGCGACCAATTGCGCGATGCCCGGCAGCTCATCGACCTCGATCGAATCGCGCACGGCGATGCGGCGCTTCGTCAGAAACGTGTCCACTTGGCGGCCGCCGAACGAGCGCCGGTCGTAGCGGATGAACGGTTCGGACTCGATCAGCGTGCGCCAGTCGGCGCCCTTCTTCGCGGCGGGCGCGAGCAGCACGAACGGCTCCGCGACGAGCGTGCGCCATTGCAGCTCCGCGGGCAGCGAAAACGGCGGACGAATCATGACGGCCATGTCCATCTCGCCCGCGTCGACGCTCGCGAGCAGATTGAGCGACACGCCCGGCACGAGCCGGATACGCCACGCGGGCAACATGCGCCGGAATGCGTCGATGGCATCGGGCAAAAGCGCCGCATGCGCCGACGCGATCGCACCCACCGAGAGCGAGCCGCCGCGCCCGTCCTCGCCCTCCGGCTCGGCGAGGCGCGCGTACAGCGCGATCAGTTCATCGGCGAGTTCGAGCGTGCGCTTGCCGGCCTTGTTGAGCGTTGCGGAGCGGCCGGTCCGGTCGAACAGCTTCACACCGAGATGCGCTTCGAGGCGCTGCATCTGCGCGCTCACCGCCGATTGCGTGAGGCCGATTTGCGCGCCCGCGCCCGCGAAGGTCCCGTGGCGCGCCACCGCGATGAAAGTCTGGAGTTCGCGCAACATGTCGATTCATCGAAAATATTTGGACTGACTCCAGAAATATATCGTTTTTCAGCACAAATATTTATTAATAGACTGTGACTTCCGTTCCCACTCACGTCGATTGAAGGATTCACCGCCATGAGCACGACCCAACACGCCATGCCGCCGTTCCACCTCGCATTCCCCGTTCACAGCCTCGCCGCCGCGCGCGAGTTCTACGGCGACCTGCTCGGCTGCCCGGAAGGCCGCAGCTCCGACGCCTGGGTGGATTTCGATTTCTACGGGCATCAGATCGTCGCGCATCTCGCGCCGGAGGAAGCCGGGCATCGCACGACGAGCGCGGTCGATGGCGACGCCGTGCCCGTGCGTCACTTCGGCGTGGTGCTGTCGATACCGCAATGGGAAGAACTCGCCGACAAGCTGCGCGCCGCCGGCACGCGCTTCATCATCGAGCCGCATGTGCGCTTCAAGGGCGAAGTCGGCGAACAGGCGACCATGTTCTTCCTCGATCCGTCGGGCAATGCCGTCGAGATCAAGGCGTTCGCCGACATGACGTCGCTCTTCGCAAAATAAGAGCCGCAAGAAAAAACGGGACGCCACGCGGCGTCCCGTTCGTCATTTCAGCGCGTATTACTGACCCGAGCCGCTCGCGCTGACCGGTGCGCCCGGGCCGCTCGGTGTCGCGGTGCCGCCGGGTTGCGTGGACGGACCCGCGTTCATCGAGCTCGTGTGCGTCTTTTTCGTATGCGTCGATTTGTTCGCGTGCGAATTCGGCTGCGCGTGCTGCGTCGTGGTTTGCGCGTTGTCGCCGGCCTGCATGCCCGTGTTCGAGCTCGGCGGATTGTCCTGCGCAAAAGCGGACGCGCAGACGAGAGCGAAAGCGCCGGCAGCGGTGGAAAGGGCGAAACGTTTCATGTCGAAGACTCCTGTTGGCGGATGGCGAAATGCGATGCTTGCGGCTTGATCTGCCTGCTGGCCGCCGCGGTTCACGCAGCGGCCGGTCGCACGATACGAGTCAGCACGCGACATGCCACGGTCTGACGATTCGCCAACGCCTTCGTGTCTTCGACAAGAACGCGGCTATTCCGAAGGTTCAGGTTCTGAACACGGCGACAGCGCGTTTCAACTCTTCCGCCTGCACCGCGAGCGCGCTGGCGGCGGCCGTCGCCTGCTCGACGAGCGCGGCATTCTGCTGCGTGACGGCGTCCATCTGCGTGATCGCGACGCCGACTTGCTCGATGCCCTGCGTCTGCTGCGACGAAGCCGACGAGATCTCGTTCATGATGTCCGTCACGCGCGAGACAGACGTGAGAATCTGCTTCATCGTGTCGCCGGATTGCTGCGCGAGATCTTGCCCCGCCGTCACGTTCGTCACCGATTCGTCGATAAGCGTCTTCACGTCCTTCGCCGCCGCCGCGCAACGCTGCGCGAGCGCCCGCACTTCCGAGGCGACCACCGCGAAGCCGCGTCCATGCTCGCCCGCGCGCGCCGCCTCGACGGCCGCGTTCAACGCGAGAATGTTGGTCTGGAACGCGATGCCTTCGATCACGCCGATGATGTCGACGATCTTCTCCGAGCTGCCCGCGATCTTGTCCATCGTCGTGACGACGCCGAGCACGACGCCGCTGCCGCTTTCAACCGTCGACGATGCGCTCGCCGCGAGCTGGCACGCCTCGCCCGCGTTGTCCGAATTGAGGCGCACGGTCGACGTCAGCTCTTCCATGCTCGATGCCGTTTGCGCGAGCGAAGCGGCCTGCTCTTCCGTGCGCGACGAAAGATCGTGATGACCGTCCGCGATTTCGCGCGACGCCGCCGTGATGCCGTCCGCGACGAGCTTGATCTGCGCGATCGTCTGCGTGAGACGCGATTGCATTGCATGCATCGAATGCATGAGGCTCGAATCGTCGCCGCGCTGCACGTGCACGGCCTGCGCGAGATCGCCGGCCGCGATGCGCTGGCAGACGATCGCCGCATCGCGCGGATCGCCGCCGATGCTCTTCAGCACGCCGCGAATGATGAGCGTCATCGCGAACGTCAACGCCGCGCCGATCACGCCGATGAGCAGCAGCGACTTGAGCACGATCGCGTGAAAGGCCGCGTCGATATCGTCGATATACGCGCCCGTGTAGACATGCCAGTCCCACTCGCGCACGTAATCGCCATAGGTGAGCTTCTGCAGCGGCTCGGTCTCGCCGGGCTTCGGATAGAGATAGGTCGTGATGTGCGAGCCGTCGAGCCCGTGCTTCACGATTTCGCCGGTGAAATGCTTGCCGGTGCTATCGACGAAATCGTTGATCTTGTTCTCCGTATCGGGGCGCACGGGGTTCAGGATCTGGAACAGCTTCGAATCGAGAATGCCGACATAACCGCTCGCGCCGTAGCGGATCGCGCGCACGCTCGCGATGGCGAGCTTCTTCGCTTCTTCCTCGGGCAGCGCGCCGCTTTGCGCCTGCTTCACGTAAAACCTCACGATGCTCGTCGCCGATTGAACCTGCTCGGCGAGCGCGCCTTCGCGGTTTCTCATCAGCGAATGTTGGGTGGAGATCGCGTTGAGCGCGCACAGAAGAATCAGACTGAGCCATACGAAGCCCACGGTGCTCATGAGCTTGGTCTTGAAAGATAGTTTATTCACGATCTGGTTGAAGGAGCCGATGGATGCGCCGGGACAGGCGCTTGCTTTGCGGCTTTCGAGCGCGGACGGTTTTACGTTTGCCTGCGCGCGTGCGACGTCGCGTCGTTATCGAAAGCTGCGTGCAATTTAACGGCAAGACGCGTTGAATCTTGAGCCAGGACGTGTGCCGCGCAAAGCAAAACGCCCCGCGCGGCCGAAGCCACGCGGGGCGCTACTCACCGTATTTCTGCCGATCAGTGCCCGACCGGTTCCGTCGCCTTGAGATCGCTGGCCATCGCCGTTTGCGGATGCGCGGCCTGCTTCACCAGCAGCGCGAGCGCCGAAATGATGCCCGCCACCGCGATCGTCGCGAAGATGCCGCCGAAGGTGAAGTGCAGTCGCGTCAGTTCAGCGACGAGGAACGATCCCGCGATGCCGCCGAAGCGCCCGATGCCCAGCATCCACGCGACGCCCGTGCCGCGCCCTTGCGTCGGATAGAACGCGGCGGCAAGCGCTGGCATCGACGATTGCGCGGTGTTCATCAGCACGCCCGCGAGGAACACGACGAGCACGAGCATGCCCACGTTGCCCACGGCCTGGCCGATCAGATACACGCTCACGGCGGTCAGCGCATAGCACGCGGCGATGATTCGGTTCGCGTTGAACTTGTCCATCAGCACGCCGCACAGCACCGCGCCCACGCCGCCGAGCGGAAACAGCGCGGAGATCAGCGTCGCCTTTTGCGGCGTCAGGCCGGCCTCCTTGAGCAGGATCGGCATCCAGTTGATCGACGCGTAGAAGATCACGAGGCCCATGAAGTATGTGAGCCACAGCATGATCGAGCCGACGATGTACGAGCGCGACAGCACCACGCTAATGCCGCTTTGCCCCGTCGCGGCGGGCGCGGCTTCGGTCATGAAGAACGAGCCTGCGTTCATCGCGTCGGACGAGATGCGCGCGAGCGTCGCGCGAATCTTCTCGACCGGCTTCGACTTCGCCACCATGTAGCGCACCGACTCGGGCAACGTGGCAATGAGCAGCACCGACAGCACGAGCGGCGCAATGCCGCCCAGCATTAGCACGCTGCGCCAGCCGAATTGCGGAATCATCCACGCCGCGAGAAAGCCGCCGAACGCCGCGCCGAGCGGAAAGCCGCAGAACATCAGATTGATGAGCGTGGCCCGGCGATTGTCGGGGCAGAACTCGCTCATCAGCGTGACGGCGTTCGGCATCGCGGCGCCGAGACCCAGGCCCGTGACGAAGCGCAGCGTCGTCAGTTGCGTGAGGTCCGCCGAGAACGACGACGCGAGACACGCGACGCCGAAAATCAGCACCGACGAGAGCAGCAACACGCGGCGGCCGAGCTTGTCCGAGAGCGGCCCGGACAAGAGCGCGCCCGCGGCGAGCCCGAAGAGCGCGGCGCTCAGCACGGGCGCGAGCGCCGGACGGCTGATATGCCATTCGGCGACGAGCGAAGGCGCGATGAAGCCGATCGCGGCGGTATCGAAACCGTCCAGCAGCACGATGACGAAGCACATCACGAAGATGAGCCACTGAAACGGCGAGAACGGATGCTCGTTGATGAACGTCTGTACGTTCACGGCAGGACTTCTACTCACTTCATTCCCTCTTTGATGATTGGGCGCGCGCCTCGCAAGGGCGCATCCCGGAACTGAAACCGCTTCCCGCCGGCGTTTTTGTTGTTTTCGTGCGAGCGCGGAGCTCGGTCGAACGCATGGAAATCGGCGAAAAGTTCGTCAGACGAACACCGATTCACATAGCGAACACGCGTGAGAGGGTACTGAAGAAGCTTGCGCTTCGTCAACGCGGGCTTACCCGCGTATGACGCAGCGCTGACGCGTGGCTGTCAGGACACGCGCTCAGGACACGCGCCGTCCCGCGCGATACGTCTCGCGCGGGATCGGCAGGCCGTCCATCGAAGCGACGCGCACGAAGTCCGCGCGCAGGCCCGTGGCGATCGCGCCGCGATCCGCGAGGCCGGCCGCGTGTGCGGGTGCCCACGAGACGGTCGCGACCGCGCGCGGCAACGACCATCCCGCCTTCGCGACGAGATCGAACACCGCGATCAGCAAACTCGACGGCACGTAATCCGACGACAGGATGTCGAGCAGCCCTTCGCGCGCCAGTTCGAGCGCGGACACGTTGCCCGAATGCGAGCCGCCGCGCACCACGTTCGGCGCGCCCATGATCGTCGCGATGCCGTGCTCGCGCGCGGCGCGCGCCGCTTCGAGCCTCGTCGGAAACTCGGCGAGCGCGATGCCGTCGCGCGCCGCTTCCTCGACGTGCTCGACGAGCGTGTCGTCATGGCTTGCGAGCGAGATGTTCAAGCCCTTGCACCGCTCGACGATTTCCGCGCGATGCTTCGCCGCATAACGCCGCTGATGTTCCGCGAGTTCGGCGAGGATCTTGTTCGCGTGCTCGTCGCTCCACTTGCCATGACGCTCCTGATACTTGCGCCACTTCTCGTGGTCCTGCCATTGACGCTGGCCCGGCGTGTGATCCATCACCGAGGCGAGCCTGAACAGCGGATCGGACGAGAGTGAATCGAACACTTCTACGACATCCGTCGTGCCCACTTCGCAGCGCAGATGCAGGAAGTGATCCGCGCGCAGCAGATCGCGCTCGACGAACTTGCCGATCGACTTCGCGCATTGCACTTGAAGCTCGCGGCCGCGCACGCCGTCTTCGGGACGCGAACCGACGCCGAGTGCATCGAACACGGTCGTGATGCCCGCCGACGCCACTTGCGCGTCATGCACGATGATCGCCGCTTCGTGATTCCACAGCACGCCCGGACGCGGCGCGAGATGCTTCTCGATGTTGTCCGTATGCAACTCGACGAAACCGGGCAGCAGATAATCGCCGTCCCAGTCGTGCGCATCGCGCGCGGCGGTATTGCCCGGCGCGATCTCCGCGATGCGTCCATCCTCGACACGCACGATGCCCACGAACTCTTCGTCGCGCGTCACGATGCGCGCATTCTTGATCAGCATGTCTGCAACACTCCGGAATCGGTTTGATGAGTGGCGACGGCGGCGGCGGCCGACGCGAGCCGCACGATGCGGGTCGCGACACGTTCGCGCGTGTCTTCGTCGTGGAAGATGCCGACGATCGCCGCGCCCTTCTCGCCCGCCTCGACGATCAGGTCGGCGACCACGTCGCGATTTTCGGCATCGAGCGACGCGGTGGGTTCGTCGAGCAGCAACAACGGATGCGCCGCGATCAACCCGCGCGCGATATTCACGCGTTGCTGCTCGCCGCCCGAGAACGTCGCGGGCGCGAGCGTCCAGAGACGCCGCGGCACGTTGAGGCGTTCGAGCAAAGCGCTCGCGCGTGCGTGCGCTTCGTTTTCATCGACGCCGCGCGACACGAGCGGCTCCGCCACGAGATCGAGCGACGACACGCGCGGAATCGCGCGCAGGAACTGGCTCACGTAGCCCATCGTCGTGTTGCGCAGGCGGATGATCTCGTGCGGCGCGGCGTCGGTCAGCATCGTATGACGCGACGGCTTGCTGTCGTCGCGAATCGCGATGCTGCCGCGCGTCGCGAGATAGTTGCCGTACATGCAGCGCAGAAACGTGCTCTTGCCCGCGCCCGACGCGCCCGCGAGCACAACGCATTCGCCGCGCTCGACATCGAGCGATACGCCCGAAAGCGCGGCGATACGCGCGCCGCCCTGCTGATGCAGCGTGAAAGTTTTCTCGATGCCGCGCGCGCGCAACATCAGCTTGTCGTTCGTGACAAAGCAATCGTGGGTCATCAGTCGCACCTCAAACGGGCAGCACGGACGCGACGAGCGTCTGCGTATAAGGATGTTGCGGATCGTCGAGCACCTGATCCGTCAGGCCGCTTTCGACCACGCGCCCGTCCTTCATCACCATCAGCCGATGTGCGAGCAGCCGCGCGACGCCAATGTCGTGCGTGACGATCACCGCCGCGAGATGCAGCTTGCTCGTGAGCGTGCGCAGCAGGTCGAGCAGACGCGCCTGCACGGAGACATCGAGGCCGGCGGTGGGTTCGTCCATGAACACGAGGCGCGGCCCCGTCACCAGATTACGCGCGATCTGCAGACGCTGTTGCATGCCGCCCGAAAACGCGGCGGGCAATTCGTCGATGCGCGCGGCATCCAGTTCGACGCGGCTCATCCAGTCGGCGGCCGTTTCGCGCAGACGGCCATAGTGACGCGCGCCGATCGCCATGAGCGGTTCGCCGATGTTCGCGCCCGCCGATACGTTGCGGCGCAGGCCATCGCGCGCGTTCTGATGCACGAAGCCCCATTCGGTGCGCGACAGTAGACGTTTGCGCGGCTCGGCGAGCGTCAGAAGATCGAGCGCTTCGCCTTCGCGCGTCGTGTACGTGAGCGCGCCGCCGTCCACTTCGCCGCGCAACGCGAGCGCGTTCAGCAACGTGGACTTGCCCGATCCCGATTCCCCGACGATGCACAGCACTTCGCCAGGATGAACATCGAGATCGACATCGACGCAACCGCCGCGTCCGTCATAGCGCTTCGTGAGGCGCGTCGCTTTCAGCAGTGCGTTCATTGCGCCACCTCTTCGTCGTCGCGACGGCTATGGCAGTAATCGCTGTCGGAGCAGACGAACATGCGCGTGCCTTCATCGTCGACGATCATCTCGTCGAGAAAGCTTTCGCGCGATTCGCACAGCGCGCATGCATGCTCCCACTTCTGCACGCTGAACGGATGATCCTCGAAATCGAGGCTCTTCACTTTCGTATAAGGCGGAATGGCGTAGATGCGCCGTTCGCGACCCGCGCCGAAGAGCTGCAATGCGGGATTCATGTGCATCTTCGGATTGTCGAACTTCGGGATCGGCGAGGGCGACGTGAGGTAGCGATCGTTCACGAGCACCGGATAATCGTAGGTCGTCGCGATGCTGCCGTGCTGCACGATATCCTCATAATATTTCACGTTGATGAGGCCGTAGTCCGCGAGCGCGTGGAGCTTCCTGCACTCCGTGACGCGCGGTTCGAGGCGAAACAGCGGCTCGGGCATCGGCACCTGATAGACGATGATCTGCCTGTCCGTGAGCGGCGTCTCGGGAATGCGGTGACGCGTCTGCACGATGCTCGCATCGGCGGTGCGCGTGGTGGTCGCGACGCCCGCCGTGCGCGCGAAGAAGCGGCGGATGTTCACCGCGTTCGTGGTCTCGTCGGAACCTTGATCGATGACCTTCAGCGTATCGCTCTTCCCGATGATCGCCGATGTCACCTGCAAGCCGCCCGTGCCCCATCCATACGGCAACGGCATTTCGCGCGACGCGAACGGCACCTGATAACCCGGCACCGCGACCGCCTTGAGCAACGCGCGGCGAATCATGCGCTTGGTCTGCTCGTCGAGATACGCGAAGTTATAGCCTTCGGTGAGTGCGCTCATGTCGCATTCTCCTTGTTGCCGTCCGAGCCATGCGCGGCGCGCAAACGACGCAGCAATTCAAGCTCGGATTGAAAATCGACGTAGTGCGGCAGCTTCAGGTGCTGCACGAAACCGGACGCTTCCACGTTATCGCTGTGATACAGCACGAACTCGGGGTCTTGCGTTGGCGAGCCGACGGATTCGCCGAGTTCTTGCGCGCGCAATGCGCGATCCACCAGCGCCATGGCCATCGCCTTGCGCTCGGAATGGCCGAATGCGAGGCCATAGCCTTGCGTGAACGTTGGCGGCACGTCGCCACTACCCGCGAACTGGTTGATCATCTGACACTCGGTAATGTCGATAGTCCCGATCTCGACGGCGAAGCCCAATTCATCGACGACCATTTCCACCGCCACTTCGCCGTGACGGATCTCGCCCGCGAACGGATGGCTGTGCGCATAGCCACGCTGCGTCGCATAGCCGACGGCGAGCAGAAAGCCTTCGTCGCCGCGCGCGAGGTTTTGCAGGCGCGTCGAGCGATCCACGGGAAACGAGAGCGGCTCGCGCGACAGATCGCCCGGTTCCGGCGCGTTCTCTCGCGCGCGTTCCTGCTCGATCAGGCCTTCCCTGTCGAGCATGGACAACACGCGCGGCATGGCGCTCTCTTCCGCCGCCTTCGCCTCGATAGTTGCATCGCTAACTGGTTGGCCTTCGGCGAGCAAGGTGAAGTCGAGCAGGCGTTGCGTGTAGTCGTAGGTGCCGCCCAGCATCTGTCCGCCGGGAATATCCTTGAAGGCCGCCGAGATGCGGCGTTCGACGCACATCGCTTCCGTATCGATCGGCAGCGTGTAGCCAAAGCGCGGCAATGTCGTTCGATACGCGCGCAACAGGAAAATGGCTTCGACGAGATCGCCCGCCGCCTGCTTGATCGCGAGCGCGGCGAGGTCTTCGTCGTAGACGGAGCCTTCGGTCATCACGCGCGCGACGGCAAGGCGCATCTGCTCGCGAATCTGCGCAACGGACAACTCGGGCACGCGGACATCGCCGCGACGCTTTTTCGCGAGCACGTCCCATGAACGTTCGATGGCGCGTTCGCCACCTTTGACCGCGACGTACATCAGCTCACCTCCACATGCGTCGTGCGCGGCAGGCCGACGAGCGCGCCGCCCGCGACGAAGTAGCAATCGATGCCGCAAGGAAAGAGCGCGGTGAGCGCCGCGCGCTGCCGCCAGAACTCGCGCGACAGCCCCGCGATGGCGACGCTGCGCGATTGCGCGATGCCGGGACCGCGCCATTCGAGCGGCTCGCCTTCGGTCAGCGACGGCACGCGGATGAAGAGCGTCGCGGCATGCTCAGGCGACTCGGGCTCGCCGTGCGAGAACGCATCGAGCGAAGGCATGTCGCGCGTATCGTCGATATAAGCGAACGCGGCCTCGCGGCGATCGCGCGTAACAGGCGCGCTCGCGTGAAAGCGCAGCGCGTCGCCGAGCACGTTGTCTTCGCGCTCGATGAAGACCGGCGTCGAATAATCAGTAAGCGCGAGCAGCGACGCGAACGCCGCGAGCGGCACGCGCCCGGCGAGGCCGTCGCGCATCGCGTGGTTGTCCGGCAGCGCGGCGTCGATCGCGACGATGCTGCCCGGGCGCGACAGCGCATCGAGCAACGCGCGGAACACGCGCTGCGCGTCGTGCACCGTGTCGTTGAAGCCGGGCACGAGCTTGGTCATGTCGATTCGCATCATTCGCCTCTCACCATCGTGAAGAATTCGACCTTCGTCGCCGCCGCTTCGGCCTCTTTGCGACGCGTTTCATCGGCGATGCGCGCGGCCAGCGGCTCGATGAGCTGTGTCTGCAACGTGTCGGCGAAACGCGGCGTCTGCAAGAGCGCGTCCGCAAGCGCGGCGAGCGTCGCACGCTCCTTGTCGCGGCCCATGTGCACCGCGACGCCGACGGCCGCGCTGCCGTCACCATCGCCAGTGCGCAATCGCAGCGTGGCGCGCGTGACGGTCGTTTCGCCGAGATTGAACGCATCGCCCGTGCCGCCGATACGTCCGCGCACCATCGCAAGCCCGATGTCCGGCGCGCGCAGCCACTCGTAGTCGGGCACCTTCGCGCCTTCGAGCGCCGTGTCCAGTGCGTGTTGCAGCGCGTCGCGCGGCGTGCGGGCGAGCACCGCCATCCATTCGCGGCGGCCTCGCGCTGGCCGCGGCTCCGTTGAAGTACTCATCGCTTTTCCCAAGTCTTGAAGCATCCGGTCGTCGTCATGCTACTCGTTGTTTGATCTAGTCGTCTAGACGTTTGGTCATGTAGTGAGGCTTTCACATTTTCATCACGCTCGGCGAACTACAATCCCGAAGAACGATATTCAAACCGACAGGAATGACAGCGCAATGACATCCAACGAAAATGCGGCGCCTGGCGTGATCGTCGAGCGCGGCGCGGGGGTCGCGATCTGGCGGCAGATCGAGCAGATTCTCGCCGCCGAGATCGCCGCGAAGAGCTTCGGCGACGAAGGCCGTCTGCCGAGCGAAGCGGAACTCGCCAGGCGCTTCGACGTAAATCGTCATACGGTACGCCGCGCGATGCTGCGGCTCGCCGCGACCGGCCTCGTCAGCGTCGAGCAGGGGCGCGGCACGTTCGTGCAGCCCGGCGCAATCGACTATCAGATCGGGCGGCGCACGCGCTTCACCGAAAACCTGCGGCGCCAGAAGCATGCATCGGCGGGCGTCGTGCTGAGCTCGGAGCGCGTGAAGGCCGATCCGGCCGTGTCGAAGGCGCTCGGCGTGCGCGCGGGCACGCTCGTCTATCAGATCGAAACGCGCCATGACTCCGACGGCATTCCGATGACCTATGCGCGCAACTGGTTTCCGGCCGCGCGCTTTAGCGATCTGCCCGCGGCCATCGAGGCGGCGGGCGGCGTGAGCGCCGCGCTGGAGAAGTTCGGCGTAAAGGATTACACGCGCAAATGGAGCCGGATCGGCAGCGTGCTGCCTTCGTCGGACGTGGCGCGGCGCTTGCAGATCAATCGTCAACAGCCGGTGCTGTGGGTCGAGAACGTCGACGTCGACGAGAAAGGCGTGCCGATCAAGTACGGCATCACGCATTTCGCGGCGGACCGCGTGCAATTGATGGTCGAGCACGATCTATGAGCGCCGCCGTCCATCCGCGCGTGGCGCTCTACTATGCGCCGCCCGCGTCTTCCGCGTGGTGGCGCGAAGGTTGCGAATGGCTCGGCCGCGATCCCGAAAGCGGACTGGAAATTGCCACGCCCGCGCATGCCGTGACGCACGCGCCGCGCCGATACGGCTGGCATGCGACGCTCGTCGCGCCGTTCCATATGACCCCGGGCGTCGAACTGGCGGACGTGTTCGCCTGCGCGCGCGCCTGGGCAAGCTCGGTGTCTCGCTTCGAGACGACCGTCTGCCCCGCGCAAATGGGCCGTTTCGTCGCGCTGCGCCCCGCGACGCAAACCGGCGACGCGAATCTTCGCGCACTGGCGGCAAGCGCACTGACGGCGCTCTCGGCGCTGCGCAGAATGCCGTCTCGGGAAAGCATCGAGCGGCGCGTCGTCGACGGCATGAGCGCACGTCAAATCGAATTGCTGCGCGAATGGGGCTATCCGTATGTCCTCGACGAATATCGCTTCCATATGACGCTCTCCGATTCGCTCGACGACGCGAACGCGCGTGCGGCGATCGTGTCGGACTGGAAGGCGCGCATCGACACGCTCGGCCCGTTGCCGGTGCACGGCGCCGCGCTTTTCATCGAACCGCTGCCGGGCGCGCCGTTCACGCTATGGCGGCGCCTGCCGTTCAACAACGCACAGGATGGGGCATGACGGAAGTGGACAGCACGAAACTGATCTACGTGATGGGACCGTCGGGCGCGGGCAAGGACTCGCTGCTCGGCTTCGCGCGCGAACGCGTTGGCGCACAGGTGATGTTCGCGCATCGCTACATCACGCGCGCGGTCGGTGACGGCGAGAATCACATCGCCCTTTCGCATGACGAATTCGCCACGAGGATTTCGTACGGCCTCTTCGCGATGCACTGGGAAAGTCTGGGGCTGCGCTACGGCATCGGCATCGAGCTGGATGCATGGCTCGCGCGCGGCATGCCGGTCGTCGTGAACGGCTCGCGTCAACATGCGCAACGCGCGCTCGAACGTTATCCCGACGCGCGCTTCGTGCATATCGATGCGACGCCTTCGGTGCTGGCCGCCCGCCTCGCGCGTCGTGGACGCGAAGACGCCCGGCAGATCGAAGCACGTCTCGCGCGCCGTCCAGCGTTCGAATTGCCGTCGCATGCGCACGTCGTGACGATCGACAATTCGGGCATGCTCGCCGACGCCGGCGCGCAACTGCTCAACGCGCTCACGCTCGCGGAGCGCGCCTGAAAACGGCGCGGGCGCCCGAATGAGGCGCCCGCCAGCAAAACTTCACGACGTCACGATACAGCTCAGATCACGCGCTCGCGCACCCAGGCCGACGCGAGATCGATCAGCGAGACGATCGCGATGACAATCAACATCACCGCCGACGTCTGCGCATAATCGAACGAGCGAATCGCTTCGTACAGCACGACGCCGATCCCGCCCGCGCCGACCATGCCGACGACCATCGCGGAACGCACGTTCGATTCGAAGCGATACAGCGCGAACGAAATCCATAGCGGCAGCACTTGCGGCAGCACGCCGTAGACGATTTCATCCAGACTGCTCGCGCCGGTCGCGCGCACGCCTTCTGCCGGTCTCGCATCGACGGCTTCGACCGCTTCGGCGAAGAGCTTCGCGAGCACGCCCGTCGTGTGTACCCACAACGCGAGCACGCCGGCGAAAGGCCCGAGGCCGACCGCGACGATGAACAACATCGCGAAGACCATCTCGTTGATTGCGCGGCACGCGTCCATCAAACGGCGCACGGGTTGCGATATCCACGCGGGTGCGATGTTCTGCGCCGACAAGAGTCCGCAAGGCACCGCGCAGATCAGCGCGAGCGCCGTGCCCCACACCGCGACCGCGAGCGTCACGATCATTTCATGCGCATACGTGCGCCATTCCGTGAAGTCGGGCGGAAAGAAGTCGCGCGCGAACTGGCTCATGTTGCCCGATGCGCCGAACAGATCGAGCGGGCGCATGTCCGCGCTCGTCCATGACAAACCGAGCACCGCGATCAGGACGATCCAGCCGAGCATCGACGTCCAGCTGCGTTTTGGCGCGCTCGTTTGCACGGGCCGGACGATGCCGGCCTCGAACGTGGTTACGTCGAGCGGCCTCATTTACTTCGCAGCCAGCGTGTCGAGCGCGGCGATCTTCTGATCGAGCGCCGCGATCCGAGCCTTCTTGTCGGCGGCGTCGAGATGCGCGTCGTTCTGCACTTGCTCCTTCTTCTGGAAGAGCGACATCTGACGAATCGGCACGAGTTGCGCGTCCGATGAATCCGCGAAGCCCGAATAGCCCGAGATCGCGGTCATCACGGCCTGTTCGCGCGGGTCTTTTTCCGCGTAATGGTCGAAGAAGTTGCGCAGTTTGTCCTTCGTCGCTTGCGGCAGATCGCGACGCCACACGAGCGGGTCCGATGCAATCAACGGCGATTTCCACAGCACGCGCACCTTCGGATACAGCTCCGGATGTTGCGTCCTGATCGTGTCGAGCATGTCGGTGTTGTTGGTCGCGACATCGATCTTGTCGTTCACGACGGCGAGCATGTTCGCTTCATGGCTCGACGGCAGCACGCTCTTGAACGCGGACTTCGCGTTGATGCCGTTCTTCGCGAACAGATAGTAAGAAGGCACGAGCGTGCCCGAAGTCGAGTTCGGATCGCCGAAGCCGAGGTTGACGTCCTTCGTGTTCTTCAGCACCTGATCGAGCGACTTCCACTTGCTGTTCGCGTTCGTGATGAGCAGCGAGTAGTAGCCCGCTTCGCCGTTCTTGTACTTCACCTTCGCGAAGACTTCGCCATTCGAGCGATCGACCGCTTCGATCGCCGATGCATTGCCGAAGAAGCCGAGCTGCACCTTGTTGAAGCGCATCGCTTCGATGATGCCCGCGTAGTCGGTCGCGAAATACGCCTTGACGTCGAGGCCGGTTTGCTTGTTCAGATCGTCGATGAGCGGTTGCCAGCGTTGCTTGAGCGCGGCGGACGAATCCGTCGAGATGATGCCGAAGTTGATCGTCTCGGCAAGGACGGACTGCGTCAGAAGGCAAGACGCGAGCGCGGCGCCAGCCAGGAAGAAACGGGCTGTTTTCATGTTGTGATCCAGGGGTTGATGTTGGGTCGAGATTCAGGAAGCGGCGAACGCGGGTTCCTCGTCGTGCGCCTGCGCCCCGTGATGAGTGAGTAGTTCGTCCGCGGACGCGCCGTACAACTTCTGCAGCGCCGCGGGCGTGAGACGCTCGCTGGCGCCATCGAAAACGACACGGCCATCGCGCAACGCGATCGTGCGCGGGCAGTACTTCATCGCGACATCGATCTGATGCAGCGACACCACGACAGTCAGCTTGTGCTCGCGATTGAGCGTCTGCATCAGCTCCATCACGCGACGCGCCGATTCGGGATCGAGCGATGCGATCGGCTCATCGGCGAGCACGATGCGCGCACGCTGCACGAGCGCGCGGGCCAATGCCGCGCGTTGCTGCTGACCGCCCGACAGATCGCTCGCGCGTTCGAAAGCATGTTCGCCGATGCCCATCGCCGTGAGCGACTCCATCGCGAACGAGCGTTCGCCGCGCGGAAAACGTCCCGTGAGACGACGCCACAGCGACACGCGCGACAACGCGCCGATGAGCACGTTGGTCAGCACGGAGAGACGCCCGACGAGATTGAACTGCTGAAACACGAACGCGACGTCGCGGCGAATCGAGCGCACTTCGCGCACGATCCTGCCGTTCTGCTGAATCGGCCGGCCGAGCAGCGTGACGTGCGACGGCGCGGGGTCGGATGCCGTAAAGCCGGCGATATGCCGCAAGAGCGTCGACTTGCCCGATCCCGACGCGCCGATGAGCGCGACCATCTCGCCCTCCTCCACGCGCAGGTCGATCGAGTCGAGCGCCTTGCGGCCATTCCTGAACGTCTTGGTGAGACGCTCGATGCGAATTGCGTCCATAGCTTCCCTCGATGAGCGCGCTTGAACGGCGCGCTGAAACGTTCGGGAGATTCTAGGAAGCCAACATGACGAGAGAGTGACGCGGATGAGACGTCTAGATGAATACATGACTTGGACGCGCCGCCGTTTGAGACGATCGAGCAGAAAACCGATCCGAACGAGCATTCACGTTTTCAGCGCCGCGCTTCATGATGATCCGCAAATGCAACAACCATTCGGGACTTCATCATGAACACGATCCATACGGATGTCGCCATCATCGGCGCGGGCAGCGCGGGACTCTCCGCGTATCGCGCGGCGAAGGCGGCGGGCGCTTCGGCGATTCTCATCGAAGGCGGCGCGCACGGCACGACCTGTGCGCGCGTCGGTTGTATGCCGTCGAAGCTTCTCATCGCGGCGGCCGAGGCCGCGCATCACGCGACGCATGCGGCGGCATTCGGCGTGCATATCGACGGCGCGGTGCGCGTGGACGGGCGCGAGGTGATGGCGCGCGTGAAGCGCGAACGCGATCGCTTCGTGGGCTTCGTCGTCGCGGATGTCGATGCGATGCCCGAGGCGGCCAAGCTCACGGGCTACGCGCGCTTCATCGACGATAACCTGCTGCAAGTGGGCGACGATACGCACGTGCGGGCGAAGAGCGTCGTCATCGCGACGGGATCGAGCCCCGTGATGCCGGCGATGTATCGCGCGCTCGGCGAACGCGCCATCATCAACGACGATGTGTTCGCGTGGGACGATTTGCCGAAGCGTGTCGCGGTGATCGGCGCGGGTGTCATCGGACTGGAACTCGGTCAGGCGTTGGCGCGGCTCGGTGTGCGCGTGTCGGTGCTGGGTGCGCGCGGGCGCGTCGGGCCTTTGAGCGATCCGCAAGTGCGCGACTATGCCGGGCGCGTGTTCGCCGAAGCGTTCCGCTTCGAGCCGCACGCGCAGGTGCAGGCGGCCGTGCGCGAGGGCGACGAAGTGCGCTTGCGTTACGTGTCCGGTGCGGGCGAGACGATCGAAGACACGTTCGATTACGTGCTGGTGGCCGCTGGACGCAAGCCTAATGTCGGCGGGCTGGCTTTGCACAACACATCGCTCGCACTCGATGACGATGGCTTGCCGAAGTACGATCCGCTGACGTTGCAGGCGGGCGCACGTCCGGTATTCATCGCGGGCGATGCGAACGGCGTGCTGCCCTTGCTTCATGAAGCCGCCGATGAAGGCCGCGCGGCGGGCGCGAATGCGGCGCGGTATCCGCGAGTCGCGGCGCTCGAACGCCGTGCGCCGATCGCGATTGCGTTCACCGATCCGGGCATCGCGATGGTCGGCGCGCGGCATGTCGACCTGAAGCCCGAGTCTTTCGTGACCGGCGAAGTGAGTTTCGAGAATCAAGGCCGCAGCCGCGTGATGCTCAGGAATCGCGGCCTGATGCATGTGTATGTCGATCGCGCGAGCCGCCGCTTCGTCGGCGCGGAATGGATCGGACCGGATGCGGAACATATCGCGCATCTGCTCGCGTGGGCCTTGCAGATGAAGCTCACGGTCGATGAAATGTTGCGGATGCCGTTCTATCATCCGGTGGTCGAGGAAGGCCTGCGGACGGCGTTGCGGGATGCGGCCGGAAAGCTTGCATAAGCTTGTCGCGCCGGCCGAATCGTAATTCGGCCGGCGCGGGTTTCAGTCCTCCAGAAACCACCGTCCCGCACATTCGCTGCGGATGAAATCCGCGAGCCACTTCACCCGCGCGACATCGCGCGTCTCCGCCAGCGTCACGAGCCAGTAAGACCGCGACAGCGTAATTTCATCGGGGAACAGACGCACGAGATTCGGATCGGTACGCGCGATGAAGCATGGCAATACGCCGAGCCCGACGCCGCCCGACACCGCCGCCGCCTGGCTGATGACATTGGAAATGCGGATCGCCGGCACGAGCGAAGTCGAAATCTGCGGGAGATAGTTCAACTCCGCCGACCACATCTGATCCTCGACATACCCGACCCACGGATGCTTGAGCAATTCGCGCCGCGATTCGATTCCGCGATGCCGCGCCAGATAATCGCGCGAAGCATAGACGCCCAACGCGTAATCCGTCAGCTTGTGCGCGTACACGCGCCCTTGCGCGGGCCGCGTCATGCTCACCGCGAGATCGGCTTCGCGCTTCGAAAGACTGAACATGCGCGGATTCGCAATCAATTCGATTTCGAGCTGCGGATGCAGCGCCGATATCTGCGCGATGCGCGGCGCCAGAAAATACGTGCCGAACCCTTCCGGGGTGCCGATGCGCACACTTCCCGTCAGACCTATCGACGCGTCTTCCAGCCGATGACGCATGCGCATTGCGAGGCTTTCCATGCCTTCCGCATCGCTCAACACGCGCTCGCCCTCGGGCGTCAGCACAAACCCTTGCGAGCTGCGATCGAAAAGCCTCACGCCCAGCGCTTTTTCCAGCGAGGCCACGCGCCGGCTCAAGGTCGAATGATCGACGCCCAATTGCTGCGCGGCGACCGTGAGCCGGCCCAAACGCGAGATGGCGAGGAAAGCCTGAATGTCGTCCCAGTCGAAGCCGCGCATGGGGATTTTTGCACAGGGCGATTGTCGATTTGCCCATTCTATTGCAAGAAACTCACTGCTATCTTTTTCTGGACTCTGCACAAGCAGAGCATGCCGCCGCGAATATTCAGGAGACACACAGCATGTCGCTCATCGCGAAACTCAAGGCCCGTGCGCAGGAAGGCAAGCCGGTCAAGGTCGGTCTGATCGGCGCAGGAAAATTCGGCTCCATGTATCTGTCTCAGGCGCCGCGCACGCCGGGCATTCATCTCGTCGGCGTCGCGGATCTGTCGCCGGACCGGGCGCGTGCGTCGCTCAAACGTGTCGGCTGGGACGAGGCGCGTTATTCCGCGCGTTCGTGGAGCGAGGCGCGGGCCAACGGCTCGACCTTCATCACCGACGACGCCGACGCGATGATCGCAAGCGATCACGTCGATATCGTCATCGACGCGACGGGCAGCCCCGCCGCCGGCATTCATCACGCGCTTCTGTGCTGCAAACATCGCAAACACATCGTGATGGTCAATGTCGAAGCGGACGTGCTCGCCGGTCCGCTGCTCGCGCGCCGCGCGCAAGAAGCCGGCATCATCTACTCGATGGCCTCGGGCGATCAACCCGCGCTCATCGCGGAACTGGTGGACTGGGCGCGCACCATCGGCATGGAAGTGATCTGCGCGGGCAAGGGCACGAAGTATCTGCCGATCTATCATCAATCGACGCCCGATACGGTGTGGGGCCACTACGGCTTTACCGAAGAGCAGGTCGGCTCGGGCGACTTCAACGCGCAGATGTTCAACTCGTTCCTCGACGGCACGAAATCCGCGCTCGAAATGGCGGCGGTCTCCAATGCCTGCGATCTGCGTCCGCCCGCCGACGGTCTCGCGTTCCCCGCGTGCGGCGTCGACGATCTGCCCACCTTGCTGCGTCCCGCATCCGATGGCGGCATTCTTCCGCATCGCGGCAGCGTCGAAGTGGTGTCGTCGCTCGAACGCGACGGACGCCCCGTGTTCCGCGATCTGCGCTGGGGCGTGTACGCCGTCTTCGAAGCGCCCACCGATTACGTGCGCGACTGCTTCGCGCAATATGGCCTCAAGACGGACAGCACGGGCCGCTTCGCCGCGATGTACAAGCCGTATCACCTGATCGGCCTCGAACTCGGGCTGTCGATCGCGAGTATCGCCGTGCGCGGCGAAGCGACCGGCGCGACCTCGGGCTTTCATGGCGATGTCGCCGCTACCGCGAAGCGCGATCTGCGCGCGGGCGAGCGGCTCGACGGCGAAGGCGGCCACACCGTTTACGGCAAGCTGATGCCCGCCGCCGATTCGCTGATCCACGGCGCATTGCCTATCGGCCTCGCGCATAACGTCGTGCTGCAACGTCCGGTCGCCGCCGGACAGCCCGTGCGCTGGACCGATGTCGCCTTCGATGCGAACAAGGAATCGGTGCGCGTGCGACGCGAAATGGAAGGTATCTTCCGCGCCGAAATGAAGCTCGACGTGCCTGCGCAAAAGCTCGCCAGCTAATAACGACATGACCGTTCTTTGATCCCTTTTGCGCCCGGCCCATTCGATGGTTCGGGCGCTTCGCACTCTCAACGCCCGCCAAAGGGCGACGGAGGAGACATGAGCCAAATCAGCGAAACGCTAGGTGTTGCACAGTCCGGCACGTCGGACGTGTACCGCAAGATCACGTGGCGCATCATGCCGTTCATCGTGCTGTGCTATCTCTGCAATTATCTGGATCGCGTGAATGTCGGCTTCGCGAAGCTGCAAATGCTATCCGATCTCGGCTTCTCCGATGCGGTCTATGGCCTCGGCGCGGGTATCTTCTTTATCGGCTATTTCATCTTCGAAGTGCCGAGCAATCTTATCCTGCATCGGGTGGGCGCGAGGCGCTGGATCGCGCGCATCATGATCACGTGGGCGATCGTCTCCGCGCTCACGCTCGTCGTGAAAACGCCCACGCAGTTCTATGCCGTGCGCTTTCTGCTGGGCGTCGCCGAAGCGGGCTTCTCGCCGGGCATCATGCTCTATCTCACGTACTGGTTTCCCGCGAAGAAGCGCGGCTTCGCTTATGGCGTGTACTACATCGCGATTCCGCTCGCGGGCATCGTGGGCGGACCGCTTTCGGGATGGATTCTCTCCTCGTTCAGGCATTCCGGCGTGATGGCCGCGTGGCAGTGGCTCTTCCTGATCGAAGCGATTCCCGCGTTCATCGTCGGCATCATGGTGCTGTGGTTGATGGTCGATAAACCCAGCCAGGCGAAATGGCTCAGTGAAGACGAGAAGCGTCTCGTCACGCACGCGGTCGAACGCGAGGAAGCGGACAAGACCGCGCATCACAGTGCGCGCGACTTCCTCTCCGACGTCAATATCTGGAAGCTATGCGGCGTGTACTTTTGCCAGATCATCGGGCTTTACGGCATTAGCTTCTGGCTGCCTTCGATCATCAAGGACAGCGGGCTCACGAATGTCGAAGTAATCGGCTGGCTCTCGGCGGTGCCGTATGTCGTCGCGATTCCCGCGATCATCTTCACCGGCATGAGCGCCGACCGCTTCCGCTCGCGTCGCATGCACTTTTCGATCGCTCTCGTGATCGGCGCGATCGGCTTTGCGGCGAGTGGTTATGTCGGACATCAACCGCTGCTCGCGGTTATCGCGCTCAGCGTCGCGGCTGCGGGCATTCTGTCGGCGTTGTCGTTGTTCTGGGGCATTCCGGCCGCGTTTCTCGCGGGCACGTCGGCGGCCGCGGGCATCGCGGGTATCAATTGCGTCGGCAACCTCGCGGGCTTCGTGTCGCCCTACATGGTCGGCTGGCTGAACGTGACGACGCATAACAACAGCATCGGGCTGTATGCGGTCGCGGCTTTCATGATTGTCGGCGCGTTCGCGGTGCGCACGATTTCGGGGAAGCTCGCGGATCGTTGATGTAGCGTTTCCCGATGCAAAAAGCGGCCGCTTTCAATGCGGCCGCTTCCGCTTTGTCGATCATGATCGCGCGCACGTAAAATGGCGTCATGTCGAACGTATCCCGCAAATCTCCCCGGCAAGAGCCCGAGTTGCCGCTCCATACGCCCAGCACCGCATCGCTTGCGATCGCGGCGGCCATCGCGATGATCGCCTGGCTCGCGTTCGCCGCGCAGACGGACATCACCATCGCGCGCGTAGTTGGTCGCGGCTTCACCGTGTTCGACGGCATCGCGCGCATGAGCAGCTATCTCACGAATCTGACCGTGCTGCTGACCGCGTTCTGCTTCACCTGCGTCGCGACGCGCGCGCAGTTTCCGCTGGCGCGCTTCTTTCGCAAGCCGACCGTCGTGACGGCGGTCGTCGTGTACATCGTGTTCGTCGGGATCGCGTATAACGCGTTGCTGCGCTATCTATGGACGCCATCGGGCTATCGCGCGCTCGTCAACGAATCGCTGCATACCGTCGTGCCCGCGCTCGCGGCTTTGTACTGGTTCCTGTTCGTGCCGCGCTTTCATCTTTCATTGCAACGATGCGCGCTCTGGCTCGTCTATCCGCTGTCTTATCTCTCCATCACGCTATGGCGCGGACGTCTCTCCGACTTCTATCCCTATCCGTTCATCAATGTTTCGAAGCTCGGTTATGAGCGCGTTCTCGTCAATGCCGCGATGCTGGTCGTCGCGTTTCTCGTGCTAATGAGCGTGTTTCTCGTGATCAATCATCGGCGCGAAGACTTGAGCGTGGCCGATCCGGAAACCGAGGAAAGATGAAGCGCTTCGGAGGTGCGAATGCATCTCCGAAGGCATCAATGACGATCAGGCTTCTTTCGAATCGAACATCAGCAACTCGACGCCGGCCTGCGCGAAATTGGCGAGATCGCCAGCGGTCCTCTGGCCTTCGGGCGAGTTGAACGCGGTCTTGATTGCTTCCAGCGAATCGAATTGCAGCAGCGCGACGAGGTGATACGGCGACTCCCCGGATGCCGCCAAAACCGCCCCCGCGCTGATCTCATAGCGCCGCAGGCCCGGCAGCGTCTTCGCTAGCGGCGCGTGAGTCGAAGCATAGTAGTCGTCGAATGCCTTCGGGTCGGACGGGTTCTTGTATAGCGCCACGAGCTGGGCCATCTTCTTGTCTCCTGGTGGTTGTACGGCGTTAGAAGGAACATTGCGTCAACGCTACTGCTTTTCCAGTTGCAGATAGATGCGCTGCACGTTCTGCGGCTGCGCGATCGTATAGAGCTTGTAGTTCTTGAACGCGGGCACCTGCACGGTGTGCATCGCCTCGGTAAGGCCGACGCCGCTCTTGTACGCACGCTTCACCGCTGCTTCGAGTTGGCGCAAATACACGCCGGTCTGCATGATGTCGTCGCCGCGCAAGGGCGCGCCGAATCCGGGCACAACGGTCTTCAAATCGAGTCCGCGCAGGTTCTCCAGCGCGGCGAGCCAGCCGGCAATCTGTTCGTTGCGCAACTCGGGTATGCGTCCATTCGACACGAGCCCGCCCGCGAACAACACGCCGGTTTGCGTGTCGAGCACCGCGAGATCGCCGGGCGTGCTGGCGGCTCCGAAGTGCAGCAGTTGTAGCTTGCGCCCGCCGCTTTCGATCTCTGTCGTGCCGTTCACCGTTTGATCGGGCACGGTCACGCGCGAGCCGGCCATTTCATCTTCGCCGAGTGTCTTGCGCAGATTCGCGAGACAGATCGAACAACGTTCCCGGATCAATTGCGCGGCGCGTGCGTGCGCGAGGATCGGCACGTCGTCGTCGCGAAACGCGGCCGCGCCGAACACGAACTCGGGCGCCTGATGCGTGATGATGACGAGCTTCACCGGCAACGGCGTGACCTTGCGGATCGCTTCGATCATCGCGCGGCCATAGCGATACGACGAGCCCGTGTCGATCACCGTCACGCCGTCCTGCCCGACGATGAAACCGTTATTCGCGACGATGCCGTGATTCGCGGGCGCGACGGCATCGTTGTCGCCGATAAACGCGTACACGCCCGGCGCAATTGCAACGGGCACGGGCATGCCGCTCATCGCCGCGTGCGCGAGCGTGCTTGCAGCAAAGAACAGCGTGCAGAACAGCGCTCGCAAGCGGCGCGCCGTCATTTCATCGCCGAGGTTTGCGCGCCGCCCGGTTGCGCTTCGACCGCCACGGCGCCGTCCCAATGCTTGTTCTTCGTATCCTCGATAAACGCTTTCAACTCGCCGCTCCCGCCCGGCACGAAATAGAAGCGGAAATTCGGATTCTCGCTGATAGAAAAATTGACGTTCGCGGTCATCACCGGCTTATCCGCATACGTGACGGACACCTTGCGGATGAAATACGCCGACGAGTAGTTGCGCGTGACCTGGTTCATCGCCATGCCGGTCCGGTTCGGATGACGCACCATCAATTGCGCGAGTTCGGGCTTGCCCGTCACGGCCTTTCCTTCGGCCTGAATCCGGACCTGTCCCGCCGAACGCTCGGCGGCGTCTTCGTCCTTGTCGGCGGGCGCGGAACAGCCACCCGACGCCTTCACGAAACGAACCGCGCTATAGAGCTTGCCGTCGTTCGTCTCCGCGATCACGCGCATGAACGTGTAGTCCTCCACGCGCACGCGCGTTTCGATCGTCGCCAGGCCCGACTCCGGCGTGAGTTCGAACGATCCCGCGAACGGTTCCGGATTCTCGTCGATGAAAAGATATAGCTTCTTGATGTAACGCGCGGGCGTCTGCGGGAATTGCGCGTTGATCGCGATCGGCACGACGGCGGCATCCGCCGCGCGCGCGGGTGCATCGAGCTTGATAACCGCATCGCCGTGCGTGTCGATCGTGCGGCCCTTGAACGTGCCTTCCTTGAAGTCGAGCCAGCGCGCCACCTTGTCGGGATCATCGCCGGGCTGCGCCGCCTGCGCGGCATAGGGCGCGAGCGCCGCGGCGGCGAGGCTCGCGATCGTCATCGCGCGAACGCCGGACCATGCTGTCTTCATGATGTCCTCCAGTGCTGCACTACTGCTCCCATTCGAGCTCCGCATACGCGGCCGTCACATTGCGACGGTGATACAGATCGAACAGAAGCCACTTGTCCTTCTCATCGAGACCGATGCTGTCGACCGCTTGCCGGATCGTTTCGCCTCGCTTGATAGCCGCACGCACGTCGCGCGCCAGATCGGCGAGATAACGCGCTTCGGCGTCGAGCGATTGCGGCCAGGGCGGATCGAGCGGACCGTGTCCCGGCACGACGTGACGCGGATTCATCTGGCGAATGTGCGCGATGTCGTCGAGCCAGCCGAGCACGCTGCCGTCGATCACGGGAATGCAGCGCACAAAGAGAAGATCGCCGGTCCATAACGTGCCAGTCTTCTCATCGTATACCGTCAAATCGTTGTTGGTATGCGCGGTTTTCCATGTGCGCAGCGTGAGTGTGCGTCCGCCGATATCGAGCGTGCCCGTGCCGTCGATCGTCCTGGTCGGCGCGACGATCTCGCTGCCCGCCGCCGCGCTGCCCAACTCGCGATTCAACGCGCGCATATAGTTGTCCGCGCGCGACGCTTCCGCCTGCGCGAGCTTTGCGCTGCCCACGAATTGCGGATGATCGGCCTTGAAAGCCGCATTGCCGAAAATATGATCCGGATGCATATGCGTGTTGATGACATAGCAAACCGGCAGCGGCGTGACCGCGCGTATCGCGGCACGTAACGCGCGGCCTTCCGCGAGCGTGCCGCCGGTGTCGATCACCGCCACGCAGCGCGCGCCGACGATGAAGCCCACGTTCGCGATATCGCCGCCGTTCTCGCGCGTGGCGACATCGTCGTGACCGCGATGCGCATAGTTGCCCGGTGCGATCCGCGTCACCGAAAGCACGGTCTCGCCACGCGCGATAGTTGCAGATGCAAATAGTATGAGGAACGCGACAAAATGCCAGGCCGATGCGACGTTCATCGGACGGCACTTGCCTCGGCGAGACGCCTCGGTCTGCGCAAGCCGAACTGCGCATATTCGCGCTCCAGAAACGGCTCGGCGTGTTCGAGGAGGAAGCGGCGAAACGCGAGACAGGTTGGCGAAAGTTGCTTCGAGCGCGAATGCACGAGTTGCCACGTCCGTTCGACGGGCGTGCCGTTCACGTCGAGCACGGCGATTTCGCCGGTGCGCAATTCGAGCGACAGCGTGTGCAGCGAGATGAGGCTCACGCCCATGCCCGCCATCACTGCCTGCTTGATGGTTTCATTGCTGCCGAGCGTGACGCTGTGCGCGGGCACGAAAAGGTTTTGCCGGAATACATGCTCGGCGACCGCGCGTGTGCCCGAGCCGGGCTCACGCAGCAGGAAAGTATCGTTCGCGAGTTCCTGCAGATCGAAACCCTTCGCGTGACGCAACGGATGCGACAGCGGCGCGACGATCACATGCGGATGATAGGCGAGCGGTTCAGCCGTCGTGCCCAGTTCGGGCGGCGGACGCCCCATGATCGCGAGATCGGTCGCGTTGTCCTGCAAGAGACGCAAAAGCGTTTCCCGGTTGCCGACGGAGAAACGCACATCGACCTTCGGATACTGTTGCCTGTAGAGCGCGAGAAGCTTGGGCGCGAAGTACGTCGCCGAACTGACGATGCTCACCGCGATCGAGCCGCTATCGGCCTGCGTGAGCGACATCATTGCGTCTTCGGCGTCCTTGATTTCGCCGAGTATGCGGCTTGCGTGATGCGATAACCTTTCACCGGCTTCCGTCAGCGAGAGACGCCGCGCGACGCGTTCGAACAGCGGCAGACCGATTGCTTCTTCCAGTTGCCGGATTTGCATCGATACCGCCGGTTGCGTGAGATGCAATTCCTCGGCCGCGCGCGCGAAGCTCGGACAGCGGCTTGCTATCACGAAGATCTGCAACTGGCGCAGCGTCAGGGAACGGATGAAGTTCACGTGGGTTTTCGGCGCGGCAACGCTAATAAGCCAATAACAAACCGGGATCGGGCGCCCAAGAAATCACCGGCTAGCCCGAGGCGCATTCGAGGGCTTCACCGGCGCACTCCCCGGCGCAGTCATATTCTTCAGCGTCCCTCGATAAGCGATCGTCTCCTTCTGCAACGGATGCGCAAAATCGTTCCCATCGCCGGGCACTTCGGTGCGGATCATGAGCAATCGCCCGGGCACGTCGTCGGCCATGACGAACGTATAGCGCTTGGCCGTGTACTTGGTGAAGCGCTCCGCATTCGGATCGTTCAAATAAGGCTGAATGACGATCTGCTGCGCCTTCGCATGCTTGCCGAGCCCGAGCGATTCGCTCGACACCGGGGTTATCGCGGGCCCCGCCGCCAGCGCCATGCGCACGCGTTGCTGGAAATAGCGCCGCTGACCGCCCGTCAGTTGCGCCATCTCCGCGACGTCATGCTCAAGAAAATAGATGATCGCCGGATTGCAAGGCAAGCCGCCCGGGACGTTCACATTGCCCGTGCGATCGGTCACTTTCGCGTCGTTCTTGCTGTTGCCCTGACTCACGACGAGCACGCGCAGCGTGTCGTTCACCTTCGACGGCGGACCGGAGTAATCCACCGCGTAGTCGAGTTCGGTCTGCGGTTCGACACCGTTCAAATGCTGCTGCATGAATAGCAACTGCTCGGCCGGCTTGATGTCGGCCGATGGCGTGGAAGCCGCGGGCGCATCCGCGGCTATCGCGTAAAGCGGCATCGAGCTGCCCAGCGCGACTACGCATGCGTAAAGAAAGCCCCCATATAAGCGCTTCATTGCGCGCTTACCGGCTGCAACGGCAGCAATGGAACCTGATAGCTCGACAAGATCTGATCGATCTTCGGCTGATTCGAGGCTATCCAGTTATCGACCTTATCGCGCCATGCCTTTTCGCCATAACGCACGCCCATTGAAATCTCGTAGTCGAAGCGGATCGGCTGACCCGCCGGGAACGGCACGAGGCGCACCTTGTTATCCGAGCGATTGGCGAAATAGCCCGCGATCGGCCCCCATACGAAGGCTGCATCGACATTGCCCTGCACCAGATCGCGTTCGATCATCTCGCCGGGAAAGGCTTCGGGATCGCCACTTTGTCCTTGATACGACACGGCCTGCTGGATCAGGTTATGACTCAGCAGCCAGTCTACCGCCGGACTCTTCACGAAGATGCCGAGCTTCATCTTCTTCAGTTGATCGGGCGGAAGATTCATCAGGTCCGAAGGCGCTTTGATGCTCGCGTATTCGGGCTTGTTCGGTAACACCATCGCGTAAGTGGAATGCAGATACGGACGCGTCGTGGCAGTCAGTTCATAACCTTTCGGCACGCCGATGATCAGATCGCATTTGAAGCGCTCCGATTGCGGCACCTTTTCGCGCAGCGTATTGCGCACGAAACCCATACGTTGCGGCCAATACGTGTATTCGAGCTTGTAGCCGAAATCGCTCGCCATCTGGCTCGCGATCTTGTTCTCGTAGCCTTCGCCCTTCTGGTTCGAAAGCGGCATGTTGTTCGGATCGGCGCACACGCGCAGAATGCCGTCCGCCCCATCGTTGTTCGGCAGATTGGGGGGCGGGCCGCCCGCACCTTGCGCGAGCGCCTGTTGCGCCGAGAACGTCGCAAACGCCGCGAAGAACGCGGCTACGAATCGGAACGAAGCGGCGCGGCTTGCATTACGATCAGACATCGACACCTCCGGTATGAGAGCAATCATCAGACGTCAGCCGTATATCGGCCATGCAACGTCGTCATTTTGCATCGATTGCCTGCAGATCGCCGGGGTTGATCTTGCCGTCGGAGCGCCCCTTCAGATACGCGTAGAGGTTCTCCCAGTTCTTCTGCATCATCTGGCTCGCGCTGAAGTCGGGCATGCCCTTGTCCACGCGTCCGCCGAATACGGTCCGATGAAACTCGTTCTTGTCGAGCGACTTGAAAGCATCGATCAGCGACGGGCCGACCATCCCTTCCTGCTTCGCCCCGTGACAGCGTTCGCACGCGAGCGCGCGCCAGGTCTTCCAGCCCTGCAGCGTGTCGCTGTCTACCTTGTTGCCATCGACGACCTTGTACGCGACCGGCTTCAATTGTGCAGGCATCGCGGGCGGTGTCTGCGCAAACGAAGCGGACGAGGCGGCGAGCGTCATCGTCAGCAGCAAGAGTGATCGGCCTTTCATACGTCTGACTCCTTGAACATGTCTTGTATATGGGGTGTTTCGGCGCGGCGGCCGTTGCAGCCGCCGCGCTTCATGCATCGACTACGCACATCGAACGGGAGGATCAACCGCCCGGAATCGCGAACACGAAGAGCGTGCCGCCGAGAGCCGTGTACTTCGCGAGCTCCTTGTAGCCGCCGACCGCGCCCAGGCCTTCCGTCGACTTTTCGAGACCCGCCGCCATGCCGATGCCGGCCCAGCCGCCGATACCCGAGTACACGCCGACAAATTGCTTGCCCTGGTACTGGTACGTGAACACGTTGCCGATGACGCCCGACGGCGTCTTGAACTTCCACAGTTCCTTGCCGTCCTTGATGCGCACTGCCTTGATATAGCCTTCGAGCGTGCCGTAGAACACGACGCCGCCGGCGGTCGCGAGCGCGCCGGACCACACCGAGAACCTCTCCGGCTTGGACCACACGATCTTGCCCTTCGCGGCATCCCAAGCGATGAAGTTACCCATCGCGCCTTTCTCGTTCGGACCCGGATACATCGAAAGCGTCGCGCCGACGAACGGCTGACCCGACACGTAATCGACCTGGAACGGCTCGTAGTCCATGCAGACGTGATTCGTCGGCACGAGGAACAACTTCGAGCCCGGGTCGAATGCGGCCGGCTGCTGATCCTTCGAGCCGAGCGCCGCGGGGCAGATGTTCTTCACGTTGTGATCGGGACCGGCTTTCTGCGTCGAGTAGCTCGCATTGCGAATCGGCAGGCCACTCTTCAGATCGACGCTATCGGCCCAGTTCACCGCCGGGTCGTACTTCTGCGCGACGAGCAGTTCGCCGGTCTGACGATTCAGCGTATAGCCGAAGCCATTGCGGTCGAAGTGAACGATCGCCGGCACGGTCTTGCCGCCGATGTTCAGGTCGGAGAGGATCATCTCGTTGACGCCGTCGTAGTCCCATTCGTCGTGAGGCGTCATCTGATAGACCCACTTCGCGGTGCCCGTGTTGAGATCACGCGCGAAGATCGTCATCGACCACTTGTTGTCGCCCGGACGCTGCGTCGGGTTCCACGTGCCCGGATTGCCCGAGCCGTAGTACACAAGGTTGAGCTTCGGGTCCCATGCGTACCAACCCCACGTGGTGCCGCCGCCGTATTTCCACTGATCGCCCTGCCAGCTCTTGAGCGACGAGTCCGCACCGACGGGCGCCATCTTGCCGTCGGTCCAGGTCATGGTCGCCTGCGGGTCCATCAGCATTTCGTTGTCGGGGCCGGTGCTGTAGGCCTTCCAGACTTCCTTGCCGTCCTTGATGTTGTACGCGATGAGCCGTCCGCGAACGCCGAACTCACCCCCGGAGATGCCGGTCAGCACCTTGTCGCCGAAAACGTGCGGCGCGTTGGTGTTGGTTTCGCCCTTCTTCGAATCGCCGTTCTGCGCGGTCCATACGACGTCGCCTGTTTTCGCGTCGAGCGCGACGAGCTTGGTGTCGGCTTGCTGGAGGAAGATCTTGCCGTCGCCATATGCAAGGCCGCGGTTGACCGTATCGCAGCACATCACCGAGATAACCTGCGTGTCCTGCTTCGGCTGGTATTGCCAGATGAAGGTCTGATCCTTCAGGTTGATGGCGATAACTTTGTTAGGGAACGGCGAGTGGATATACATCGTGTCGCCGATGACGAGCGGCGAGCCTTCATGGCCGCGCAGCACACCCGTCGACATGGTCCAGGCAACCTGTAGCTTGCCGACGTTGTTTTCGTTGATTTGCTTGAGCGTGCTATAGCGGTGATTCGAATAATCGCCCGCTTGCGCCGCCCAGTTCGAGGGATTCTTGATCAGGCTATCCAGTTGCGAGTCGGCCTGGGCCACATAAGAATTCAGGCCAGCCGTCGCGACCACCGCCAGTCCAAGAACCAGGGTGCGTAAGTTCATGTCTCCTCCAGAATGGTGATGCCTCCGACCCAGGGATGACTACGCTACCAGGTTGCATCGTGCGCGCCTTCAAATGCAGGTAACGAGTTGCGCCTCGCCCGGTACATAGCCGGACTCTTGCGTAGAGAGGCCAATTGCATATTCCATGCCGGTTTAACTTCTGCTGCTTCAAATCGGGAATTTGACGGAAGATGCTGTCGCAAGCGGACGGGTTCCTGTCGTGTGGCGACACATACTGTGTCAAATACGCGAAAAAGTGCACGACGTGGAACACCGAAGCGGCGCGCGTGACATGACGCGATGCAGCATGTTTTCTTTGGCGCATACTGGTTGTTTCCGTCGATTCTTATTTGGAGGCTTCGCCATGGCTCAAGCCGAAAAGGTCTATTCCGACGAGGAGATCCAGCAACGTTTGACCGGCGCGCTCAAGCATTGGTATGTCGAGGATGGCTGGCTCAGACGCAAGTTCAAGACCGAGGGCTGGAAAGGAACGCTCATGGTCGTCAATACGGTGGGACATCTAGCGGAAGCCGCGTGGCACCATCCGGATCTCACGGTTTCTTATGCGTTTGTGATCGTCAAACTGAAGACCCATTCCGCCAAGGGCATCACCGATAAGGACTTTGCGCTGGCTTCGAAGATAGAGGATGTTATCCAGTGGCAGCCTGGGAAAGAAGATGGACCTCTGGATGGCACGCCTTCGGATGATCAGCGATTCCGCTATATCAAGTATGACGAGGCTTGATCGGGGGTCTGCTTTTAGCGCCGCGTTTGTCATTGGTTTATTAGCGTTGCCCCGATGCGGGGCAACCGCTTTCTTTGGCTATCAAAGAAAAAGAGCTATCCCCAACGAAAACACTTCAGGCCGGCTGGTTTCCGTAGCAGACCCGACGGCAGCGCGCAGCGCTGTGCCGAAGCTATTTGGTGCTGAACCAGCGCGCCATAACTTCTAGCTAGTCAGACCGTGCGCGAGCCAAGCCGGGATAGCCCTATGAGGGCGACACTTAGGCGAGTGCCGCCTTGAACGAGAAAAGTGGCCAACGTGCGTATGACTGCGGGCGTGACGAGCTGCTTTCTTTGGTTACTTTCTTTGCAGCGGCAAAGAAAGTGACTGCCGCCCCGCACAGGGGCAGCGCCAATAGACCGACACGAATACGGGATCCGGCGACAAACCATAAAAACCCCTCGCCTGGTACAGGATTTGCCTAACTCCAAGGCCCTATAAAAAGATCCGCCCATAGGAAGCCACCCCCGATGCCGACCTCCCCCGCACGCATATCGCCGTCCTCGGCGATCACAGTCGAATCGCCTGCGCGCCTGCATCTTGGCTTCATCGACCCGAACGGCTCGCTGGGCCGCGTCTTCGGCAGCGTAGGCTTGGCCATAGATGCCCACGGCACGCGCATCACTGCCCGCCAGGCACCGGCATCGCGACGCAAAGCGATCGTCGAAGGCGCGACAACCGATACCCAACGCGAGCGCATCGAGCGACACATCGAGCAACTGGAAGCCGCGCTAGGCAAAGGCCCGGCCATCGACATCGAGATACATGAAACACCGCGCGCCCACACGGGCCTGGGCTCCGGCACGCAACTGGCGCTCGCGCTCGGCACCGCATTCGCACGCGTCCGAGGCCACGAGGCCACCACCGCCGATATCGCAAAAATACTCACACGCGGCGCGCGCTCAGGCATCGGCATACATGGATTCGATCACGGCGGCCTGATCGTCGACGGCGGCCGCGATGCGCGCAACCCGTCCATCACGACCCTGCCGCCGCTGATCGCGCGCCAGCCGTTCCCCGAAGCATGGCGCGTCCTGCTCATCGACGACACTTCGCGCGAAGGCCTGCACGGCGACGAAGAAAAGCGCGGCCTCGCGTCGCTCGCGCCCTTCCCCGCTGCGCTCGCCGCGCATCTCTCCCATCTCGTGCTGATGCGCGTTCTTCCCGCCGTCGCGGAAAACGATTTCGACACCTACGCCGAAGCCATCTGCGATCTGCAGCAAACCATCGGCGAATACTTCGCGCCCGTGCAAGGCGGCGTGTTCGCGAGCCCCGCCGTCGCGCGCGCGCTCGAAGCCGTCGCCGCCGAGCAAAAGGCGGGCATCGGACAGACGTCGTGGGGTCCGGTCGGCTTCGCGTTCGTCGCGAGCGCACTGGACGCCGAACGCGCGCTCGCCGCCGCGCAGCGCGTCTCGCCGGGCGCACCGCTCACGTTCACGGTGGCCGCGGGACGCAATCGCGGCGCGACATGGCGGGCGGCAGGTCTGCGTCATCCCGACGCGAACGCGGCCTGAGCACCGAGCGTACATCGACAGATTCAATCGCCATCACCACGCCAAACGAGTCCATCGCCATGCCCGAAGCCACCGAAAGACCCTACGTCCTGCACATGTTCACGAGCACGCCGCAAATGAGTCCGTTCGATGTGAACATGGCAGCCGACGCGGGCTATCAGATCCTCGTGCCTTACTGCAACGTCGACGAGGACAGCGTCGTGCAGCTCACGCAGGACGCGATCTTCTCGCGCGGGCCGAAAGGCGTGTCGCGCACCGGCATCTTCATCGGCGGACGCGACGTGATGCTCGCCGCCGACATGCTCGAAAAAGCCCGCAACGCGATGGTCCCGCCCTTCGAAGTCTCCGTCTTCGCCGATCCGAGCGGCGCGTACACGACCGCCGCCGCGCTCGTCGCGCTCGCGGAAAAACATCTGCGCGCCGCGCACTCCGTCGATCTCGGCGGCAAGCGCGTGCTGATACTCGGCGGCACGGGCGCGGTCGGACGCGTGGCGGCGGCGATGGCCGCATCGCTCGGCGCGGATGTCGTCGTCGCGAGCCATTCGAGCCAGTCGCGCGCGACGCAAGTGAGCGACGAGATCAATCGCCGCTTCGATATCGCGACCTCGGGCGTCGCGACCGGCTCGCCCGATCAACTGCATCGCGAACTCGCACGCGCCGAAGTCGTGTTCGCGACGGCGGTGGCGGGCGTGCAGGTGATGACGTCCGCCGATATCGCGCACGCGAAGAACCTCCTGATCGCCGCCGATGTGAACGCCGTGCCGCCCGAAGGCATCGCCGGCGTCAACGTGATGGACGACGGCAAGCCGCTCGCGGGCGCCGCTCGCGCAGACGCCGTGGGCATCGGCGCGCTCGCGATCGGCAACGTCAAATATCAGGCGGAGCATCGGCTCTTCGTGCGCATGCGCACCGGCGGCAAGCCGGTCTATCTCGGCTTTCCCGAAGCGTTCGACGAAGCCCGCGCGATCGTCGCGGGACAAAGCTCATGATTGCGAGCGAACTGTCCCGCGCGCCGCGCATTGCCGTCGCGGGATTGTCGGCGCGGCTTTTGACGCAATCCGCGGCGCGCGCCGGGCTGAACGTCGTCGCGCTCGATATCTTCGGCGACCGCGACACGCGCGAGCACGCGGGCATGTGGTTCGATATCGGCGGCAAGGGTCTGTCGATCGATCGCGCGCGTCTCTACGATGCGCTCGAACACGCCGCGCGCCTGCCGCGCATGCTCGGCCTCATCGTGACGAGCGGACTGGAGCCGCTGACGGGCGAGCTGAGCCGCGCGCCGCGCGTGCCGCGCTTCATCGGCAACGGCGCGCAGGCGGCGGCGGTGCGCGATCCGCGTCGTTTCTTCGCGCTGCTCGACGAGGCGCATATCGCGCATCCGGGAGTGCGTCACACGCCGCCCGCCGATCGGGACGGGTGGCTCGTGAAACGTTCGGACGGATGCGGCGGCACGCATATCGAATGGGCCGGCGAGGTCGAGCGCGCGCCCGGCTGCGCTTATTTTCAGCGGCTCGCGACGGGCCGTTCGATGTCCGCGCTCTTCGTCGCCGCGCATCGCGAGGCGGCGGTGATCGGCTTCGCGGAGCAACTGACGGTCGCAGCGGGACGCCTGCCCTTCGTCCACGCGGGCTCGCTCGGGCCGGTGCGATTGCCCGCGCAGATTGCGGCGCGTATCGTCGAAGCCATCGAGCGAATCGTCTGGCAAACGGATCTGACCGGCCTGAACAGCATCGACTTTCTGCTCGACGGCGATACCTTCAGCGTGCTCGAAATCAACACGCGCCCGTCGTCGACGATGGCGCTCTACGAAGCCGCCTGGCCCGACGCGTGGCCGCGCGGATTGATCGGCGCGCATCTGGACGCGTGTCTGCACGGCGAGCTGCCGCACACGCCGCACACGCCCGATGCAGCCACGGAAACGCCGCCGCTTTATGCCGGGCAGCGCGTGGTGTTCGCGCATGAGGGCTTCAGCGCATCGCGCGCGTTCAGCGACGCATGTTTCGACGATCCCGCGTGCCACGACGTGCCGCTCGTCGGCGCGCGCATCGAAGCGGGCCAGCCGGTCTGCACGATGACCGTGTCCGCGCCCGCGTTCTCCGATCTGCGCGACGCGCTGGACCGCGAGCACGCGCGCCTTCTGCAACGCATCGAAACCTTGTCGAGACCATGACTTCAACTTTTCAGGCGGATGCCGCGCTGAGCGTCAACGCGTCTAGCGAGCGGCTCGTCGCGCGTCTCATCGAGGATGCCGCGCGCCTGCACGTCGAGATCACGCGCACGGACGGCGGCACCGTCATCGTCGATGCGGGCGTGAACGCCAAAGGCAGCGCCGACGCGGGCGTGCTCATCGCGCGCATCTGCATGGGCGGGCTCGGGCGCGTGGCGCGGCGCATCGCCTTCGATGACGCACCGCTTTGGCCGGGCTTCGTCGAAGTGCATACGAGCAATCCGGTGCTCGCGTGCCTCGCGAGCCAGTACGCGGGCTGGAGCCTGTCGGCGACCAAGGAGCAGACGGGCGGCAAGAAGTTCTTCTCGCTCGGCTCGGGCCCGGCGCGCGCGCTCGCGTGCAAGGAACCGCTCTTCGACGAACTCGGTTATCGCGACCGCCACGATCGCGGCGCGCTCGTGATGGAAGTGGATCGCCTGCCGCCGCAGGTCGTCATCGATAAGGTGCTTAACGACTGCGGCCTCGCGCCGGACAAGCTCGTGATCGCCGTGACGCCGACACAGTCTGTCGCGGGCACGGTGCAGGTCGTCGCGCGTGTCGTGGAAGTCGCGCTGCACAAGACGCATGTGCTGGGCGTCGATCTCGCCGAGATCGTCGAAGGCAGCGGCAGCGCGCCGCTTCCGCCGCCCGCGCCCGACGGCGTTCAGGCGATGGGCCGCACCAACGACGCGATTCTCTACGGCGGCCGCGTGCATCTCACCGTGAAAAGCGATGCGATTGCGAAGCGTCTCGCCGCCGAACTGCCGTCGTCGAACGCGCGCGATTACGGGCGTCCGTTCGCGGACATCTTCACGTCGTTCAACTACGACTTCTATCAGATCGACCCGGCGCTCTTCGCGCCCGCCGAAGCGTGGGTGTCGAGTCTGGAAAGCGGCGCGACGTATCACGGCGGCAAGGTCGATCGCGCGTTGCTCGAAGCGCAATGGAGCGCGTCATGAGCTTTCGCGTCGCCATCATGACCGACGAAACCGGCTGGCACACCGGCCGCCTGAAAAAGGCGTTCCGCGTGCGCGACGTGGAAGCGCGTTGCGTCGATCTCGCCGATTGCCGCATCGACACGACCTGGCGGCCGCACGGTCTCGCGATCCCCGGCTTCGGCCACGCGCTGCCCGACGCGGTGTTCGTGCGCGGCATCGCGGGGGGCACCTTCGAACAGGTGACGTTGCGGCTCGGCATTCTGCATGCGCTGCGCGAATGCGGCGTGCCCGTCTATAACGATGCACGCGCGATCGAGCGCAGCGTCGACAAGTCGATGACGAGCTTTCTGCTCAACCGCTACGGCGTGCCGACGCCCGCGACGTGGGCCGCCGAATCGACGGCGCATGCGCAACGCGTGCTGATGCGCGAGACGGCGGCGGGCCGGCAGGTCGTGATGAAGCCGCTCTTCGGCTCGCAGGGCAAGGGACTGAAGAAACCCGGCGTGAGGCTGCCATCGCTCAAAGCCTTCAGCCAGGTCGCGTATCTGCAACGCTATGTCGACACGGGCACGCCCGGCTTCGACTGGCGCGTGCTCGTGATCGGCGGCAAGGCCATCGCCGCGATGAAGCGCGTGGGCGGCGAGGACTGGATTCACAACTTCGCGCGCGGTGCGAGATGCGAGCCGGCGGAACTCACGCCCGCGCTGACGGAAGCCGCCGTGCGCGCGACGGCGGCGCTCGGGCTCGATTACGCGGGCGTCGATTTGATTCCGGCGGAGGGCGGGCGGCCGGTCGTGCTCGAAGTGAATGGCGTCGCGGCGTGGCGCGGTCTGCAATCGGTGACGCCGCTCGATATCGCGGCGCTGCTCGTCGACGATTTTCTCGATCGCAAGCTGGCCGTATCGAAAGGCACGCTCGCGCTCGCCAGCGGCGATGAGCGCGTCTGAGCTCGCGCGCACCGCGTTTCTGCGCGCGTGCCGGCTCGACGTCGAGACGAAGAAGCCCGGCAACGTGAGCGTCGCGAGCGCGGGACACAACATGACGTCGGCGCAATTCATCGCGAGCGCGGGCACGGCGGCGGCGGGCCTCTTCGCGCCTCGCGCACGCGTGGGCGCGCGCATTCTCGACGCCGTGCGGCGCACCTTCGACGCGGTCGGCTGCAATACGAATCTCGGCATCGTCTTGCTCGCCGCGCCTTTGTGCGCCGCGCTCGAACGTTTCGATGCGGGCGATCCGGTCGATGCATCGCGCTGGCACGCGGCGACGCAACACGTGCTCGCGCAACTCGACGTAGACGATGCGCGCCTCGCCTATCGCGCGATCGCGCTCGCCAATCCGGGCGGCCTCGGCGATGCGCCCGAGCAGCCCGTGCACGCGCCGCCGACCGTGACCCTGCGCGAGGCGATGACGCTCGCGGCGGATCGCGACAGCATCGCGCGTCAATACGAAAACGGATTCGCCGATGTCTTCGGCGCGGGCCTCGATGCGGCGGGCGCGCTCAACGCGGCGACGGAACATCGCGCGATGCTCGACGTCTTCCTGACGTTTCTTGCTGGCTGGCCTGATTCGCACATTGTGCGCAAGCAGGGCGCGGCGGTGGCGCAAAGTGTCACGCGCGATGCGGCGATGCATCGCGCGAACTGGCGCGCGGCGGGCTGTCCCGTCGAGTCTTCGGCGCTCGATGAATGGGACGCCGGACTGAAGGCGCGCGGCATCAATCCGGGCACGAGCGCGGACCTCGCGGTAGCGACGCTTTTCGTCGCGCTGATGATGTCATCGGCAAATGCATGAAGTCTGCCGGCGCGAACAAAAAATTGGCACGGAACATGTTAGGAAGTTCTCGGTTGAGCGGTCGCACCGGCAATCCGGTCGAATCGCGAGCCTTGCGCGGCTTTGAGTCTTACCGTCGCGAGTCGAGAGCAAGTCGCTAGTCCCTGGAACCACACATCACTGGAGGAACAGCATGGCCAAGATCAACCGCGTCCTGGTAGGCGAGTCGCTCGTCGGCGATGGCAACGAGGTCGCACACATCGACTTGATCGTCGGACCGCGAGGTTCCGCTGCCGAAACCGCGTTCTGCAACGCGCTCACGAACAACAAGGACGGCTTCACGTCGCTGCTCGCCGTGGTCGCGCCGAATTTGCTCACCAAACCGAACACGATTCTCTTCAACAAGGTGACGATCAAGGGCGCGAAACAGGCCGTGCAGATGTTCGGCCCGGCGCAGCGCGCGGTGGCGATGGCTGTCGCCGACAGCGTGGAAGCCGGCGTCATTCCCGCCGACGAAGCCGACGACGTGTTCATTTGCGTCGGCGTGTTCATCCACTGGGACGCGAACGACGACCAGAAGATTCACGACTTCAACTATCAGGCGACGAAGGAAGCACTCGCGCGGGCGGTGGCGGGCGAGCCCTCGGCCAAGGATGTAGTATCGAAAAAGAGCACGATGTCGCATCCGTTCTCGCCGAGTTAATTCGGCGTCTGGCCGGCGCGGGTTTTTTGAGCGCGCGCCGGCCTGCACGCTCTCCATTCGATAACTTCGAGGCTCTTCGCATGACCCCACGTTGCTGCGCGTTGACGGTGCTCACTTGCCTCTCGCTGATTTCGCCGCTTTCGTTCGCCGCGACGGGAACCGGGGGCGCCGCGCCCGCGAAGACTCACAACTATCCGACCGAAGGCCGCGTCGAATACGTGCTCGGATGCATGGACGATAACGGGCACGATTTCGCCAACGTGTACAAGTGCTCTTGCGCGATCGACAAGATCGCGCAGGTGCTTACTTATGACGATTACGTCGAGCAATCCACGTTTTCGAAATACGCCACGTTAGGCGGAGAAGGCGGGGCCGAGTTTCGGGTGGATCGCGCGAAGGCGCAGACGAAGAAGTATCGGGATTTACAGAAGGATGCGTATAAGGCTTGTGGGATTCAGCAGAAGTCCGCGGCGAAGTGATGTTATGTTTTTTTGCTTGTTAGTGTTTTCCCCGAGTTCGACGAAAACACTAACAAGAACAGCAAAGTTATCCCGGTACATACCCCCGCCCGATCCACGCAAGGCTAACGGGACCGCCACCCCGTTCCTCGACCTTTCGATGCCGCTCGATCACAACACCGACAGCATCGACATCATCGAACTTCGCTGGCTTGGCTAGCGTAACTCTGACCCAATGCGCCCCGAAATCTGCGATAACCATCTGCGCGATGCGCTCGGCCAGCGCCTCCAGCAACTGCAATCCGTGCGACGCGAGCAGGCCGTGAATCGCCTCCCGCACCGCCGCATAATTGACAGTGTCCTCGATCCGGTCCGTCACGCAGGCGCGCAACGATGGCACTCCGATCGCAAGACTCATGCGCACCGTTTGCGGATCGTGCAACTCGGTCTTGTCGATGCCGATGACGGTTTGCCCCGTGAGTCCTTCGATATAAACGATATCCATCGCGGCGCGCGACCCTACGGCGGCAGGTTGCGGCGCAACATAGACAGTTTCGCGAATCGGTTCGAATCGGCCCATATGTTCGTCGCCGCGCGAAAGCGGCCCTTTATAGAGAAATACCCGGCGCCCATCGCCGAATTCACTCACGAGTAGCAAGCAAAAAACGGGCGCGTTTGTTCTACTCTATGCGACTACTTATTGAACCTACGCGACTAAGGATGTAAAGTTTTTGAGAACCGGTCGTTCGGGAAGTTATCCGATCGTCCGGCCACGAGGCGCGCCTGCGATCGAAACACAAGCGAAGAAACGGATCGGGCACGGACGGCCGCAGCGCCAGCGTAAAACACAACAGATTCGGCGTCGAACGGCCGCGCGATTCTCCGCGCACCGGAATGCGACGCAATGGAGACTTGCCCCCATGTCGTCGCTTGCTGACGTAGACACGCATGTCCGGGAAGTGCTGAACATCGTCAATAATCCGCTGGCCGCGCGCCGCGCCAGCGATTCGGTCGCGCAATCGTGGCTGCGGTGCCTCACGGAATTCAGGCTCGATCCGGGCCGCTTCGTCATGCCGCCGGTGCTCGCGCAGCACGAGCTCAACGAGCGCCGCGAGGCCGCGAGCGATCTCATCGCGTGCTCGAAGCTCGAAATGACGACGCTCTATCAGCAACTCGCCGATCCCGAACTTGCCGTCGTGCTCGTCGATGCGGACGGCGTCATCGTGCATCAGGTGTCGTCGGTGCCGTTCGGCGAAGCGGTCGCCGCCGACGGCCTGCGCGTCGGTGCGATGTGGAGCGAGCGCGAGGCCGGCACCAACGGCATGGGCACGTGCCTCATCGAACGCGATTGCATCGCGGTATGCCAGCACGAGCATTTCTATCCGCGCTATACGTCGCTCACGTGCTCGGCCGCGCCGATCTTCGACGAGCGCGGCACGGTCGTCGGCGTGCTCGACGTCACGAGCCGCTCGAAGCTTTTGCAGCAGCATTCGCTCGTGCTCGTCGGCATGTCGCGGCAGATGATCGAAAATCGTCTGATCGATGCGCGCTACCGGCACGCGAACATGATCCACTTTCATAGCCGGCCCGAGTTCGTCGGCACCTTGCATGCGGGCAAGCTCGCCGTCAGCGACGATGGCGTCGTGCTCGCCGCGAGCCGCAGCGCGCTGTTCCAGCTCGATCTGCGCTCGCCCGCCGAGTTGTGCGGCAAGCGCATCGAGGAAGCGTTCAATGCATCGCTCGAAGACATGATCGCGCGCAGCATCCGCGGCTCGTTCCATCCGGTGACGGTTTATAGCGCGAAGGCGAACAGCCGCTTCTTTCTCACCGCGCAGACCTCGCGCGAAGGCGCGAAAGGCGCGACGCGCATCCTGATGAACGACCCCGCATCGCGCGATCTCTCCGCGCCCGGCGCGCGCCCGAAAGCGCCGAAGAAGGACGCGCGCGAGCCGGCCTCGACCGGCCGCCTCGACAAGCTCGCGCATCTGGAATTCGGCGATCCGCGCGTGGCTTCGCAGATCCAGCTTGCGGCGCGCGTGATCCAGCGCAAAATCCCGATCATCCTGCGCGGGCAGACGGGCACCGGCAAGGAAGTCTTCGCCAATGCGCTGCACAGCATCAGCCCGAACGGCACGGGTCCGTTCGTCGCGGTGAATTGCGCATCGCTGCCGGAGAATCTGATCGAAAGCGAACTCTTCGGTTATCGCGCGGGCGCGTTCACTGGCGCGCAGCGCGAAGGACGGCGCGGCAAGATCGTGCAGGCGAACGGCGGCACGCTTTTCCTCGATGAAATCGGCGACATGCCGCTCGCTTTGCAAGCGCGTCTCTTGCGCGTGCTCGAAGAACACGAAGTCACGCCGCTCGGCGCGGAAACCACGGTGAAGGTGGACTTTCAGCTCATCAGCGCGAGCCACCGCAATCTCATCGAACTCGTGCAGACGGGCATGTTCCGCGAGGATCTGTATTACCGGCTGAACGGTATCGAGATCAATCTGCCGCCGCTGCGCGAACGCGCGGATGCGCTCGCGCTCATCGGCCATATTCTCGAAACCGAATCCGACGAGCCGCCCACGCTTTCCGCCGAAGCGAAGCAGGCGCTCTTGAGTTATCCGTGGCCGGGCAATATCCGCCAGTTGCGTCACGTGCTGCAGATGGCGATCGCGCTCTGCGATGGCCCCGAGATTCGCTGCGCGCATCTGCCGCCGGAGATCGCGAACGGCATCGCGCCGGTTACGCAGGCCGCCGTGCGCGCGCCCGTTTCTCCGCCGCCGCATCTCGCCGATGACGCCGATACTTCGTCGCTCAACGCGATCCAGGTGAAGGAGCGCGAGACCGTGCTCCTGTTGCTCGACGAGCATCGCTGGAACGTGAGCAATGTCGCGAAGGTGCTCGGCATCAGCCGCAACACGCTGTACCGGAAGATGCATCGCCTGCATATTCGCCTGTCGCACGATACGCCGGGCGCATCCGACGCATGACGCAACCCACGCCCGCCCGCCGGCTCGACGAGTTCAAGCCCGACGCGCGCTTTGCGTGGTGCGTGACAGGCTCGGGTCATATGCTCGAAGAGTCGATCGAACTCGCGCGGCAACTGCCCGGCGTCGATCTGTTTCTTTCCGCCGCCGGCGAGGAAGTGCTGCCGCTCTACGGCTGGACCATCGCGAAGCTGCGCGAGCACTTCAAGGTTTTGCGCGACAACAGCGCGAGCAGCGTGCCCGTCGGCATGGTCTATAACGGCGAATATCACACGGTCGTCATCGCGCCCGCGACGAGCAACACCGTCGCCAAATGCGCGTTCGGCATCTCCGATACCTTGCCCACCAACCTCTATGCGCAAGCCGGCAAGCAATGCGTGCCGGGCATCGTGTTCGCATGCGATACCGCGCCGAGCGTCATCACGCAGACCCCGCACGAATGGGTCGAAGTGAGGCCGCGCGCGATCGAGTTCGAGAACGTCGAGCGGCTCGCGCGCTTCGCGCATACCACCGTGGCCCGCTCGCTCGACGACCTCAGGGCCGCGCTCGATCAACGCCTGTCGGACCTGAAGCTTGCATGGAACACATCGTCTTCCTGACGGGGCGGCTCGCGCAATTGAGCCTTCAGCAAGTGCTCGAAAGCATCGCGCCGGCCGCCGCGGGATTGCCGTTCACGTGGGAAGTGCGCGAGATCGGTCTTCAGGTCGCGGGGCTGATGACCGCCGACATGATCCGCCGGCGCGTTCCAACGCCGTTGAGCGACGGAACGAGCCGCATGATCGTGCCCGGCCGATGCCGCGGCGACCTCGATGCCCTCACCGCGCACTATGGCGTGAAGGTCGAGCGCGGTCCCGAAGAGGTGAAGGACTTGCCGCAGTTTTTTGGGCGCGAGGCGCGGCATGTCGATCTGTCGCGCTACGAGACGGAGATCTTCGCGGAGATTGTCGATGCGCCGCGTCTCGATCTCGCGGGCATCGCGGCGCGCGCACGCGAATACAAGCGTCAGGGCGCGGATGTGATCGATATCGGCTGCCTGCCGGAAACGCCGTTCGCGCATCTCGAAGACGCCGTTGCGATGCTGAAGGAACAAGGCTATCGCGTGAGCGTCGATTCGATGCGTGAAGACGAACTCGTGCGCGGCGGGCGCGCGGGCGCGGACTATGTGATGAGTCTCAACGTCGATACGCTATGGATTACTGATGAAATCGCATCGACGCCGATTCTCGTGCCGCGCGAGCCCGCCGACACCGCATCCCTCGATGCCGCGATCGATGCGATGACGAAGCGCGGCCGCGCCTTTCTCGCCGATCCGATTCTAGATCCGATTCCGTTCGGACTCGCGAAGTCCATCGCGCGATATGTGTCGTTACGCGAGCGTTATCCCGACGTGGCGATCATGATGGGCGTCGGCAACGTGACCGAACTCACCGAGGCGGATACGAGCGGCATCAACGCGGTGCTGTTCGGCATGGCCGCGGAATTGCGCATCGCCGCCGTGCTGACGACTTCGGTGAGCCTGCATGCGCGGCGCGCCGTTCGCGAAGCCGATGTCGCGCGCCGCGTGATGCATGCCGCGCGCGAAACGCAGACGTTGCCCAAAGGCATTTCCGCCGATTTGTCCGCGCTGCATGCAAAGCGGCCGTTTCCCTACGACGCCGAAGAGATCGGCGTGTTCGCCGCCGCCGTGCGCGATCCGAATTTTCGCGTGCAGGTCTCGGCGGACGGCATTCACGTCTATAACCGCGACGGGCATCAAGTCGCGACCGACCCGTTCGCGCTCTATCCCGGGCTCAAGGTCGAGCACGACGGCGGGCACGCGTTCTATCTCGGCGTGCAGCTCGCGCGCGCGGAAATCGCGTGGCAACTCGGCAAGCGCTTCGATCAGGATCAGCCACTCGATTGGGGATGCGAAGTCGATCGCCCGGACGAGGATTTGATGGCGTGGCATGCGCCCGGAAGCACGAAGAAGAAGAGCTAGGGCTTCCATTTTATCGAGCAGCCTAGCGCCGGATGTTGCGCTTCGGGCGCATCGTCGTTTTGCGCTATTGCGCGCATCGCTTCGAGGAGATCGCGGCGGGCATCCGGCAAGGCTTGCTTGCGCGATGCGTCGATCCGGCCGCGATATTTCAGGCGTAAATCGCGGTCGAAGCCGAAGCATTCCGGCGTGCAGACGGCGCCGTATGCGCGCGCGATGTCCTGCGTTTCATCGTGGAGATATGGGAACGGCAGGCTCCATTCGTGGGCGACCGCGATCATGCGATCGAACGCGTCGTCGGTATAGATGGACGCATCGTTCGAATTGATGCCCGCCACGTTGACGCCGATCTCCTTCAGCGCGCGCGCATCGCGGATCAGGTTGGGAATCGCCGCCCTCACGTAAAGGCAGTGATTGCACATGAAGACGATCACGAGGCCGTTCGCGCCCTTCAGCGAATCGAGCGTGAAGGTGCTGCCGTCGGTCGCGGGGAGCGTGAAATCGGATGCGATCGCGCCGAGTTCGGCGCTGGGTGATTCGGTGGGCATGAGATAGCTCCCAATTGTTTCGATTGGCTGTTCGGCATATTGGCGGGGGGACCGGACTCGGATAGCATGCAATCTCTTCTTAGTTATCCGGAGTATTCATGTATATCTTTAGTGTCGAAGAAGCGCAGAAGAATCTTCCTAAAGTGCTCGAATTAGTGGCACAGGGGAAAGACGTAGCCATTGACGGTGAACATCCGGCGTTGTTGCTCAAAGTCAAGTCAGTCGGAAACTTCGCAAACGGCAACCCCGAGTCTTGCGGTTCGATCATCGTGTTCGATCCCGAAGATGAAAGCTTGCTTGAGGACGAAGTCTTCAAACCGCTGTCCGACGAAATGATCGAAGAGTTTTATGGCCCGATATTTCCAGAAGACGTCAGCGCCGCAATCGAGCGCCGATGATGCGCGTACTACTCGATACCCACATCTACATCTGGCGCGTGTCGGGGAATCGCCGGCTGCCGGCGCACATTCGCGAATCGATCGATAAGGCGGAGCAGGTCTACGTCAGCACCGCCACCATCTGGGAACTGTCGATCAAGGCGGCGCGCGGCAAGCTGGAACCGCGCGCCGCGCGTGCCATCGACGAGTTGGAAGAACATCCGTTCATCGTGCTTCCCGTTCGACTGAAGCATGCGAAAGCCGTGCGCGACATGCCCGATCTGCATCGCGATCCATTCGATCGTTTGCTGGTTGCGCAGGCGCGAACAGAAGTGCTCAAGTTCCTGACCGTCGACAGCGAACTGGCCGGATATCTCAATGTCGCAACCCCCGCCTGAGCCCGCGCCGCCCGTCCCGCACACCGAGCGGCGCCTCCCTCAGTGATACCGCTTCGCCATCGCCTCCAATCCCATCGGCCTTATACGATCCGCATGTCCCGCGCAGCCGAACGCCTCGAATCGCTCGACACACAAATCCCGCGCCGCCGCCGTCGCCGCCTTCAGCGCGTGCCGCGGATCGAACTCCGACCTGGCCGACGCCATCGCCCGCCGCATCGCGCCCGTCATCGCGAGCCGGATATCCGTGTCGATATTCACCTTGCGCACGCCGCTCGCAATGCCGCGCCGAATTTCATCGACGGGCACGCCGAACGTCGCGGCAATTTCGCCGCCATGCTCGCGGATGATCGCGAGCCATTCCTGCGGCACCGACGACGACCCGTGCATCACGAGATGCGTATCGGGAATGCGCGCGTGAATCTCGGCGATGCGATCGATCGCGAGAATATCGCCGGTCGGCTGACGGCTGAACTTGTACGCGCCGTGCGACGTGCCGATGGCGATCGCGAGCGCATCGATGCCCGTCGCCTCGACGAACGCGCGCGCTTCGTCGGGGTCCGTCAGCAAGCGATCGCGGCTCAACGTGCCTTCCGCGCCGACGCCATCCTCCTCGCCCGCGCGCCCCGTCTCCAGCGATCCGAGACAACCCAGCTCGCCTTCCACCGACACGCCCACCGAATGCGCCGCCTCGACCACGCGCCGGCTCACATCGACGTTGTACTCGTATTCGGCGGGCGTTTTCTGATCGGGCATGAGCGAGCCGTCCATCATCACGGACGTGAAGCCCGAACGAATCGCCTGCTGACACACGGACGGACTCGCGCCGTGATCCTGATGCAGCACCACGGGAATATCCGGATGAGCCTCGACCGCCGCGAGCACGAGATGCCGCAAATACGGCTCGCCCGCATACTTGCGCGCGCCCGCCGACGCCTGCAGGATGACCGGGCTCTTGGTCGCCTCGGCCGCCTGCATGATCGCCTGCACCTGCTCCATGTTGTTGACGTTGAACGCGGGCACGCCGTAGCCGTGCTCCGCCGCGTGATCCAGCAACTGCCTCAAGGCGATGAAAGCCATCGTGATGTCTCCATGCAGGGTGCGAAAAATCAGACGGCCACGCGGCGCGCTTCTTCGACGAGCGCCTCGGTCGTCACGCCGAAATGCGCGAACAACTCGCTCGCGGGCGCAGATTCACCGAAGCGGTCGATGCCGACCGCGCCGCCATTCAATCCGACGTACTGCCGCCAGAACGCCGTGACGCCGGCTTCGATCGCGACGCGCGGCACGCCTTCGGGCAGCACGCGTTCGCGCCACGCGTTGCACTGCCGATCGAACACGGTGGTCGAGGGCATCGACACGACGCGCGCGAGAATGCCCGCTTCCTTCAGCGGTTCGACGGCGGCTAGCGCAAGCGCGACTTCCGAGCCGGTCGCGATCAGCACGACGCGGCGCGCATCGCGCTCGCAAGTCGAGGGCCAGTCGGCGAGCACGTAGCCGCCGCGCTCGATGCCGTCGATCTGCGCTTCGTCGCGCGGCACGAAGGGCAGATTCTGGCGCGAGAGCAGCAGGCACGAAGGCCGGTCACGCTCGACCGCGCTTACCCACGCCTGCATCGTCTCGACCGTATCGCACGGACGCCACACGTCGAGGCCCGGAATCATGCGCAGCGTCGCGGCATGCTCGATCGGCTGATGCGTCGGGCCGTCTTCGCCGAGACCGATCGAATCGTGCGTGAAGACGAACACCGCGCGCGTCTTCATCAGCGCGGCCATGCGCAGCGCGTTGCGCGAGTAATCGGAGAACGTGAGAAACGTGCCGCCGAACGGCAGATAACCGCGATGCAGCGCGACGCCGTTGAGCACCGCGCTCATGCCGAACTCGCGCACGCCGAAGTGGATGTAGTTGCCCTTTTCCGGCGCGGCGCTCACGTCCACCGCCTCTTTCCAGCGCGTGAGATTCGAGCCGGTCAAGTCCGCCGATCCGCCGAGCAGTTCGGGCAACGCGCGCGCCAGTCCCTCGATCGCGAGTTGCGAGGCCTTTCGTGTCGCGAGCGTCTGCCGCGCGCGATCCGCGTCGCGCACGAGCGCATGCGCCATGTCGCGCCAGTTCGCGGGCAACGCGCCGCGCACGCGCCGCTCGAACTCGGCGGCCTCGTTCGGAAACACGCGACGATACGCCTGCATGCGGCGATTCCAGTCCTCCTGCGCCGCCGCACCCGCCTCGCGCGCGTCCCACAGCGCACGAATCGACGATGGAATCTCGAAAGGCGCATGCGTCCAGCTGAGCGCGCGCCGCGTCGCGTCCACTTCGTCGGCGGGAAGCGGCGCGCCGTGTACGTCGTGCGTGCCGGCCATCTTCGGCGCGCCGAGCCCGATCACCGTCTTGCAGCAGATCAAGGTCGGGCGATCCGACTCGCGCGCCAATTGCAACGCATGCGATACATCGTCGACATCGTGGCCGTCCACCGCGCGCACGACATTCCAGCCGTATGACTCGAAGCGCTTCGGCGTGTCGTCGGTGAACCAGCCGTCGACATGGCCGTCGATGGAGATGCCGTTGTCGTCGTAGAGCACGGTGAGCTTGCCGAGCCGCAGCGTGCCCGCGAGCGACGCCGCTTCATGCGACACGCCTTCCATCAGACAGCCATCGCCCACAAAAACATACGTGCGATGATCGACGATCTCATGCCCCGGCCGATTGAACTCGCGCGCGAGCAAGGCCTCGGCGAGCGCCATGCCAACGGCGTTCGTCAGGCCTTGCCCGAGCGGTCCGGTCGTCGTTTCGACGCCGGGCGTCACGCCCACTTCCGGATGCCCGGGCGTCTTGCTGCCCATCTGCCGGAAGCGCTTGATCTCGTCGATTGACAGGTCGTAGCCAGTGAGATGCAGCAGCGCATACAGCAGCATCGAGCCGTGACCGTTCGACAGCACGAAGCGGTCGCGATCGGGCCAGTCGGGATCGACGGGATTGTGCTTCAGATGACGTCCCCACAACGCGACCGCGATCTCCGCCATACCCATCGGCATGCCGGGATGACCGGAGTTGGCCCGGCTCACGGCATCGACGGCGAGCATGCGCAGCGCGTTCGCCATCTCCCGCGTGTCGGGCGAGCGATGAAGTCGGGGCAAAGCTTCAGCGACGGCATTCATAAATGCCTCCTTCCATACGATGATGAGAAAGCTTTTTTCAGGCGCGCGCGCGCCGGTCGCGCAGTTGCAGGATCATCGGCGTGAAGATGAGCTGCATCGCGAGACCCATCTTGCCGCCGGGCACGACGATCACGTTCGGCCGCGACATGAACGAGTCGTGCAGCATTGTCAGCAGATACGGAAAGTCGATGCCCCTCGGCTTCGCGAAGCGGATCACGACGAAGCTCTCGTCGGGCTGCGGAATCTCGCGCGAGGTGAACGGGTTCGACGTATCCACGGTCGGTACACGCTGAAAATTCACGTGCGTGCGCGAGAATTGCGGACAGATGTAATTCACGTAATCGGGCATGCGGCGCAGGATCGTATCGACGACTGCCTCATGCGAATAACCGCGCATCGTCTGATCGCGATGCAGCTTCTGAATCCATTCGAGATTGATGATCGGCACGACGCCGACGAGCAGATCCGCATGACGCGCGATGTCCACTTGACCGGTGACGGCCGCGCCATGCAAGCCTTCGTAGAACATCATGTCCGTGCCGGGCGTGATGTCTTCCCACGGCGTGAAAGTGCCCGCGTCCTGCTTGTAATGCACGGCTTCGCCTTCGTCATGCACGTAGTGGCGAAACTTGCCGCCGCCCGTTTCGCCGTAGTTTTCGAACAACGTTTCGAGTTCGTGCAGCAGATTCGCTTCCGGGCCGAAGTGGCTGAAATTGACGAGGCCATCGCGCTCGCTCTGCTTCAACGCCTCGCGCATGCCGAGGCGATCGTATCGATGGAACGCATCGCCTTCGACGATATGCGCATTGATTTTCTCGCGCCTGAAGATATGCGTGAAGCTCTTCATGACGGTGGTGGTGCCGGCGCCGCTCGATCCCGTCACCGCGACGATCGGATGTTTGACTGACATGCGCTTGTCTCCCTTTATCTATTTGGTGAGCGCTGTTTCAGATGCGATCACGCCTGCGTTTCCGGCAGGAACAACGAGCGTTCCTTGAACAACGGCGACGTGAACGGCTTGTCCTCGCCGCGATCGTATTCGCCGTGATAGCGCTGAATGCGATCGACTTCGTTGCGTGAACCGAGAATCACCGGTACGCGTTGATGCAGCGCCTTCGGCTCGACATCGAGAATGCGCTCGCGTCCGGTAATCGACAGTCCGCCCGCCTGTTCGACGATGAAGCTCATCGGGCTCGCTTCATACAGCAGACGCAGACGTCCTTCCATCTCGGGCGTCTTGAAGTCGCGCGGATACATGAAGACGCCGCCGCGCATGAGGATGCGATGCACTTCCGCGACCATCGACGCGATCCAGCGCATATTGAAGTCGTGCGCGCGGCATCCGGTGCGACCATCCTTGCATTCCTGCACGTAGCGGCGCACGGGCGGTTCCCAGAAGCGTTCGTTCGATACGTTGATCGCGAACTCGCACGAATCCTCGGGAATGCGGATATCGGAATGCGTGAGCACGAAGTTGCCGACATCGCGTTCGAGCGTGAAGCCGTGCGTGCCGTTGCCGACCGAGAGCACGAGCATCGTCGATGGGCCGTAAATCGCGTAGCCCGCCGCGACTTGCTCGCGGCCCGGGCGCAAGAACGATGCTTCGTCGGCGGGACCGTCGTCGTCGCTCGCGCGTCGGAGCACCGAGAAGATCGAGCCGACCACGCCATTGATATCGATGTTCGACGAGCCATCGAGCGGATCGAACGCAAGCAGATACTCGCCGCGCGGATACGGCTCGGGAATCGCATAGACATCGTCCATCTCTTCCGAGACCATGCCCGCGAGCAAGCCGTCCCACTCGCAATGCTGAAGGAAGATATCGTTGGTCACGAGGTCGAGCTTCTTCTGTTCCTCGCCGTGCGTATTGATCGATTGCGCCGAGCCGTGATGTCCGCTCAACGCGCCGCGCGTCAAGGCGGCCGCGATGGTCTTGATCGACGCGGCGACGTCGATCAGCAACGCGGACAGTCCGCTCGCCGCCTCCGGTCCGGGCTTGCGATCCAGCGTATCGATCAGGAACTTCGCTAAGGTCGTGCGTCCATCCTGCATCGCGCTCTCCTTAAGTTTGTGGATCGGTGAACACGCGGCTCGCGCGGATGTCGCTGGCGTCGAGTTGCATCAGCGCAGCGGCATCGGCTACGCCACTGCCGCTTTCGGCCGCGGCGAAAAGCCGGTTGGCCTGACGCAAGCGCGCGCGGTCCAGCGCGTTGCGCACCGAGCGCGCATTGGCGAAGTTCGGTTGCCCGATACGACGCGCGAGGTACGCTTCGAAGGCGTGTCGCGCGTCGTCGTCGAAGCGGTAGTGCATGTCGGCCAACATGTGCTCGGCGATTTCCAGAAGCTCACCGGGCGCATAGTCCGGAAACACGAGGTGATGCGCGATGCGCGAACGAAAGCCCGGATTGCTGTGGAAGAACGTCTCCATGCGCGACGCGTATCCCGCCAAAATCACGACGAGATCGTCGCGCTGGTTCTCCATCGTCTGCAGCAGGATTTCAATCGCTTCCTGCCCGTAATCGCGTTCGTTCTCGGGGCGATACAGGTAATAAGCCTCGTCGATGAACAGCACGCCGCCCATCGCTCGCTTGAGCACTTCGCGCGTTTTGGGCGCGGTATGGCCGATGTACTGGCCGACGAGATCGTCGCGCGTCACCGAGACGAGATGATTGCGCCGGATATAGCCGAGCCGGTGCAGCACTTGCGCCATGCGCAGCGCGACCGTGGTCTTGCCGGTTCCGGGATTGCCCGAGAAGCACATGTGCAGCGTGGGCGCACCCGACACGATACCGAGCGTCTCGCGGGCGCGCTCCACGAGCAGATGCGCGGCGATCTCGCGGATGCGCGTCTTGACCGGCGCGAGGCCGATCAGATCGCGATCCAGCTCCGCCAGCACTTCGCCGATGCGCGATTCGCGGTAGAGCGCCATCAGGTCGGCGTGCGTCGCTTTCGTTTGAAGAGGTGCTTCTTCCAGCGTGGCTTCGGCGCTCATGAACGCTCCTCATCAATAGCGCTCGCCGCTCGGGCGATCGGTGGCGTAGGTGCGCATCGCGTAGCGCTGGATGCGGCTTCTGTCGTCCTGACGTTCGAGACGGAAACCTCGTTCCTGCGCCGGCCGATTCACGATGAACGACAGACGCATCGTTTCGAAACCGCGCACCGAGTCGAAGGCATTCACCTTGATGTAATGATTCGGATACGTTTTGCGGCACTCGTTCACTTCCATCAGCACGCCGGCGGCGTCGTGGAGATCGAACATGGGAAGGCCCCACATTTCCCAGTACGTGTTGCGTGGATGGGGATCGTCGGTGTATTCGACCGAGCAGGCCCAGCCCTGGTCTAGCGCATAGTTGATCTGCGCCGATATCTCGTCGTCGGTAAATGGCGGCAGGAAGGCAAACGTTCCTTGCGTGATATTCATTTCGGTTTCCTATGCTTTTATTGGATATGTATTCCATGAAATCGTGGCGAAAAACCTAAACCGCCGCGGTCGCCGTCACGGCAAAATCCGGCGTATCGGTCGAGGCATAGTTAAACGTCACATCGCGCCAGATATCGAGCGCCTGCTTCAACGGTGTACACGATCGCGCCGCGGCTTCCAGAATCTCCGGTCCCTCGTTCGCGATATCGCGCCCTTCATTGCGCGCTTTCACCATCGCTTCGAGCGCGACGCGATTGGCCGTCGCACCAGCCTGAATGCCTTGTGGATGCCCAATCGTACCGCCGCCGAACTGCAGAATGCAGTCGTCGCCGAACAGGTCCAGCAGTTGATGCATCTGTCCCGCGTGAATCCCGCCCGATGCCACCGGCATAACCTTCCGCAGTCCCGCCCACGGTTGATCGAAGAAGATGCCGCGCGACAGGTCCGGCTCGTTGCGCGCCTCGCGGCACACGTTGTAATAGCCCTGCACCGAGAGCGGATCGCCTTCCAGCTTGCCGACCGCCGTGCCCGCATGCGCATGATCGACGCCCGCCATGCGCAGCCACTTCGCGATCACGCGAAACGAGATGCCGTGATTGCGCTGCCGCGTATAAGTGCCGTGTCCCGCGCGATGCAGATGCAGAATCATGTCGTTGCGGCGCGCCCACTTCGACATCGACTGAATCGCGGTCCAGCCGATCACGAGATCGATCATCACGATGCAGGAACCGAGCTCCTTCGCGAATTCGGCGCGCTCGTACATGTCTTCCATCGTGCCGGCCGTCACGTTCAGGTAATGGCCCTTCACTTCGCCGGTTTCGGCCTGCGCGCGGTTCACCGCTTCCATCGCGAAGAGATAACGATCGCGCCAGTGCATGAACGCTTGCGAATTGATGTTCTCGTCGTCCTTCAGAAAATCGAGTCCGCCTTTCAACCCTTCATACACGACGCGACCATAGTTCTTGCCCGACAAGCCGAGCTTCGGCTTGACTGTCGCGCCGAGCAACGGCCGCCCGTATTTGTCGAGCCGCTCACGCTCGACGACGATGCCCGTCGGCGGTCCCTGGAACGTCTTCAGATAGGCAATCGGAATGCGCATGTCTTCGAGACGCAGCGCCTTGAGCGGCTTGAAGCCAAATACATTGCCGATGATCGACGCCGTCAGGTTCGCAACCGATCCCTCCTCGAACAGATCGAGTTCGTAGGCGATATACGCAAAGTACTGCGGCTCGTCGGCGCGCGCGTTCGGCACAAGCTCGACGCGATACGCCTTGGCGCGATACATGTCGCATGCGGTGAGACGGTCGGTCCACACGACGGTCCACGTCGCGGTCGACGACTCGCCCGCCACGGCCGCGGCCGCTTCCTCCGGCTCAACACCCGCTTGCGGCGTGATGCGAAAAAGCGCGATCACGTCCGTGTCCTTCGGCGTGTAGTCGGGCTGCCAGTAGCCCATCTCGCGATACTTCATGACGCCGGCCGCATAGCGCGAGCGCGGATCGGACGGATTGCGCACCGCCTCGACGGCGGCCTTGCTGAAGTCGTTCATTCCGTTTCCTCGACAGTGAGATGAGAGTGACGTCCGCCCTGCTGCTCGAAGCGACCGCCGCGCTGGTGTGCTGCGCCCTGCTGTGATTGCAGAGTAAGCACGGGGCGCACAGAAAGGAATTCACGAATTACTTGCCCTGGCTTAAACGATGCCTTAGTCGGGAATAGCCCTGATGCGTTTATGGACGAACGAATGGGACACTTTGTTCTGATTTCGTCACACTCGGCACGCGTGATGGGCGAGTCGCGCTCTTCGGCATCCGCTTCATGTCATTGGCATGACGCTTGCATCGCCCTAGCGCCGGCCCCCTCCCGGCCGCCTGTCGGATTCGTCCGCATCGGCAAGTCATCGAAGCGGTGATCGAGGCATCAACTCAACTCGTATGGAGGAACGCGCATGCAATGGACCACGCCAAGCTTCACCGATATGCGTTTTGGTTTTGAAATCACGATGTATATCGCCACCCGCTAACACGCGGACCGAACCCGCACGAAGCCGCATCGAAGCGATCGCGGCTCTTTCGTGCGGCTACGAATACTTTCGCCGACCATCATGATTTACGAGACCATCGTCACGACCGCGGATCGCGATGGCCGGCCGCACATCGCGCCGATGGGCGTGCGCTTCGAAGAAGGCCTCGCGATTCTCGCGCCGTTCCGTCCGTCGACGACGCTCGACAACGTCCTCGCGACGAAGAGCGCCGTCATCAATCTGACGACGGACGTGCGCGTGTTCGCGGGCTGCGTGACAGGCATCGCGCACGACTGGCCGACGCTCGCGGCGAGCACGGTGCCGAGCGTGCGGCTCGCATCGACGCTCGCGCATATCGAGTTGCGTCTCGCTGAATTACTCGATGACGAAGCGCGTCCGACGCTGCGCATGGAATGCGTACATCGCGAGACGCATGCGCCTTTTCCGGGCTTCAATCGCGCGCAGGCGGCGGTCGTCGAAGGCGCGATTCTCGTGAGCCGGCTGTTCATGTTGCCGCCGGAAAAAGTGGACAGCGAGGTGGCTTATCTGCGGATCGCCATCGACAAGACCGCGGGCGACGCCGAGCGCGAAGCCTGGCAGTGGCTTTTGCAGGCGATCGAGGCGCATCGCGCGAAGGCCGTCACCTGATGCTCGTTCCGTAGCCCTCCCTCTGGAGTTTCGACGATGACCGCATTGCTCGCGAGCGTTCGCTCGGCGGATGAAGCCTTCGATGCCGCGAACGCCGGCGCCGAACTGATCGACCTGAAGGAACCGGGCGCGGGCGCGCTGGGCGCGGTTGCGATCGGGGATATCGCGCGGATCGTGCGAGAGTTGCGCGCGCGGTATGCGTTGCGGCCGATCAGCGCGACCATCGGCGATTTGCCCAACGACGCACTCGACGAGATGACCGCGCGCGTGCTCGATGTCGCGGCCACGGGCGTCGATTATGTGAAGGTCGGTGTGTCGCCGGGCGCGGGCGCTTTCGCGTGCTTGCGGCATCTGGCGAGTTTGCCCGCCGCCGTGGTGCCGGTGTTGCTATCGGACGATGGCGTGGATCGCGAACTGGCCGCGCTCGCGGCGCAACTGGGCTTTGTCGGCATCGTGTTCGATACGGCGAGCAAGAACGGGCGCACGTTGTTCGATTGCGTCGATGTGCGGATGCTCGCCTCGTGCATGAGCGATGCACGCACACGCGGGATGATGATCGCCGTTGCCGGATCGTTGGGTTGGGACGATCTCGACAGGATTCGTTTGCTTGCGCCGGATATCGCCGGGTTTCGCGGCGCGCTTTGCGATGAGCGTGACGGGCGCGGCGGAAGGCTCGATCCCAGGCGCGTGGAGAAGTGGGTTCGGGCGCTGCATGTTGCTCGCTAAGGGTTTGGGGTTTCAAACCGTCACATTCAACAATCGATCCCGCATAACCGACACATCCGACTTGCTCAAAATCTCGACGATATAGTTCGCATCCCGCACATGAGCCGGAAAGCGCCGGTCCAGAATGCCCTTCGCGGCCAGCGATTCGAGCGGCGCATTCGCCTCGACCTCGCACGACTTCACGATCATCAACCGCTCCGCGTTGAGCGAACTGGAAAGCCAGGCCGCGAGGCTATCGGACGTGGTGTCCCAGTTGGTCATCGAGTCGGGCGTCGCGCGCATCAGATCGGTCGGCACCCAGACCGCCACGCGCCCATCGCGCAATGCGCGCCGAATGCGATCCTCGTTCGACGCCAGCACGAGTTCCGGCACCACGCCCTGCATCAGAATCGCGTATTGCGCCATCGCGAGCAGACACATGTTGTGGGCCGCGAGATCGTCGAAACGCCATTCCTGCTGATACTGCCGCACCGCGTCCGCGAAATCGCCGCCGCCCGGCACGATCACGACGCGCCCGCCGCCCACTTCCCAGAGCCGCGTCAACCATTCGCGCAGCGCAGGGTCGTGACTCAGGCTTCCCCCGATCTTGACCACCCACATATTCCTGTCCTCGTTCGATCAAGCCGACGGGCCACGCACCCGCTTCCGATACCGCTGTATTGCGCAAGCTATCACGCGGCCCGCGCCGATGCATCGTTCAACCGATGCGCTTCGTTGCTTCCCGCGCCCTTCATCATCGCCGACGCCAAAAGCGCGACCGCCACGCTCGGCGCGCACGTCGATACCCACTCGGCGCGCGTCGCATCGTCGTCGGCGACACCCGCGAGACGCGCGAAATCGACATAGCTGCGCGCCTCCTGCCGCGCCAGCGCCGCCGCGAGAAAGCGTCCGCATCCGGCGCCGACTATCGGCGCCGCCGCCAGCGCCGCATCCCGCGCCACAACGCGCGCGAGATTCGCCTCCAGCGCGCGCAACTGTTCGTGCCGCCAGCCCTGCGCGAAGCGCCGCCACTCGGCATCGCTCGCTTCGACGGCGTCGCGGCCGATCATCCGTGCGATCCGCACGCGGCTCGCGGCCTGCGTCTTCGGCCCGTTGTCGGCGCTCGGATGCTGGTCGTGCTCGGGCCACAGCTCGCCCGTCAGACGATAGACATCGGCGGTCGTCGCGAACCATTCGTTCATCACGCCGGTCGGCTCGCCGCGAAACGCGATGCGATGCGCGAGCCCGCACAACGGCGTGCGCACGACGCCCTGATAAACAAGCTCGCCGCTCGCGAGCCGTTCAGCGTCGCTGGAACCGCGCGCCGCGACACGTCCGCCGACGATAGGAATGATGTCCGTCGTCGTGCTGCCGATATCGATAAACACAGCATTCGGCATGCACGCCGCGACCCATTGCGCGCTCGCGAGCCAGTTCGCCGATGCGACCTTGCGCCAATGCTCCGCGCACGCCGAACGCGCGAGCCAGCCCGCATCGCCGGCGAAGAACATCGTGCGCGGCCCGAGCCGATGCGCGAGCGTGCGCGTCAACGTGCGCACGCCCTCGGCGCGATCGGCGAAGAGATCGACCATTTCGCCGGTCATCGTGACGGCGTGGCGCGCGCTTGCATCGGCGGCGGCGGGCCAGCGCTCGAACATCGCGTCGATCGCGCGTTCCAGGTGCGCCAGGCCCTGCCACAGCGGACACGCCCATTGCGCGACATCGACGAGCATGCCGGCGCGCGTCGCCATCGACACCTTCACGTGCGCGCCGCCCACGTCCCAGCCGAACACCGGCGCATCGTTCGATGTCGATGTCGATGTCGTCATGACGACGCTCCGCCGCACGCGCGCAGCAATCCGGCGTCGCCGTCGAAGCCGGGCACGCGATGCGCCGCGAGCAATTCCGCCGCGAGATTCCTGCCGCCGCGCCGGCTCAGTTCCGCATACGCGACCGTCAGACGCGGATTCACCTCGATCACGACCGGCCCGCGTTCCGGATGCCACACGACGTCGATGCCCGCGAAGCCGCGCAGACCCGGAAACGCTTCGGCGACACGCAGCGCGAGCCGTTCGAGCGCGCGGCCTTGCGGACCATGCCGGTCGATGCGATCGACATCGACGCCGTCGAACTGAACGATGCGCTCGCGGCGTCCCGAACCCGCCGCATCCGACAATCCGATGCGCTGCCGGTTGATGCTCACGAGCCGCGAAAGCCGGTCGCGGCAGATCAGCGAAAGGCTCAGCGGCTCGCCATCGATCCATTCCTGCAGCACGGGATTGCGGCCCGCTTCCGCGCGCGCCGCATATTCGGCGCGCGCGGCGGCGAGGTCGTCGTAGACGTAGGTGTCGAGGCCGCCCGCGCCGTCGTCGGGCTTGACGACCCAGCGTCGCCCGATTGCGGCGCTCGCGTTTTCCGGTTCGAGCGCGGGCGTCGCGGCGATGCTGCGCGCGGCGAGACACGCGGCCGTCGCGCTCTTGCTCGACGCCGCGCGGATCGCTTCTTTCGCGCAGCCGAGCCAGCGCGCCTGGCCGACGGCATCGTAGAGCTTGAGCAGCAGTCCGTCGCACTCGGGCGCGACGATGCAGGCATAGTCGTGCTCGCGCGCCACGCGGGCCACGAAGCGTATGACCGATTCGCCCGGCTGCGCGCGCACGTAGGCGCGGTCGTCGTCGACTTGCTCGAAGCGCGAACTCGCCACGCTCACGTCGATGCCCGGCAGCGCGCGCAGATCGGCGGCGATGGCGTCGCGCATCACGCGGCCCTCGACGATCAGCGCGGAGAGGTCGGCGAGGCTGCCAGCGCCCGCCGCTTCCGGATCGATGCCGCCGCCGGTGAGATACTCGAATACGAAGATCTTGGTCAAAGGAAAGCCATCCATGCAGGTGATACCCGTTCTCGATCTGCTCGACGGCCACGCGGTGCACGCGGTATGCGGCGAACGTTCGCGCTATCGGCCGATCCAGTCCTCGTTGTGCGCGACGAGCGATCCCGTTGAGATCGCCCGCGCGCTCGTCGCCGCGACCGGCGCGCGCACGTTGTACGTCGCCGATCTGGGCGCGATCCTTTCGCGCGGCGCGCACGACCACGCACTCGCCGCCCTTAGCGACGCCCTCGGCGGCGGCTTCCACATCTGGCTCGACGCGGGCTTCACCGCGTTCGCGCCGATGCGCGCGCTCGTCGAGCGCATCGCCCGGCTGACGCAGTCCGCTGCGCCCGCCGCGATCGTGCCCGTGTTCGGCACCGAGACGCTCGTCGACATCGGCGCGATCGCCGAGGCGTCCGCTTGCGGCTTCGAGCCGATTCTGTCGCTCGACTATCGCGGTGGGCGCGCGCTCGGTTCGGCGCATGTCGAGAGCGACGCGTGGCCGTCGCGCGTGATCGTGATGACGCTGGATCACGTGGGCGCGAATGCCGGACCCGATCTCGACACGTTTGCCGCCGTGCGTGCGCTCGCCGGTGCGCGCGAGTTGGTGGGCGCGGGCGGAATCCGCCATGACGCCGATCTCGCGCTCGCCGGTGAAAGCGGCGCTCATGCGTGGCTCGTCGCCTCCGCGATTCACGATGGGACCGTGAGTCGGCGCGATGTGCATCGCGGAGTTTTCGAGGGATGAACTCAATATCTGTGCCAAGGGCTTTGGGGCTTTGCTCGCGGTGTAATCGTTTGGTTAGCAGGTGTTGCATCGGGTGATTCACGGGTGACAGTGTGTTGCATTGCGGAGCAGTTTTCCGTGGCTTCTTTTTCTGCTCTCGCTTCTTCGGCTTTCGCCAGATGCGCAGCAAGCTTCAAAGAAAACCGGCATAGACCTTGCTCGCAAGCACGACCATGCACGATTCACCCACGCTCACGACATCGAACGCCCAGGCCGCAGCCCCGAACGCTTGGACCTGCCCGTTCTGCCCCCTGCTATGCGACGACATCACGCTCGCGCCAGGCGCCGATCAGCGCCTCGCGGCACCGCACACCGACTGCCCGCGTCTGGCGGGTTCGCTTGCCCGCTTCGGTCCGAACGATGCAAACCGAAAGCCCACGATCGACGGGCAAATCACCGATCCAGAAGCGGCGCTCTCGCGAGCCGCGTCGATCCTGTCGGGCGCGCATCGGCCGCTCTTCGGCGGACTCGCGACCGACGTGGCCGGCGCACGCGCGCTCTATGAACTCGCCGCGCAGTGCGGCGCGATCCTCGATCATCTGCACGGCGACACGCTCGCCGACAGCAATCGCGCGCTGCAAGACCGCGGCTCGTTCTTCACGACGCTCTCGGAAGTCCGCTCGCGCGCCGATCTCATCGTCGTGTTCGCGTGCGAGCCGTCGCGGCGCTATCCGCGCTTCTTCGAGCGCATTGCGGGCGTCGGTCGCGACGTAAGCGTCGTATTCGTCGGATGTGACATCGATCCCGCCGCGAACATGCGCGCCGAATCGATCCTGCCGAACGCCGATCCCTTCGATACGCTCGCGCTGTGGTCCGCGCTCGTCGAAGGCGGGCGTTCGATTCCAGCGGCCGAACTCGTCGCGCTGACCGAGCGCGTCGGCCTCGCGAAGTACACCGCGTTCGTCTACGAGCCAGCCACACTGCCGACGCAACACGCCGCGCTCGCGATCGAAGCGCTGCAACGTATCGTCAAGGCGATCAACCGCACCGCGCGCGCAGGCACGCTCGCGTTGACCGGCGACGACGGCGCCGCGTCCGTCAATCAGGCGATCACGTGGTTGTCGGGCTTTCCGCTGCGCACGCGCGTCGCGTATGGCTTGCCGCTCGATCACGATGCGCATCGCTATCGCACGGAAACGCTGTTGCAGCGCGACGAAATCGATGCGCTCGTGTGGGTGTCGAGCTTCGCGCCCGAGCCGCTGCCCGCATCGCTCGATGACGACGTGCCCGCGATCATCCTCGCCCATCCGGCGACGACCGTGCCCGCGCGCCGAGGCCCGACCGTGTTCATTCCGGTCGCGACGCCGGGCATAGACTGCGGCGGGCATCTGTTTCGCGTCGATACATCCGTGGTCGCGCCGCTCGCCGCCGCGCGCGATTACGCGTTGCCGACGCTCGCAGCGATCGCGGCGCGACTCGCGCAGGCGCGGAGGCCGTCATGAGCCTCACGCGTCTCAAAGGCGGCACGCTCTACGATCCGGCGAACGGCGTCGATGGCGAGCGGCGCGACATCCATATCCGCGATGGCCGCATCGTCGATGGTGCTGCAAACGAACGCATCGATCGCGATTTCGACGCCAGCGGCATGATCGTGATGGCGGGCGGCATCGACCTGCATTCGCACATCGGCGGCGGCAAGACGAATCTGTCGCGCCTCCTGTTGCCCGAAGATCATCGCGACGATCCGCGCGCCGTGCCCGATCGTCCGAACGAGGGCCGCTACATGCGCCTGCCGTCGTGCGGCGTGTGCGCGCCGGGCACGCTCGCCGCCGGCTATCGCTACGCGGAAATGGGCTACACGGCCGCGTTCGAGCCGGCGATGATCGCGTCGAACGCACGCCATGCGCATCTGGAAATGGGCGACACGCCGATCATCGATCACGGCGCCTACGTGATGATGGGCAACGACGAACTCTTCCTGCAAATGCTCGCCGCCAGCGAGGACTTCGAGCGGCTGCGCGATTACGTCGGATGGACCATCGATTCGAGCAAGGCGCTTGGCGTGAAGGTCGTGAATCCGGGCGGCATTTCGGCGTTCAAGTTCAATCAGCGTTCGCTCGATGTCGATGAAAAGCACGTGCATTACGGCATCACGCCACGCGATGTATTGAAGACGCTCACGCGCGCCCTCACCGATCTGCGCGTGCCGCATCCGCTGCATGTTCACGCGAGCAATCTCGGCGTGCCGGGCAACCTCGAATCGACGATCAGGACAATGGACACGGCGGAAGGCCTGCCCATTCATCTGACGCATATCCAGTTCCACAGCTATGGCGTCGAAGGCCCGCGCAAGTTTTCGTCGGGCGCACGCGCGATTGCCGAAGCGGTGAACGCGCGGCCCAACGTGACCATCGACGTCGGTCAGATCATCTTCGGTCAGACGGTCACGGCATCGGGCGACACGATGATGCAGTTCAAAAACGCGCCGATGGCCCGGCCGCGCAAATGGGTGCTCGGCGATATCGAATGCGATGCGGGTTGCGGCGTCGTGCCGTTCAAGTATCGCGAAGAGAGCTTCGTGAACGCGCTGCAATGGATCATCGGGCTGGAAATCTTTTTGCTCGTCGACGATCCGTGGCGCGTGTCGATGACCACCGATCATCCGAACGGCGCGCCCTTCACGAGCTATCCGCATCTGATCCGCTTGCTGATGGACAAGTCCTTTCGCGACGAGCAACTCGACAAGCTTCACGCCGACGCGAAGACCGCGAGCGCCCTGAGCGAAATCACGCGCGAGTTTTCGCTTTACGACATCGCGATCATCACGCGCGCCGGTCCCGCCAGGCTGCTCGGCCTGAAGGATCGCGGCCATCTCGGCGCGGGCGCGGCGGCGGATATCGCCGTGTATCGCGACGACGCCGATCGCGAGCGCATGTTCACATCGCCCGCCTACGTGTTCAAGGACGGCGAACTGATCGCGCGCGACGGCACGTTGCTCGCCACGCCCACGGGCGGCATTCATTACGTGCGCCCCGAATACGACCGCGCCATCGAAACGCGCGTGCGCGAGTTCGCGCAACAGCATCTCGCGACGCGCTTCGAGAACATCGCCATCGGCGACGACGAAATCTGCGCATGCTGCAACGGCGGGCGGCTCTTGCCCGTGGCCTGCTTCGCGACGAGCGGAGGCTGACGCATGCGCATCAACGACACGCAGATCGACGACACCTTCGCCGAAGCCTTCCCGATGAAAGCGACGCGCCTCGTCATCACCGCGCATACGTCGACGTGGGCGCGGCATGCGGCCAATTCGCTGACGGGGTTCGCGACGTCCGTCATCGATTGCGGCTGCGAGGCGGGCATCGAACGCGATCTCGCCGGCGACGAAACGCCCGATGGCAGACCGGGCGTCGCGGTGCTGATCTTCGCAATATCGTCGAAGGAACTGGCCAAACAGATCGCGCGGCGCGTCGGGCAATGCGTGCTGACATGCCCGACGACGGCGGTCTTCGGCGGCATCGATCCCGCGAACGCGCGCGCGCCGCTTTCCGACAACGCGCCGCTCGGCGCGGGATTGCGCTTCTTCGGCGACGGCTATCAGATATCGAAAGTGCTCGACGGCACGCGTTACTGGCGCGTGCCCGTGATGGACGGCGAATTCGTCTGCGAGGAATTCACCGCGACGGTGAAAGCGGTCGGCGGCGGCAACTTGCTGTTTCTCGCGCGCGACATCGACAGCGCGTTGCATGCCGCCGAATCCGCCGTCGCCGCGATGCACGAATTGCCGAACATCATCACGCCGTTTCCGGGCGGCGTCGTGCGCTCGGGATCGAAGATCGGATCGAAGTACGCGGGCGCGACGGCATCCACGAACGATGCATTCTGTCCCACGCTCGTCGGTCTGTCGAAGAAAAGCGAGCTGACGCCGGACATCGCGTGCGTGCTGGAGATCGTGATCGACGGCCTCACCGATGCCGATGTCGGCGCGGCGATGACAGCGGGCATCGCCAGCGCGACGAAGATAGGACGCGCGGGCGGCGTGCTGCGCATTTCCGCGGGCAATTACGGCGGCAAGCTCGGGCCGTATCACTTCAAGCTGCATGAATTGTCGAAGGATATCGACGGGAGCCGCGCATGAACGCGATCACGTTGCGCGTAAAACATGCGCCGGGCTTTCGCGTCGATGGGTCGAAATTACTGCCCGCCACGCTTGCGGCCATGTCGCGCACCGAGTTGCCGCGCATCGTGCTGCAAGGCGCGGGCGAAACGTGCGCGCTCGGCGATCTCTTCGATATCGCCTTGGAACAAAGCGACACGCCCGCGCTCACGATCGAAGGCGACGCGCCGTGGCTCGATCGCATTGGCGCGAGCATGACCGAAGGCACGCTCACGGTGCACGGCGACGCGGGCGATCATGCGGGCATGAAGATGCTCGGCGGCGAGTTGGACATACGAGGCGATGCGGGTGCGTTCGCCGCATGCGAGATGCAAGGCGGACGTTTGTCGATTCACGGCGACGCGGGCGATTTCGCCGCGAGCGCGCTGCCCGGCGACATGGAAGGCATGACGGGCGGCACGCTCACGATTCACGGCAACGCGGGCGCGCGCCTCGCCGATCGCATGCGGCGCGGCACGGTGCTCGTCGCGGGCGATGCGGGCGATTTCGCCGCGTCGCGGCTCGTCGCCGGTTCGGTCTGCGTCGGCGGGAAAGTGGGCGCACACTTCGGATACGGCATGCGGCGCGGCACGGTGTTGCTGGCAAACCCGCCATCTCGCATTCCGCCGACCTTCACCGAAGGCGGACGCGGCTTCGACGTGTTCTGGCTGCTGTTCACGCGCATGCTCGCGCGCGAGATCGCGCCCTTTTCGCAGCTAGCGGGCACGACGTTGCCGCGACGCTACGCCGGGGACCTCGCGGTGGACGGCCGGGGGGAATTGCTGATCGCCAATTCGTAGGCGGGAGATGAACAATGAACAGTTGGCACTTCACGGGAGACACGCCATGAGCACCGCGCGGACATCCGCCACGTCGCGCGAACGCGGCATCGATGCCGCAAGCGAGCGTTACGCTCGTCCGGTGATCGCATTGCACTGGCTCATCGGGATCGCGATCATCGCGATGCTGTGCATCGGCTTCTATATGGTCGGCCTGCCGCGCGGGCTGCCGTTCAAGTCGGATCTCGTCAACTTCCATAAATCGCTTGGAATCACGGTTTTCCTGCTGGTGCTGCTCCGCATCCTGGCACGTCTGGCTTACGGCCGGCCGCCTTTGCCGCCGATGCGAACGTGGCAACGCGCCGCCGCGAGCATTACGCAGGCTCTTTTATACGTTGGCATGGTGGCGATGCCGCTCACCGGTTATCTCGGCTCGTCGTTCAACAAGTTCGGCACGAAGTTCTGGGGCATTGCGCTGCCGCAATGGGGCTGGGACGACAAGCCGATGCGGCAGATATTTTTCGGCATACACGAATATCTTGCGTGGATCATGGCCGCGCTGATCGTCCTGCATTTTCTCGGCGCGATGAAGCATCAACTGATCGATCGCGACGGTCTCCTGCGGAGGATGCTGCCGTGAAGATTCGCGTGCTCGGTTCATCGGCGGGCGGCGGCTTTCCGCAATGGAACTGCAACTGCCGCAATTGCGACGGCGTGCGGCGCGGCACCATTTCGGCGCGCGCACGCACGCAGTCGTCCATTGCTGTTACCGATAACGGCGAGGACTGGTTGCTCGTCAACGCGTCGCCGGACATTCTCGCGCAGATCGCGGCGAATCCGCAATTGCAGCCCGCGCGCCGCGTGCGCGACACCGGCATCGCGGCCGTCGTGACCATGGACGCGCAGATCGATCACGTCACCGGTCTGCTGATGTTGCGCGAGCGCGGCACGCCCTTGCCGCTCTATACGACCGACGCCGTGTGGCAAGACCTCTCGACGGGCTTTCCCATCACGTCGATTCTTTCGCATTACTGTGGCGTCGAGCACAGGCGCATCGCGCTCCATGGCGCATCGTTCTCCGTGCCCGAACTGCCGCGCGTGAGCATCGACGCATTGCCTTTGTCGAGCAAGGCGCCGCCTTATTCGCCGCATCGCGATGCACCGGAGACGGGCGACAACATCGGCCTCATGTTCACGAATACCGCTACGGGCAAGCGCGCGTTCTATGCGCCCGGACTTGGCGCGCTGGAGCCGCACGTGCTCGATGCAATGCGTGAAGCGGACTTGCTGCTGGTGGACGGCACCGTGTGGACCGACGATGAAATGATCCGCCTCGGTCTCACGAAGAAGACCGGCCGCGACATGGGCCATCTCGCGCAAAACGGTCCGGGCGGCATGATCGACGTGCTGGATTCGATCGAACGCGCGGGCGTGCGCCGCGTGCTGATCCACATCAACAACACGAACCCGATCCTCATCGAGGATGGACCCGAAAGACGCATTCTGTCGGAGCACGGCATCGAAGTCGCGCACGACGGCATGACCTTCGAGCTATGACTATTTCCGCATCAGGCACTGGAGACCGTTCGATGTTCGATCCGATGCTCAACCCGAGCACAGGCCCGATCTTCACGAAGGTGAACGACGCAGGCCCCGCATGGACGCGCGATGAATTCGAAGCGCAGTTGCGCGCGAAGGGCACGGCGTACCACATTCATCATCCGTTCAACGTGAAGATGAATAGCGGCGGCTGTTCGAAGGAGCAGATTCGCGGCTGGGTCGCGAACCGCTTCTACTACCAGATCAACATTCCGCTGAAGGATGCGGCCGTGATGTCGAATTGTCCCGATCGCGAAACGCGCCGCCGCTGGGTGCTGCGCATTCTCGATCACGACGGCCACGGCGATCAGCCGGGCGGCATCGAGGCATGGGCGCGTCTCGGCGACGCGGTCGGTCTCTCGCGCGACGATCTATGGTCGCTCCGGCTCGTGACGCCGGGCGTGCGCTTCGCCGTCGATGCCTACGTGAACTTCGCGCGGCGCGCGCCGTGGCAGGAGTCGGTGTGCTCGTCGCTCACGGAGATGTTCGCGCCGCAGATTCACAAGGATCGGCTCGCGACCTGGCCCGAGCACTACAAGTGGATCGAACCGGAAGGGCTTTCGTATTTCCGCTCGCGCGTATCGCTTGCCCAGCGCGATGTCGAGCACGGTCTCGAAGTGACGCTCGCGCATTTCACGACGCGCCGTGAACAGCAACGCGCGCTCGATATCCTGCAGTTCAAGCTCGATATCCTCTGGACCATGCTCGATTCCATCGAAAAGGCCTTTGTGCAATGAGCGACGCCAATCCGACTCAACGCAAGCAGGAAGCCGTCGAAGCGCCCGACGATTCGTTGCATCCGAAACTAAAACGCCTCTTTCGTCTGCAGTGGGAACCGGCGCAGAACGCGCACGTGCTGCTCTATCCGGAGGGCATGGTGAAGCTCAATCAGAGCGCATCGGAGATCCTTCTGCGCTGCGACGGCACGCGCGATATCCCGGCGCTCGTCGCGGACCTGGAGCAGGCATTCAACGCGACCGGCCTCGGCGACGACGTGCGCGCGTTCATCGCCGGCGCGCGTGCGCGAGGCTGGCTGGAGTAGCGTCATGACCGACTTGTCCGAACCGATCGCAAAACCCGAGCACGAAGGCGTGCCAATCGCGCCGCCGCTGTGGCTGCTCGCGGAGCTGACGTATCGCTGTCCGCTGCATTGCGTGTTCTGCTACAACCCGGTGAATTACGCCGATCACACGCGCGAGCTCGACACCGCTCAATGGATCGACGTATTGCGTCAGGCACGCGCGCTGGGCGCGGCGCAACTCGGGTTCTCAGGCGGCGAGCCGCTCTTGCGCGACGATCTCGAAACGCTCGTCGGCGAGGCGCGCAAGCTCGGCTTTTACACGAACCTCATCACCTCGGGCATCGGCCTGACGGAGAAGCGCATCGGCGCGTTGCAGGAGGCCGGGCTCGATCACATCCAGCTTTCGTTTCAGGACTCGTCGCAGGAACTCAACGACTTTCTTTCCAGCACGAAGACGTTCGACTACAAGAAGCGCGTCGCGGCGCTCATCAAGGCGCACGGCTTTCCGATGGTGCTCAACTGCGTGCTGCATCGCTATAACCTGCCGCATATCGGACGCATCATCGACATGGCGCTCGCGATGGACGCGGAGTATCTCGAACTCGCCAACACGCAATACTACGGCTGGGCGCACACGAATCGCGCCCAGCTCATGCCGACGAAGGAGCAACTGGACGAAGCGGAGGCGGTCGTCGAGCGCTATCGCAACGAGATCGGCGACAGGTGCAAGATCTTCTTCGTCGTGCCGGATTACTACGAGCGCAGACCGAAGCGCTGTATGAACGGCTGGGGCTCGGTGTTTCTCGGCATCGCGCCCGATGGCGCCGCGCTGCCGTGTCATACCGCGCGCTCGTTGCCGGGCCTCACGTTTCCGAACGTCACCGAGATGCCGATCAAGGACATCTGGTACGAAAGCGATGCGTTCAATCGCTTTCGCGGCTTCGGCTGGATGAAGGAGCCGTGCCGCAGTTGCGACGAAAAGGCCATCGACATGGGCGGCTGCCGCTGTCAGGCGTATCTGTTGACGCAAGATCCCGCGAATGCCGACCCGGTTTGCGACAAGTCCCCGCATCACGAGCGCGTGATCGAAGTCGTGCGCGCGGCGTCGGCGAGGCAGGAACCGCAAGCGCAACCCATCGTCTTCCGCAACGATGCGAACTCGAAACGCATCGCGGCGGAGGCCTCCGGACGTGATTCGAAAGAAGGGGAAGAGAAGCCATGATTGCCGACATCTCCGTGCTGCTCGTGGACGATCACGCCGTTGTGCGCGAAGGCTACAAGCGTCTGCTCGAACTCAGCCCCGACGTGAACGTCGCGGGCGAAGCGGCGGATGCGGCCGAGGCTTACCAGAAGTTTTGCGCGTTGCAGCCCGATGTCGTCGTGATGGATCTCGCGCTGCCCGGCGCGAGCGGCATCGAGGCGATGCGGCGCATGCTGGCGCGCGAGCCGCATGCGCACGTGCTGATCTTCAGCGTGCATGAAGAAGCGATCTTCGTGCGGCGCGCGCTCGATGCCGGCGCGCGTGGCTATGTGACGAAAGCAAGCGCGCCCGACGTGCTCGTCGAAGCCGTGCGTTCGGTTGCGCGGCGCGTTTCGTATCTGAGTCCGGACGTTTCGCAGGCGCTCGCGTTACGCGCCAGCATTCAGGAAGGACGCCAGTTATCGGCGCGCGAGTTCGAGGTGCTGCGATTGCTCGTGCAAGGTTATACGCTGCCGAGCATCGCGGAGAAGCTGGGCCTGAGCCAGAAGACGGTGGCGAATCATCAATCGGCGATCCGGCAAAAATTCGGCGCCGATAACGGCGTGCAACTCGCGCGGACCGCGAATCGGCTCGGCCTTCACTTCGCCGATTTCGCTTCGTCGGCCGCCGCTGCGTTCGGGCCTGAAGCGGGCAACGGCAGTCCCGCCTGAGCCGGCACGCGCGCGCAAAACAGAAAGCCCGCGCCCGGCTCGCTCGCGATCTGAAACGCGCCGCCGAGCGCTTCGACACGCTCGCGCATGCCGATTAGACCCAGCCCCTTGCGCGGCTTCGCGAGATCGACGCCCGGTCCGTCGTCGGCCATCGTCACGACGATTTCCTCCGGCGCGCGCGCGAGATAAATCTCCACGCGCGAAGCCCGCGCGAACTTCGATACGTTCGTCAGCCCTTCCTGCACGAGCCGGTAAAGCGTGATGTTGAGCGCATCGCTCAGCTTGTCGAAATCGCCATCGACGGCGAGCGTAAAGGTCGCATCGGGCAAGCGCTCGCGCCAGCCGTCGACGCAATGTTCGAGCGCGGTCGGCAAGCCGAATTCATCCAGCCCGATCGGACGCAGCCGGCGAATCATCCCGCCGATCTCGCGATACACGTGCGTCGCGCTTTGCATCAGCGCGAGCGACAGCCGATGAATCTCCGCCTCGCGCGAAGCCGACAAATCGCGAATACGCCCCGCATCGAGCGATATCGCGTTGAGGTATTGCCCGAGTTCGTCGTGCAACTCGCGCGCGAGATGACGCCGCTCGGTTTCCTGCGCGGCGAGCGCCTGACTGGCAAGCCTGCGGTTCTCCGCGAGCAGATGCTCGGCCTCCTCTTCCAGCGCGCGCCGCCTGCGCACTTCCGATTGCGCCTCGCGATAACGCCGCCACGCGAACCATGCGAAACCGATCGCGAGCACGACGAGCGTCGGCGGCAGTTCGTCGAGTTGAAAGCGCTCGGCGCTGCGCGTCATCCGATACGTGTACTCGCTGAAATCGAAACGCGCGAAGAGCGCGGCGGCGACGACCGTGATCGCGAGCACGCATGCGAGATCGCGCCACACCGGCGAGCGCGGCACGCGACGGTCGGCGTTTTTTGCGAGAGAGGGCAGGGATTCGGATGGCATCACGGAATGCATTCTACGCACGGCGTCATCGTGCGGTGCAGTGGATGGAACGCAATTGGGAACGCTTCCCTGCGCGATCGGGAAAAGCTCCCGGTCCACGCGCGCCTTCTTATGCGACGCTTTCATTGAAAGAAACATTCTCGACGCGTGGATCGAAATATAAGAGGAGACGATGATGAAGAGCATGCCGCGCCGGCCCGCGCCCGCGCATCCGTTCAAACCCCGAGCAGGGATGCGGCTCATCTTCGGCAGTGCATTCGCGAGCATCACCGTCGCCGCATGGGCGCAGACGCCCCCGCCCGATACCGCCGAAGCGCCCGCGCCTGCTTCGGCTTCGGTCGCGCAAGCCGATACGCCGCCGACCACCGAACTGCCTTCGATCATCGTTGTTGGGACCACGCCGCTCGTGGGCGTCGGCACGCCGCTCGAAAAAGTGCCGGCCAACGTGCAGACGATCAAGGGCGCCGAGATCGAGGCGCAGCATGCGCCGACGATTACCAACTACCTGGAGAAGAACGTCGTTAGCGTCGACACGAACGACGCGCAGGGCAACCCGTGGCAGACCGACATCAACTATCGCGGCTTCACGGCTTCGCCGCTGCTCGGCACGCCGCAGGGCTTGTCGGTGTTCATGGACGGCGTGCGCATCAACGAGCCGTTCGGCGATGTCGTCAACTGGGATCTGATTCCGCAGGCCGCGATCCAGACGATGCAGATCATTCCCGGATCGAATCCGACTTTCGGCCTGAACACGCTCGGCGGCGCCGTAGCGGTGATGACCAAGAACGGCCGCAGCAATCCGGGCGGCAACGTCGATGTCGGCTTCGGCTCGTTCGGCCGCAAATACGCGCAAATCGAGCAAGGCGGCGTGATCGGCGACCATCTCGACTACTACTTCACCGCGAACATCACGAACGACAACGGCTGGGCCGATCACAATTCGAGCAAGCTGCGCCAGGCGTTCGGCAAGATCCGCTACACCGACGCCGACACGACGATCTCCGTCTCGATGGGCGGCGCGGACAACACGCTGAACGGCTCGCAGACGATTCCGCGCTCGTTCATGGACAACTTTCGTCAGGCCTACACGTTCCCCGACACGAACGAGAATCAGGTCGGCTATCTGACGATCAATGCCGAGCACTACATCACGCCGAACGTGCAGTTGAGCGGCAACGTGTACTACCGCCACTATCGCAACAAGAACGTGAGTTCGAACGTCAACGAGGACTTCGACCCGGACGGCGACGATGCCGACGAACTCACGCAAGCCTTCAACGATCAGTCGGTGATCGTGACGGACAGCTACGGAGCGAGTCTGCAGCTCACGCTGCTCAACAAATTGTTCGGCCACGACAACCAGTTGATCGTTGGCGCGGCGGGCGACTTCGCCAATTCGCACTTCACGCAGGCCGAGCAGCCGGCGGTATTCGAAGAGAACCGCGCGACCATCGGCACCGGGCCGTTCGCGCCGACCACGGACGCCAAGACGCGCAACGAGAACTGGGGCATCTACTTCGAGAACACGTTCTCGTTCAACGAGCAATGGTCCATGACGCTCGCCGGCCGCTACAACTGGGCGAAGGCCACGATCGGCGACGAAAGCGGCGTGCAGCCGCTGCTCGACGGGAATCACACGTTCTCGCGCTTCAATCCGGCCGTGGGCTTCAACTGGAATCCGACGCCCTACTTCACCGCTTACGCCACGTACAACGAAGGCATGCGCTCGCCGACGGCCATCGAACTCGCGTGCGCGGACCCGAACGCGCCCTGCTCGCTGCCCAACGATTTCATCGCGGACCCGGATTTGAAGCCCGTGATTTCGAAGACCTTCGAGGTCGGCGCGCGCGGACGTATCGGCGGCCATACGACGTGGAGCGCGGCGGCCTACAGCACGACGCTGACCGACGACATCCAGTTCGTCAGCAGCCAGGGCGCGGCGAGCACGCTCGGTTATTTTCAGAACGTGGGCAAGACGCGGCGGCAAGGTTTCGAACTCGCGGGCCGCACGCAATGGGGACCGGTGGGCGTCGCGGCGAGCTATAGCTATGTGAACGCGACGTATCGATCGACGTGGACCGAGAGCAGCGCGAGCAATTCGAGCGCGGACGCCGACGGCAACATCACCGTGCATTCGGGCGACCGCATTCCGGGCATTCCGGCAAACACGGTGAAGATGCGCATCGACTACAACCCGATCGCGCGCTGGAATATCGGCACGAATCTCACGTATCGCAGCAATATCTTCGCGCGTGGCGACGAGAATAATCAGGACGTCAACGGCAGCGTCGCGGGCTATTTCCTGATCGATCTCGACACGACCTACAACGTGACCAAGCAGTTGCAGGTCTACGCGACGGTGAAGAACCTCCTCAACAAGCGCTACGCGAACTTCGCGATTCTCGGCCAGAACTTCTTCGACGGGCCGAATCACACTTTCAACAACGGCGCGACGACGAACGAGCAATTCCTCGGCGTGGGCGCGCCGCGCGGCGTGTGGGTGGGAATGCGTTACGCGTGGAAATGACACATGAGGCAGCGCGTCGATGCCGTCACGGACGGCCCGACGCGCCGCTTTTCGCTCAACGTCCGACGATCGACCCCGCGCTCGGCGGATACGTGACGATGCCCCACGCAAGCGGCAGATCGCCGATCTGCTTGACTTCCTTGTAGTCGGAGCCGTCGAGCACGTAGACCGCGTTCGAGCGCCCGCATGCGAGCAGCAGCTTCGAGCCGTCGGGCGTGAAGCTGAAGTGCCAGCAGCGCTGACCGACGGGCACGTCCTGCACATGCGCGTAGGTCGCGCCGTCGAACACCTGCAAGGTCTTGTCGCGCGACGCGGCGACGAGCAAGCGCTTGCCCGACGGATCGAACGAGACGCCATACGGACCCGTCTTCGTATCGACGGTCTTCACGGTCTTGAGGCTAGTGCCGTCGAGCACGACGAACTTGTTCGCGTTCTCCAGCGTGACGACATATTGCTTGCCATCGGGCGACCCCTTGATGCCGCGCGGACGCGAGCCCTTGGCGAGCTTCACCGTGCGCACCGGCTTGCCCGTTCCAACGCGATACACCGACACCGTGTCGTCGCCTTCGTTGGTCACGAGGATCAGCTTGCCGTCCGGCGAGAACTCGACGCCCTCGGTCTCATGGCCGCTCTTGACCGAATGCGTGACCTTCATCGTCTTAAGATCGACGATGGCGATCTCGGCGGGCGGCGAATTGGGGTCGTCGTCGTCCTTTTCCGGCTCGCCCGGCTTGGGCGGCCCGCCGCTTTCGCCCGGCTCGTAAGTCACATACGCATACGCGCCGAACACGCGCACGAACTCCGGATTCTTGCCGATCTTCACGCGCCGCACGACCTTGCCCGTCGACGTATCGATCTCCGACAGATCGCTCGTCACCTTGTTCGCCACGTAAAGACGCGTGCCGTCCTTGTTGAGCGACAACCCGCGCGGGCCGTCCTTGCCGACATCCCAGGTCTTCGTGAGCGAGAGGTTGTCGAGATCGATCACGCCGACGCCGGCGTTCTCGGTCGTCACGTAGGCGGTCGGCGCGGCGGCATGCGCGACGTTCGCAGCCAGTGCAACCGCGAGCGATGGTGCGATCACCGACGCGCAGGCAATGCGCGCCGCCTTGAATCTGACTTGCATGGTCGTCTCCAGCGGTTTCGGTACCGATTGTTCGAGTTCGTGGGCGCACGCGCGCCGCGCGGCACGGCGCGCGTGCTGGCAGCCCCAACTTAGCTAATCGGCGCGGCCAAGGCAACGGCATGAGCCGGGAGAAATTCCCGAATTCCGCTGAAATTTCGCGTGACGCAAATCTAGCGCGTCGCGGAGGAATCGCTCGCGAGGAGATCGACGAGCGCCTTCGCGCCGCGCTGCCACGACAAATCGGTGTTGCCGCGTATGTCGACCGATCGCTGGAAGAGCATCGCGCCGCTGTCCGCGTCTTCGATGCGCAGGTTCATGTTGAGGATGAGATTGCTGATCTTCTGCACCCAGCACACGCCGACGCGCGAAGCGCCGAGCGCTTGCGCCACGCGCCGCTCGCAGCCGTTGCATGCGTTCATGTCCTGCGTGTTTTTCAGCGTCGCGATGAGATCGCCCGCTTTCGCGTTGTCGGCGACGCGAAAGAGCGCGCGCTTGCTCAGGTCGTCGCGCAACGCGCCGCTCACCATCGCGAGGCGCTCGGTCTGAATGCGATCGATCTCGGCATCGTTGTAGGCGGCGTTATCGTCGATGAGCGTGCAGTCGAGCATCGCGATCGATTGCGGTGCGCTCTGCGCGAGCGCGTTAGTCATGATGAACGCAAGCGCGAGCGCGAGCATCGCGCGGACAGTGTGTGTCATGTGACAGCCTCGATGAAGGGCTTCCCGGCAAAAGCAGATCGCATGCCTGTCACGCGATAAGCGGCAATAAGCGGCGATCAGGATGCCGCGCGCAATGCTTCGTCCGCGATTGCGAGCCGCGAGGCCATCATCTTCACGACGAAGCGATGCCATTCCTGCGCGGTCAACGGATCGTCGAGCTCGATCTTGCGCAAGGCCGCGAGCGTGAGACGGCGCAGGCGCGCGGGTTCGTCGGCGACGACATCCGCGCTGCGCGGCGCGTGCGTGTACACGGCCATCTCGCCGACGATCGTGCCCGGCCCGAACGAGCGCAGCCGCACCGAGCGGCCATCGACAAGCGGCAGCGACACGGTCACGCGCCCTTCCTCGACGATATAGAGCGCATCGCCCGCATCGCCGCGACGAAAAAGCGCCTCGCCCGCGCCGACGTCGCATACGTCGAGACAATCCGCCAATCGCTGCAGCGCGCGCGCCGTGAAATGCGGTGCGAGCATCGTCCGAAAATCGCCGGCTGGCGTACGCGGTTCGAGCGTGCGCGTCGATGTGGCGAGCTGCTGCGCTTCGATCCATTCGAGGCCGGCGTCGAGCGTGTCGAACTCGTGGATGCCGAGCGAGAGCGCGCCGGTGCGCCCGAGCAGCGCGCGCGAATTGCGCGGCAAAGCGGTCAGCACGAGATCCGCGCCGATAGCCGCGCACGCCTGACGCAGCTTCACGAACGCGAGTGACACGGACGCGTCCATGCCGTTGGTCCAGGCGAAATCGAGCACGACGTAACGCACCGGACGCGGACCGTGCGAGCGAATGCGCTCGCGAATGCGCTGCAGCATCGAGTTGGCGGAGCCGAAGAAGAGAAAGCCTTGCAGACAGACGCCGCAGATCTGATCGCCGCGATCGATCAGCAAGCGCGTTTCCTCGATGCTGCGCTCGACATTCGAAGTGCGCGTGCGGCCGTCGAACTCCATGCGCACGCAGCCCGCGCGGCCATAGAGCAGCGCGAAGGTCACGCACGCCGCCACCACGCCCGCGACCACACCCGCGATCACGCCATAGAACGCGATCACCGCGAGAATCAGCGGCACGAGCAGATACTCGTGCCACGTCAGCTTTCGATACGCGCCGACGAGCCAGTCCATCATGAGACGCAGCCCCATGTAGATCTGCATGCCGACGAGCACCGGCACCGGAAAGAGCGAGACGAGATCGGGCGATGCGATCAGCAGGAACAGACACGCGAGCGCGGCGAACACGCCCGCGGCGCGGCTCGTCGCGCCGGCGCGCGCGTTGAGCATCGAGCGGTTATACGACTGATAGCCGACCATGCCGCCGAAGAGACCGCTCGCGATGTTTGCAAGACCCGCCGCGCGCATCTCGCGATTGAGGTCGATGTCCTGCCCCGTGGCCGCGCCCATCGCCGTCGAATTCATGATGATCGTGATCGCCGACACCGACGTGACGATGAGCGTCTCGGGCAAGTGCGCGACGATCGCGTGCCAGTCGATCTCGCCGCGCGCGAGCGATGACGGCAGATGAAGCTCGGGAATATGCAGCGCGTGCGTCGGCACATGCTGAAGCAGCAGGCCCATGTCGCGCGCATCGTCGGGCGAGATGCCGGCGACGTGCAGCAGCACGTAAAAGAGCGCGATCCCGATGGCGAGCGTGATCGGCAATGCGGCCGCGTGCCGCCAGGTGCGCGCGAGAATCGTCGCGAGCGCGCCGACGAAGAGCGCGGGCGCCCATGCGAGCCAGTGCAGGTGCGCGAGCCTCGGCAACGTGTGCCAGTCGAGCGCCACACCCGTCAGCACGCGAAACGCACCCGCGATCAGCAGATAACCGGTGCCCGCGAGAAAACCGCCCATCACCGGATAGGGAAGGAATTGCAGCGAGCGGCTGCGTCTGGACGAACCGATCGCGAAGAGAATGAGGCCCGTCACGAGCGAGCACAACGCGATGGCGACCAGCACCGTCAGCAGAATGACCGTGGGCGTGCCGCCGTTCGCGCGCACGCTGCTCGCGACGCCCGCCGCGACGCCCACGAGAAACGCGGTCGCATTGCTGTCCGGCCCGCCGATGTTCATGCGCATCGAACTCGTCACCGCGATGACGAACGCGGTCACGATGCAGCTCACGAGCGCGGTGGGCACGCCGAGTTCGGCATAGCGCGCGAGATCGGCGCTGAAGATGAGCGTGCCGAGGCTCATCGCGTAGCACAGCATCATGAGCGTGGACACGGTGCCCGCAGTGATGTCGCCGACGAGCGCAGCCATGCGCGGCATCGCGCGCGCGAGGACAGTGCGATGTGTCGTGACTGGCTTCACGGCGCCTCCCGAACCGGGAAAACGGCAGACGTACAGGCTCGAACGCAACGTGCGCCGCAAAGTATCCGCCGCGCGCGAAGACACTGTCAATTTCTCGCGCCACACATGCGCATCAGCGTGTGCGAACGCGCTTTCCTCTGACGTGAACGCGCTTCGCGGTGGATTCATCGCGCCAACAGGAGTAACGTTGATTCGCGAGCGAACACTACAAACACTACACAAAGGAGGCGGCCATGCCTGACGATCCCGCTCAATGGCACGTTTTCGACTACGAAGGCTTCGAGATCCACGTGCAGCCGCAATTGAAGCTCACGCCCGAGCACGCGCCGCCGAGCGCGATGGAGCGCTACGTGTATATCGGACATGTGTGCAGGCCGGGCGCGAACGCCGACACGCCGGGCGAAGCGGTGCACTTTCACGCCGATGGCGAGGACGCTTACAAGAGCGCGCAGGACGCCGTGGACGATGCGCGGCATATCGGCAAAAGCATTGTCGATGGCACGCATCCGGATCTTTCGGTGCTGCCGCTCGTGTCGCATCAGCATCATCCGGGATGACGAATCGAAGCATGGAACAATCGGACGACGATGCGGGCGTCGAAAGCCTGAGCGCGATCACGCTCGCGACGCACGACATGCCGCGCGCGGTGGGTTTTTACGAAGCGCTCGGCTTTCGCATCGTGTATGGCGGCGCGAACGAGGCCTTCACTTCGTTCGCGTTCGGCAGTTCATTTCTCAATCTCACCAGCGAGACGCACGACCCGATCCGGTTCTGGGGCCGCGTCATCATCTACGTGTCCGATGTGGACGCGTTCTATCGGAAAGCACTGGCGCATGGCATCGAGCCGCAGTTCGCGCCACGCGATGCGCCCTGGAACGAGCGCTATTTCCATCTCACCGATCCCGACGGCCACGAACTGAGCTTCGCGCGTCCGCTCTGATTCGCTTGGCGCAGGCACGACGTTCGCTTTAGAACCAGTGACGGGTAACGCACGCATCGGCCATTTCATATGACCGATCGCGCACATACCCTCGCACGACGTTGCACGACGATAAGTTCAACGGCAGCACGCATCTTGCATGAACGATGCATGGCGAAAGGCGCGTTAAAGCTTGCTGTTGCTATTTCGCAAAAACGGGCACGGCTCAGGATTTGAAGCGTAGAGTTCAAGTGCTTTGTCAAGAACGTGGTGCGTCGCGGCAGGGGTTTCACGGATAGGGCTTCAATCATCGGCGTGTTCGGCCGTTATCCCTAACATGAATGCCGCGTGCAGGAGACCGAGATGAAATGCGCGAACGAGCAGTCCCTTCGTTATCAGGTCGAAAAGTGGCTCGCGCCGGGCAGCATGCCGGTGCATGTGAGGCAGTTCAGCCGCACGCGTTTCGACCGGCGTCGCTATGTGTGCGTCGAGGCGTTGCATGGCGCGGTGTCGCGAGCGCTGTTCTTTTTCCGTCACGATGACGGACACTGGTGCGTTTATCCGCCTGCACCGAAGCAAAGCAACATGCGCGGCGAAAGACTCGCGGCTTAAGCCGGCTTCATTCGCCGCCGCGCCGCGAACGATGAACGATTAACGATCAGAAACGCAAATTGTTGAGAAACTGAAACCACATTGCGCCGAGCGGATTCGCCGGGTCGGCCGTTGCGGGTTCTTTCTGTTCCTTCTGTTCTTTCGGTTCCTTCTGTTCTTCCTTGGCCGTGACGGATTGTTCTTCCCGCTCCTTGGCCTCTTCCCTCGCCTGACGCGACTCATGCAGCGCGATCGCGCTATCCGCGATCTGCCGGGCCGCCGCCTCGTCGCATTGCGCGCCGAGCAGCACGCCGAACACGACATCGCGGTTATGGCCTTGCGACGCAAAACGCATCGCAAGCGACACACGTTGCGCATAGAGCGCTTCGCGCGCCTCGCGCTCTTTCGCTTCCCGCGCCTCGCGTTCCGCTTGCTCCTTGCGCGCTTGCTCTTCCCAGCGACGCATTTCTTCCGTGTAGATGCGGTCGTAGACCTCGCGCTGCGCGCGGTCGGAAAGAATTGCGTAGGCTTCCTTCACCTCAAGGAACTTCGCGCGGGCGGCCTCTTCGTTCCCTACGTTGCGGTCGGGATGGCAGCGCATTGCAGCCTTGCGATACGCGCGTTTGATTTCTTCGTCGGTGGCGTGTTCGTTCACGCCGAGGGTTTCGTATAACGTTGCCATCTTGCGTTCGGTGGATGCGGTCGACGGCCATCCTAACACGCAAAAAACGGGGTCTCTTCGCGCGATGCGGCATTGCAACACGAGCGATTAGCGGCCTGTTATCGTGCGTGCGGCCGTGCTTCCAAGCGAGTCGAACACGGCGCGCGCGGGTTTCAGATAGCGCGCGATATGAAGCCGGATATTGACCACGCCCAGCACGAAGATCGCGAGCGTGACCAGCAGATAGTCGCGCCGCTCCGGCACGAACTGATAGCGCGTATGCAGCAGCACGAACACGATCCACGCGAACGCCGGCGCGTGCAGCGTCCAGTGGCGTTGCGCGAAATGCCACGCGATGCGGCGCACGTCGCGTCGTGATGCGCGATCGAGACCCGCAAGTTCGGCGCGTCGGCTGAAAGAGAAAGGCATGAATATCGGCTCGCTGTGCGCGGCCATCGTCGCATCATAAAGCCTTGCGACAATCGCTCGTTTTCCGCTTTCAGCATACCCGCTCGACCCTTTCCTTACGATGGCGCTTTCACTCGCCGACATCCGGCATCTCTTCGATAAACACGGCTCTATTGCCTATAGCGGCGAGCCGGTCACTCAATTGCAGCACGCGTTGCAAAGCGCGACGCTCGCCGAGCAGGCGGGCGCGAGCCGCGAGCTGATCGTCGCGGCCTTGCTGCACGACCTGGGGCACCTGTTGAATCTGCAAGGCGAGACGCCGAGCGGACGCGGCATCGACGATCTGCATCAGTACTTCGCGCTGCCGTTCCTGCGTCCGCTCTTCAGCGACGCCGTGCTCGAACCGATTCGCCTGCACGTCGATGCGAAACGCTGCCTGTGCGCGATCGATGCGTCGTATCACGCGCGGCTGTCGGCGGATTCGGTGCGCAGTCTGCAACTGCAAGGCGGCGTATTCGACGATGAAACCGCGCAGGCGTTTCTTGCGAAGCCGTTCGCGCGCGACGCCATCGCGCTGCGCCGCTGGGACGATGAAGCGAAGGACACGCATCGGGTCACGCGCGCGTTGACGCATTTCATGGAGATCGCGGCGAGCGTCGCGTTGGGTTGAGGGCTTCGTCGAAGAACGCACGTTCGCGTATCGCGCTAGACTGTGCGCCATGCATCCATTCCCATTTCGACACGCCTTGCAGCGAGCCTTCAGGGCGCATACGAGCGCCCGACCGTGAAAGGCGGCAACTTCCGCATCACAGCCGCTGTCGTCGCCAGCGCGCTCTTCATGCAGAACATGGACGGCACGATCGTCGCGACCGCCCTCCCGACGATGGCCCGCGATCTCAACGTCGATCCAGTGCATCTTTCCAGCGCGATCACCGCCTATCTCGTCGCGCTGACCGTCTTCATTCCCGCGAGCGGCTGGGTCGCCGACCGTTTCGGCGCGCGCCGCGTGTTCATGTGGGCGATCGCAACCTTCACGCTCGCGTCCGTGGCGTGCGCCGCCGCGATGACTCTGCCGCAATTGCTGGCCGCGCGCGTCGTGCAGGGTCTCGGCGGCGCGATGATGGTGCCCGTCGGCCGTCTGATCCTGTTTCGCGGCGTCAAGCGCGAAGAACTTCTGCAAGCGACGACATGGCTCACCATGCCCGCGCTCGTCGGCCCTCTGCTCGGACCGCCGCTCGGCGGCTTTCTCACCGATACGCTCACGTGGCGCAGCATCTTTTGGGTCAACGTGCCGGTCGGCATCGTGGGCCTCTATCTGACCTGGAAATTGCTGCCGCCTTCGCCGCCTGAAGACCGGACGCCGCCCGATTTGCGCGGCATGCTGCTGTCGGGCGCATCGCTCAGTCTGTTCATGATTGGCATCGAAAGCGCGGGGCGCGGTGTGCTGCCGGTCGGCGTGCCCTGGATCTGCGCGGCGGTCGGCCTGCTGCTTTTTCGCGCGACCGTGCTGCATTGCCGGCGCGCGCCGAATCCGGCCATCGACTTCTCATTGCTGTCGATTCCCACGTTCCACGCCGCGACGGTCGCGGGCAGCCTGTTTCGCGCTGGCGCGGGCGCGCTGCCTTTTCTCGTGCCGCTCACGCTGCAGACGGGTTTCGGCTACAGCGCGACGGCAAGCGGTCTCGTCACGTTCGCGAGCGCGCTCGGCTCGTTCTGCATGCGCCCGATGACGGCGCTCGCGCTGCGGCGCTTCTCGGTGCGCACGGTTTTGTGCACGGGGAGCGTCGTGTTTGCGGCCGTGCTGCTCGTCTGCTCGACGATGTCGCAAGCCTGGCCCGCCGCCGCGATCTTCCTGCTCCTGCTGCTCGGCGGACTAGGCCGCTCGCTCAGTTTCGCGACGATGGGCGCCCTCGCCTTCGCCGACGTTCCCAGGCCGCGACTCGCCGCCGCGACCTCGTTTCAGGGCACCGCGCAGCAGTTGATGAAGGCGGTCGGCGTGACGGTCGCGGCCGGCACGATCCAGGCGACGATGCTCGTTTCCGGCAGCGCGCACACGGAACGCTGGCAACTGGCGTGCGGTTTCATCGTAACGGCGCTGGTCGTTCTGGCCTCTCTGCCGATGTTCTCGCGCCTCTCGGAAGACGCCGGCGAGGGCATTTCCGCGCCCTCGGCCAAGCGCGCGGAACGCACGTAATTCGTGCCGATTTCCGAAACGAAACATCATATTTAAGACAAGTCCATGATCCACAAGGCTTTTTTATGTGGCTATAATGCGATTCCGCTTTGATCTCTCCGCCCGATGCGTCGTGTACTTGCCACCTTTGCCGTTTTCGCCTTCTCGCTGAGTGCCGCGCACACTGCACTCGCACAGGAAAACCCGCTCGCCGCGAGTGACGCGGCCGCGCAGTCAGCCGCTCCGCAAGACCCGAAGGCCGAGCAGGCAAGTCACAAGATTTCTGAAATGCTGATGCGCAAATTCGGCGTGGCGCGCGTAAAGGCGGAGACCATCGCGTCGGCGGTCATGTCGTCCGCATCGAAATATTCGCTTCCGCCGGCGCTTTTGCTCGCCATCATCTCGATCGAATCGCGCTTCAAGGAAACGGCGAAAGGGCCGAACAATGCCACGGGCCTGATGCAGGTCGTGCCATCGGCGCACAGAAAACTCGTGCGCAACGTGGATCTGACCGACCCGGAAGACAACATCGAAACGGGCTCGGCCATTCTGCACGGCTATATGAAATCCGCTCAGGGCGATGTCGACGCCGCGCTGAAGAGCTACGGCGGCTCGCACGCCTACGCCGAGAAGGTCAGCTTGCGCGCGAAAACGTTCGAACCGGCTGCGGCATCTGTCGATGCGGCATCGGCGAGCGGTCAATAACAGTCCGTCTCGCGCCTTGAACGCGCAATTTTTTTTAGTGATTTCGCGCGCCGCCGCCAGGCGGATGCCGCATTCACGTCCCGATGACGTCGCGGCGATCGCACCCGCATGCGCGCTGGCCTCGCTTTAATAGGCCTTCTTCGTGCCGGTGCTGTCGGACTTCATGCCGCCCGAATTCATGTTGCCGTTATTCGGCGCACTGCGTTGCACGGTGCCCTGATCCTGGCCCATGCCGTTCGTCGCGTTGTTGCCCATGCCGCTCTTCACGCCGGTGCCGGTCGAGCCATCCGCCGAGCCGCCCACTCCAGCGCCACCCATGCCGACGCCGCCGCCCTTGCCGCCCGCAGCCGAGCCGGCGCCGGCCGAGCCGTTGCCGCCTGCGCCCATCGAACCGCCGCCGCCCGCGCCGCCGCCCGCACTGCCCGCACCGCCGCCCGCTTGCGCGTAGACGCCGCCGGACAAGCCCAGCACCAGCGCGGAAATCACCAACTTTTTCGTAGTCGCGTTCATTGCAAGTCTCCAAAGTGTGCGTGTCGGTCGTCGCTATTTGCGTGCAACGACCGTGTCCGCATCAGCGCAAGTGACGTGCCGCGACGCTCACGCGATCAGTAGCCGCACGGCACATACGCGTTGCGGTAGTTGTCGTAGCAGTAACCAGCCGGCTGCGCCGGTTGCGCATAAACCGGTTGCGCATAGGCCGGCTGCGCATACGCGGGCTGTTGATAGACAGGCTGCGCATTGGTCGGTTGGGCATTGGCGACGGACGTAACCAGCGCGCCGAGCACCGCACCACCGATCAGCGCGCCGACGATCGCACCGCTATCGCCGCCGCCGCCGTAGCCGCCGCCGTGGCCGCGACCGCCGCCGTATCCATGCGCCGAGGCCTGGCCTGCCGCCGTCAGACTACCGATCATCAACAAGACAAGTGCTGCGCGTTTCATGAGCTTCTCCGTTTCCCGTTGGCCGGGTTCATGGAACGCATCTTAAGCAGACAGCTAAGAAATAATTGCAGCAGTTGGTAACTGCGCATTTCAACGATTACAAATAGCTCGTTTCTCTAGCGTCCGAAAACGGCGTCTAGGTTCGCATTCCGAAATATTCGAAGTGCCGTTACAAATAGAATTGGATTCGATAAACGGTAACAGCTTTTCTCGCCCCTTCGGTAATGCAAATCCTCAAGCGCGAACAAAGCAGCCGCTTTTACCGCACGCCGTTTCATTTGCTCGCCACTGGTTACTGTTTGTCACCAGAAGGACGTCAACGATATTCGTGGGCGCGGCGTTTTCACGGACAGCGCGGCGCATTGCGCGCCACGCGTCCTCGAATAAAAGATCAAGGGAGTTTCAAACCATGAAGAAGATCGTCGCTGCTCTCGCATCCGCCATGCTGGTCTCCACCGTATTCGCGCAAACCGCCGCAACCGATGCCGGCAAAGCGCAACTGAAGGCAAACAACGAAAAAGCCGAGGCTCAGGCGAGCGCCAACAAGAAGAAGGCCGACGCGCAGCACGACGCGGCCAAGGCGCAGGCATCGGCGAACGAGGACAAGGCCTCGGCGCAAGCCGACGCCAACAAGGAAGCCGCGAAAGTAGCGCAGGCGACCACGCCGGAACAAGCTTCCGACGCTCGCGGTGATGCCGCCAAGGCACAGGCGAAAGCCAACAAGAAGAAGACCGCTGCACAAACCAAGGCCGACAAGAAAAAGCACGACGCAGCGAAGGATGCCAACGTGGCGCAAGCGAAGGCCGACAAGGAAAAAGTCGAAGCACAAAGCGACGCGAACAAATCGGCCGCCGATGCGAAGGTCGACGCAGCGAAGAAGTAAGGGAGGCGCGCGTCCTCGCATCGCGCACTGGGCATTGCATATAAACAAACCAGTGCGTTCGATTCAGGCGAGCTTTCGGGCTCGCCTTTTTTGTTTCCTTTAGTCCAACGATTCCCGTCGCCTAAAGGAAATGCTCTACTTGCCTATGTCGTCGCGCAGCTTATCATTCGTGAAACACAAAAACGCGAAGGAGACGCCCGTCATGCGCACGCTGACCGATCAGTTATCGCGGTACGCCGAATATCATCGCGACAGACGCAATATCGCCACGCATTTCATCGGCATTCCGCTTATCGTGCTTGCGATCGCTGCATTGCTGAGTCGTCCCGCATGGCCCATGTTATCGGGCGAATTTCTACTCACGCCCGCGTGGATTCTGTTCGCGCTCGCGACGCTCTATTATCTGTGGCTCGACGTGCCGCTCGGCATCGGCATGGGCATCGTGTCCGCGTTGAGCGCGGCGTTCGGGCAATGGGCCGCGTCGCAAGACACGTCGCTGTGGCTCGCGATCGGCATCGGCATGTTCGTGATCGGCTGGGTATTCCAGTTCATCGGGCACATGCGCTTCGAGCATCGCAAACCCGCGTTCGTCGACGATATCGTCGGCTTGTTGATCGGCCCGCTCTTCATTCTCGTCGAGCTTATGTTCGGGCTCGGTCTCATGCGCGATCTGCACCATGCCATCGAAACGCGCCCCGCGCGCTGATCAATCGATCCGCTCGATTTCGTCCGCGACGGTTTCATGTTCGACGCTCGCGTGATGCTCGCTCACGGGCATCGGCATCGGCCAAGCCTGCTTGCGCGAGCGCTCGCGCCTCAGCAGACGCGCGCTATGCACGCCGGTCAGCACGACGGCGATCCAGATCGGCACATAAGTCCCGAGTTGACGCGCTGAAAACGGCTCGCCGAGCAACAGCACCGCGACGCCGACGAGCAACACCGGTTCCACGTAGCCCAGAATGCCGAAGAGCGCGAGCGGCAGATGACGGCTCGCGCGCAGATACGACGCGAGCGCGATCGTGCTCAATGCGCCGAGTCCGGGAAGAAGCACGAGCCACAGATGCGGTTCGCCCGCGACATCCGCGAACGAGCCGCGCGCGAAGAGCATGAGCACGGCGACGGGCGACATCAGCATGATCTCCACCGCGAACGATACGAGCGGGTCCGCGTTGAGCCGGCGCCGCAACACGAAGTACGGCGGATAGCCGAGCATCACGACGAGCGTCGGCCACGCGAACGCATGCGTGACGATCAGTTCATGCGCGACCCCGACGACCGCCGCGCCAACGCCCGCCCACTGAAGGCCATCGAGCCGCTCGCCGTAGTAAAAGCGTCCGAGCAGCACCATCGCGAGTGGCAGGAGAAAATAGCCGAGCGATACTTCAAGCGCGCGCCCGTGCAGCGGCGCCCAGAGAAAGATCCACAACTGCACGCCGAGCAGCGCGGCCACTACGGCGAACATCAGCAGCAGGCGCGGCGTTCTGGCGAGCCTCGCCACGAGCGCGCATAATTGCGGCCAGCGCTTTCTCACCGCGACCAGTGCGAGCGCGCCCGGCAATGTCCACACGATACGCCACGCGAAGATGTCGAGCCCGTCGAGCGGCGCGAGCCATTTCGTATAGCCGGACATGAGCGCGAAGAGCGTGGAAGCGGCGACGGACAGTGCGATGCCGCGCGCGAGGTCATGCTGATTCATCGAGAAATGCGCAAGCGCCAAAGGTGAATGCAAGCGGAATGAAACGTGAACTGCGCATTCTAAACGCCGTGCGCGCTTCATTTTCAGAATCCGCTTCAAACCGATTTCCGGGCGTGCGCGCTTTTTGCTTCTTTGATGCTTCGCATTTCGGCATGAACTCCGCGGCCTGATCGCTGTCTCTCGCGTTGTCTTTAGCCGGTCACGATGACCGGCGATCCTTGTCGGTCCGGCGCATGCAGCCGGTCCTTCCCATAAGTCCGAGCGGCACAACGCGCGCGATCATCCGCCGCTCACGTCAATGCATCCGCAGCAACACGCGCCGTGCCTTCATTCACGAGGTTGGCACGCGAAGGAAACGCCGCATCGATGGAGACGTCATGACTCAACCTGCCCTGTCCCCCCGCTTCACCAGCGCCTTCGCAGAGGCCGTGTACGTAGGACTCAGCAAGCGTCCGCAGAAAGAATTGCCGTCGATGTATCTGTATGACGAAGTGGGCTCGGCCCTCTTCGAAGTGATCACCGCGCTGCCCGAGTACGGCGTGACGCGCGCCGAAGAGCGCGTGCTGAAGGACCACGCGACGGATATCGTCGCGGCGCTGCCGGGCGATATTCAGGTCGCGGAACTCGGCAGCGGCAGCGGCCGCAAGACGCGCCGCATTCTGGAAGCGCTGTGTAAAAAGCAGCCGACCGCTTACCATCCGATTGAAATTTCGCGCACCGCATTGCAGTTGTGCCGGCGCGAACTGAGCGATATCGAGCGTGTGTCGATCGTCGGACACGAGCGCGATTACCTCGCCGGGCTTTCGGAAGTCAGCGCGAAGCGCAAGGACGGCGAAAGACTGCTCGTGCTGTTTCTCGGCAGCACCATCGGTAATTTCGCGCGGCTCGCGGCGACGAAGTTTCTGTGCTCGATTCGCGGCATGCTGCAACCCGGCGACGCGCTATTGCTCGGCACCGATCTCATCAAGCCGCTGCCGGTATTGATCGCGGCGTATGACGATCCGATCGGCGTGACGGCCGCGTTCAATCTGAACATGCTCGCGCGTATCAATCGCGAGCTGGGCGGCGATTTCCCGCTCGACGCCTTCGAGCACGTCGCGCGCTTCAATCCGGATGCGCGCAGCATCGAAATGCACTTGCGTGCGAAGCGCGCGCTTTCGGTGCGCGTGCGCGGCGCGGATCTGCGCGCGGAGTTCCACGAAGGCGAGACGATCTGGACGGAAAGCAGCCACAAGTACGCGGCCGACGAAGTCGCGCCGATCGCCGCCGATGCGGGCTTCGAATGCACGCATCAGTGGCGCGACGAGGAATGGCAGTTCGCGGAGAGCCTTCTGGTCGCGCGTTAGTGCTGCTCGAAGCGCTCGTAGCGTTTCTCGACGTGGCGCTCTTCGCTGTGAAACTCGGTGACGCGGGCATGCGGCGGCCCGCGTCGCAGCCATTCGAGCATCAGATCGACCTGATTCGCCGCGCCCTGCACGACCGCTTCGACGGAGCCGTCATCGAGATTGGCGACCCAGCCGCGCACGCCGAGCGCGTGCGCCTTGCGCACCGTGTAATGCCTGAAACCGACGCCCTGCACGACGCCGCGCACGCGCACGTAATAGGTTTCGATTCTCGTATCCAGATCCGGGCCCGGCATTGCACTTTCTCCTGTCAAACGTTGATAGGCCGCATTGTAGCCACGCTTTTCAACTCAGGCGGAATGGCTGAGCCATGTCGGCGCGTTCGCCCGCGCGCGGATGCGGCACGCGCGGAAGCGTCACTTCGAATACCGTGCCGGCTTCGGACGTCGATCGCACCTCGACGTCGCCGCCGTGCATCTGCGCGATTTCACGCGTGATGTAGAGCCCGAGCCCGAGGCCGCTCGATTCGTGCTGACGCCTTCCCGAGCGATACGGCGCGAAGATCGTCGGCAGAACGTCCGCGGGAATCTCGCCGGCGTTCTGCACGCTGATGCTCACATTCTCCGCGTCGCCGTCGAGGCGCACCTGGATCGCCGAACCTTCGTGCCCGTGCTGCAACGCGTTGCCGATGAGATTCGAAAACACCTGCGACAGCAGATCGCCGTCGCCCTGCAAGAGCGTGTCGCCCTGACGCAGCACGAAAATGCGTCCACGCCCAACGCGCGCCTCGTATTCCTCGACGATATTCTTCGCGAGCGTCATCAACTCGACCGAGCGCGGCTGCAGCGTGACGCGCCCGCCGCGCAGCCGCGCGAGATTCAGCAGTTGATCGACCATGCGCACCATGCGCATGCCGCTCGACTTGATGCGCGTGCCGATGTTCGCCACGTTCTCGTCCTGCACGAAGCGCGCGAGATATTCCGCCGACGCGATCACCGCGCTCAAAGGCGTGCGCAGATCGTGGCCGAGCACGGCCATCAGCATTTCGTTCGCATCGAGCAGTTGCTGCACGGTCGCGAGTTGCGTCGCGAGTTGCTGCTTCTGACGCTCCATCTGGATGAAGACATCGACCTTCGAATTGAGGATGCGCGAATCGAACGGCTTGTAGAGAAAATCGACCGCGCCCGCCTCGTAGCCGCGAAAGGTGCGGCTCGCGTCCTGCGCCGTCGCCGTGAGAAAGATGATCGGCACGCGCGCGGTGCGCGGACTGCCGCGCATCAATTCGGCGAGTTCGAACCCGTCCATGCCGGGCATGTTGACGTCGAGGATCGCGAGCGCGACTTCGTGCTTGAGCAGAAGCTCAAGCGCCGCCGGGCCCGATTCGGCCTTCAGCACCGACAAATCCGGCCGCGCGAGCGACGCTTCGAGCGCGGTGATGTTGTTGCGAATGTCATCGACGATCAGCACGTGGATGGGTTGCGTCATCTGGTGACTCCTTGCCTTCTTTTCATGGCTGCCGGCCAATGCATTGCGATAGCCGCAACACCATTTCGTCCAGCGTCAGTACGTCGTCCACCGCGTCCTGCGCGATGGCCGCGAGCGGCATCGCCGGCGCCGTGGCCGTCTCCGGGTTCTGCGCCCAGCACGCGCCGCCCGCCTCGCGAATCGCGCGCGCGCCGCGGGCGCCGTCGTCGTTCGCGCCCGACAGCACGATGCCGAGCAGGCGGGGGCCATACGCATGCGCCGCCGATTCGAACAGCACATCCACCGACGGCCGCGAAAAGCGCACGGGCGGGTCGATCGACAGCGCGATCGCCGGCGCCGCGCCGCCTTCCGCCTCGACGAGCATGTGATAGCCCGGCGGCGCGAAATACACGGTGCCGGGCGCGATCTCGTCCTTGTCGAACGGCTCTGCGACGGCGATTTCGCAGCGCGACGCGAACAGCCCAGGCAAGAGGCTCGGCTGCCCTTGGCGCACATGCACGACGATGAGCACGGGCAAGCCGAAGCCCTTCGGCAGCGCGGGCAAGAGGTGATTGAGCGCCTCGACGCCGCCCGCCGATGCGCCGATCACGACTGCCCCGATGCGGTCCGTGTCGAACATCGTCACACCTTCTGGTAAAGCCGTTCGCGCGAATTGAAATCCGCGAAACGGTCTGCATAGGTGGAAAAGCGCAGGCTCTCCTTGCTGCCGAGCCCGAGGAATCCGCGCCGCACGAGCGAGTCGCTGAAGAGGCCGAGCGCGCGATCCTGCAGCGCGCGATCGAAGTAGATCAGCACATTGCGGCACGACACCAGATGCGCTTCGAGAAACACGCTGTCCGTCGCGAGACTGTGATCCGCGAATACCACGCGCGACTTGAGCGTCTGCGAAAACTTCGCCGCGCCGTATGCCGCGTGATAGTAGTCCGAGAGCGAACGCTTGCCGCCCGCCGCCAGATAGTTTTGGCTGAAGCCGGCCATGCGGTCCAGCGGATAGATGCCGCTTTCGGCGTGACGCAGCGCTTCGGCGTTGATGTCGGTCGCGTAGAACACGGTGCGCTCCGCGATCTTCTCTTCCGCGAACAACACGGCGAGCGACCACAGTTCCTCGCCGCTGCTGCATCCCGCGACCCAGACCTTGATCGACGGATAAGTCTGCAGAATCGGCACGACCTGTTCGCGTATCGCGCGAAAGTACTGCGGATCGCGGAACATCTCGCTCACCTGAACCGTGAGGTACTGGAAGAGGCGCGCGAACAGCGCCGGGTCGCGCAGAATGCGCTCCTGCAAATGCGACAGCGTCGGCAGGCCGAGATCGTTCACCGCCTGCGCGAGCCGTCTTCTCAGCGAACTCACGGAGTAATGCCGGAAGTCGTGCTGATAGCGCAGGTAGATGGCTTCCAGAATCAGCTTCAGTTCGATGTCGAACGTCGCTTCTTCGTCGTGACGGCTTTCGTTCATCTCAGAGGTCGATCCATTCATCGCTGACGCAACCATACGCGACACAGCGATACGAGCTTATCCACGTCGATGGGTTTGGATATGTAATCGTCCGCACCCGCTTCGAGACATTTCTGGCGATCGCTCGGCATCGCCTTCGCCGTCAGCGCGATGATCGGCAGGCGCGCATGCTCCGTGTGCCTGCGGATTTCCTGCATCGCGGTGAGGCCGTCCATCTCGGGCATCATGATGTCCATCAGCACGAGGTCGATGTCGCTGCGGCGCGCGAGCGCTTCGAGTGCTTCGCGCCCGTTGCGCGCGATTTCGAGCGTGGCGCCGAGCGGCTCGATCACGCGCGAAAGCGCGAAGATGTTGCGCACGTCGTCTTCGGCGAGCAGGATCGTGCGGCCCTCGAACACGTCGTCGCGCTGACGCGCCGCGCGCAGCATGCGCTGCTGCTCGGGCGGCAACGCGCTTTCCACGCTATGCAGGAAGAGCGTCACTTCATCGAGCAGGCGCTCCGGCGATTTCGCTCCCTTGATGATGATCGATTTCGAATAACGGCGCAGGCGCTGCTCTTCTTCCTGCGACAACATCCGGCCGGTATAGACGATGACCGGCGGCGACGCGTGCCCGCCGCTCTTCGACACGCGTTCGAGCAGTTCGTAACCGGAGCCGTCGGGCAGCGCGAGATCCATCACGACGCAATCGAACGGCGCGCGCTGCATCTCCTCGATGGCTTGCGCAATCGATCCCGCCTCGACGATGCCGACCGTATCGCTCGCGAGCAGCGCGTGAATGCTCTGGCGCAGCGCCGGATCGTCCTCGACCACGAGCACGCGGCGCGTGCCCTGCGCCGAACGCGCTTCGAGCTTGCGGATCGCGTGGGCCAGATCTTCGCGCGCGCTCGGCTTCAACGTGTAGCCGATCGCGCCGAGATGCAGCGCGACATCGGCGTGATCGGTAGCCGAGACGACGTGGATCGGGATATGGCGCGTGAGCGGATCGTGCTTGAGCCATTCGAGCACGGTGAGACCCGACTGATCCGGCAGGCCGATATCGAGCAGAATGCCGTTCGGCTGCAGCGAGCGCGCAAGTTCGACGCCTTGCGTGGCGCTCGCCGCGTGCACGCAGTCGAAGTCGAGTTCGTGCGCGAGGTCGTAGAGAATGTGCGCGAACGGCTGATCGTCCTCGATGACGAGAATCACGCGGTCCGGGCGCTTGCGATCGGCGCGATCATCGACGATGGCGGGCGGCTCCGGGCTGACGACGATAGGCTGAACCGGCGGCGGCTGTACAGGAGCGAAGGCGGGCGCGGCGGCAGGCTCCGGCTCTCGCATATGGCCGATCGTGTCGAGCTTCGCGGTGACGGTGCCTTCGCGCGCCGCGATTGGCAGCGTCACCGAAAACACGCTGCCCTGCCCCAGTTCGCTCGACACCGACACCGACCCGCCGAGCAAACGCGAGAACTCGCGCGAAATCGACAGCCCGAGCCCGCTGCCGCCATATTTGCGGCTCGTGGTGCCGTCCGCTTGCTGGAACGCCTGGAAGATCATGTCCTGCTTCTCGCGCGCGATGCCGATGCCCGTATCGCGCACATCGAAACGCAGCGCGTTGTCGCCCGCGCGCTCGACCGCGACCGTCACGCGGCCGCGCTCGGTAAACTTGAACGCGTTCGACAGCAGATTGCGCAGCACTTGCAGGAGCCGCTGACCGTCGGTTACGAAATACTGCGGCACGTTCTCGCCGTGCGCGGTGACGAATTCGACGCCCTTGCTACCGGCGACGGGCGCGAACGATTGCCGCAGCGTCTCCAGAATCGCATCGACGGCGGTGAGCGCGAACTGCACGTCCATCTGTCCGGCCTCGACCTTCGACAAATCGAGAATGTCGTTGATGAGCGAAAGCAGATCGCTGTTCGACGAATGAATGGTCGCGGCGTAGCGCACCTGTTCATCGCTCAGGTTGCCTTGCTTGTTGTCCTGCAAAAGCTTCGCGAGGATCAGCGAACTGTTGAGCGGCGTGCGCAGTTCGTGCGACATGTTCGCGAGGAACTCCGACTTGTACTGGCTCGCGCGCTCCATTTCGAGCGAGTTCGCGGTCAGTTCCTGCTGTGCCTGCATGAGCTCGGCCTTTTGCCGCTCCAGATGCTGCGTGTGCTCTTCGAGCTGCACATTGGTCTGTTCGAGTTCGGCCTGCTGCTGTTCGAGACGCGCCTGCGAATCCTGCAGCGCGCGTCCGCGTTCTTCGAGTTCCTCGTTCGACACGCGCAGCTCTTCCTGCTGCACCTGCAATTCCTCGCTCTGGCGCTGCGTTTGTTCGAGCAGTTCGATGAGACGCGCGCGGTATCGCGACGAACGCAGCGCCATGCCGATCGGCTCCGACGCCATGTCGAGCAGCGCGCGGGCATCGTCGAAACGGCCCTCGCCGCCGACGAAGCCGAGTTCGATCGCGCCCGCGACGTCGCCATCGGCATGAAGCGGCGCGATCAGCACGCGCGACGCCGCCGCCGACCCGAGCGCGGAACCGGCCTTCAGATAGTGCGCGGACGCGTCGCGCAATTCGAGCACGCGCCCCTCTTCAATCGCCTGTCCGACGAGCCCCTCGCCGCGCGCAATCCTCGCTGGCGCGCTGCCCTCGTCCGGCAGCGCCCATGCCGCCACGCGCACGAGCGCATCGCCGTCGAGCGCGTAGACGACGCCGACCTTCGCGTTGACGTACGGAATGATCGAACGCAGGATGCTGACGCCGATCGAAGCCGGCGACTGTTCGCCGCGTAATTTCACGCCGAGTTGCACGATGCCCTGTTGCAGCCAGGTCGTGCGTTGTACGGCGAGCCGCGATTTGATATACAGATGCGCCACCGCCGCGAGCACGAGCAGCACGACGACGCCCATCGCGCGGTTGATCTGCAGCACTTCGAGGTTCGCGTTCGGATCGGCGGCGGCGAGTGCGTATCCTGCGATCATCAGCGTGGACGACAAGGCCGCCGTGACGATCGGCACGGCGGGACGGTCGGCCCAGACGCAGAGCACGACGGGCAGCACGTAGAAGACCCAGATCGCGACGCGCACCGGCATGAACACGTCGATGCAGAACACGACGGCGAGCGCGAGCGCAATGGCGAGGTAGATCCAGGTGCTTGTGTTTCGAGTGGTTTGGGGCATCGTTCGCCGGTTGTGTTCATGTTTTGCGCGGGCCTCGCGCCTGCGGCAGGCAGCGACCTTAGCATGAGCCGCGAGCCCTTGTCACATCGGGCTTTGCAGCCTATCGGCAGAGATTTTTTCCGCGCGGCAGTTGTTACGAAAGACCGCCGCGCCAGTGTTTTCAACGAGGTAAGAATGACTGATTTTTCCGGCTCTCGCGTGCTCGTCACGGGCGCTTCGGGGTTCGTCGGGTCCGCCGTCGCGCGGCTCGCCATCGAACGCGGTTTCGAGGTGCGCGCGCTCGTGCGCAAGACCAGCCCGCGCAAGAACGTCGAATCGCTGAACGCGGAGATCGTCGTCGGCGACATGCGCGAGGAAGCGTCGATGCGCGCCGCGCTCAAGGGCGTGCGATTCCTGTTCCACGTCGCCGCCGACTATCGCATCTGGGCGCCGGACCCGCGCGAGATCGAGCGCGCTAACCTCGAAGGCACCGAAGCGACGATGCGCGCGGCGCTGGCCGAGGGCGTTGAACGCATTGTTTATACCAGCAGCGTCGCGACGCTGAAGGTGACGAGTTCGGGCGCGATCGTCGACGAGACGAAGCCGTCGGACCCGGCGAGCACCATCGGCGCGTACAAGCGCAGCAAGGTGCTCGCCGAACGCGTGGTCGAGCGCATGGTCGCGCAAAACGCGCTGCCCGCGGTGATCGTGAATCCGTCCACGCCGATCGGCCCGCGCGACGTGCGCCCGACACCGACCGGGCGCATCATCGTCGAAGCGGCGACGGGCAAGATTCCCGCGTTCGTCGACACGGGCCTCAATCTCGTACATGTCGACGACGTCGCGAACGGGCACTTGCTCGCGCTCGAACGCGGCAAAATCGGCGAGCGGTATATCCTCGGCGGCGAGAACCTGCCCTTGCAGCAAATGCTGGCGGACATCGCCGGATTCGTCGGGCGCAAGCCGCCGACCATCAAACTGCCGCGCGGGCCGCTTTATCCGCTCGCGGTCGGCGCGGAACTGTTCGCGAAGATGAGCGGGAAGGAGCCGTTCGTGACCGTCGACGCGCTGCGCATGTCGAAGAACAAGATGTATTTCACGTCGGCGAAGGCCGAGCGCGAGCTGGGCTACGGCGCGCGGCCGTATCGGGAAGGGCTGAAGGACGCGCTGGACTGGTTCAAGGCGAACGGTTATCTCGCTGGATGAAGCGCGAAATCATTCCGTGAAACGTTCCGGCCACCGGAAAGCGCGAGCGGCATAGCAACTCTTGTATAAGACTCGAAAAACGTTAAGTCGTTGATATATCGATAAAAACGCCCGTTTTGGCCATTTTCGCAAGCCGAAATTCACACGCGTGCCCCGCAAAATCAGGCAGAATAGCGGTTTGTTGCCGGAGGGGTGAAGAGGCCGGCGGTTTTTTCCAACCTGTTTTCGGATGTCGAGACAAGCGATGAGTAATCAGCAACCCACCATCATCTACACCCTGACCGACGAAGCCCCGCTGCTCGCAACCAGCGCCTTTCTGCCGATCATCCGTGCCTTCACCGCGCCGGCGGGCGTCAACGTCGAGACGAGCGACATCTCCGTCGCCGCCCGCATCCTCGGCGAATTCCCCGAATTCCTGACCGACGCGCAAAAGGTCCCTGACAACCTCGCGAAGCTCGGCGAACTCACGCAGCACGCCGACACCAACATCATCAAGCTGCCGAACATCAGCGCGTCGTTGCATCAACTGACCAGCGCGATCAAGGAGCTTCAGTCGAAAGGCTACAAGCTGCCCGACTACCCCGAAGAGCCGAAGAACGACGAAGAGCAGGCCATCCGCGCGCGCTATGGCAAGTGCCTCGGCTCGGCGGTGAACCCGGTTCTGCGCGAAGGCAACTCGGACCGCCGCGCGCCGCTCGCCGTGAAGAACTACGCGAAGAAGCATCCGCACAGCATGGGCCAGTGGAGCATGGCTTCGCGCACTCACGTTGCGCACATGAAGCACGGCGACTTCTATCACGGCGAAAAGTCCGTCACGAACGACAAAGCTCGCGAAGTACGCATGGAACTCGTCACGAAGCGCGGCGAGACCATCGTGCTGAAGCCGAAGGTCAAGCTGCAGGACGGCGAGATCGTCGACAGCATGTTCATGAGCAAGAAGGCGCTGGTCGAGTTCTACGAGGAGCAGATGCAGGACGCGTTCGACACCGGCGTCATGCTGTCGCTGCACGTCAAGGCGACCATGATGAAGGTCTCGCACCCGATCGTCTTCGGCCACGCCGTGAAGGTGTTCTATAAAGATGCGTTCGCGAAGCACGCGAAGCTCTTCGAAGAACTCGGCATCAACGTGAACAACGGTCTCATCGATCTCTACACGAAGATCGAGGCGCTGCCGGAATCGCAGCGCGACGAAGTCATCCGCGACATGCACGCATGCCACGAGAAGCGCCCGGCGCTCGCCATGGTCGATTCGGCCAAGGGCATCTCGAACCTGCACGCGCCGAACGACGTGATCGTCGACGCTTCCATGCCCGCGATGATCCGCGCCGGCGGCAAGATGTGGGGCGCCGACGGCCGTCCGCAAGACACGAAGTGCCTGATTCCGGAAAGCACGTTCGCGCGCATCTATCAGGAAATCCTCAACTTCTGCAAGACCAACGGCGCGTTCGATCCGAAGACCATGGGCACGGTGCCGAACGTCGGCCTGATGGCGCAGAAGGCCGAAGAGTACGGCTCGCACGACAAGACCTTCGAGATCGCGGAAGACGGCACGGCGCGCATCGTCGACAACGCGACCAACGAAGTCATCGAAGGGCTCACGCAGGAAGTCGAGAAGGGCGATATCTGGCGCATGTGCCTGGTTAAGGACGCGCCGATCCGCGACTGGGTGAAGCTCGCCGTCACGCGCGTGAAGAACTCGGGCACGCCGGCCGTGTTCTGGCTCGACCCGTATCGTCCGCACGAAGCCGAACTCATCAAGAAGGTCGAGACCTACCTGAAGGATTACGACACGAAGGGCCTCGAAATCCACATCATGTCGCAAGTGCGCGCAATGCGTTACACGCTCGAACGCGTGATTCGCGGCATGGACACGATTTCGGTCACGGGCAACATCCTGCGCGATTACCTCACCGACCTGTTCCCGATCATGGAACTGGGCACGAGCGCGAAGATGCTCTCGATCGTTCCGCTGATGGCCGGCGGCGGCCTGTACGAAACCGGCGCGGGCGGCTCGGCGCCGAAGCACGTGCAGCAGCTCGTGCAGGAAAACCATCTGCGCTGGGACTCGCTCGGCGAATTCCTCGCGTTGGCGGTGTCGCTGGAAGAGCTCGGCATCAAGAACAACAACGCGCGTGCGAAGCTCGTCGCGAAGGCGCTCGATTCGGCCACCGGCAAGCTGCTCGACAACAACAAGAGCCCGTCGCCGAAAACCGGCCAGCTCGACAATCGCGGCAGCCAGTTCTATCTGGCGATGTACTGGGCGCAGGAACTCGCGTCGCAGTCGGAAGACCGCGCACTCGCCGAGCAGTTCGCGCCGCTCGCGAAAACGCTGGCCGAGAACGAGCAGAAGATCGTCGACGAACTCGCTGCCGTGCAGGGCAATGCGGCGGATATCGGCGGCTACTACATGCCGGACGAGAAGAAGCTCGAAGCGGTGATGCGTCCGAGCAAGACGCTCAACGCGGCGTTCGAACAAGTGCGCGCGAAGTAAAAATCGCCGGGGCGCGTCATGCGCCGCGCTGAACCGGCATCTCTTCGGAGATGCCGGTTTTCTTTGTACGTGACGAAATCCGTCGTGCAAACCGCACGTTCGGTGCAATTGGTTACAACCTCTGCCGGGCTCGCCAAATTCGAGCGGGTAGAATCGTTGCCTCGCCGTCCGCCAGCCTGACACAGACACACTCGCATGAATCTACAAGACCAGCTCGGCGCGCTGGAGTCGAGCCTCGACACGCTCCTTCAGACCGCTACCGCATCTGCCCGCTCAGCGGCCGGATCGTCCGATGAATCGACCGACGCATCGACCGAAGTCGTTTCGTCGCCCGATCGCGTTTCGCCGGACGAACCGCCCGCTTTGGGCGACGCTCCGCAATCCGATGATTCCGCCGCGCCCGCCGAACCGCCCGGCCTGAACGAGCCGCCGACGCTCGTCGTATCGCGCCCGGAGCGCGACGCCGTCGAAATGACGATTGCCGGCAAGACGGTGAAGCTGAGCCCGGAAGGTGTATCGGAATTGATCGAGGAATTGTCGAACGTGCGCGCGTCGATGTCGGTGGATCAGCCGGCGGGCATCGCACCGGGATGGCGCTTCGCCGCCACCAAAAATCCAGTCATGGCGACGCAGAAACACGCGAACGGCGACCGCTTGCTGTTGATGCGTCACGCCGGGCACGGCTGGGTGCCGTTCACGTTTTCGCCGAACATGGTCATCGAGTTGTATGCCATGTTGACGAAGAAGTAAGCGCGAAGCGCGCTTACGAACCTTCCTGGGTCGGCGCCTGCACGCGCGCCTTCCATTGCCCGCCCTTCCCGCTCCAGTAACGCACGGCCGAGCCGATTGTCGCGCTCACGTAGAACAACGCGACGAGCGGCAGGAGCGGCGCCCAGAAAAGCGATCGCCGGTAGTAACGCAGCATCGGACCATAGGCGATGCACATGAGCGCCCACGCGGCGCATGCGGGCCACGCGCGAGCGCCGTACGCCAGCGCGAGCACCGGCGGCGCGAGATAGATCACCGCCATGCCGAGCAACGTGCCAGCGAGCAGCAGCGGCGAATAGCGCAACTGCGTGAACGCCGTGCGCGCGATCATGTTCCAGACATCGCGCCAGCTATCGTACGGACGCAGCGATTCGCTGCGCTCGGCGAGATCGAGGCGGATCGGGCGCGCATCGTGGCGGCCCGCGCGATGCTTGATGCGCGCGGCGAGACTGCAATCGTCGATCAGTTCCTGCCGGATCGATTCGATCCCGCCCGCCTCCACGAGTGCCGAACGGCGCACGAGCATGCAGCCGCCCGCCGCGCCGGCGGTCGGCTTCTTCACGTCGTTGACCCACGCGAACGGATACAGCTTCGCGAAGAAAAACACGAACGCGGGAATCAGCGCCTTTTCCCACAGGGAATCGCAGCGCAGCCGGACCATCAGCGAGACCAGATCGCGGTCCTCGAGAATCGTGCGCGCGACGAGTTGCGTCGCGGCCTCGGCGGGATGATAGATGTCCGCGTCCGTGAGCAGCAGGAACTCCGCGGGCAGGCCGAGCTTGTCGATCGCCGCGATGCCCTGCGACTGCGCCCACACCTTGCCCGACCAGCCGGGCGGCAGCGGCTGCGCGGTCAGGACCGTCAGGCGGTCGTCGAGGCCGAGATCGCGGGCGGCGGCGAGCGCGGCATCGGCGGTGCCATCGGTGCTGTGGTCATCGACGACGATCACGTGGAACGCGCCCGCATAGTCCTGCTTGAGCAGCGAGCCCACCGCGCGCCCGATCACGTCGGCCTCGTTGCGCGCGGGCACCACGGCCACGAGCGCGGGCCATGCGCCGTGGCGCGCGATCTCCGCATTGCCGACGGCGTGGACCGTCGTGCCGGAAAGCGCGGACGCGGGTTGCGCGCGCCAGAATCCGCCACGGGCGAACAGCAGCACGATCCAGATCAAAAATGACAACCAGGCGATCAGTAGCATGAATAAACGATTAGCTCGGAAACAGTGGCACGGCCGATGGCGCGGTCGCCGCGGCGTTGCGCGAAAAACACACAATTGGAACAGCGCCGCGAGTCAGGCCGCAAGCCTGCGCGGCAAAGGGGCGCGGCGCAAATCTCGCGGCGATGCGCTGCGGGGCGTCCGACAGTTTACTGGGTTATGAAAATCGTCGTATTCGCGTGCATCGCCCGTGCCGCGCAGTAAGCGGCCAATGAGCACCCAAAAAGGGAACGCGTTAGAATACGCGGTCAACTTCGGCGCGCAGACCGATCCCACCGTGTCTTTTTTTCCGGTCCGCTTTCCCCGGCCATCGGGAAAGCGTGAGCTTCGCGCCGGCTAACCCGAGACCCGCGCCAGTCGGAGTTCGTTCGAATATGCGTATCATCCTTGCTCAACCCCGCGGCTTTTGTGCGGGCGTGGTCCGTGCGATCGAAATCGTCGATCGGGCCCTGGAACGGCATGGCGCACCGGTTTATGTGCGTCACGAGATCGTTCATAACCGCCATGTGGTGGACAACCTGCGTAGCAAGGGCGCGCGTTTCGTCGAAGAACTCGATGAAGTTCCGCACGGCGCGGTCGCGATTTTCAGCGCGCACGGCGTCGCGCGGAGCGTCGAGAAAGACGCGAAAACGCGTGGGCTCGACGTGCTGGACGCCACTTGTCCGCTCGTCACGAAGGTTCACGTGCAGGGCCGTCAATATGTATCGCAGGGACGCACGCTCATTCTGATCGGCCATGCGGGTCATCCGGAAGTCGAAGGCACCATCGGGCAGATTCCCGGCGTCGTCGTGCTGGTGCAAAGCGAAGCCGAGGTCGAGAAGATGACGCTCGCGCCCGACATGCCCGTCGCTTACGTCACGCAGACCACGCTTTCGGTCGACGACACGCGCGGCATCATCGACGCGTTGCAGCGCCGCTTCAGCGATATCGTCGGCCCGGACACGCGCGACATCTGCTATGCGACGCAAAACCGGCAGGCCGCCGTGCGCGAGCTGTCGGATCGGGTGGAGGTGCTGCTCGTGGTCGGCGCCACCAACAGTTCCAATTCGAACCGCCTGCGGGAGATCGGCGCCGAGAGCGGCGTTCCGAGCTACCTCGTCGCGGACGGTTCGGAGATCAGGCCGGAATGGTTTGCCAATGTGCAAACGGTCGGCATTACGGCGGGGGCTTCGGCGCCCGAGGAAATGGTCAAACATGTGATCGATGCCCTGCGCACGTTCGGACACGTCGAAGTCACGACGATGAACGGCCGCGAGGAAAAGGTCGAATTCAAACTCCCCGCGAAGCTCATTCAGCCGGTCGCCGCCGTTGCGGCAACCGCGGTTCGCGAAGAATAAGCAGAGGACACAATTGTCTATCCCAATGCTCCAGAAGGCCCGCGTTGGCGCCTACATCTTCAAGCAGCACCTGAGCCGCAACAAGCGTTATCCGCTCGCGCTGATGCTGGAACCGCTGTTCCGCTGCAATCTCGCCTGTAACGGCTGCGGCAAGATCGACTATCCGGACCCGATCCTGAACCAGCGCCTGTCGCTGGAAGAGTGTCTCGGCGCAGTCGACGAGTGCGGCGCGCCGGTCGTGTCTATCGCGGGCGGCGAGCCGTTGCTGCACAAGGAAATGCCGCAGATCGTGAAGGGCATCATGGCGCGCAAGAAGTTCGTGTATCTCTGCACGAACGCGCTTCTGATGGAAAAGAAGATGGACGATTACGAGCCGAGCCCGTACTTCGTCTGGTCGGTTCACCTCGACGGCGACCGCGAGGCGCACGATCACTCGGTCTCGCAGCCGGGCACTTACGACAAGGCTGTCGCCGCCATCAGGGAAGCGAAGCGCCGCGGCTTTCGCGTGAACATCAACTGCACGCTGTTCAACGACGCCGAACCCGAGCGCGTCGCAAGGTTCTTCGACACGCTCGGCCCGATCGGCGTCGATGGCATCACGGTCTCGCCGGGCTATGCCTACGAACGCGCGCCGGATCAGCAGCACTTCCTGAACCGCGAAAAGACCAAGAATCTGTTCCGTGAAATCTTCAAGCGCGGCAACAACGGCAAGAACTGGGCGTTCAGCCAGTCCACGTTGTTCCTCGACTTCCTCGCGGGCAACCAGACGTATCAATGCACGCCTTGGGGCAACCCGGCGCGCACGGTGTTCGGCTGGCAGAAGCCGTGCTATCTGGTCGGCGAAGGTTACGTGAAGACCTTCAAGGAACTGATGGAAACCACCGACTGGGACAAGTACGGCACGGGCAAGTACGAGAAGTGCGCGGACTGCATGGTCCACTGCGGCTTCGAGGCGACCGCCGTGATGGACACGGTGGCGCATCCGCTGAAGGCCGCGAAGATCGCTCTGTCGGGTCCGCGCACGACGGGCGCGTTCGCCAAGGATCTGCCGATCGACACGCAGCGTCCGGCCGAGTACGTGTTCTCGCGACATGTGGAGATCAAGCTGGAAGAGATCGGGCGGGCGCAGAAGAACAAGGGCGCGAAAACGGCGGCAGTGGTGAATTGAGTCGCGTTTTCTGCCGGTAGAAATGCGAAGGGCGAACGGCTTCAGGTCGTTCGCCCTTTTTCTATCTGCCGAGGCACAAAAAAACGCGACGGCTCTCACCGCCGCGTCGTTGTCACCCGCCACTACACAATTTCAACTCAGCAGCACTTCCCCGCTCCCGACCCATACCTCGCCTCCTGCCGCTCGCGGAAAAACTCCGCGTAGGTCATGACCGGCTTGTCGGGATGCGTCGTCTGCATGTGCGTGACATACGCGTCGTAATCAGGCATCCCGACCATCAGGCGCATTGCCTGGCCGAGATACCGCCCTGCCTGCCGAAGATCGCTGAACATTGCTTGCTCCTTTCCCGGCCGACGCTCAATGGCCCGAACGCACGGCCGCGCTCGAACCCGCCGGCATCGCTTCGAACGGCGTCTCGCGCACCGTCGGCTTCGATTCGCGACGCGCGCGCAGCACCGCCAGCACGCCATACACCGCGATACTCACCACCACGAAGATGAACAGGCCGGAAAGCGCCGCATCGACGTAATCGTTGAAGATGATGCGCTGCATCTCCGCGAGCGACTTGGCCGGCGCCATCACCTTGCCCGCGTCGTAGGCGTCCTTCAGCTTGCCCGCGTGCGCGAGAAAACCGACTTTCGGATTCGCGTCGAAGATCTTTTGCCAGCCGGCCGTCAACGTGCAGATGAGCAGCCAGATGGTCGGCACGAGCGTGACCCACGCGTAGCGCTCGCGCTTCATCTTGAACAGCACGACCGTGCCGAGCATCAGCGCGATGCCCGCGAGCATCTGATTCGAGATGCCGAAGAGCGGCCACAGCGTGTTGATGCCGCCGAACGGATCGACCACGCCCTGATACAGGAAGTAGCCCCATGCGGCGACGCACAGCCCCGTCGCGATGAGGTTGGCCGGCAGCGATTCCGTGCGACGCAGTGCCGGATGGAACGTGCCGAGCAAGTCCTGCAGCATGAAGCGGCCGGCGCGCGTGCCCGCGTCGACGGCGGTCAGGATGAAGAGCGCCTCGAACAGAATGGCGAAGTGATACCAGAACGCCATCATCGCCGGGCCGCCGATTACCTGATGAAGAATGTGCGCCATGCCGACCGCGAGCGTCGGCGCGCCGCCGGCACGCGCGATGATGGTCGTCTCGCCGACCGCCTTCGCCGTCGACGTCAACATGTCGGGCGTCAGCACGAAGCCCCAGCCCGTGACGGTCTGCGCGACCGCTTCGGGCGTCGAGCCGAGCAGCGCGGCCGGGCTGTTCATCGCGAAGTACACGCCCGGCTCGATCACGCAGGCGGCGACGAGCGCCATCATCGCGACGAACGATTCCATCAGCATCGCGCCGTAGCCGATGAAGCGCATGTTGACTTCGTTGTCGATCATCTTGGGCGTCGTGCCCGACGAGATCAGCGCGTGAAAGCCCGACACCGCGCCGCACGCGATCGTGATGAACAGGAACGGGAACAGATTGCCCGACCACACCGGCCCGCTGCCATCGACGAACTTCGTGAAGGCCGGCATCTTGAGCTCCGGCGCGACGATCAGAATGCCGATCGCGAGGCCCAGAATCGTGCCGATCTTGAGGAACGTCGACAGATAATCGCGCGGCGCGAGCAGCAGCCACACCGGCAGCACTGACGCCACGAAGCCGTAGCCGATCAGAATCCACACGAGCTGCACGCCAGTGAACGTGAAGAACGGCGCGAGCGTCGCCGATTGCGCGACCTGTCCGCCGTACACGATCGCGAGCATCAGGCCGACGAAGCCGATGATCGACACCTCGCCGATGCGCCCCGGACGAATGTAGCGCGTATAGACGCCCATGAAGAGCGCGATCGGAATCGTCGCCGCCACCGTGAACGTGCCCCACGGCGAATTGGTGAGCGCCTTCACGACGATCAGCGCGAGCACCGCGAGAATGATCACCATGATGAGGAACGCGCCGAACAGCGCGATTACGCCGGGCACGGTGCCGAGTTCCATCTTGATGAGATCGCCGAGCGAGCGGCCGTCGCGACGCGTCGAGATGAACAGGATGACGAAGTCCTGCACCGCGCCCGCGAACACGACGCCGCCGAGAATCCACAGCATGCCGGGCGTGTAGCCCATCTGCGCCGCCAGCACGGGGCCGACGAGCGGACCCGCGCCCGCGATCGCCGCGAAGTGATGGCCGAACAGCACGTACTTGTTGGTCGGCACGTAGTCGAGGCCATCGTTATGACGAACGGCCGGCGTCATGCGCAGGCCGTCGAGCTGCAGCACCTTCGACGCGATGAAGCGCGAATAGAACCGGTAAGCGATGAGATAGACGCAGACCGCCGCGATGACGATCCAGAGTGCGCTGATACGCTCGCCGTGCGCGAGCGCTATGGTGCCGAATGCGAACGCGCCCAAGAGCGCGAGCGCGATCCAGCCCAGGAATCCGGAAGCCCGATTCATGGCGTCTCCTTAGTTATTGACCCTGTGGGCCGATGATTGCGCCGTGATAGCGCATTGGGCGGTAGTATTCGCTTTCGCCCGGGCGCTTACAAGCGCATAACTACGTATGCGCGCTACGTGGCTTCACGTAGCGGAAAACCCCAAGGTCCGTTCGCATACGAAATCGCCATGCGAACGGCCGAGTCAGATCAAGCAACACCAAGCAACACACGCCGCCGCCATGCGCCGCAATTCGGGCGTTCCCGAAGGCTTGCCCCGCAGTGGGCGACGCATGGCCGTTTTGTATGTGAACAGATTTCAATGAATCTCAAGGCAAAGATCTTCCTGCTCGCGATCGTGCCGTTCGCGCTCGCGATCGGCGGGATCACCTACGGCGTTCGTCAACAGGCGCAATCGCTCGCGCAGGCGCAGCACGACACGACGCAGGCCGCGTATGTGTCGAGCAAGGAAATCGAACTGCGGCATTACGTCGAGATCGCGAAGAGCGCGATCGCGCCATACTACGACGCGCCCGCCAACGATCCGCGCAGCGACGAAGAACGCCGACGCCTCGCGCTCGACGCGCTCCAGCGGCTCGACTTCGGGCAGGACGGTTACTTTTTCGTTTACACGATGCACGGCACGTCGCTCATGCATCCACGCCAGCCCGATCTCGTCGGACGCGATCTCTGGCTGATGCGCGATCCGAACGGCGCGCTGACCATTCAGGAGCTGATCCAGCAGGCATCCAAAGGCGGCGGCTACGTGCGCTACGTTTGGCGGCGGCCATCGACCGGCCTGCTCGCGCCGAAGCTCGGCTATGTCGTGCCGCTCGAACGCTGGGGCTGGATGATGGGCACGGGCATCTATCTGGAGGATGTCGAGACGACGCTCGCGCGCATCGATTCGCAGGCGGCCGTGAACATCCGGCGCACGCTCATGTGGATCGGGCTGATCGCGTTCGCCGCGCTCGCGATCATCGCGGCGTGCGGCGCGGTGCTCAATATCAGCGAGCATCGCAGCGCCGACGCGAAGCTGAAGCGCCTCGCGCGGCAAGTGGTGGATTCACAGGAACAGGAACGCGCGCGGCTGTCGCGCGAATTGCACGACGGAATCAGCCAGATGCTCGTCTCGGTGAAGCTGCTGCTCGAATCGGCGCTCGCGCGTTTCGAACGCGGCGCGGCGCGCGAGCCGACCGCCGAGGCCGCGCTCGCGACGAGTCTCGGACGTCTTTCCGGCACGCTGCGCGAAGTGCGCCGCATCTCGCACGCGCTGCGTCCCGCGATGCTCGACGATCTCGGTCTCGCCGCCGCGCTCGAACAACTCGCGCGCGAGTTCGACGGACAGAACGGCACCGAAGTGCGCTTCGAATCGACGCACGACGGCAAGCCTTGTGCGCCGCAGCGCGCGACGCTGCCCGATCCCGTCAACACGGTGCTCTTTCGCATCGCGCAGGAAGCGCTGACCAACATCGCGCGGCATGCGCAGGCGTCGCGCGCGGCGCTCACGCTCGATATCGCGACGCACGCCGTCACGCTCGACATCACCGACAATGGCCGCGGCTTCGACGCGCACGACGCATTCTCCGATCCGGCGAGCGGCGTCGGCCTGCGCAACATGCGCGAGCGGCTCGACGCGCTCGGCGGCATGCTCGCGATCAGTTCGCAGCCGGGCCGCACGTCGATCGCGGCGAGCGTGCCGCTGCCGCTCGCCGCGCCGAATCTACAAGGACACACCGATGAGCGCTGAAACCGCCCGCATCATTCTCGTCGACGATCACCCGCTCGTGCGCGACGGCTTGCGCGCGCGCCTCGACTCCGTACCGCATCTCAGCGTGATCGGCGAGGCCGGCAGCGCAAAGGA
>NZ_FCOJ02000096.1 GCF_001545035.1 Caballeronia glebae
CGCGGGCGTCCGTCGAATTATCTGTACGGCAGCGCGAAGGCCGCATTGCAGGCGTTTCTCGAAGGCTTGCGAGCGCGGCTTTTCAAGGTCGGCGTGCATGTCGTCGATATCAAGCCCGGCTTCGTCGCCACGCCGATGACCGCGGGTCTGCCGCTGCCCGGGCCGCTCGTCGCGACGCCGGAGAAGGTGGCGAAGGATATCGTGCGTGGGGTCGAGAGGAACAAGGACGTGGTTTATACGCCGTGGTTCTGGCGGGGGATCATGCTGATCATTCGCAACGTGCCGCGGTTTTTGTTCAAGCGCGCGTCGCTTTAGGAAAAGTGCGGAACACGTAGCGCTTGTCAAGGCGGTACTTGATCACGTAGCCGATTGCAAGGCCGATGCACGCGCCGATGTAGCGCGCTTCAGCCGTGCCGAAGATGGCGTTGAAGCCGAACTCCACACCCCAGAAGATCGCGGTCGTGACGAGGCCCATCGTCACGTAGAGCGTGAACATGGTCGCGTCGTGGCGCGCGTTCTCGGCCTTGAAGCGGAAGATCCATTTCTTGTCGAGCAGGTACTTCACGACAAGGCCGACGCCCGTGCCTATGAATACCGAGAGCAGAATGTGCCACGGACCGGTGTAGATGCGCGTTGTGAGGTCCTGCGCGCCGATGTTGGCGAGGGTCGCGATGGCGGCGAAGAAGGTGTAGAGAAGCGCGAGATGCATTACCTTGGATCGAGATAGTTGTTTGACATTTCAGTGGCTCTTCGCCTTTTCTGGATTCGAACGCGTCTCACCTTTCGCAGATGGCCCGACTTCAAACGAAAGGTAGTTTGCGTTGAAACCGAAGCAATATACATTGCTATCGAGTCAATTCTGCAATGCTAGCCGAAATGCTATCGCGTGCCACCGATTCCCACATAAACACCGTCCCCGTTCGTCATATTAAGGGACAGATCATCTTGAGCCGCTGCTTTGAAAAACGTGTAGGCGGTACGGATCGAAGCAGCAGTTCATGATACGAAAAGCCGCTCGCATTTTCGTTGAAGATGCCTTTCGAAGATTTAATATATTTGAAGCGGTGAATGAGGCCGACGACTAACGATCCACCAAAGCGCAGGTAAGTTGCTCTTCCGGTTCAAACGTGCCTAAGGTGAAGCCTCGCGACTTCTGTATCACCTTTATTATTTTTACCTCTACAACCGCCCCGCCTTATTTTCTAGCACTTCAACAAGGAACCGTTCGCCTCATACCGAATAGCAGCATCGTTAAATCACCCTGTCATCGCATATTCGCGATATTAATTTGACTACTCGACAGCGACTCTCGCCATCCTCCGCACTAGACCTCCTGCCATATTCAACGACAAGTCTTAATTATCTTAATCCAAAGGCATGCGAAGATATTCTGGTTTAGGGAGACCAACAATCTCCAATATTTCGAAGCCACGAGAAAATTGGGCGGCACAAATTAGCGACTAGCCTATCGCTTGGGCGAACGTCGAAAAATCAATCGAACAAAGTGTTTCGGAAATTGAGTGTCACCGGACTGGCTACTTATTTGCCGCGGCAATGCGGACGCACACAACGATGGATTGAGGACGCCTTCGAGTGGACAGCTTGACCAAGTGGCACTGTCTCTTGACTTCGAAGGATGAGGAAATCGGCACACGTTAGACATCGTGGTGCACAGCGCGGCTCGGCAGTGCCAATCCCTAACTATCTCGCTTGGCGACTACCGAAGGCTGGCAACGAATGCCATCGACGGCGATCTCCCCTTTATGAAAAAGGCACTTTCATCAGCGGGTTTCGGGATACTCCGATAAGTTTTCGGGTTTTTGCGACGCAAAATTCTTCCATCGAGACTGCAATCGTCGCATCGCAACCAGCTCGCGATTCGCTAATTGTTAAATCGTGAATTTGCCCTAGATCACATCAGGTAGGCAAAGGCGCCGGACAGCGCACCCCGGTTCGTTTTGTTACCTGATGCCCCAGCACCTCGCTCGGCAGTACTCGACTCGCCACGAGGCGACCAAGCTTCTTATAGGACGTATGGAATTTCTCAATGTGCGGTCGAGCCCCTTCTCGTGAGACGCCTGTTGAGTCTCTCAATCCACCTTTTTATGGATTACTAGACCTGATACATACAACGCAACCTGAGCTTTAAAGGTCTGCGCATTTGAGACCCTGCGTGCAGATTCCAAGCCAATGTCGATCGAAGAGAGCAATCGAAAACTTTTGGCCGATCGATTCGATGCTGACATGTTGCGAAATCCAAGCAACAAAGTACCGACTTTTTATTTCCAGATAATCCCCGCATCCAGACGTCGGCCACATTCAGATAGCGAAAGCGCTTCTCTTTGGGCTTGTAGTTGCGATGCAATCGATCGACTCTGACGGCTGATCCGATCACAGTCACGAGGCCCAAGATCTCTTCGCGCTCGGCCAGTGTCTTCGCCGCTTTTCAGCGGTCGAGGTGCACATTTGTTAATGGAAATTTGCTGCAGATAAATCGGTCTGACCAGAAAGCTGCGCGATCTCAAGAGGTTCGCGGTTCTGCCAACTGTCCAGCATTACCGCGTTCCTTGTCTTAGTGCGATAAGTTCAAGGGCGCTGGTTCATGTGCAGCACTACCGCCCCCTGTCAGTCACTAACTTGTTCGTCGACCGGTTGAATTCTCCGGCCGAGTTCGCTCTGAAGGTGCGTTGCCGAAGCTCGTGGGCGGGGCATTGTCTGCGAAGCGACGTTTGACAACACAAATGTGCTAAATGCGGCATCGGGGCCGACCAGCAGCGCGGAACAGTAAACATTTCTTCCTCCCGCCTGCGCTTGGCCAAACGAATGCTTGATGCGCCATCGTCGACGCCGGCATTAATCAATCCTGCATCGACCCGATGTTTCGACTGACGTCCCCGGGCCTCATGATCCCGGAATCTCGGCTGCGCGCGCGCCCGTGCCGTGAAACGCAGCATTTCAGAGACGCTCATAGATTGAGTTTTCAGAATGCAGTAAACTCCATTACTGAAGCGGCGAAGTCGGTGTGTCCGTTGATTGCTGGCACGGCGTGCCTCATATTCAGTGACTTTATGGTAGTCTATGCGCAAATCTAACGATGAATTCCACGCCGGCGACACGGAGGTCCACTGTGTCTGCTATCTAGTTTGTGCGACACTTGTGTCGTACAAGCTGACGCGATCATGGTCACCTTCTCACCTAGTAGAGTCCATATATCTGTGGCAGGCGCGATCGAATACATACTTTGACTGGATGAGACGAATTCAGCTTGGCCAACTCGCATTCCAAATTTGCAGAGAACACGTCAAACAAAGGCGCCGCTGCCCTCCCGTCGGAAGTATGTTTACCGAGACACTTGAACTAAATTTGAAGAGTGTCGACGTTATCGAATTTTGGGCACGCTGTCGTGACGCACTCAGTCAGGGATAGTCTCAATGCGGCGCATAAAGGAAATCGTTGACTCGTTCGCAGACCGCTTCAACTCAACCTTGCTCAAGGGATACCGACTCTAGGATTAATTCGAATTCCTTTACGAGGTCTGGATGATGAGCCAAGAGATACCGCATGATTTCCTCATTCTCAAGCAATTTGGCTAAGTAGCCCCTGGCCAACACTAGATTCAAGACGTCCTGACCGAAGCTCTGTTCCGCAAGCTTATACTTGCTTTGTAGATTGCTCATTTCTCGTTCCATCTTTGCAATTTGCTCCTGGCTCGCGACTACGCGCCGTGGGCGTCGCTTCCCTTCGACCAGCCGATCCGCCGGAGTTGCTGCAAACAAGGCTTCTGCATAGGCGGCAGTAATGTTGTTCGCGGCCAGCATGAGTTCGATGCATTCTACCTGCCGCGTTGGCCTCATTCTCCGAATTACTCGAGATAGGCTGGGGGAGAATTGCTGATCCTTAAGAAGATCGATCGCTTCGGGGCAAATTCCGTCCAATAAGGTTGCCTTACTGATGATATGAGAAAGATTGACCCCAAGTGCCTTAGCTAAGCGCTCGGGCGACGCACCTTTTTCCATCGCTCGTCGAATCATGTAATGCTCTTGCAACGCCGATAGTCTATTCACACGGTTATTGTAGGTATAGCCTTCGTCGTCGGTTGACACTAGACAGGCGGCATGTGAAATACGTAGTGTTCGTAAAGCTAGAAGCCTCAAATGCCCGTCCAAAAGAACGAAACCGCCCAGATTCTTGTCCTCGGGCATAACAGAGAGGGGTTCAATAAGACCAACTTCCTGAATTGATGACACAATTTGCTTAAATTTTCGTGAGATTGTTAGCCCCGGAGTAGGTTGTCTCGACGGGAGGACCGAATCTAGAGGAACGTTAATCGGCTCTGGAATAAAGGCCAACTGAACTCGGCTCATGCTGCGCTCTCCGGCCATACCCGGTCTGCCAAGTATTTTGGTAAAGAGCTGATTGCTTCGGCGCGTAGCAGGTTGAGAAAATTCTCGTCGGCGAAAAGTTGACGTAGCGCTCCGACAATGAAAAGCAGTCGCTGTTGCGTGAAGTCTGCCTTTCGGACGAGTGCCTTCTGACGTTTGGCCTCATTTTGGTACGTTCGGACCAGTCCGCTCGCGGTGAGTGTCGAGCGTTTGCCTGCAGGTTTGTGGACGATTGACCTACCAAGGAGTTGCCGCTTTTCAATCACATGACGCGCCCGGACTAGTTGCCTTCCTCGAAGTTGCCCCGTTTCGTATGCTTCTTGAAGCGCACTTTGGACGGCGTTATCATCGTCGCCCGCGCGAACGATTGACAGCGCAGCATTCAATGGGATCGCGCCACTCTCAACCGAGACGAGAAGGCGCTCCTCGCCGTGCTTGAGCAGTGTCAGAATCCCTTGAATGTACGAAACAGTTAGACCCGTTTTTTCGGAAATCGCTTTTGCACCATATCCCCTTTCAGCCAGTTGGCGGATACCGAAAAGAAGTTCGAGGGGGCGGTATTGGCGTCGGGCGATGTTTTCTGCGAGGCTCATGATAAGGGCGTCCTCGTCGTCGACGTCGACCACCAAGGCGGGAATCTCACGTTCTCCCAAAGACGTGAACGCAGTCAAACGTCCCTCACCACAGATAAGGACGAAGCGCTCAGTGCCGTCCGGTGCTAGTCGCGACGTGACGACAATCGGCTTCTTGAGCCCGATCGCTTGTATGTTGCCGACGATTTCCTCGAATATTCGACTGTTCCGGTCACGATGATTGATTACCTCGATGCGGTCGATCGGAACTGTGCGGATGACGAGCGGATTTACGCTTGCATTCATGCGACCCTCCGAAGGCGCGCGCGCTCTGCCATACGATAGAGATACTCAAGTGTGTCGAAGCGATACGTCTCGATCTCTACCGAGTTCCGCTCGGCTAGATGAATGTCTCGCTGGCCAAAATCGACACGCGGTAGTAGGTAATAGTCGTGGGGTGACTCGTTCCCGTCTTTCATTCTTACAGCAACGGTGATGTCGGGAAGCAGACTCGCGTCGAACCGAACTTTCCACCTGTGTTTCATCAAACCGGCGTGCTGGCAGCGTGCCAAGACGATCGAAACTGTGAACTCTCGATTTATGTACAGCACATCGGTGGCGGGGTCCCTCACGGTTTCGCCGCCAATCTTGGCGATCAATCGCTCGGTATCATTTACGATCTCTGGATGCAGTCTGCGAAGGAGTCGGTTTATCTCGACATATTGATAGTCCCGGTCTGGTGTGAACCCGACGGCTTGGTACGCTCTTACCAAGCTCCCAAATCGGTAAGTGTACACAGAGGACGATGGCATCCCATCGGTTTCATCAATTACAATTCCAGAAAGGAAGCCACGTGATTGATAGAGGCCCCTCAGCCGCGCCAGTAATTCTTCGTTTGAGTACCGATGTGCGCGTGCGCGCATAATCCCCTGAGCTATGTAGAATACGTCTGGAGACAGTACTGACTCAAAGGCTCCGTTTTTTCGGATCCACATTTCAGGCGGATTCACCACTCGGAGCTTCTTGAGTTTGAACGAAACTCTGTTGTAGATGTTGTTGCCGATATACTTCTCGTTGCTGAGAACTTCGTGGACCGTTGCTCTGCTCCACGCACGGTCGAGGTCGGTCCGTACATTCATCGAGTTCAATCTAGCCGCGATTTGAGCTTCGGATAGCGACTCCTCAATGAACCACTGATAGACCAGGCGAACAATTCCAGTTTCGCACTCGGGCCCAGGCATCAGGACTACCCGGTCAGTTCGCAAGCTCTTGCGTTCTCCGCGTCGAAGTTCCGACTTGACCAGCCCGCCTTGGTCGACAAGAACTCTTCGTAGGCCGAAACCCGCCGGTCCTCCTTGACGGAAGCCGAGCTCAATCAGTCGGCATTGACCGGCAAAGACTTTCGTTGACAATTCGCGGCTGTACTCTCCGGCCATTGCCCGTTTGACACCTTTAACGATCGTCGAGACTGGAGATCCATCGTTCTCAAATTGTTCAGCACAATATACAACGTTGATGCCAGCACGCCTACACACGTACTCGTAATAGGCACTCTCATCTGCATCCTGAAATCGTCCCCAGCGGCTAACGTCGTATACTAAAATGACTTGGAAGTCGACAGTGCGTGCTTCAACATCATGGATGAGCCGCTGAAGTGCAGCGCGCCCGTCTAACCGAAGGCCGCTTTTTCCCTCGTCCGCATAGGTCGCAATAATCCTGAGTCGATGCTGATTGGCATATTCTTGGATCTTTATTCGCTGATTCTCCGTGGAGTACTGTTGGTGTTCAGTCGACATACGAACATACTCAGCAGCTCTAGTATGAAAGCCACCTTCGCACACCTTTGGATCAGGATCGCCTGTCATTCTTTCCACCAGTCCGATGACCTGCTTGATGCGTACCGTAAAGTTCGGGCGAACCGTCCATTGCAGCCGTAATGAACCGAAGCGCTTCGCGTCGGAATCAGAGTAGCAGCGTGTAACGTTACGTGGCACGAGTCATCTATTTACAATCTTTCTTCAGGAAGCCCCTCCGTGGCCGTCAGCACTGTGAGGTGAACGATCCACGCGTTCATTTTTGCGTGCAACGAATTAGATACGGCCGTCAAGATGTACGTTCCCGATCGCAGGGAGTAGTCCAGCGGCCACGCGTCCATCTTTGCACTGGCATGGCGATCTGTTTTCCGCTTCTTTTGTTGCTCACGGTTGCGAGCAACGTACGCCGGATGTTTCTCCCGATATGACTTCCAATAATCGGGATTGCGCACTCGCCAATCCGCACTGGCTCGAAGTTGATTCTCCCGATAGTCGTGATCGGACTGCAGCCGTTCTCTCTGCCAAAGTCTTCGGCGTGTCAGCTGACAATCGTGAGTAGAACAGTACCGCTGATTGGGGGATTGGGGCCGCACCTTGAACCGTTGTTTGCAATTCCCACAGCGACGGTAGACGTCCATTTTTTGCTCCCAGAGTCAGATCATTAGTTTGACTCGGGCAGATTATTTCGATACGCGCTTTGCCGGCGTACGGGGCGCATACCCGCATGCCGGGAGACTGCGAACTCGCTAGGCTGCGAAACTGTGACGTCTCGCATCGATCAAACTCCGCATCATTCTCGCGCGTGCATACCCGAAGATCCGCGACAGGGCGACGCGCAAATGGTCTCTGTGTTTGGCGCGCGCGGTTAGAGCGTGTGCACGGATGTTACGAATCCAATTTCAGCCCCAAGATTGTCAGGGATTACTGAACGCAAAGCGGATCAAAGGCTCGCTCGCCTCTCTCCGCCCGCTCCAATACCGGGAGAGTCTAGGAATGGCAGCATAAAACCAGCCCAAGATTTACCTTCGCCCCCTTGGGTCAGGCTTCAGTCGGTGTTGACATATATCGAACGCGGGCGTGCGACGCGCCGGCGTCGCATGCCGAACTTGTAGTGCGTCAGACTTCTTTGCTGTGATCTGCCAGCAATTCCGAGCGGCCAATTACTTCCCTCGTGCTATCGGCCTTGTCGGCATCCGAGAAACCAGTGACCTCAATGACGGGCGTGAGCTCTCTGAGCGCTGCCTGCGGTTTGGCGCTGCGCAGTGACGCCATGCCTTCGTTCCATGCGTGCAGCATCTGCTTCGCAATCCAGCGCCACCGGGTCTCATTTTTTGCAGCTTCGACAATGTCCTTTCCAGTTGAGACAGCGAAATCGCACAGCGCTTCGACCATCTCACGATATCGCTTTGGCGGAAAGCCAAGGCGAGTGTTAAAAAAGCGCTCCAGCGTCTTCCCGGGGGCCCACTGGGCAGCGACAATTGTTTTGGCCGACCGGCCGTGCCGCTTGACGCTGTCTAAACTACCATTGTCAGGGTCGCGCATTTTGAGATCCAGCGCACCGTGACGTCTCCGACGCTCGTCGGCAGACCCTTGAAATCTGGGACTTCACGTACAGCCAAATCGACATGCGACGCTCCAGAATCTTGCGAAAAGCTACATCGCCCCTCCGTTGTAGATAAGTATAAGTAGGTCCTACAGCGTGTCGCCAATGGCCGAAGACGACGACCTCATCGTCTTTCTGAAGCGTTTTCACCCATTCGGGTCGGCTGGTCCATACTTCCGCTTGGGTGAGTTCGCCCACGTTCGCGTCACGGGCATAAGGCGTAGCGGCTGGGAGCTTGAGCTTTAGAATATACAACGACCGGTCCTTGCGTTGGATGATCTTGATCGTGGAAACATGGCCGACCAGAGCGACTGGAAACGAGACAGCTGTCTGACCGATCCAGCGATAGGCTGCAAGGAACCGCTCTTCCTCGTAGTAGAAGTCGCTCCAGCACACGGACATTCCGTTGAAGACAAGTTTGACCCGATCCTTCAACACGTTATCGTCTCCACACAAGGCGCGAAGCGAGATCACTCGCTTAGCGGTGTTGAGGTATGCCGATAACAAGAGACGCGGATCATGTGAGAAGAGCAGTCCATTAGCATTTGCTGCGCTGATCAGTCGCGTGATGGTTGCCTCGGGCCGGCACGCCGTCAGATCGCGCATATCACTAAACGCAAGGAGACGGAAGCAATATCGTCCTTGGGCTAGCGCCTGCATAACACCCAACGACCGGCGCGCAAGCACTTCAATCTCCTCGCAAACATTGAAGACGCAGCTCTCCTCGTGCGCGCATTTCGGAAGCAGGCGGAAATATCCCCGCACCCAATAGACCTTTCCCCTATTCTCTCGGGCATGTGGCGGAACATAAGAAACGGCAACGCCGCAATGCCTACATTTCAACGACGATGTTTCTGTAGGAGAGGCGATTTCGTCCGTGAAGATCTCTCGACCTTCCATTGTTACAGCAGACCACATCTTTGCGGCCATGACCTTTCCTCCTGCCGCTCACGCGGCGCAGTTTGCTATGATTAATCATTGATACATTGCATGCTTCGGTTGGTGCGTTTGTTCTGCGAAATAATCGACCGTCGGATTTCGACTACTCGACCCGCATTAGATACCGCTATTCGCGATGAGAGTGAACAGGGTTTCGGTCGAGGAGCTCGTGACTCGCACATTGCTTAGGCGAACCGCGCCGTGCAGCGCGGTTCGCATCAACGTCAAATCGCAGAGACGCTAACAGCACGCCCGATTATCGAGTGGCCGATTTCGAAGATGCGAGAGTCCAACAAGCACAGCCACGGAACCGCCAGGCTAACGAGTGGGCTGACGAACGTCCGAAAAGCAAATGTGCCCGACAACAAATAACGTCAGCGATATGAAGCAAAGCAGAACCGTTTCAATGATCACGCGCACGTCCCAGGTCTTCGTCGCGTACACCAAATAGCCCGCACCGATAAGCGCCCAAGCGCTCAGCAAATGGGCAAATCGTCCATTGAGCCGCCGCTGAGACTCAGTCGGCGCTTCGAAGAGTCGCAGTCTGGACAACCAGCGCTCGCCAAGGCTAAGTCTCGCGCCTACGACATACTCACCGTCCTGTTTGCATTCAACTCGATAGGTGACTCCATCCACCTTGATCCGCATAGTGATGCGACGCTCCGACTTCTCTAGGATGCCGAGCAAAGCACTCAGACGCGGCGACAAGGTCAGACGGGAGGACGTCTTCACCAAAACATAATCGGTCAGCTCCAGACCACCTGCATAACGGACTTCCAATACAGCGACTTTCATAAAACCTCCTTAGATGGAAAAGTGTTTGCCTCCAGCGTTATGCTGAAAGCGGACTACAGCGGTTGAAACCACAACGATGGCGCTGGTATGCGCGCCGCTATCAGCTAAGCCGATCGGCCCTGAAGCGCAGACACGATGGAAATCTCAAGTTGAAGCTGCAGCGGCACGCGAGTCATCGCCGTCGATAAATGTCCGGTCCGACCGATCGGCATCAAGAAAGCGACCGGCGATGGTGGCAACAGGTCGGACGCGCTCGTGAGGGCAAGCGTGTCCGTGCTCCGCGGGGATCGAAAGATGAAGATTTGGTGAAGGGCGAGCAGAAGCCGCTCGCCTGTTATGTCGATGCGTGAATACGCGGTGGGTGGATTCAATATAGACCGACAGCCAGTCTTAGTAACGCTAAAAGCTTCGAAAAAACGCAGTCTTTCCGGTTTGCTCCGACCCGCGCCAAGGTTTATCCGAAACGAGGATGTGGATAGTTCTTGTGGCGCGGCGTTGCCCGCGTCGACTCGACGCTGCGCTTCCCCTCCCCTTAGCCTTGTCTCGCTATATCGCTTTCGTTGTATTTCCGGTCCGATCCTTCGTCGGGTTACCGTCTTGTTCTGAAACGATGGTCAGCTTCGCCCGAGGATTTTCAGCGCGACTGTCTTCGCCGACACGAACCGCATGTCCGATCTATATGGCTATCAATACGCGCTGCGTCCAGATAACGTGCATGCGTCGCGCGAAAGCTGAGCAATTTCGTGCGCAAAAAGTAATGCAAATCGGACAACGCTAGAACTCCATCGGGTGCCGTCGGATGGAGGCGACAGTCCACCTCTGCGAATATGGCGATGCTCTCGACCGGACAATCGTGCTGAGAGAGCACTGACCGTAAGTGGCGCACCGCCGGCTTTGCACGCCGGAGAGGCGACGTGTGCACCGTGACGCCGCCCAAGTCATCGATCACGAGCAACTCGTCTTCATTGGTCCCGGGCCTGACCTCGCCTCTCCAATCGTAGTAGTTGACAACGAAAACACCGAAAGGCGTAACAGCAAGGCAATGGACCAATGTCGTCGCGCTCGCAGTGCCCGGCGCATGTTCGAGGGTTAGGTCTTCGCGAAAGCGGACTTGGCTCTCACACACGCGGCTGAATACAGGCGCGATTCGGCGGTGCAACCAGCGGCAGACGCGCCGACGGCCTGCGCCTAAGACTGAATCGTGCTCTAGCAGATGAGTAAGGTGATCGGCGCCGCTTAGCCTTCGATCGTTCGACGGATGGGATGCGGGTTCTCGTTTCTGAATTGGATCTCTCATTTCGTTTCTCGCGGTTGGTTTATTGCGGTCATCAATCAGTCTTCGCCGAGCGCTGCACGTTGATGGACGACGTTTTGTTAAGAGATCCTCGCTCGGTGTCGCCCCCACTCAGCAAGAACACTGGGCGATAGGCATCGTGATGTCGAAGATTTCGTGCCATCCTGGCAGGTACCAAACCAGCAGTCGCGCGCAACCAATAGCGGGCGTGAGTCCGATCGCCGCGTGATAAATTCGGTTGACCGCGCTCCGATAAGTGAATAGTCACGCACATTGCCGGCGACATGATGCGTCTGCAAGCAGAAGGTTGCGAAGGGTGCCTAGACGCTTCAACTGCGCGGCGACTAGGCAGGTTTCTTTCTCTAAACGCTCGAGCCGCCTGAGCCAGTAAGACCGACCAAGGTAAGGCGGCATGGGCGGTGCATTCGCGCTTAGGAGGTGGCGTATCACGCGTTCGAGGTGCGTCAATTCAGCGTCCGCGCACCGTGAGGGCCGCTTCACCTCCGACGCTCGGGACTTTGCGATGGGTTGTTGCTTTAGCGCACGCATGATTTGGCTCCGCCAGCGCGCGGGCGTTGCGCACGCATCGGGTCGCGCGTGCGCGCTCGAGACCAATTGAGGCGCGAGGTACGCTGCTTAGGAGCGACGCTTCGCGCTCGTTGTGTGGGTAGCGGATGACACAGACGCTTCGTTGTTAGCATAGCGATGAATTACTGGTTTGAACAAGACCAGCATGCCTGCAACAAGAAGAAGTCAAGGCGCTGCCGTGACCTGCAGGAAATACGGAAAGACAGGTTTGCGCCCGGACATGCAGGCGCGGGTCACTAGGTCCGCACGCCCCAACTACGAGCGACAAAGATACGGACAAAAGCGGGAGTCGCCTCGACTCGTTTGGAGATCCCTGTAGCTCGCCGAGCGGCGCAAAAAACCGCGCGCGGCCGCCATACGTCCCCTTCGTGCTTCGTAGAGCTAATTCTTTTTTGGGCGTACGAGCCCATGAATGCACGCGTGCACGAAATCGCTGCATTTTTTGCCGACCCAGAGTTGCAATCGCGCAATGGTAGGCTCTCAGCCTCCAGCCGATGTCGCATATCGCGTCTCAGACGCACGGAACCGGAATGGCGTTAGCCACTCTGCTATCACCACGGCCGCTGCGTGAACCCACGCCGCGGACTCGAGTGAGTAAGCCCTCATTTCTGTGTCTTCGTGGCGACGTCGCTTGCGGCATTCGGAGGAGGGAAACAATCCGCCGACGTCGCCTACGTCAATGCGTTGACACGCTTAGCAGATGAAGAGGTGATGAGTGTCTGGTTGCGAAAAGTTAAGCGACGATCGCCGAAGGCTATGGGGCATCATCGCGGCCGTCATCGGCAGACACTCAAGATCGACGATTGTCGTCCGAAGCATGCGAGACACGTCGTCCAACGCATCGCCTAATGTGATCTTCACGAGGGACGGGGCGCGAAAGTACTCGGCAAGCGGGCGAGGTGAGCTTTATCGAAGATGCTACCAAATTGGCGCAAAAACTGAACCAATTCAGCATCGGTAATCCGCTTTTTCAGAACTTTTGTAATCGACTTCTCGATCTCGTTGCGGTACCTCCACAGCAACTCGGAATCTTTACATTCGATCACCAGCCGATTTCGGCCTCTTCCTTTTCTAATGCGTACACGGGTGAAAGTCGACGGGCGGATATTCTCCGCGTTGAGCTCAGAGAGAATGTTTGCCGCCGTCCGGCCGCTCGCGTCGAACATTGACTCCACGCAGCGTGCCCGTACAAGCATCTCATCGAGTCCCAGTTCGTCCTTGAGCGCGAGAAGTCGCTTCCCAACCGCGAACGTTAGGTCCGTCTCATAGAACAGGTGACGAACTGCGTCGGGAAGCTCCCGAATCGAAACGGCAACGCTAACATTCCGTCGCGATACCCCGAGCGCCTTCGCACAGGCACTGAAACTTGCCCACTCTCCATTCGTCACCCCGAGGTGATATCGGTCGGAGATGTTTTTAGGCAGATCAAGCGCGCGGGCCGCGATCTTTACGGGGTCTTGCCCCGACCAGCGCAGCATTGTCTTGGAGTTCAGCGCGTGGCCTTTGACGATCTTCAATACTGCTTTATTCGAATGCTTTGCATTGGTCGCCCCGCTCTGCCGGATACGGCCCAGCACCGTTTTGATCCCATCATGAATGACTGTATGGCGAATGACTCGAACGGTGTGGCTGCTGATTCCAATGAGGTCATCAAATAGGTCGAGAATCTCATCGGGCAACTCGTGAAGCTGCAATGCCAACGACAAATCTCCCTGACTCACGCGCAATGTGCTTAAAGCGCCGAGTTGCGTCTTCCATTTCCCTTCGTTGAGCCCTTCCTGATATAGCTGCGCAAGTCGCAGGCAACTGCGACGGCTTATCAAGCGATATGGCCTTTTTGATGGTTTCATCGGGTCTCCTTTAGTTCAGCGCCTGGATGATCGCATACTTGTTGCTCACATAAGAGAGTCCTGATAACGACGCCACAACCATTTTTTAAATTGGGTGAAAGACGTATTAAAAACACCGTCTTTCAACTTTCGCCATTTCATAATGCTTACATACATCATCAGAACAAGTGACCCGAATGCATAGCAGCAAGATGATAGAAGCGCCGACTGAAGCTCTGCGCACTACGACATGGCGTGAGATTCGATAGCAGCTTGTGCGCCAACGAAAGTTGGCGTAGAATCCGGCAATAGTCCAAGCATTGCAACATCCACAAGCGGACTTTCAAAGGCAAGTCAGCAATTCGCTGCTTTCGCCGCCAATACCACTCTGCTGTCTTCGCTGCACCCCCTCTGCTCAATTTCACCGTTAGTCAGACCGGAAAAGTTCGTCCGGAGAGCTTTGCTTTTTTCTCTGGTCACACGGAGCTAACCCACTGATTTTTATTTGAAAACAGCGAAATATTGCGAAATCGACTTCGTGCGGCCGAAGGCTCGTTTTTCGCTTACGCCAAGGCAGTCGGCGTAAGCATTGGAAGGAATGCGGTGAAAAAATGCGCATTTGTGCCGCAGTGGCAGAAAGATCCTCGCCTAGCAATCAGGACCGATGCGCATCACGCTCGGCTTGTTCGACGGCGTGATCCCAACTCTGGCATCCTTTCCGTAGACGTGCATTGATCTCGTCGACATCAAAGAAGGACCAGTTGACGGCACTGTAGCGATCGTAGCTTTGCCGCAAGAACTGGCTCAGTTCGTTCAGTTTGAAGATCGCGGTGGGAACGCCAAGTTCGATCGCGCAAGCATCATGCGTAGCGATGGCGATCGCCTGCACTGGGCATTGCAAATCCGACAGAAGGGCGGAAAGAAAGTGAACGGCGGGTGCCGCACGCCAAAGGGGGCATGGAAAGGTATGTGCTGCGCCCGACTCGCTCAGGACGACCATTTCGTTCGCCTTCTGCGAAGAAGAAATGATGCCAGCCACCGGGATGTGCGTGATCACAAAGACACCGAACCGAGTGACGGCTACGCAGTCCACGTCGACGCCCTGCCCCGAAAATCCTTTGCTGGTGAGCACTAGCATGTCTTCATGCAAAGCATAACGGTTGACCAGCAACGGGGCGAGAATCGCTCGCAACTTTCGCGAGAACTCGGCGTACTCGCGCCGACGCTTCTTGAGCGCGGGCTCCTTCTCGTAATCTTTCGGATATCCGAGATAGGCCTGGGTCGGAAAGAACGGGGTGATCTGCTCTTTTGCAGGTGCGCCGGTTTGTTTTGCCATCGATTGAAGCTCCGTTGTATCTGGCGAATCGTTCAGCCAGCTCTTGTCGTTGGGGTGCAACAAGAACAATCGTAGAGTCCATTGCGAGCATTAAGAGGTTGGAATGATGCGAAATTCGATAGATCTTTCGTCGCAGCCAGGGAGCGGTGCCCCGCGCGGCGCTCGATGAGCCCAAGCCGCCGCCCCATACTTTTTAATGTGCTAAGTGCGGCCGACGTCATTTCGCGCGACTGCTTCGATATTGCGAGCGAGTTCCACTAGCCAAGCGCCGACGCCATCTGCAAGCGCTCGCGGCAGGTGATGCGTGGCTCGAGAAAGGTGCCAATTTGCTGCTCTTCGGGCCGCCGGGGGCCGGCAAGTCGCACGCAGCGGCCGGGCTCGGACATGCGCTGATCGATGCCGGCTATCGGGTGTTCTTTATCGCAACGGGTTGGACCGAGTGTCTCGCTATGCCGTTTCGCAGCGGCGCGTTCGTTCTTGAGCACATCGAGCGGGTTAGCGCTGCCTTGCCGTTTCCGTTGCGTGGTCTGGACTGCGATAACGATAGCGCCTTCATGAACGCGGCTGTCTTCGATTTCTGCAAGGCAACGGGTATCGAGCTGACGCGCTCGCGCGCCTATAAGAAGAACGATCAAGCGTGGGTCGAGCAAAAAAATGGCTCGGTCGTCCGTCGCCTCGTGGGCTA